>NZ_CP070973.1:2582989-3228737 GCF_017086405.1 Mycobacterium gordonae
CTGCGGGTCGGGTATTGGCGGCAGATCCGGGCCCAGCTGGCGGTGACGCCCGTGCTGACCTTGTTGTGGATCCGCGGGGTGCGCTTCATGTACTCGGTGGACCCGTGCGTACCGCCGGGGACCAGGGCGCGCTGGCGGGACTTCCTGCGCGCCGCGCGGCGCGGGTTGGTACCCGGGCCGCGCCGGTTGATCAGCGTGGGCGGCTCCTATTATCGGCCGGGCTTCCATCCGTCGCAGCTGGGCGGCCTGGAGCGCGCCGTCGACTACCTCGCGGTATCCCCCGCCGCCCGGGCGTCGCACTGAAACATGGCTATTCTCAACGCATCTGACGGTGTGACCCTGTCCGTCCACCGCTACGCCGACGTCGACCCGGCGCGTCCGACGGTGCTGGCCATCCACGGGTACCCGGACAACCACCACATCTGGGACGGGGTGGCCGAACTGCTCGGCGGGCGGTACAACGTCGTCGCCTACGACGTGCGCGGAGCCGGCGAATCGTCCTCTCCGGCAGACAGATCCGGATACCACCTGGACCAATTGGTCGCTGACATCGGTGCCGTGATCGACAGCCTGGGCGTCGGGCAGGTGCATCTGCTGGCGCACGACTGGGGGTCGGTGCAGGCGTGGTCGGCGGTCACCGACGGCGCGGTGGTGTCCAAGATCGCCTCCTTCACTTCGATTTCGGGTCCGCACGTGCGGCACATCGGCCAGTTCGTGCGCTCGGCGCGCACGCCGCGCGAGATCGGCAACGTGGCGCGGCAGGCCAGTTCGTCGGTGTACGTCGGGTTCTTCTTGAGTCCCCGTCTGCCGGAGTTGTTCTTCCGGTCCCGGCTCGGAGTGAAAGTCGTCGAAGGCCTGGAACGCTTCGGCCGGTCGAGCACCCTGAGTCGACGCACCAAGTCGCCGCGCGGGATCGGCGACTACGTCAACGGTTTGAACCTGTACCGGGAGAACCTGCCCGCGCCGTTGGTGTCACCCGGCGCTCAGGTTCCGCAGACCGCCGTCCCGGTGCAAGTACTGATACCCGGCAAGGACCTCTTCATCACGCCGGCGCTGCAGCGTTACGTCGGTGCGATTCCGCCGACGGGCAGGGTCGTCCCGATCCAGGGTGGGCACTGGGTGGTGACGTCGCGCCCCGACGTGATCGCGCGGCTGACCGGCGAGTGGATCGACGCGGTCGTGGGGGGCCTGGCGGAATCGGAGTTGCGTGCCGGCCCGCGCGAGGTGGGCGGCAAACTGGCGCTGGTCACCGGGGCGGGCTCCGGCATCGGCCGGGCGACCGCGGTGGAATTGGCCCGCACCGGCGCGGCCAAGGTGGTGATCGTGGACCGCGACCCCGGTGCGGCCGAGGAAACGGCGGAGGCCGTCCGGGCGGCCGGGGCCCAGGCTGCCGTGTACCAGGCTGACGTGACCGACGAAGAGTTGATGAATGACCTTGCGGCACAGGTGTATAACGATCACGGCGTGGTGGACATCCTGGTGAACAACGCCGGCATCGGGATGGCGGGCCGGTTTCTGGAGACGTCGTCCCGGCACTGGGACGACATCATGGCGGTCAACGTCCGCGGCGTCATCACCGGCAGCAGGGCCTTCGGCGCTCAGATGGTCGAGCGCGGTGAAGGCGGAACCATCATCAACCTGTCGTCGGCCGCGGCGTTCCTGCCGTCGAAGTCCATGGTCGCCTACAGCACAACGAAAGCCGCGGTGCTCGGGTTCAGTGAGGCATTGCGCGCCGACCTCGCCGACGAAGGCATCAGCGTCACCGCCGTCTGCCCCGGCTTCGTGAACACCAATATCGCGAAAAGCACCGTCTATGCCGGCATGTCGGCGCAGCAGCAGGAGCGGGCCCGAGCGAAAGCGGACGCGAGTTACCGGCGGCGCAACTACACCCCGGAAGCCACCGCCAGGGCGATCGTCAAGTCCATCAGAACCGGGCCGGCGGTGCTGCCGGTGGCCCCGGAGTCAAGGGTCGGCTACGCGATGCGGCGCATCAGCCCTTCGGCCATTCGATTGCTGGCGCGCCTGGATATCCGGCAACAGTAGGGGAATGACTGTGCCGGACAGCATTTGGAGGAGCAGGCCCGCCGACCTCTACGGACGGCGCGATCATGACCGCTTTTTCACCGTGCTGTGGGGTGTGCGCACGGTGATGGGTGGTCTCGCCGCGGCATCGCGGTGGCGACCATCCCGGGTGACGCCCGTGTCGCGCACGCACCGCGCGAGGATCACCGATCGGGTACTGGTAGCACCCGATGTGGTCGCACTGACATTGACCGACGCGGAGGGCGGACTGTTGCCGTCCTGGACGCCGGGGGGACACATCGACGTGCAGTTGCCCTCGGGACGTCGGCGGCAGTACTCGCTGTGTGGACCGCCCGGGCGCCGTACGGACTACCGCATCGCGGTGCGCCGGATCGCCGACGGTGGCGGCGGGTCAATCGAGATGCACGACGCCCTCGACGTCGGTGACACCTTGCTTTTCGAGGGTCCACGCAACGCCTTCTATCTGGGGGCGTCGGAGCGTGAGGTGCTGTTCGTGATCGGCGGGATCGGGGTGACGCCCATCCTGCCGATGATCCGGGTTGCGGAGCAGCGCGGAATCGATTGGCGGGCAATCTATGCCGGTCGTAGCCGGGAATACATGCCGTTGTTGGACGAGGTGCTGGCGGTAGCGCCTGAGCGGGTCACCGTGTGGGCCGACGACGAACACGGCCGAATCGCCGCGGTGGCGGACCTGCTGGCCGGCGCCGGGCCGACGACAGCGGTGTACGTCTGCGGACCGGCCGGCATGTTGGAAGCGGTCCGGGTGGCACGCGACCTGCATGCAGCTGCGCCATTGCATTACGAGCGGTTCAGTCCGGCGCCGATCGTGAACGGATCTGCGTTCGAGCTGGAGCTGGCGCGCTCGCGACAGGTGCTCAGCGTCCCGGCGAATCGGTCGGCGCTCGAGGTCATGCTCGACCACGATCCGACCACGGCCTACTCGTGCCAGCAGGGTTTCTGCGGCACCTGCAAGGTGAAAGTGCTTGCCGGGCAAGTAGACCGGCGTGGCCGCGCTGCCGAAGGCGACGACGAGATGCTGGTCTGCGTCTCGCGCTCCGATGGCGGCCGGCTCGTGATCGATCGCTAGAACACGCCTTTCTCGCTGAGCACATTGGCATAGGCGATCAGGTCGGCGGCGAACAACTCGGGTTGCTCGAAAGCGGCGAAATGGCCGCCGCGGTCGTGAACGGCGTAATGGACCAGGTTGTAGCGCGCCGCCGCCCATGCGCGCGGAGTTTGCAGCATCTCGCCCGGGTAGACGGCGTAACCGGTCGGGACATCGACGCGGCCGGTCCAGTCGCTGAGCGGGCTGGTGCCGGCCCGCGCGGATTCGCAATACAGGCGTGCCGCCGAGGTGGCGGTGCCGGTGAGCCAGTAGAACATCAGGTTGTCGATGAGCCGGTCGGTGCTGATGGGCATGCCTTCCCTGATGTCGCACCAGGCGTGGAATTTCTCGAGTATCCAACCGGCCAGTCCCAGCGGCGAATCGTCCAGGCCGAAGCCGAGTGAATGTGGCCGGGTGGACTGGATTTCCATGTATGCGGTGCCGTCTTTGATGCGTTCGACACCCGCCGCGATGGCCGCCCACTCCGTTTCGGTGACGTTCGCCAACAGCTCGGCGTTTGTCTGGTCCGGCGGCGCGAACAGCATGTTGGTGTGAATCGCGACGGCGTGCTGCGGATAGTGCTCGCCGAGATTGCGCGTGACCAGCGCGCCCCAGTCGCCGCCCTGGGCCAGATAGCGGTCGTAACCGAGCTGGGCCATCACGTCGGCGACAGCCGCGGCGACCCGGGCTACGTCGATGCCGCGCTCCCGGGTCGGCCCGGAGAAGCCGTAGCCCGGCATGGAGACCAGGACCACGTGAAACCGCTTGCGCAGCAGCGGCAGGACGTCGAGGAATTCGACCACCGAGCCCGGCCACCCGTGGGTGATGACCAGCGGGACGGCGTCTTCGCGCTCTGACCTGGCGTGCAGGAAGTGGACTCGTTGCCCTGCGGCCTGGGTGACAAACGAACCGGCGGCGTTGACCTCGGCTTCGGTGGCCCGCCAGTCGTAGCGGTGTAACCAGTGATCGATGACGCTCTTGAGGAACGTCTGTTCGGTGCCGTAATCCCAGTCTGCTTCGGCGATTTCGGCCGGCCACCGGGCCGTGCTGAGGCGGTGGCGGAGGTCGTCGAGTTGGGCCTGGGGTACGTCGATGGGGTGCGGCTGGATGGGCGTGGTGATCGGTGCGGCGCTCGGCGCGGTGACCGGTGGGGCGATCAGAGACACGACGGCGGGGGTGCTCGCCGGAGTGTCAACGGCCGCGGCTTGCTCTTGCTGCGGATTCTCGGCCGCCGAACGATACAAGCGGTAGCCCACATGCGGCACCGTCACGCCGGGTAGCGGCTTCCACACGTAGGTGCGGTCATCGAGTTCGAAGCCGTGTTTTTCGTAGAAGTTGCGGGCCTTCTGATTCTTATCCGCGCACCACAGGATGATGTCGTTGTCCGGATAGGTGCGCAGCACCTTGTTCAGTAACATTCCGCCGATGCCGTGCCGTTGGCTGTCGTCGAGGATGTAGAGCGCGTCGACCTGAATGTGCTTGGGATTCGACAGATCCGGCCCGAACAGCGTCATTCCCAGCAACTTGCCGCGCGCCTCGGCCATCAACATCTGCCAGCCGCCCCGTTTGAGCGTCGTCGGATAGAACGTGTCGACCCAGGTCTTCGGCGTGCCGATCATATCCAGCACATGCGTGGCCACGATTCCCTTCCAGGATTGCCGCCACACCGGGTAGTGCATCGCCGCGACCCTGGCGTAATCCCTCGGCTTGGCCTCGCGGATCCGGATATCGCTGGATCGCACGTGTGCACCTCCGCTTTTCTCGCACCGACGTCTCGACCATCTCAGCCTAGAGAGGCGCCAGTGTGCCGGGTGTTGCCGCATGCCTAGGGTCCGGCCCGTTCGTCGTCGTTGTCGGCGAGGAGACGTTCGGGGTGGTGGAAGTTGTTGGTGCGGGGGCCGCCGCGATCGAATCGTGGGGGTGGGGTCCATGCGGTGCGGTGATTGCCGAGCTTTGTTGTGGACCAGCCCTTTCCGATCAGTTTGTGGTTGCCTGGGCAGGCCAGGGTGAGGTTGGTGATGTCGGTGGGTCCGCCGTTGGCCCACTCGTTGAGGTGGTGGACTTCGCATTTGTCGGCGGCTACGTCGCATCCGGGGTAGGTGCAGCCGCGTTCGGCGGCGAACAGAGCCAGGCGTTGGTCGGGGGAGGCGATGCGGCGGGCGCGCCCGAGGTAAAGGGGCCGGTTGGAGTGTCCGTCGAAGACCGCGAGGTAGTGGTGGGCGCGGGCGGCCATGGTGATGAGGTCGCGCATGGGGATCACGGTGCCGCCGGCGGTGACGCCAGTGCCGGTGGCGGTCGTGAGTTCTTGCAGAGTGGTGGTGACCACGACGCTGACGGGCAGGCCGTTGTGCTGGCCGAGGATGGGATTGCCAAGGTGGGCGCGCAACAGGGTGAGGAGGGCGTCGTGTTGACGTTGGCCTGGGGTTCGGGTGTCGGTGGTGGCGATCTCCTCGGGGGGTTGGCCGGAGAGGCAGGGGTTTTCATCGGCGGGGTTGCACATGCCAGGGGCGGCGAAGTGGGCCAGCCAAGCCTCGATCAGGGCGCGCAGTTCGGGGGTGGCGACGAGGGAGGCTTCGCTCATGCCGTCGGCGCGTTGGGGCTTGAAGGTGAAGCTGCGCTGGCGGGCGCGGTCGCGATCGGAGAACTTTCCGTCAGGGTTGATCAGGACGGCGGCGCGTTTGGCGGCTTTGTCGAGTTGGTCGGGGCGAAGTTGGGTGGCATGGTGGGCCAGTAGGTGTTCGGCCTGCTCGAGCACGGCGACGGGAGTGTCCGTGGGCAGGTCGCGGACGAAGGTCTGTATCACCCGCAGGTGCTGGGCGTCGAGCATGCCCTGGCGCCATTGCTCGGCGGTGGCAGGCAGTTCGGGGGGCAACTGCTGTCCGGTGAGGGTGGGGCGGGGCGCGAGTTGGGCGGCGTCGCGGATGCGCCGACGGGCTTCGGTGTAGCTGATGCGGCACCAGTCGGCGATGACCTGGTGGGCGGGGCCGCCGATGTCGGCAGGGTCTTCGCTGGCGAGGCTGTGGATGATGTCGTGGCTGATCACGGCTTGGCAGCGGCGCGAGGTTTCCAGCCGTTCCAGCGCGCGGCAGCGCACGACGGGGTCCGATAACCGATGGTGCAGTTCGCCGAGCGCGGCGACGGCGGCGTCGAGTGCGTCGAAAGCGGCGACCACTTCCGCCGCCGCTGTTATCGTACGCATGTTCGAATTTTACGGCGACGCCAGGGCTCCGCGCCGCGGTGAAACCCCGACCTGTGGACAAACACCCAACTGTGGAAAGAACCCTGCCCAGTAGGCTTCACCCCATGCGGGTAGGCGTGCTGGGAGCTAAGGGAAAAGTGGGGGCGACGATGGTGCGGGCGGTCGAGGCCGCCGAGGACCTGACCCTGTCCGCGGAGGTCGACGCCGGCGACGCGCTGAGCCTGCTGACCGACGGCGGCACCGAGGTGGTCATCGACTTCACTCATCCCGACGTGGTGATGGATAATCTGAAGTTCTTGATCGACAACGGGATTCATGCCGTCGTGGGCACCACCGGTTTCACCGGTGAACGCATCGGACGGGTCGAGTCCTGGCTCGCGGCCAACCCCGAAACCGCTGTGCTGATCGCGCCCAACTTCGCCATCGGTGCGGTGTTGTCCATGCATTTCGCCAAGCAGGCCGCGCCCTTCTTCGACTCGATCGAGGTCATCGAGCTCCATCACCCGCACAAGGCCGACGCTCCTTCGGGCACCGCGACCAGGACCGCCAAGCTGATCGCCGAGGCGCGGAAGGGCTTGCCGCCCAACCCCGATGCCACCAGTACCAGCCTGCCCGGGGCGCGCGGCGCGGATGTCGACGGCATCCCTGTGCACGCGGTTCGGCTGGCCGGACTGGTCGCCCACCAGGAGGTGCTGTTCGGCACCGAGGGGGAGACTTTGACCATCCGTCACGACAGCCTCGACCGCACATCCTTCGTACCCGGCGTGTTGCTGGCGGTGCGTCGCATCGCGGAGCGACCCGGATTGACCATCGGTATAGAGCCCCTGCTCAACCTGCAATGACGAGAACGTTGCGGATCCAGCTGCTGATCGCCTTCCTGTGCGTGGCCATGCTGGTGTACTTCGTGCTGCTCGGCCGCATCGCGCTGGTGCTGGTCGGGTCGGGTCGGCCCGCCGCGGTGGGCCTCGGTTTGGCGCTGCTGATCATGCCGTTCCTCGGACTGTGGGCGATGATCGCGACACTGCGGGCCGGATTCGCCCACCAGAAGCTCACCCGCCTCATCGCCGACGACGGGATGGAACTCGACGTCAGCGCGTTGCCGCGGCGGGCCTCGGGCCGCATCGAACGGGACGCCGCTGACGCGTTGTTCGACAGCGTGCGCACCGAACTCGAAGGCGACCCCGAGGACTGGCGGCACTGGTATCGGCTCGCGCGTGCCTACGACTATGCGGGGGATCGCCGGCGGGCCCGGGAAGCAATGAAGACGGCGGTTCAGCTGGAGGCCCAACGATGAGCACGCTGCTGATCGTTCACCACACGCCCTCGCCGCACTGCCAGGAGATGTTCGAGGCCGTGTTGGCCGGGGCCACCACGCCCGAGATCGAGGGTGTGAAGGTGATGCGACGGCCAGCTCTCACCGTCTCACCGGTCGAGATGCTGGGAGCCGACGGATATCTGCTGGGAACGCCGGCCAACCTCGGTTACCTCAGCGGCGCCCTCAAGCACGCTTTCGACGAGTCGTACTACCAACTGCTCGACGCCAGCCGCGGCAGACCGTTCGGTGTCTACATTCATGGCAACGAAGGCAGCGAGGGCGCGCAGCGGGCCTTGGACGGCATCACCGCCGGTCTGGGCTGGGTGAAAGCGGCAGACGATGTTGTGGTGTCTGGCAAGCCCGTTAAGGCAGACCTGGAGCAATGCTGGAACCTCGGCGCGACGGTCGCCGCGACATTGATGGCCTGAGTCGCAGGAGCGAGACCGGGTCGACTTCCGGTTGAGGCAAGGTCCCCAACGTCGAGGCGCGACTGCAATCGGTCCAATTCCGCGACGATTCGATCGCTGAGGGTCGTTGCGCGGTGGCTCGTCACCGCGCAACGAATCCGGATGCCCGCGGGCCGGTCTGGCGTCGACAACCGTCTCCGCGACAATCAGCAAATCCGTTGGAGTTCCTAGTATCTCGTTGTCGCGTGGCATCTTGGCGCGCGTGAGTCATGTGCTGAGGCCCGTCTGCGCCGTCGATTGCGGAAAAGCGGGACACCCGTTTGTTGATCCGTAGAAAAGCGCAAAAATGGTGAAGTTATTGTTTACTATTGGTCATCGGGACACCTTACTGTCCACCCAGCTGGTGCTTGTAAAGCCACTTTACATTGACGTCGTTGCAGTTTATCGTAATTAAATTCATCTGATCTTCGTAGGCCGGCCGTGATGCATCCGCCAGCGTTTGCTGATGCAGGTCCATTTCCGAACGGTCTGCTCGGCGTTGGGGGGAAACGCCCCGGTGGTGCCGGCGGTGCCGGCGGCAACGGTGGCAACGGTGACGTGGGCAGCAACGGCCCCAACGCCGGAGGCAGTGGCGGAACAGGCTTCGCCGGTGGCGCCGGCGGCAAGGGCGGCGCGGGTGGCAGCACCGTCGCCGGCGGCACCAATGGAGCCGGTGGCGCCGGCGGCAGCGGCGGCGACGGCGGTATCGGGGGCAAGGGTGGCACCGGCGTCGGCTATGGCGTCGACGGCGGTAAGGGCGGCGACGGCGGCGCCGGCGGCAACGCCGGGGCGGGTGGCGCCAGCGGCAGCGGAGGCAGCAACGGCGGCGGCGTCGGGAACTTCGGCAAGGGCGGCAAGGGCGGTGCGGGTGGCACCGGCGGTAACGGCGACATCGGGACCACCGGCGACCCCGGCGGCAAAGGCTTCCTCGGACACGCCGGCGGCGCCGGTGGCAAGGGCGCCGCGGGCGGTAACAGCGGCACGGGCGGCAACAACGGCGTCGGGGGCGTCGGCGGCGACGGCGGCGAGGGTGGGCAGGGTGGCCAGGGCGGCACCGGACTGGGCTTGGCAGTCGACGGTGGCGAGGGCGGGCAGGGCGGCGCCGGCGGCGACGCCGGGGCGGGTGGCGCCAGCGGCAGCGGAGGCAGCAGCGGCGGCGGCACCGGGAACTTCGGCAGCGGCGGCAAGGGCGGACAGGGCGGCAATGGTGGTGACGGCGGCCTAGGTACCGCCGGCAGCGCCGGCAACCAGGGCGACCAGGGACACGCCGGCGGCGCCGGCGGTAAGGGTGGCTCCGGCGGCAGCAGCGGCGTGGGCGGCACTAACGGCGACGGCGGCACCGGCGGCACCGGTGGTAAGGGCGGCACTGGCGGCGACGGCGGCAACGGTGTCGGCTTCAGCGGTACCGGCGGCAAGGGCGGCACGGGCGGCGTCGGCGGCGCCGCCGGCGCCGGAGGTGTCACAGGTTCAGGAGGCAGCGGCGGATCCGTCGGTACCGCCGGCGTCGGCGGCGACGGCGGCGGTGGCGGGAACGGCAGCATTGGCGGCACCGGCATCAACGGTGTCCCCGGCAATATCGGCGGCATGGGCGGCGGCGGTGGCGGGGGCGGCGAAGGCGGCCAGGGCGGACAGGGCGGCAGCACCACCGCGGGCGGCGTCAACGGCAGCGGCGGCAACGGCGGCAAGGGTGGCAGAGGCGGTCAGGGTGGCTTCGGCGGCACCGGATCGGCGGGTAACGACGGCGGCAGCGGCGGCAGCGGCGGCAGCGGCGGCAAGGGTGGCGCGGGTGGCACCGGTGTCGGGCAGAACGGTGCGAACGGCGGCGTCGGCGGCGACGGTGGTAGTGCCGGTACCGGCGGCGCAGCAGGCACCGGCGGCAAGGGCGGCAGCAATGGCCTCAATGGCGCCGGCGGCACTGGCGGGGCTGGCGGCATCGGCGGTGCGGGCGGCCAGACGGTGAGCGGCCCGGCCAAGGGTGGCAGCGGCGGCCAGGGTGGTGCCGGTGGTGCCGGTGGTGCCAACAGCGGAGGCTTCGGCGGCGGTACCGCTGGCTCCGGCGGTACCGGCGGCACCGGTGGCCTCGGTGGAGCCGGGAGCACCGGTTTGCTGAACCAGAACGGGGGCACCGGCGGAACCGGCGGCGACGGCGGCAAGGGCGGCGCCGGCGGTCAAAACCTTGCTGTCGGCGGTGCCAACGGCGCGGGCGGCAACGGCGGCACCGGCGGCAGGGGCGCAGCAGGCGTCACCAACCCCTCTGGCGGCACCAACGGCGGCCCCGGCGGCGATGGCGGCGTCGGCGGAGCCAACAGCGGCGGCTTCGGCGGCGGTTCGGGCGGTGCCGGCGGTACCGGCGGTTCGGGCGGTACCGGCGGCAGCGGTGCCCACGGCGGCCTCAACCAGGCAGGCTTCACCGGCGGGACGGGCGGCGCCGGAGGCACCGGGGGTGCTGGCGGCAACAACAGCGCTGTCGGGGGAATCAACGGCAACGGCGGCAGCGGCGGTAACGGCGGCGCCGGCGGCGCAGGCGGCAATGCGGGTACGACCTCCGGCCAGAATGCCTCCAACGGCGGCAACGGCGGTGACGGCGGCGCAGCCGGCACCGGCGGCGCGGTGGGCACCGGCGGCACCGGCGGCGCCAACGGGCTCAACGGTGTGGGCGGCGCCGGCGGCACCGGTGGCAACGGCGCCGCGGGCTCAACGAACCCGCTTGGTGGCACGAACGGCGGCGTCGGCGGTACCGGCGGCCGCGGGGGCGACTCGGTTGGCGGGTTCGGCGGCGGAGGCGGCGGCGCGGGCGGTATCGGCGGTAACGGCGGTGCGGGCGGCACCGGCCCGAGCGGCGTCGTCAACCAGCCCGGATACGACGGCGGTCTCGGTGGCGCCGGTGGTACCGGCGGCGCGGGCGGCAACGCCACCGTCGGCGGCGTCAACGGCTTGGGCGGCAAGGGCGGCAACGGCGGAAACGGTGGCACGGGCGGCAACGGCGGCGACGGATCCGTTCAGGCCGGGCTGCCCGGGGCCAACGGCGGAGCCGGCGGCGACTCCGGCGTCGGCGGCGCCGCCGGGACCGGCGGCAACGGCGGCGGCAACGGCGGTAACGGCATCGCCGGCAACGGCGGCAAGGGTGGCACCGGCGGCGTCGGCGACACGATCCGAGGCATGGACGGCGGTAAGGGCGGAGCCGGCGGGGCCGGCGGCAGCAACGTCCTGGGCTTCGGCGGCGGGTCCGCAGGTAGCGGTGGCGACGGCGGCACCGGCGGCGCGGGAGGCAGCGGCTCGAACGATGGAGTCAACCAGCCTGGCAAGGCCGGCGGGAACGGCGGTCAGGGCGGCACCGGCGGCGCGGGTGGCAACAGCCTGGCCACCGGAGCCAACGGCAGCGGCGGCCAGGGTGGCAATGGCGGCGTTGGAGGTAGAGGAGGGGATGCCGGCAACGCTTCAGGGGGAGTGCTGGGAACCCCGGGCGGACGAGGTGGGGACGGTGGCGATGCCGGCTTCGGCGGTGCCGTCGGCACCGGCGGCACCGGCGGCAGCAACGGCGCCAATGGAACCGGCGGCAACGGCGGTTCCGGTGGAACCGGTGGCCTGGGCGGCCAGACGACGAGTTTCAGCACGTCGGGAGGCAAAGGCGGCGCCGGTGGCAACGGTGGCAACAACCTCGGCGGCTTCTTCGGTGGCGCCGCGGGCAACGGCGGCACCGGTGGCAATGGCGGGACCGGCGGCGACGGTGCGACCGGGACTTCATACGTATTTCCGAACTTCGGAAAAGGAGACCCCGGCATGCCGGCCGGCGCCGGCGGCACCGGCGGTACCGGAGGTAACGGCGGCAGCAGCCGTGCGGGCGGCGCGAACGGCAACGGCGGAGTCGGCGGTCGAGGCGGTGACGGCGGCGTCGGTGGGCACGGCGGCGGTAGCTTCGGCGCCGACGTTGTGGGCTCCAACGTTGTGTACTACTCCGGCGGTAACGCTGGCGACGGCGGCGCCGGTGGCGCCGCGGGTGTCGGCGGGGCCGCTGGAACCGGGGCCGGCACGCTGGGTTCCGCCGGTGCCAACGGAACCGGCGGAACGGGCGGCAGGGGTGGCAACGGCGGGATCGGAGCGGCTGGCTTTGACAACGCCATTCCGCTCGTTCCGGCCGGTACCGGCGGAAACGGCGGAAACGGAGGCGCCGGCGGCGCGGGTATCGGCGGGATCGGTGGCGGAAACGGCGGCGTGGGTGGCACGGGCGGTCAGGGCGGCACCGGCGGCAACGCGACGAATCTGACCAGTGGCCCCGGTGGTGTTGGCGGTATTGGCGGCAAGGGAGGCGTGGCGATCGACGGTGGCACCGGTGGCGCCGGCGGCGTCGGAGGCCAGGGCGGCACCGGTGGCATCGGCACCGACAGCGCCGGCCAGTTCGGCGCGACCAACGGTGGCACCGGCGGCATGGGTGGAAACGGAGGCGTCGGCGGCAATGCCATCGGCGGAGGCAACGCGGGTGTGGGCGGCGCCGGTGGGACCGGTGGCACCGGAGGCAAGGGCGGCTCGGCTACTGGAAACTTCGGCGGTGACGCCGCTGACGGCGGCGACGGCGGCACGGGTGGTGGTTCCGGCGGCGGTGGCAACGCGACCGGTGGCGGCAACGGCGGTGCAAGCGGCACCGGAGGAACGGGTGGCACCGGGGGCGACGGCGGCGTTGGAAACGGCAAGGGTGGAAACGGCGGCAACGGTGGACTCGGTCAGCGGGCCGGCACCGGCGGCAACGCAGACGGCGTCGGCAACGGCGGCGACGGCGGCGTCGGTGGTACGGGCGGCACCGGCGGCACCGGCGGAGCCGGCTCGACCGGAGGAAACGGCGGCCAGGGCGGCAACGGTAACGAAGGCGGTAACGCTGGCAACGCAACCGGTATCGGGGTCGGCGGCACCGGGGGTAAGGGCGGTAATGCCGGCAATGGCGGCAGCGGCGGCAACGGCACCAACTTCCCGGGTTCCGGCGGCGCCTCCGGTGGCTCCGGCGGCGGTGGGGGGCTCGGCGGTTCCCCGCTCGGCGTGAACGGCAGCTCCGGCGGACCCGGCAGCCCGGGCACCCCCGGTAAGCAGGGGCTCTGAGGAGTTGACCAGATGAACTTCTTCGTATTCCCCCCGAGATCAACTCCGCCCGGCTCCTTTCGGGCGCGGGGCCGGTCCCGCTGCTGGAGGCGGCGGCGGCCTGGGAAGGACTGTCCGCGGAGCTGGCCTCGGCGGCGGCATCGTTCGGCTCGGTGACTTCCGGGCTGGCCGGTGGCGGATGGCAGGGTCCGGCGTCGATGGCTATGGCGAGAGTGGCCACCGACTATGCGGGATGGCTGGGCGCGGCAGGCGCGCAGGCTGAGCAGGCGGCAAGTCAAGCGAGAATGGCCGCGGCAGTCTTCGAGGCGACGCTGGCGGCCACGGTCGACCCGGCCATCATCGCCGCCAACCGCGCTCAGCTGCGGTCCCTCGTGGCGTCAAACCTGTTCGGGCAGAACGCACATGGCATCGCCGCGACCGAAACCGAGTACGAACTGATGTGGGCCCAGGACGTGGCCGCGATGTTCGGCTACCACGGCGGGGCATCCCAAATCATCTCCGCGCTTTCGCCTTTCACCCAGCCGCTGCGGAATCTGGCCGGATTGTCGGGCTTGACCGAATCGGCACCCGCGCCGGCCGTCCCCGGTCTTGACGCGATCAACGTGGGTGCCGGCAATGTCGGTTCTGCCAACGTCGGGTTCGGGAACCTGGGTAGTTTCAACATCGGCGCCGGCAATGCCGGTGACCGCAACATCGGTTTCGGAAACACGGGCAACCGCAATTTCGGTTTCGGGCTGACCGGTGACAACCGGATCGGTTTTGGCAACACGTACATCAGTATCGGCAGCTCGGGCTTCGTTCTCGGTGGACTGAATTCCGGCAGCGGCAACGTGGGGTTGTTCAACTCCTGCACCGGAAATCTCGGATTCTTCAACTCCGGTGAGGGCAACTTCGGAATCGGCAACTCGGGGCTGGGTAACACCGGATTGTTCAACGCCGGGACGTTCAACGTCGGCAGCCTCAACACGGGTTCATGGAACACCGGCGGATTCAACCCGGGCAACACCAATACGGGTTGGTTCAACAGCGGCAATGTCAATACCGGGGCGTTCAACCTCGGGAACATGAACAACGGGCTGTTCAACACCGGCTCGTGGAACACCGGGATGCTCCAGACCGGCGTCGGCCAGGGCAGCTTCCATGTTCCGATCATTACACCGGATCTGACCTTGCCGCCGCTGGAGATCCCGTCGATCTCGGTACCTGCTTTCGGCCTGCCGCCAATCACGGTGCCGTCTTTGTCGATTCCGGCGTCGACCACCCCGTCGGGCATCATGGTGAGTGGGTTCGGTCTGCCGCCGATCACCATGCCGTCGTTGGGTATTCCTGCCTCGACCACTCCGGCCGGGATCATGGTCAGCGGCTTCGATCTGCCGCCGATCACGGTGCCGCCGTTGACGATTCCGTCGTTCACGGTTCCCGCAGGCATCAACGTGGGCGCCTTCAATCTGCCCCGGCTGACCATTCCGTCGATCACCACTCCGGCGATCACCACACCCCCGGGAATCGCGGTCGGCGCTTTTGGCCTGCCTTCGCTGAGCATCCCGCCGATCTCCATCCCGTCGCTGACGATATCCGAGGGCATCAGTCTCGGCGGCTTCGATCTGCCTCAGTTGAGCATTCCGGCGATCGACGTTCCGTCGATCGCGCTTCCGGGTATCGAGTTGGGGGCGTTCGATTTACCGCGGCTGACGATCCCCTCGCTCGCTATTCCGCCCATCACCATCCCGGGCGGCATCACGCTGGGCGCGTTCAACCTGCCCCAGCTGACCATCCCCTCGATCACCATCGGCAGCATCCCCGTCGGCAGCTTCACAACGCCGCCATTGAACCTCTCGAACATTTCCGTCACGCTGCCTGCCTCAGCACCGATACCACTGGTGTTGTTCATTCCCAACAACGTGTTCTGGCTGACCACGGGCAACACAAATGTCTGGCCTCAGTTCGGCGGGGGAGTCACCACCCCGGGCAGCAGTCCGAACTCGGGCGGACCCCCCGCCTGGATCATCCTGGGCCCGGCCACCATCAGCGGTATCGGGGTCAACATTCCCTCGCTGACGATCGGCGGGTTCAACCTCCCCCCGCTGACCACGCCCCCCATCACCGTGCCGCCCATCAGCGTCGGCGGGTTCACGCTGCCGGAGATCAAGACCCCGGCCTTCACGACGCAAGCGATCACGATCGACCCGATCAGGGCGGCGGACTTCACGCTGCCGCAGATTGTCACGCCCCCGATCAGCACGCCGCCGATCACGATCGACCCGATCCGGGTGGGCGCGTTCACGCTGCCGCGGATTGTCACCCCGCCGATCACGACCCCGCCGATCACCATCGATTCGATTGCGGCAGATGGATTTGTGCTGCCGCAGCTCAGCATCCCGCCGATCACGACGCCGCCGATCATCCTCGATCCCGTCGGCCTGGGTGGCTTCAACCTGCCGGCAATTACCACTCCGCCGATCACGACTGCACCACTGTCGATTGACCCGATCGGGTTGGGTGGGTTTGAGTTGCCGCAGATTGCGACGCCGGCGTTGACGACGCCGGTGTTTACGATTCCCTCGATTGGGTTGGGGGCGTTTGGGACTCCGGGGTTGACGGTGCCGAGTATTCACGTGCCGAGTGCGGTCATCGCTGAGGTGGCGATCCCGGGTGGGCCGGGGTATTTCAATACCAGCAGTGCGCCGTCGTCGGGATTTTTCAACTCTGGTGCTGGGGGTAATTCGGGTTTCGGGAATTACGGGTCGGGGTTGTCGGGGTGGTTGAACTCGAATGTGGTTGGGCTGGGGGGTGATACGGGTGCCTCGGGGGTGGTGAGTCTGGGTAGTGTGGTGTCCGGCTATGTGAACACCGCGATGTCGCCGGAGTCGTTGAGCCGGGGACTTGACCGGGTGTTGGCCAATGTGGGGGCCGGCAATGTCGGGTTGGGCAATATCGGCAGTGTCAACGTGGGTGTGGGGAACCTGGGTGACTTCAACGTTGGTGCGGGCAATGCCGGGGCGCACAATGTCGGGTTGGGTAACACCGGTAGTTACAACATGGGGTTTGGCCTAAGTGGTGTGCGGCAGGTCGGCTTTGGGGGCACTTATGTCACGGTGGGTGCTGCTGGTGGGGTGGAGTCGTTCAGTGTTGGTGGGTTGAATTCTGGTAGCGGCAATCTCGGTCTGTTCAATTCGGGTACCGGCAATGTGGGGTTGTTCAATTCGGGGTCGGGGAACTTCGGGATCGGCAACACCGGAGTGGGGAACACGGGACTGTTCAACGCCGGGTCATGGAATTCGGGCGTGTTCGACGTGGGGATCGGCAATGTCGGGATCCTTAATACCGGCAACGCCAACACCGGCATCGCCAACCCGGGCTCAGCCAACACCGGCAGCTTCAACACCGGCAGCTACAACACCGGCGCATTCAACGCCGGGAACATGAACCAAGGCCTGTTCAACACCAACGATTTCAACATCGGCGCGTTCCACACTGGGGCACCCCCGCGGAGCTTGCACATTGCGATCAACACCCCGGATCTGTTGTTGCCGCCCTTGGAGATCCCGGCGATCTCGGTGCCCGGGGCGGGTCTGCCGCCGATCACCTTCCCGTCGTTGTCGATTCCGGCCTCGACCACCCCGGCGGGGATCACGGTGGGGGGTTTCGATCTGCCACCGATCACGGTGCCCTCGCTGTCGATTCCGGCCTCGACCACCCCGGCGGGGATCACCGTGGGCGGGTTCGGCCTGCCACCGATCACCCTGCCGTCGTTGACGATTCCGGCCTCGACCACCCCGGCGGGGATCACCGTGGGTGGGTTCGGCCTGCCACCGATCACACTGCCGCCGGTATCGATTCCAGCGTTCACCACTCCTGCGGATATCGGCGTGGGAGCGTTCGACCTGCCGCCGCTAGCCATCCCGTCGCTGTCCATTCCCTCGATCACGATCGGCGCGGGCACCACGGTCGGGGCGTTCGACCTGCCGCAACTGGGTATCCCGTCGTTGTCGATTCCGCGGATCACCATCCCCGCCGGCATCACGCTGGGCGCGTTCGACCTGCCCCCGCTGTCCATTCCATCGGTTCTCATCCCACCGATCACCATCCCCGCCGGCACCGCGGTGGGCGGATTCAACCTGCCCGCCCTGACCATCCCATCGATACCGATCGGGCATATCGGCACCGGCACATTCACGACACCCAACATCAACATCGGCAGCGTGACGATCACGTTGCCGGAGTTCGTCACGAACGATCTCGTGATATTCATCCCCAACAATCTCATCAATTTCCAAACAACCGTCATCGGCCTCTACCCTCAGATCGGTGGTGGAGTCCAACAGAATTCGGGTACCGGCGGACTTCCTGCCTACGCCCGCGTCGGTCCCGGCACCATCGGCGGTATCGGCGTGACGATCCCGTCGTTCACGATCAACGGGTTCAGCCTCCCCGACCTTGCCACGCCCAGCATCACCATCCCGCCCATCAGCGTTGCGGCGTTCACCCTCCCGGAGATCGCCACGCCCACGATCATGATTCCGGCCCTGACGATCGACCCGATCGGCGTCGCCGGCTTCACCCTGCCGCGGATCAGCATTCCGGAATTCACGACTCCGGCGCTCACGATCGATTCGATCAGCACCGGCGGCTTCACGCTCCCGCAGATCACCACACCGCCGATCACCACCCCGGCGTTCACCATTGATCCCGTCGGAGTGGGAGGATTCACGCTTCCGCAGGTCAACATCCCCGCGGCCACCTCCGTGCCGTTCACGATCCCCTCGATCGGCGTCGGCGGCTTCACCCTCCCGCAGATCAGCACGCCGCCGCTCACGACGCCCTCGTTCACGATTCCCTCGATCGGGTTGGGCAGTTTCACGTTGCCGCAAGTCAGCACGCCGCCGCTGACCACGCCGTCGTTCACAATCCCCTCGATCGGGTTGGGCAGTTTCACGTTGCCGCAGATCAGCACGCCGCCGCTGACCACGCCGTCGTTCACAATCCCCTCGATCGGGTTGGGCAGCATGACAACTCCCGCGTTGGCCATGCCGCGAATCCACCTGCCAAGCAACACGATCGCGAGTTTCGACATCCCGCTCTGGCCGTTCTGAACAGCCAGGTCCACTCAGGTGTGCAACGGCTGAAACGCATCGGCAGGCTGGCCCAGTGCCAGCGCCGAACTGGTGCCCAACGGGCCATGCCGGTCGAACAAGGTGGCGCTCCCGGTCGCGACTCCGGCTGAGCCGTAATGACTCTGGGCCGCCAGCCCCACATACTCCCCGTCCGGCAGCCGGCTCGCGGTGACGGTGTAGTCGGCATTGATATAGCGCAACCCGCCGGTGCCCCAATGGGTCAGCGAGCTCGTCACGTCACCGACGAAGGCCAGGCGGGTAAACGGTGTCAAGGGATATCCCCGCACCATCGGCCGGAACAGCCTGGTCCAGGCGAACTTGCGGGAGTGCGTCTGCTCCCACTCACCCGCCGCGATACCGGGGCTGCCCTCCGTCGTGGCCCCGTAGCCCCAGATGAGAAACGGCATGTCAGCGGGGAAGCCCGCAGTATCCGATGGGAGCGGCGGCATCTGCACCGAGTCCGACCACACCTCGCCGTCGGGGTGCTCACCTCGCCGCAGGAACAGCGCGCTGGCGCGCGCGACCGTGCGTCCGTTCTGCACCAGTGCGCCGTCGACGAGTCTGATGCGCCGGCCTTCCCGCTGCACCGACGTCCGTATCTGCACCGGCTCCTGCAGAGCGGGCCGCAAGAGGTCCACCGTCAGCCGGGCGGGCTGAAATTCCGGGTCCAAGCCGGACTGCTCGATTCCCCAACCCAACAGCCCCCCGACGATCTGGCCGCCCATCGCGGCGCCCCACGGTCCCCTCGTCATCGGTCCGGGCAGGTAAGAATCGCCGTCGACGGTGAAAAACGCGGCAGGCTCCTCGAAGGTCACCGCTACGACGATAGGACAGCCCGGTGTGGCCACCGGCGGAAGTCCTCACCCGTAATGGACCAATGCCTCTGTACCGAGGGTCCCCGCCCGGGCAGCCTCGATGAGTATGACCACCTACGCCAAACCGCGGGTTCGAGACGCGGTCCGACACTTCAACAAGCACCTGCTCAATCCGGCGATGATGCCCCTGGCCGGCCGCCGCTACTGGTACGCGTCCACCATCTCCCACATCGGCCGCAAATCGGGAAGGCACTACGCCACCCCGGTCGTCGCCGTCCCGATTCCCGACGGCTTCGTGGTGCCCCTGCCTTACGGGTCGGACGTCGACTGGCTGCGCAACGTGCGTGCCGCCGGGTCCGCGACGATCAAGTGCAAGGGTCAGACCTACCACGTGGTGCGGCCGCAGATCGTCGACGCGTCCACCGCCGAGCCACTGCTGCCCGCTGACCGGCGCCGGGTGTTGCATGCCTTCGACGTCGACAGCTACGCCGAGTTCGCGCTGGCCTGACGCGACTGGAGCCCCTACCGTGTGTCGGTAGACAACAGTAGTAGGGGACGCGCATGCCTGACGTAGTGCAGATTTCGCGCAGTGGCAACCCATTCCCGCGCACCGGCCTCCACGTCGACGACCACCGCGTCCCTCACTACGACGACATCCCGGCCACCCTGCTCGACATGCTCGCCGAGCAGGTCACCGCTCACCCGGACAGCGAAGCGGTGGTCGAACTGGGCGCGGACCGGCTCACCTACCGCCAACTCTGGGACCGCGCGTCGCGCGTTGCCGGCGGCCTGCGCGCCGACGGGCTGCGGGCCGGTGACCGGGTGGCGGTGCGCTATCCCGCGGGCATTGACTGGGTGCTCGCCTTCTGGGGCACGGTGATGGCCGGAGGCATTGCAGTGGCCGTCAACACGCGCTCGGCGCAACCGGAAGTCGACTTCGTGCTGGCCGACGCCGGGGCGCATGTCGACCTCGCCGCCGACACCCCGCTGCCGGACGGCCGGCCGTACGTCACCGACCAACTCGGTCCGAAAGACGTTGCCGCGCTGTTCTATACGTCAGGAACCACCGGGCATCCCAAGGGCGTGCCCACCACCCACGAAGCATTCGTGACCAACACCGAGAACGGAATCCGGTGTCTTAATCAGCCTCGTGACATCGGTACGGAGCTGCGCACGCTCATCTCGGTGCCCTTGTTCCATGTGACCGGTTGCAATTCTCAGCTTCTGGCGGCCGCCCGGCTGGGTGGGGCGGCCGTGATCATGCCTGCTCTCGACCTCGACGCCTTGGTGGCCACCTTGACCGCCGAGCGTATCTCCGTGATGGTCACCGTTCCGGCGATCTACGCGTTGCTGCTACGCCGACAGGGTTTCGCCGCCGCGGATGTGTCCGGGGTGCGCTGGGTCGGTTACGGCGGCGCACCCATCGCGCCGTCACTCGTCCGGGTCGTCAAGAACGCGTTCCCGCAAGCCACGGTGTTCAACGGCTACGGCATGACGGAGACCGCATCGCTAATGACCGTGCTGCCCGACGCCGAGGCCATCGAGCATGCCGACTCGGTCGGATACGCGGCACCCTCGGTGGACCTCGGCGTCATCCCCAATCAACACGGTCAGCTGGTCGGCGAATTGGTGTGCAGGGGCGCCAACATCACCGCCGGCTACTGGAACCGGCCGGAAGCCACTGCGAACACCATCGTGGACGGCTGGCTGCACACCGGCGACGTGGTCCGCGTCGACGACGCCGGACGGGTGCACATCGTCGACCGGCTCAAGGACATCATCAACCGCGGCGGTGAAAACATCTCCAGCGTCGAGGTCGAAGCGGCGTTGCTGGCCGCTCCGAATGTCGTCGACGCCTGTGTGCTTGCGGTGCCGGACGACGTCATGGGGGAGAAGGTCGGCGCAGTGCTCGTCGGGGAGCAGGTCGACGTGCCGGCGGTACTCGAACACTGCAGCGAGCAACTCGCGGATTACAAAGTGCCGCAGTACGTCTCGGTAGTGACGACGCCGTTGCCGCGCAATGCGGGTGGGAAGCTGCTCAAAGCCAAGCTCCGCGAACAGGTTCAGTGGGGTTCCGCACTGCGCTGACGCGCCACCGCATGCGCCGGAAGAATCCCGCGCCGCGCGGGTGATTTTCGCACCGCCACCACAACAAGGTGACACGCTGAATATGGCGATGTTACGAAGCCGTGAATCGGCGCAGTTCGACCGGACGGGGTTGCGGACATCGGCGAGCACCACGGTCCCAGCCGTCTTCACCTACGAGGAGCAACTCATGTCCTTCTTGACCGCACAGCCGGAAGAACTGACCGCCGCGGCGGGGAAACTGCAGACCGTCGGAGCCCAGCAGGCCGCACAGAACGCGGCCGCCGCAGCCCCGACCACCTCTGGCGTGATTCCCGCTGCGGCAGATGAGATTTCGGCGCTGCAGGCCGCTCTCTTCGCTGCCTACGGCACCCTCTATCAACAGGTCAGCGCCGAAGCCGGGGCGATGTACGACACGTTCGTCAACACGCTGGGGTTCAGCGCGCAGACCTACTCCGCCACCGAGTCGGCCAATTCGGCAGCCGCAGCATTACCCGCTGCGTTGACGGACTCGCCACTGGCCGACATCGCAAACATCGTCAATATCGGGGTCGGTAACTGGGCCTCGGCCGCGTCGAATCTGGTCGGTTTGGCAAACGGCGGCCTGTTGGTGCCATTCGAGGAGGGTGCGGTCGAGGGCGCAGCCGACACCGCGGGTCTGGCGGGGGCTACGGCGCTGGGAGCCGGGCAGGCGCCCGTCGCGGCCGGGTTGGTCGCAGCCGCCCCGATCGGTGGGCTGTCGGCCCCGTCGCCCTGGGCCGGACCGGCCACCCTGGTATCCAGCGCCACGCCGAAATCCTCGAGCTGGAACCTCGCAGCGCCCTCGTCGCCGCCGGGTATGACGCTGCTGCCTGGCATGCCGGGGATGGTGTCGACGGGCCGGGGCAGTACCGGTTTCGGGGCGCCGCGCTACGGGGTCAAGCCCATGGTCATGGCCCGGCCGGTGAACGTCTGAGTGCCGGGAAGGATTGACGATGATGGACTTTGGCGCAGTGCCTCCGGAAGTCAACTCCACGCGTATGTACACCGGCGCCGGCGCAGCACCGATGATGGCGGCCGCAGCGGCGTGGAACGGTTTGGCGGTTGAGCTCAGTGCGACAGCGGATACCTTCGAGTCGGTAATCTCTGAACTCACCACCGAGCAGTGGCTGGGTTCCGCCTCGCTGTCCATGGCCGCCGCGGCCCAACCCTTCCTGGCGTGGTTGACCTACGCCGCGGAAGCCGCGGCGCGGGCGGGTTCCCAAGGCGTCGCATCGGCGGCCGCGTTCGAGGCGGCCTACGCGATGACCGTGCCGCCGGGGGAGGTCGCCGCGAACAGAGCCCTGCTGGCCACGCTGGTCGCGACCAACGTGCTGGGACAGAACACCCCTGCCATCGCAGCCACCGAGGCGCATTACGGCGAAATGTGGGCTCAAGACGCCCTTGCCATGTACGGGTACGCGGCCGCTTCGGCGGCCGCGGGCAAGCTAACCCCGTTGGCGCCGCCGGCGTCGGCCACCAACGCTGCCGGAATCGCCAACCAGGCCGCGGCGGTGGGAGAGGCCTTCGCTGCCGCGCGGCAGTCGGGCCTGAACTATCTGATCGGCAACATTCCCGATGCCGTCGCAGGCCTCGCGTCTCCCGCGGCAGCGAATGCGGCGGCGCTGGATTCGGTCGTGCAGGACATCACCGATATCTTGGCCGTCCCGTTCGTGCAGAACACCATCAACGGTGCCGTGAACACGGCGGGATGGTTTACCACCGCCGGGATCACAACGGCGATTTTCCTGCAGCACACGCTCGATACCGCCCTGCCTACAGCCGAAGCGGCTGCGGGGATCGGTACGGCCGGCGCCGCCGCGGTGGCGAACGCGGTGGCTCCGATCGGCGGCGCGGCTGGCGGCCCGGTGTTGGGCGCGGCGTCGTTGGTCGGCGGCCTTTCCGTACCGGCAAGTTGGTCCACCGCCGCGCCGGTCATCACCGCCGGGGCGACGGCCGCCGACGGCAGTGGTTGGTCGGTACCGGAAGAAGGCGGTGCACTCGGCGGTGTTCCCGGTGCACCCGGTATGGCGTTGGCGGCCAAGGGCGGTGGTGGCCTCGCCGGGCCGCGCTACGGATTCAAACCGATCGTCATGCCCAAGCACGTTGTTGTTTGATTCATTGGAAGTCTCTATGAGAACGCCGAGTTGGCGAGAGGTCTTTAATTCACCGCGAGGTAAAATTCTCCCGACTGGTTGCCGATGTGGTCCGGGGGTCATCGGCGTCTTAGTGCCGTCGGCCCGGTGGACCGCAGGACTAAACGGGATTTGTTGTTGGACTTTGGAGCGCTACCGCCAGAGGTCAATTCGGCATGCATGTACACCGGCGCCGGCGCGGCCCCGATGCTGGCCGCCGCTGACGCTTGGAACGGAATTGCCGACGAGCTGCGCTCGGCCGCCTCCTCGTTCGAAGCCGTCATCTCGAGGCTGAGCACCGACGCATGGATGAGTTCCGCGTCACTGTCGATGGTCGCCGCGGCGCAATCCTTTCTGGCCTGGATGGCCTACACCGCCGAGTCGTCGGCGTGCGCGGCGGCCCAGGCCATGTCATCGGTGGCCGCCTACGAGACGGCGTTTGCGATGACGGTCCACCCGGCAGAGGTGGTGGCTAACAGAGCTCAGCTTGCCGTACTGACCGAGACGAATCTGCTCGGACAGAACACCCAGGCCATTGCGGTGACCGAAGCACGCTACGGCGAGATGTGGGCTCGCGACGCCGCGGCCATGTACGGATATGCGGCATCCTCGGCGGCCGCGGGGCGGCTGGACCCGCTGGTCAGCCCATCGGAGATCATCAATCCGGCCGGCGTCCCAAGTCAGGCCGCCGCTATTGCCGAAGCCGTCGCGTCGGGTTCGGCTTCGGCGCAGCAGGCGGCGCTGGGCACCGTCGTCAGTCAGGGCCCTGATGCGGTGCTGAGTCTCGCCGGCCCCGCCGAAGCGCCGGCGGCCACCGGGTCGCCGTTGCTCGACATGATCATGGCGTTCGATCGGTCCGAACTCTGGTGGGCCGGCACGTTCGACCACAACAGGGCTACCTACTGGGACTATTCGGTGGGTCAGATCGGCAGTGGCGGGGACGACGACGCCGACGCAGAAGAGATAGGCCACGCGGCGGCCGCCCACCATGGCGCTGCGCCGGGCACCGCTGCTCACTCGGCGAAGCCGGGGTTCGCCGAGCCGACGCCGATCGTCGCCGGGCTGGGCAGAGCACATGTGGTCGGTGAGCTCTCGGTGCCCATAAGTTGGTCGAACTCCGCGCCCGTACCGTCTGCCGCCCCAGCTGTGGACGGCACCTACTGGGCGGTGCCCGACAGCGAAGAAGCGCCCCAGGAACTGCCGCCCGCACCGGGAAGTGTCGCGGCCATCTTCAGCGGCCGTGGGTACCCGGGGCCTCGTTACGGCGTCAAGCCGGTCGTGCTGCCCAGGCAGCATACATTCTGAACCGGACCGTACGCTGTGGCGTATGCGGCCATCACCGCGCGATGTCTTGATCGCCAATCGGGGCGAGATCGCTCTCCGCATCGTCCGCACCGCAACCGAACTGGGGCTGCGGACCGTTTCGGTCTACGCCGAGGATGACGCCGACAGCCCCCACGTGCATGCGTCCGACGAGGCGATCGCTTTGCCGGGCAACGGGGTAGCCGCCTATCTCGACCACGCCGCCGTTCTGGCTGCCGCGAAGACGTCCGGCGCGGCGGTGATCCACCCCGGCTACGGGTTCCTCAGCGAGAACCCCGAATTCGCCCGCGCCTGCGCGGACGCCGGCTACGTGTTCGTGGGTCCGTCCGCCGAAGTCCTCGAGCTGGTTGGCAACAAGTCTTCGGCGCGTGCGGCAGCGGTTGCCGCCGGGGTGCCGGTGCTGGCCGCCACCGACGGGCCGAGCAGCGTCGACGATGTGCGCGCATTTTTCGCCGCTCAGGATGGCGCCATCATGCTCAAGGCGTTGGCCGGTGGCGGTGGGCGCGGCATGCGCAGGATCGAGCGCGTCGACCAGATCGACGAGGCTTATCGCCAATGCGCCGCCGAAGCGCGACTCGGCTTCGGCGACCCGGCCCTGTTCGCCGAAGCGTTGCTCACCGATGCGCGACACATCGAAGTACAGATCGTCGCCGCACCTGCCGGCCACCAGATCCGCGCCCTCGCGCTCGGCGACCGGGATTGCAGCGTCCAGCGGCGCTACCAGAAGCTGGTGGAAATCGCTCCGGCACAGCATCTTTCCGACGACCTGCGGCGCGCACTACACCAGGCGGCGGTGCGGCTGTGCGCGAGGGTGGGGCTGCGCGGAGTGGCCACCGTCGAATTCCTAGTCAGCGGCGACAACTTCGTCTTTCTGGAGATCAATCCGCGTATCCAGGTGGAGCACACCGTCACCGAGGCAGTCACCGGCGTGGACCTCGTCGCCGTCCAACTGGACATCGCCGACGGCGCGGCGTACGACGAACTGCCGGTACCCGCCGGGATCGCCTCGGATGGAACCGAAGTCGTCGGTGAGCCCGCCGCGGGGGCGGGCATCGCGATTCAGACCCGGGTCAACATGGAGACGTTCGGAACCGACGGCTGCGTGCTGCCCAGCGCCGGCACCCTGACCGTCTTCGCCCCGCCGACGGGTCCGGGCGTGCGCGTCGACACCTACGGAAGACCGGGCCTGGCGCCCAGCCCGAGATACGATTCGCTGCTGGCCAAGGTGATCACCCACGTTCGGAGCGCGTCATTCGTCGCTGCAGCGCGCAAGGCGCATACGGCCCTGGGCGAGTTCGGTATCGAGGGGATCGCGACCAACATTTCAGTGCTGCGGGAGGTGTTGTCCGACAAGGAATTTCAAAGTGGTGCCGTGTCCACGGCCTTCCTCGACGGCAAATTTGCGGAGTTGGCCGCCGCGGCGACGACCCATCAGCGTCAGCACCCGGTCGTCATGGCCGTCGAGCTCTATCCGGGCGAGGAGGTGCTGCGTGCCCAACTGGCCGGCACTGTGGTCGAGGTGGCGCCCGACGGCGCGGAGGTCGGTGCCAACGGGCAGGTGGTGGTGCTGGAGGCCATGAAGATGCAGCACGTCGTGGCCGCGCCGGACGCACTGCGCACGATCCGCACTCTGGTCGCCCCCGGTCAGGTGGTCGGCACCGGGGATCCGCTGGTGGTGTTCGTCCGCACCGGTTCGGGGTCCGCGGGCCGATCCATCTCGGCCGCCCTTGACCTCGACCGTCCGCGAGAGGATCTCGACGAGGTCCGTCAGCGGCACCGGATGACCCTCGATGACGGGCGTCCGGCCGCAGTTGCCAAGCGGCATAAGCTGGGTCGTCGCACTGCGCGAGAGAACATCGCCGACCTCGTCGATCCGGACAGCTTCGTCGAGTACGGTGCCCTGGCCATCGCCGCTCAGCGCAGCAGGCGCTCCGAAGAAGACCTGATCGCCAACACCCCGGCCGACGGCCTGGTCGCCGGCCTGGCGACGATCGGTGCGGATCGCTTCGGGCATCCGGCGGCGGCTGCCGTCGTGGTGTCGTACGACTACACCGTGCTGGCCGGGACGCAAGGCATGCGGAATCACGCCAAGACCGACCGGATCTTCGAACTGGCAGCCCGAAAGCGGTTGCCCGTGGTGCTTTTCGCGGAGGGCGGCGGTGGACGGCCGGGTGATACGGACGTCGGGGGGATGGCGGGTCTGGATGTGCCGACGTTCCGCATGCTGGCCGGACTGTCCGGACGGGTCCCGCTCATTTCGATCGTCTCCGGGCGGTGCTTCGCCGGCAACGCCGCCCTGGCCGGGGTCTGCGACGTGATCATCGCGACCCCGGACGCCAACATCGGCATGGGCGGCCCTGCGATGATCGAGGGTGGCGGACTCGGCGTCTATCCGCCCGAGGCGATCGGGCCGATCGAGGTACAGCGCCGCAACGGAGTGGTGAGCCTGGCGGCCCGCGACGAGGCGCACGCGGTGTCCCTGGCCAAACAGTATCTGGCCTATTTCCAGGGCGAGGTTGCCGATTGGGCAGCTCCGGATCCACGCATGGCCCGGCATGTGGTGCCGCAGAACCGGTTACGCGCCTACGATGTGCACCGGGTGATCGACAGCGTGGTGGATGTCGGTTCGGTGCTGGAACTGCGTCCCGATTACGGCGTGGGCGTTGTCACCGCGCTGGTCCGCGTCGAGGGTGTGGCATACGGCTTGATTGCCAACAGTAGCCACCACCTCGGCGGCGCGATCGACGCCGAGGCGGCCGACAAGGTCGGTGACTTCCTGACTCTGTGCCAGTCATTTGGGCTGCCGGTGGTATCCCTGTGTGACACACCCGGATTCATGGTTGGGCCCGAAGCGGAGAAGGACGCCGCGGTACGGCGGTTCGGCCGGATGTTCATCGTGGGGGCCCAACTCACGGTGCCGTTCGGAATGATCATCTTGCGCAAGGGATACGGTCTGGGCGCGATGGCCATGGCCGGCGGATCGTTCCGCGCGCCGCAGTTCACCGTCGCATGGCCCACCGGAGAAATCGGTGGCATGGGCCTGGAAGGCGCTGTGCGACTGGGGTTCAGTAAAGAGTTGGCCGCCGCCGCGGACGAGGCGCAGCGCCAGGCGTTATTCGACAAGCTTGTTGCGGCCGCCTATCAACACGGCAAAGCGTTGCGCGCCGGCACCACTTTCGAACTCGACGACGTGATCGACCCGGCCGAGTCCCGGGCCTGGATCACCGGGCTCCGGGACCGCTGACCGGTAACGGGCCTGGACCCTTTGGCGTGCCAGGCTCAGGCGTGGCCCGAGCCGCACCCGACGCCCGGCAGGCAGCCCTCCCCGCCGGGAACACCGCCCGGACCCCAGAATTGACCACCATTGCCACAGCCGACGCCCGGGAGGCACCCTTGCCCGCCGGGACCGCCGTTGGGTCCCTGGTCGGTGCCGCCGGAACCGCAATTGCCGTTGGCGTCGCAGCCGCCGCCGCCCGGGTCGAGCGGGATGAAGTGGGTGATTCCGGTGCTGGTAGTGCCCGGCCCGGCCGCGACACCGTCAGCCGTGGCCATCGGCGCCGCGGCGATCGCTGTAGCGACAGCCCCGGCCACCACCAGTGGTTTGAGGAAATTCAGTTTCGCTAACATTTCAATCGCATACCACGTGGGCACACATTCAAACCCGTTAAGGAAAAAAGTCGGCGGTCTCGCGACAGAAGGCGGATACAGATGACCTCTTTGGATTTGACCGGCCGCACCGCCATCGTCACCGGCGCCTCGCGGGGCATCGGATTGGCGATCTCGCAGAAACTTTCGGACGCCGGCGCCAACGTGGTGTTGACCGCTCGTAAGCAGGAAGCCGCGGATGCGGCCGCGGCGCAGGTGGGTGACCGCGCCCTCGGCGTGGGCGCACACGCGGTCGACGAGGACGCAGCGCGGCGCTGCGTCGACCTCACCATCGAGCGGTTCGGACGGGTGGACATTCTGATCAACAACGCCGGCACCAACCCGGCCTACGGCCCACTGATCGACCAGGACCACGCGCGCTTCAACAAAATCTTCGACGTCAACTTGTGGGCACCGCTGCTGTGGACATCGCTGGTGGTCAAGTCGGGAATGGGTGAGCACGGCGGCGCGATCGTCAACACCGCCTCCATCGGGGGCATGCACCAGTCGCCGGCCATGGGCCTGTATAACGCCACCAAGGCCGCCTTGATACACGTGACCAAGCAACTGGCACTGGAACTTTCACCCCGCATCCGGGTCAATGCGATTGCCCCCGGTGTGGTTCGCACCCGCCTCGCGGAAGCGCTGTGGAAGGATCACGAGGACCCGCTGGCGGCATCGATCGCATTGGGCAGGATCGGTGAGCCCGACGATGTGGCCGGCGCGGTTGCTTTCCTGGTTTCCGATGCGGCGAGCTGGATCACCGGCGAGACGCTGGTGATCGACGGTGGCTTGCTGCTGGGACCGGCGCAGGGTTATCAATCCGGCGGCGGGCAGTGACCACCGAGGCTGAGTTGGACGCGCTGGTCCGGGCGCTGCTCAGGGAGCACGACCCGACCACCACCCCGGCGCGGGACTTTCTGGGCGCACAGTACGACGCGGGTCTGGCGTGGGTGCATCTGCCGGTCGGTTTCGGGGGGCTGGACCTTCCGCGGACTGCGCAGGAACGGGTCAACGGGCAGTTGGCCGCTGCCGGCGCGCCCGTCGGCGGCACCGTGAAGAACTACATCGGCATGGGCATGGCGGCGCCGACGATCATGGCGTTCGGGACCGACGAGCAAAAGCGAAAGTTCCTGCGTCCCTTGTTCACCGGCGAACAGATCTACTGCCAATTGTTCAGCGAACCCGGTGCCGGATCAGACCTGGCGGCCGCGGCCACCCGGGCCGTACGAGACGGTTCGGGCAGCGGGGACTGGATCGTCAACGGGCAGAAGGTGTGGACATCGCAAGCTCAGCTCGCGCAGATGGCGATCCTGGTGGCACGCACCAACCCGGATGTGCCCAAACACGCTGGGCTGACCTACTTTTTGTGTGACATGACGCAGCCAGGCGTCGAGGTCCGGCCGTTGCGCCAGATCACCGGTGAAGCGGAGTTCAACGAGGTATTCCTCACCGACGTCCGGGTGCCCGACACCAACCGGCTGGGTCCCGAGGGCGGCGGTTGGCGGGTGGCGACCACCACGCTGAACAACGAGCGGGTGGCGATTGGTTCGCGCGCCGGCACTCCGCGCGAGAGTGGCCACATCGGCAAGGTCGCCAATGCCTGGCGTAGCGATGCGGCACTGCGCAACCCGGCCATGCACGACGAGTTGATGCGGCTGTGGGTGGACGCGGAGGTGCTGCGCCTCACCGGTGAGCGGGTGCGCCAGCAGGCCGTGAGCGGTCAGCCCGGACCGGAGGGGGCGGGCATGAAGATCGCCTTTGCCCGCATCGCGCAAGCGATTTCGGGCTTCGAGATCGAGCTGCACGGTGAGGCGGGACTTCGCTATGACGACTGGACCATGCGCAGGCCCGAGACCGTCGACCTGATCGGCCGCGAGCCCGGCTACCGATACCTGCGTGCCAGAGGCAACTCGATCGAGGGCGGCACCTCGGAGATTCTGCGCAACACCGTTTCTGAACGGGTGCTGGGTCTGCCCGGCGAGCATCGGGTGGACAAGTCCGTCGCGTGGAAGGACCTGCCCCGATGAGCGATCTGCTGTATTCCGATACCGAGGACGCACTGCGCGACAGCGTTCGGCAGCTGTTCGCCGACCGGTGCCCACTGGAATCGGTGACAACGTGCTATGACGCACCGCTGCAGGATTTTTCGGCGGTATGGCGCACGCTGGCCGGGGAATTGGGAGTTGCTGGTTTGTTGATCCCGGAGTCGCTCGGCGGGGCCGGCGCGAGCGCCCGCGAGGCCGCGGTCGTGATGGAGGAGATCGGGCGGGCCGTGGCGCCGGTGCCGTTCCTGTCCAGTGCCGTGCTCGCCACGGTCGCCCTGGTGCGCGCGGGTGAGTCCGAGACGGTGGCGGCGTTGGCCTCCGGCACAGTCACGGCGGCATTGGTGGTTCCACTGTCCACCGCGCCCTGGGATGCGGTGACCGGGATCGCTCACGGCGCGAACGGCTTGACTGGACAGGTAACCAGCGTGGCGGGCGCTGCTGAGGCCGACGTGCTGGTGGTCCCCGTCGCCGGATCGGACGGGCTTGAGCTCCATACCGTGTCGCGTGACGACGCCGGGGTCGACGTGTCGCCGAGACTGGCCCTGGACATGACCAGACCCCTTGCGGACGTGCGGTTCTCGGGGGCCGCTTCGACGGCCGTCGGTGCCGGCGCGCACGCGGTGGCGGAGGCATTGCAGACCGGCGCGGCATTGTTGGCCTCCGAGCAGCTCGGGGTGGCGCAGTGGTGCTTCGGCACCACCCTGGCATATGTCAAGGAGCGCAAGCAGTTCGGCCGCGCGATCGGTTCCTACCAGGCAGTCAAGCATCGACTGTCCGACGTGTGGTTCGAGGTCAGTTCGGCCACCTCCGCCGCCCGCTACGCCGCCGACACCAGCGCCCGCGGCGATGCGGATGCGGCCATCGCGGCTTCGCTCGCGCAGGCCTATTGCAGTGGGGCGGCGGTGCACGCCGCCGAGGAGTGCGTCCAACTGCACGGCGGCATCGGAATGACCTGGGAATATCCCGCGCACCTGTTCCTCAAGCGCGCCAAGAGTGACCAGTTGGCATTGGGTACCGCCTATCGGCACCGTTCCCGGCTGGGCGAGTTGGTCGATCTTCCGGCCACCTAGTAGCGCGAGCAGACGCCAAAGCACTGGAAAAGGTTCGTTTACGCGTCTGCTCGCCGGTCGAAGGGGAGCTGCTCGCGGGCCGAAGCGGAGCGCCGGGGTTTCGCGGGACCCGTGCCGGCCGATTCCCTGTGGATGAACCTGCGTCAGCTCCTCGGTGTTGTTCTGCTGGCTCTCAGCCTGGTGTGTTGCGCGTCGGACGACGCAACGCCGGCTTCGTGCACCACCAAGCTTGACGGCTTCAGTCATCGCAGCGCCACGGTCGACGGGGTACGGGTGCACTACGTCATCGGTGGGCACGGGCCAACGGTGGTGCTGTTGCACGGGTTTCCGGAAACCTGGTGGACCTGGCGTCAGGTGATGCCGCTGCTGGCTGCGCAGCACACCGTCATCGCGCCGGATCTGAGGGGAGTCGGCGACTCCTCCACCGGGCCTGCCTACGACGCCGACAGCCTCGCCGATGACATGCACGCCCTCATCCAAGAACTCGGTGTAACCCGCACGGTGATGGTCGGCCACGATACCGGTGGGTGGACTGCCTACGCGTATGCGCGTCGGTACCGCGAGGAAGTCAGCCACCTGGTGCTGTCCGGGGCAGTCATCCCCGGCTTCGGGTTCGACCCCTTGCTCGATTTCCGCTTGCCAGTAGCGGGACTTCCGCATTTGCCGTTCTTCATGCAGCCGCAGATCCCCGAACTGCTCATCAGCGGCCGCGAACACGAGTACTTCGACCGCTTCATCGGCAGCCCCACGGTGCAACGCTCCGGCGCCGTCGACTGTTACGCGGACTCCTATGCCCGGCCGGGTCGCCTCACCGCGGCCCTGGGCCAGTACCGGGCGCTCTACGTCGACGCCGATCACAATCGGCAAGGCGCGGGCGCCCCGCTCGCGATGCCAACGCTGGCGGTCTCCGGGTCGGCGGTGAAACGGCGCTCAGCGCCAACAGTCTGCGTCTGACCGCCAGAAACGTGACCGAGATCGGAATTCCCGGTGCCGGTCACTACGTCCAGGAGGAGCGGCCCGCAGAGCTGGCCCGCGCCTTGCAAGGCTTTTTCGGCTGACCAGTCAAAGCGCCGCGGCGAAAGTCTCCGTCATGGCAGCCCAGTGGCGTTCGGCGGCGGCGGCGTCGTACGGCGGGTTGTCCGGGACCGCGAACCCGTGCCCGGCCTGATACCACTCGATCGTGTGCCGCACGCCCGCTGCGGTCAGTGCCTTGTCGAGTTGCTCCGCCTGATCGGCGGTAAACGACGGATCGTTCTCGGCGCCGCCCACGTACACCAGGGCGTTCATCTTGTCGGCCAGCAGGTGGGGGCTGTGCTCGTTGTCGGTCACCAGGCCGCCGCCATGGAAGGACGCCGCCGCCGCGACCCGCTGCGGAAGGCGCCCGGCCAGCAGCACCGAGATGCGTCCGCCCATGCAATAGCCGCACACGCCGAAGCGCTCGCCGCGGACCTCGGGGCGTTCGGCCAGATAGTCGAACAATGCGGTGGCGTCGCGGGTGATCCGGTCCGGCGTCACGGTGCCGAGCATGAACATGATCCGGGCCCGTTCGTTGGGGTCGCTGAACGCCGTAGCCATGTCGAACGGCGCCCAATCGCCCTCGCGGTAGTACACGTCGGGAAGCAACACGGCGTAACCGAGTCCGGCCAGTTTGGCCGCCATCTGATCAAAAGTGTCCCGCACGCCGCCGGCGTCGGGGAACATCACCGCGCCGGGCCAGGGGCCGGTGCCGTCGGGTGTGAACAGGGTGACGGGACAGCTGCCGTCGGGTGTGGTGACGGTGTCGGTGATCTTCGGCATATTTCCTGTTCTACTCCGCGGCCAGCACGGCGTGTCCATCGGCGGCGACCCGCCGCGCCCGGCTGCGCCGTGCTTGCGATCGCCGCGGGATTGCTGGCGGCGACCCGCCGCGCCCGGCTGCGCCGTGCTTGCGATCGCCGCGGGATTGCTGGCGGCGACCCGCCGCGCCCGGCTGCGCCGTGCTTGCGATCGCCGCTAAGCTGGCCCCGTGCCGATTGCGACGCCGTACGAAGACCTACTGCGTCAGGTGCTCGAAACGGGCACGGCCAAATCCGACCGCACCGGCACCGGCACGCGCAGCCTGTTCGGCAGGCAGATCCGCTACGACCTGTCGTCCGGTTTTCCGCTGCTCACCACCAAGAAGGTGCACCTGAAGTCGGTGGTCTACGAACTCCTGTGGTTCCTGCGCGGCGACTCCAACGTCAGCTGGCTGCACGAGCACGGGGTCACGATCTGGGACGAATGGGCAAGCGAGACAGGCGATCTGGGCCCGGTCTACGGTGTGCAGTGGCGGTCCTGGCCCACCCCGACCGGTGAACACATCGACCAGATCAGCGCCGCCCTGCATCTGCTGCGCACCGATCCGGACTCGCGGCGCATCATCGTCTCGGCCTGGAACGTCGGCGAGATCCCGCGGATGGCGCTGCCGCCCTGCCACGCGTTCTTCCAGTTTTACGTCGCCGACGGCCGGCTGAGCTGCCAGCTCTATCAGCGCAGCGCCGACCTGTTCCTCGGAGTGCCGTTCAACATCGCCAGCTACGCGTTGCTCACGCACATGATGGCTGCCCAGGCCGGGCTGGACATCGGTGAGTTCGTCTGGACCGGTGGCGACTGTCACATCTACGACAACCACGTCGAACAGGTCGAGCTGCAACTCACCCGCGACCCCCGTCCGTACCCGAAACTGATTCTCGCCCCAAGAAATTCAATCTTCGACTACACGTACGAGGATGTCGTCGTACAGAATTACGACCCGCACCCGGCAATCAAGGCGCCTGTAGCTGTATGACGGGCAACGAAGACGTGGGCCTGATCTGGGCTCAGTCGACCTCTGGCGTGATCGGGCGCGGCGGCGACATACCGTGGCGAGTGCCGGAGGATCTGGCCCACTTCAAGAAGATCACCATGGGTCACACGGTCGTGATGGGCCGCCGCACCTGGGAATCGCTGCCGGAGAATTTCCGGCCACTGCCTGGTCGGCGAAACATCGTGCTCAGCCAGAGCGGCTTCACCGCTGACGGCGCCGAGGTGGTCGACTCGTTGGACAAAGCCCTGAGCGACCCGGATTCCTGGGTGATCGGTGGCGGCCAGATCTATGCGCTGGCATTACCGCACGCCAGCAGGTGTGAGGTCACCGAAGTCGATATCGACCTGCCGCGCGACGACGAGGACGCGCTGGCGCCGGTGCTCGACGAGTCGTGGCATGGTGAAACGGGGGAGTGGCAGGTCAGCCGCGCGGGGCTGCGCTACCGGTTTCACAGCTACGTTCGTCCGTGAGCGGCCGAGGTCTGCGCGCCGATTGACCTGACATACTCGGCTTGGGGGCGGTCTCACCGGGTATCAAGCATGTCTAGAAGGGGGAAATGACAGTGGTAACCGAACCCGTGAAGACGTTTTCGCGCAAATTCCTGGGCTACGACCCAGCAGCGGTGGATGCACACATCGAGGTGTTGACCACCAAGCAGCGGTTGCTGCGTGACGACGTCGAGAACCTGCGGGCGCGCCTGCGGGATGCCGGCGACGAAGTGGCCGCACTGCGCAAGGAGGTGGGCTTGCTCACAGACACCTCACCCTCGTCGCACGCCATGCAGCAGCGGATGGCCAAGATGTTGCGCCGCGCTGTCGATGAGGTCTCCCAGATGCAGGCCGAGGCGCGCGCCGAGGCGGAGGCGCTGATCGCGTCCGCCGAGGCCGACGTCGAAGCCGAACAGCAGAAGTCGAAAGAGCGGCTTGCGGAGATGGCTGAGCAGTTGAAAGCGCTGCAAGCCGAGTACGAGGAAACAAAAGCAAAGCAGGACTCCGAGTTGTCCAACATGCGTGCGGACACCCAGTCGGGCATCGACGAAGCCTGGCGCGAAGCGCAGCGGGAACGCGACCAGCTCCTCGCCGACGCGACGCAGGAGGCCGATCACTATCGCGAGCAGGCTCGTCGCGCGGTCGACGAGGCGACTCAGCAACGAATCAACGTGCTGGAGCAGCTGATGAGCGTCTACCGCGACCTCGAACCGGTACCGGCCGCCCTCCAGTCGGCCTACACAGAGCGCAACGCCCCGGCGGAATCGGCAACGAACGGCGCCGCGTCGCCCTCGGACCGCAAAGTCAGCACCGGCTGACCCCGCGGCGGTCTCGCACCAGACGCGCACGAGCCGGTATTCTCGGCGCCGTGCCGGTCGTCCGCAGCGCCACGCTGACCGCCGCTCAGGCCCGACGGATCGCCGTTGCGGCGCAAGGATTTAGCGCCGCCAAGCCCGAAGTCGACATCACCCGTGCCCACCTGCGGCGGCTGATATCGCGCATCCAGGTTTTGCAACTGGATTCCGTATCGGTTGCGGTGCGCGCTCACTACGCACCGGTCTTCAGCCGGCTGGGGCCCTACGACCGCGAGATTCTGGACCGAGCCGCCTGGGGTCCGACGAAATCGCGCCTACTGGCCGAGTACTGGGTGCACGAAGCCGCGCTGATGGCCATTGACGACTGGCCGTTGCTGCGCTGGCGGATGCGCCAGTACCGGCACGGTCGCTGGGGCACCCACATCGTCAAGGCCAATCCGCAACTGGCCGACGACATCGTCGCCGCCGTCGGCGATCTCGGACCCAGCACTGCCGGGCAGATCGAGGCACACCTGGAGGCCGCACCCCGCAGGGCGAAAGGCGCCTGGTGGAACCGCAGCGATACGAAGTGGGTGTGTGAGGCGCTGTTCGCCTCCGGTGTGCTCACCACGGCCACCCGGGTGGGGTTTGCAAGGCACTACGACCTGGTGGAACGGGTGCTGCCCGCGGAGGTGCTGACCAGGGACGTCGGTGACGACGAAGCGATCCGGGAATTGACGCAGCGCGCGGCCACCGCCTTGGGGCTGGGCACCGAGTCCGACCTTCGCGACTACTTCCGGCTGTCGGCGCAACAGGTCAAACCGGCCCTCGCCGAACTAGTTTCGGCCGGCGAGATCGAGCGCGTCGAGGTCGACGGCTGGTCGGCTCCCGCCTACCTGCGGTCCGGCCAGACCGTGCCACGTCTTGACCGCGGCACGGCGCTGCTGTGCCCCTTCGACCCGCTGATCTTCTTCCGTCCCCGGGTCGAGCGGATTTTCGGCTTCCACTACCGCATCGAGATCTACACACCCGCGGCCAAGAGACAGTACGGCTACTACGTCTGGCCGTTCCTGCTGGACGGTGAACTGGTGGCGCGCGTGGACCTCAAGGCCGATCGTGCCGCGGACATACTGCAGGTGGTGGGCGCGTTCGCCGAGCCAGACCGGCCGCGGGCCCGGGTCGCCGCCGCCCTGGCCGGCGAACTACGTTCGATGGCAACGTGGTTGGGCCTAGCCGGAGTCAGTGTGTCGAGCCGGGGCGACCTGGCCGACGAATTGCGGCGCAGCTGCAGACGGGCGGGCTGGTGAGCGGGCTGGTGACGGAAACGGTCGTGCTGGGCGACCACCTGGACTTCGCCGCGGGTAGCACTCCGCCGAGCCGAGCGAGCGGGGGACGTCGTCCCGTCTACGGCGCCAACGGGGTCATCGGCTACACCACGCAGCGCAACGCCCGCGGGCCGCTCATCGTGATCGGCCGGGTCGGTTCTCACTGCGGCAGTGTGCATTACTGCGAGGGCGACGTATGGGTCACGGACAATGCACTGATCGGGCGGGCCCGGAACCCTGATGAAACCCGGTACTGGTTCTACGCCCTCAAGAGTTGCGGGCTCAACCGTTTTCGCTCCGGATCAGGTCAACCGTCGCTCAGTCAGAGCACCCTGCGCAGCGTGCCGTTCAACGCCGTATCCGCCTCGCGGCGGCGACCGATCGGCGCGCTCCTCGGTGCATTCGACGACAAGCTCGCCGCCAACGCCCGCGTCATCGCGGTCGCCGAAGCCCTCATGACGGCCCTTGTCGAGCAGGTGGATCACGACACCGCGCTGTCGGATCTGGCCGAGCGGTCGACGGCGTCCATCGATCCGCGGGGGGTTCAAGGCGCTGTCGCCCATTACAGTCTCCCGGCATTCGATGCGGGTACGCGGCCCGCGCTGGTCGATGCCCTGGCGATCAAGAGCACCAAGTTTCTGTTGACCGAGCCGTGCGTCTTGTTCTCGCGGATGAATCCGAGAATCCCGCGGATCTGGAACGTCGCATGTCTTCCCGCCGAAACAGCCTTGGCGAGCACCGAATTCGTGGTGCTGCGGCCGATCGGCGTGCACACGTCGGTGTTGTGGGCGGCGTTGCGACAGCGGCGGATCCTGGCCACGCTGCAACAGATGGCCGAGGGTGTGACGGGTAGCCGCCAGCGGATCCGGCCGCACGAATTGCTCGGTGCTGCGGTGCGGGACGTACGAAGGTTGAACGCCGAATCTGCGAAAGCTGTTGCGGCACTAAGTGAACGGTGCGAGCGACTCCGATCCGAATCGGAGAAGCTGGCGGCGATGCGTGACGCGCTGCTATCGGTGGTGATATCCGGCGGTGGGTCTGCGGCCGTGGGCGAGCCGGCCAAGGCGGTCGCGGCGCCGGCAAGACACATCGATTCGCCTTGGTGTCACGATTGACCGAAGCCGTCCACCCAGTCCCTTGGTGTAAGGGCTGATTGTGCTCTCACCGGCCGGGGCCGACCAGCCCGCCCACGGCGATGGGTGGCACGGCGAGCGCGGGGAGGTTGATCGCGCCCAGATTGATGGGTTGGTCAGGATGTCGGCCAGCTGCACGGCCGGCCCGTTGAGGGCGAGGTTGAAAGCGTCGACCGAGATGGGCGGCAGGCTCAACGCGCCTGCCGGCGGTAACAACACGGGCACCGGCGATGGCGGGGCCGGCGGCAACGCTGGGGTTGGCGGCAAGGGCGGCAACGGCGGCACCGGCGGAGTGGGCAGCAACGGCGGCAACGGTCAGGGCGGCCCCGGCGGCGTTGGCAACTCCGGTTTGGCCGGCGGCGCTAACCAGGGGCAGTTGGGCGGCTCCGGCGGCCTGGGCGGCGGCGGGTAATTCGGTTGCCCGTATTCCCTGTGGACTGGCCGGGGTGATGCTGCCCCGGGGACCGGCGCACCAGGTGGCCAGTCTGCACAACGCCGAGGCTTGCCCGACACGGGGCGACGGGTTAGCGCAACCAGAATCGGCTCGGCTGAGTAGTGTTTCACTCCTCGCCAAAGCGACCTCGGCGCGGCTGCCGTGGGCGGTCGAGGTCGAGGAGGCTCACAGCGCACCAGGCTCTTTGGGGCAGGCAAAGGAAGGATGCACGCATGCCGCCGCGGAAGAAGCAGGAGCCGCAAGCACCGTCGACCATCAGGGAGCTCAAGGACACGCTCTGGAAGGCGGCAGACAAGCTGCGTGGGTCCTTGCCGGCCAGTCAGTACAAAGACGTGATTCTGGGTTTGGTGTTCCTGAAATACGTCTCCGATTTGTTCGACGAGCGTCGCGACGCGATTCGTGCCGAGCTGGCGGCCGCCGGCACGAACGACGACCAGATCGAGGAACTGATCGATGGTCCTGAGCACTACCATCGCCACAACGTGTTCGTATTGCCGCCGACAGCACGATGGAATTTCCTGGCGCAGAACGCCAAAGGTAAGGCTGCCGTTGACGTCGAACCTGGCAAGAACATCGGTCGGCTCATCGACGAGGCCATGGATGCGGTGATGGAGGTCAACCCGACGCTGGTTGGCACGCTGCCACGGCTGTACAACCGCGACAACGTCGACCAACGCCGGCTCGCCGAACTGATCGCCTTGTTCGACAGCGCACGGTTCAGCCGGCAGGGCGAGCATAAGGCCCGAGACCTGATAGGGGAGGTCTATGAATATTTCCTCGGCAATTTCGCACGCGCCGAAGGCAAGCGGGGAGGCGAGTTCTTCACCCCACCCAGCGTGGTCAAGGTAATCGTTGAGGTACTCGAACCCGCGACAGGCCGGGTATACGATCCGTGCTGCGGCTCGGGCGGCATGTTCGTGCAGACCGAGAAGTTCATTGCCGAGCATCACGGCGACGCCAAAGACATCGCCATCTATGGCCAGGAAAGCATCGAGCAAACCTGGCGGATGGCCAAGATGAACCTGGCCATCCACGGCATCGACCACAATGGCCTGAGCAGCAGGTGGGGCGATACGTTTGTGCGCGACCGGCACGCCGATGTGCAGATGGACTACGTGATGGCGAATCCGCCCTTCAATATCAAGGACTGGGCGCGCAACGTGGAAGACCCGCGGTGGCGGTTCGGCGTGCCGCCGGCCAACAACGCGAACTACGCGTGGATTCAGCACATTCTGTCCAAGCTCAAGCCCGCAGGCAGGGCCGGAGTGGTGATGGCGAACGGTTCGATGTCGTCAAATTCCAACGGAGAAGGTCATATTCGTGCACAGATTGTAGAAGCCGACCTGGTTTCTTGCATGATCGCGCTTCCGGCGCAGCTGTTCCGTAGTACGGGGATTCCGGTGTGCCTGTGGTTCTTTGCCAAGGACAAGACTGTCGGCAAGCAGGGTTCGGTCGATCGATCTGGTCAGGTGCTGTTCATCGATGCCCGCGGACTGGGCTACCTGGTGGACCGGGCTGAACGAGCGCTCAGTGACGACGACGTTGTGCGGATCGGTGACACCTACCACGCTTGGCGCGGGTCGTCGTCGGCAGCGGCGAAAGGCATTACTTACGAGGATATTCCGGGGTTCTGTAAGTCGGTGCCGCTATCTGAGATCAGGGCCGTCGGCTACGCCCTGACGCCTGGGCGGTATGTCGGAGCGGCCGCGGTTGAGGATGGCGGTGAACCGACCAACGAGAAGATCGCGCGGTTGAAGGCGGAATTGCTTGCGGCGTTCGAAGAGTCGGCAACGTTGGAGAAGGTTGTTCGGGAGCAGCTGGAGTGGATCGGCGGATGAGACGATATCAGGCGACTGTCTGTGGGGAGTTCGTTGACGGCGTCAATCGAACGTCGCCTGGAATCCGCGGATGGCATCACGGCCCACCGACGTTTGGTGATCAGTTCCGCGCGTTGTCAAGCCATTTGGCGCTGGTTTGGTCGTCATGCACGGGCAATGAGACGGTGGGACAGGTGCGGCAGACGGTGAAGTTCTACGAGCAAGGTCCGGGTGGTGATGGGCGAGTCCGATGCCCGGCAGCGCCGGGCCGAGGGCAAGCCGATCCCCGAGTAAGTCAAGCGACTGCTCTCGGGACTGGTCGACGCGTCGACCGCAGGCCACGACATCATTGACCTCTATGAGGCGGCGGGGCTGGACAAGCCGTCACTGTCCGACCTGACGCCGGAATTCGAAACCAAGGCGCCAAGAAGTTCACGGCGCCGCTGTCGCATGACGAGCTCGCATTCCACGACGCTGTCGCAGAGAACGAGTCGGCAGCGGAGCTGCCGGGCGAGGATGTGCTGGCGCAGATAGCCCGAGAACCAGTAGCAGTGATGCGGCGTGACAACAAGACCGACTGGACCTCACGGGACGATGTAGGCGCGCGAAAATGTGGTCGTCGATCGAGCGACTGCCAGTCAGGTACAGGTACCTGCCGGACAGCAACCGGCGGCGATCAAACTGAGTAATTGAACACATGGAGGCTTTGGCGCCCCGGGTGTGTGATGGGCGAATAGGTATCGCAACGCCGGCGATTGCGCTTTGGCTGAGACCCGAACGGACGGCGCAGCACATCGCGATAAGGCAGCGCTCGGCCATCACGTCGACGATGCAATCCGCGGCATCGCCGGACCCATGGTGATCTTCGCGCCGCTCAGTGCACATCCAGCTACGGCGATCCGTTTCTCCCCGGCGTGCCGCCCAACGAGCCGGCGCTCCCGCCTTTGCCGCCGCTCCCACCGTTGACACCGTTGCCGCCGTTGCCACCGTTGCCGTATACGGACGGGGCGGAAATGCCGTTGCTGACTATTTTGGCGCTGCCGCCGTTGCCGCCCTTGGCGGCGCCGACGCCGCTACCCGCGTCACCGCCGTTGCCACCCGAGCCGATGATGCCCCCTCCGTCGGCGCCGGCACCGCCGTCGCCTCCGGTACCGGTGGGAGCCGCGCCGCCGTGCCCGCCGGCCCCGCCAAAGCCGACCCCAGCCCCAGACGCAGAGCCGCCGTTGCCGCCGTTGCCGCCGGTACCACCGGCGCCGGTTGCGGCCCCACCGTCCCCGCCGGCGCCACCGCTGTACAAACCCCAGATCGTGCTGACTGCGCCACCGTTGCCACCAGCCCCGCCGGTGCCGCCGACCCCGCTGGCTGAGCCACCGTCTCCGCCCGTTCCACCGTGAAACAGGCCGAAACCAAAGAGATTTACACTAAATGGCAAACCGGCACCGCCGCCGGCCCCACCGGTTCCGGTGGTAGCCGCGCCACCCATACCGCCGTCGCCGGCCCACGCTACATCGATTGCGGCGATGCCGTAGGAAACGCCGTCGCCGCCGAAACCGCCGCCGCCACCGCTAGTACCGGCACCGCCGTGCCCGCCGGCGCCGCCGATGCCGATGGCGGTCAACAAGGGGCTATAGGCGACGCCGACGCCGCCATTGCCCCCACCTCCGCCGAATCCTGTGGAGGCGGCGCCGCCATTGCCGCCGGCGCCGGCCACTGCGAGGAACAGACTCGATGCATCGCCACCGCCGCCGCCACCACCGCCGAACCCGCTGGTGCCTGGGCCGCCGTAGGCTCCGGCCCCGCCGAAGGCTGCGAGAGCGCCGGAGGCGCTGCCGCCGTTACCGCCCTGGCCGCCATTGACCCCGGCGCCAGTGCCGGCGTGCCCAGCGTTACCGCCCAACGCAATGAGCAGACTCTCTGCGTTGCCGCCGTTGCCGCCGAATCCGCCGGTACCCAGGCCACCAGCGCCTCCGGCCCCGCCAAAGGCGGCGAGAGCGCCGGAGGCGCTGCCGCCGCTAGCTCCGTTGCCACTGTTGATCGTGACTCCGGAGCCGGCGTCGCCACCGTTCGCGCCCGCACCGATGAACCCGAAGCCGCCACCGCCGGCGCCGCCGCCGCCCCCGCTACCAGCCGGAGCCGCGCCGCCGTGCCCGCCGATGCCGCCAATACCGGCCAGAAGCCCCACGCCATCGTCGCCGGCGCCGCCAACGCCACCGTTGCCGAGAACCGATGCGCCGCCACCTCCGCCCGCACCGCCGACGCCCACGCCGACGGTCGCGAAGCCGTAGCCACCATTGCCGCCCGCCCCGCCAGTGCCGCCAGGCCCGGTGGCGGCCCCACCGACTCCGCCGGCACCGGCATGGGCTACGGCTAATCCGAACAGGTCGAAGGCAAAAGCGGTGCCACCAGCACCGCCGGCTCCGGCGGTTCCGGTGGTCGCTGTGCCACCATCGCCGCCGGCCCCGCCGAGCTGCACGAAGAATCCAACGAGGCCGTCGTAGGCGGCGATGCCGCCAGCCCCGCCGGCGCCCCCACTAACACCGGCGCCGCCGGCCCCGCCTACCCCGCCTATGCCCATGTTGATCCCGATGTAGCTGGCGGAGACAGCGCCGCCGCCGGCGCCGCCGGCGCCGCCGGTTCCCGTGGATGCGTCGCCTCCGTGCCCACCGGCCCCGCCGAGGCCAAAGAGCAGGCCATCTGCGACAGCGCCGGCACCGCCGACTCCCCCGATTCCACTGGTGGCGGCGCCGCCGGCCCCGCCCGCCCCGCCGATGGCCACGAGCCGTCCGCCGCCGCCGCCGGCCCCGCCGGCCCCGCCATTCCCGGTTCCGATTGCAACCCCGCCAGGGCCGCCGTTGCCGCCGAAGCCGAAGAACAGCGCGTTGCCACCCGTTCCGCCGGCCCCGCCGCCGGCCCCGCCGGCCCCTCCAATACCGCCATTGCCCCACAGCCACCCACCAGTACCGCCCTTGCCGCCCGATGCACCGGTACCTCCGGCCCCCCCAGCTCCGCCGCTGCCGAACAGTCCGGCGGACCCACCGGCACCCCCTGCCTGCCCGGGGGCGCCGGAGCCGCCATTGCCGCCATTACCCAGCAGATACCCCCCAGGGCCACCTGGCTCCCCGGTTCCCGGGGCACCGTTGGCGCCGTTTCCGATCAGCGGGCGGCCCGAGGCGGTGATGGGCGCATTGGTGACATTCAGCAGGACCTGGTTGAGGATCTGCAATGGCGAGAGATTTGCTGCCTCAGCGACCGCATACGCGGTGCCGGCCTCCCTCAGCAGCTGCTCGAACTGGCTATGGAAGGCTGCCACCTGAGCGCTCACCGCTTGATACTCCCGGGCTTGGCCGGAAAATACCGCCGCAACTGCTTTCGACACCTCATCAGCAGCGGCGGCCAGCAGCCCATTTGTCGGGATCGCGGCCGCCGCGTTGGCCGCGGTCAGTGCCGAGCCCACATCGGCAAGGTCCGCTGCCGCCAGCGCCACCATGTCCGGTACTGCAATGACAAAAGACATCTATCGCTCCTAGGCTGTGCGTCCCGACCGCAATCCCTACCGGCGGGGATCGTAGCGCTTGCGAGAGCGCTGGAGGGTGGTGTTGATCGGATTTCGTCCTCGTTGTGCACGGCGCTGAACGAACCGCGGGCCTGGCGAGTCGGAGTCGAAGTCGATGCTTGTGTGGTTGTACTGCAACGTTTCCGGAGGGACGCGTGCGGGTTGGTGCAAGTTCGGCTGTGAGTCGGTCAGGTTGCCCGACCGCGCGTACCGATAGCCGGCAGGCAGGGTTCGGCGGGTTGCGCGCCGAATGTCGCCGAGGTGGTGGCCGTGTTTGCCGTATCGGGGCTCCGGTGTTCACCGTTTCGGTTGCCGGGCACGACATTGCCTGCGCCCGAGCCGTTTCGGGTGCTGACGATCGCGTTGTACGTTCTCTCGACAGGTATTCGTGGCCGAGTTCTCCTGGACCGGGATTGTCGGACATCAACTAGTGTCGTGCGTCAATAATCAGTCACGGTGGGGAATGATGGTGTGCCGTGATCTGCGCTGGTGATCAGTTCCGAAGATCGTGCGACGTTGGAGTCCTGGACGCGGTCCTCGGCTGCGCCTGCTGGATATGTCGAGCGGGCCCATATCGTTCTGGCAGTCGCCGATGCTGCGGGGACCTCCGCGCGGCTCGCCTAGTTGGGGTGTCGCGTCCTACGGTGATCAAGTGGCGGGATCGGTTCGCCGCCAACGGGATCAGTGGCCTCGATGATGGGGAGCGCAGTGGGTGACCCGAGACCGTCGATCACGCCGCGATCCTCGCCGCCACGTTGGACCCGCCACCGGAGTCGTTGGCGGTCACACACTGGTCGAGTCGCCTGCTGGTTCGCCACCTCAACATCGGGGATGCCACGGTAGCCAGGGTGTGGCGGCGCTAAGGGGTCAAGCCGTGGCGCCGTGAGACGCTCAAGTTCTCCACCGACCCCGAGTTGGCAGCCGAGGTGCGCGACGCCATTGCGCTGTATCTGAATCCGCCGGCCGGCGATTGTGTTGGGTGTGGACGAAAGGTCCCCGATTCAGGCAGCACCGGACCCAGCCGATTCTGCCGCTGCGTCCCGGACTGCCGGAGAACGCGACCCATGACTACCGGCGCAAGCACCGCGACGTTGTTCGCCGCCCTCGGGATCGCGACCGGAAAAACCACCGACCGCTGCTATGAGCGTCACGGCAGGACCGAATTCGTCGACTTCCTCAAGACCGTCGCTCGGGCCTAGCCCCGCCGCAAACTGCAGGTGGTCTGCGACAACTATCATGCCCACAAACAGGACGACATCAACGCGTGGCTGGTCAAGAATCCGCGCGTGACACTGCATTTCACCCCGACGTCGGGTTCCTGGCCGAGTTCTGGCCGAGGTGTTCTTCTCGATCATCACCCGCCAGGCGATCCGGCGCGGTTCCTTCACCGGCGTCAAAGAACTCATAAGGGCCATCAGCGCATTCATTGACGGCTGGAACCAACGCTGCCACTCGTTCACGTGGACCAAGACCGCCGACGAAATCCTGGGACCCGCGCCCGTAAACAATCTTCAGCCGCGGGACACCCCGGAATTCGAAATCGGGCCCAACGAGTCGGAAAACCCACACCTGGCCGTCGAGGCGCTACGCGCGCTGCTCAGCAAAGGGATGGGCGCAGCGACCAAGAACAATCTGGTGCGTCAGCGCGGCTTTTCTGAGCGGGTTTCGGAGTTGATGCGCAAGTACACCAATCAGCAGCTCACCTCGGCCGAGGTGATCGCCGAACTCATCGCGATGGCCAAAGAGGTTGCTGCCGAGGGTGATCGAGGCAGTAAGTGCACGCCGCCGCTGTCGCAGGACCAGCTCGCGTTCTACGACGCTGTCGCAGACAACGAATCGGCAATTGAGCTGCAGGGCGAGGAGGTGCTGGCGCAGATGGCCCGGGAACTGGTGGCAGTGATGCAATTCAGCAATTCCGTGTCGGTGTGAAAGTCGGTTCTTCGTGGGTCATCCGAGGGCAGCGACTCGATTCAAGGTTTCTCGATATGGTTATGCTCCCAAATGCGTCGATCGACATCTTGCAATCCAGCGGTCGCTTGCTGACGAGTTATCGGCGGTTGAGGGGAAGGCGTGGGGTCCTGTTTCCAAGTCCAGTCCACGATAAGACATTTCGGTTTCGAGGTCCGAGTGCCTTCTTTGAATGTGGGGCAGCCTAGTGTATCGGCGTCGCAGTTCATTCGGTTGGAGACCTGCAGTTCGGCGGCCCACCATTCCGGTGCGGCGTTTCTGATCTGCCGGGTAAACCCGAGAGTGGCCTCCTGGTACTTTTCCGCGGCCGCATCGCTCATTGCGGCTGGACAAGTCCATGACACCGATAAGTCGTTGTTCACCAGAAAAACTTGACGTTCTACGTTGTCGATCATGGCTCGCACATTCGTCAGTTTGGGCATCACGGACTCGGTCAAGCCTTGCTAAGCTCTGTCCGCCGTCCTTGTGATTGCATCGGCACCTCGAATGATTTCCTTACGATCCTCCTAGGCCAGGACGACTGCAGCCTCAGCGGTCTGTCCCGTCCAGGGTTGTCCACCCGGGCGTTCCACCGTACGTACGTAAACGTCGGCAGATTCTTTCAATTCGGTTGCGGTTGTCCTCCACCAGTCGATCGCCGTAAGCACGACTTCCGTTCGCGCCGAATCGATCTTGCTTCGGTTCACCATCGCCGCTCAAAACCCGGCTCGCCGTTGGTCATACCTGCACCTGCGCCGGCGTTGGCGGCTCCTGACTGCTCCACCCGGAAATTGCGGCCGCAGGGTCCGATCGTGCGACGACGTTGCCAGCGGGGCGGCACCGCCGCGCGTCTCGCTCGCCAACCGGTTAAGGTGTGCCCCGTGGCCGAGACTGCGCCGCTACGCGTGCAACTGATCGCCAAGACCGACTTCCTGGCGCCCCCGGATGTGCCCTGGAGCACCGACGCCGAGGGGGGTTCCGCGCTGGTCGAGTTCGCCGGCCGGGCCTGCTACCAGAGCTGGTCCAAGCCCAATCCGCGCACCGCGACCAACGCCGGCTACATCGGGCACATCATCGACGTCGGGCATTTCTCCGTGCTCGAGCACGCCAGCGTGTCGTTCTACATCACCGGCATCTCTCGGTCGTGCACACACGAGCTCATTCGGCACCGCCATTTCTCCTACTCGCAGCTCTCACAGCGCTACGTGCCGGAGCACGATTCCCAGGTGGTACTGCCACCGGGAATGGAGGACGACACCGAGCTGCGCGAGATCCTGACCGCCGCCGCGGATGCCAGCCGCGCCACCTACATCGAGCTGCTGGGCAAGCTGGAAGCGAAGTTCGCCGAGCAACCCAACGCCGTCCTCCGTCGCAAGCAGGCCCGCCAGGCGGCCCGCGCGGTGCTGCCCAATGCCACCGAAACCCGCATCGTCGTCACCGGAAACTACCGGGCGTGGCGGCACTTCATCGCCATGCGGGCCAGCGAACACGCCGACATCGAAATCCGGCGGCTGGCCATCGCCTGCCTGCGCCAGCTCGTCGACGTCGCCCCCGCGGTGTTCGCCGACTTCGAAGTGTCGACGTTGGCCGACGGCAGCGAGGTGGCGACCAGCCCGCTGGCTACGGAGGCCTGAGCTGCGCGGCGGTGCTGGAAGGCTTGCCGCAGCCAGGTAACCTTGGGAACCGTGAGCACCGTCGGATTCGATGCCCCAGCGCGGCTGGGCACCCTCCTGACCGCGATGGTGACACCCTTTGACGCCGACGGCGCCGTGGACGGCGCGGCCGCGGCCCGGGTGGCCACCCATCTGGTGGACCAGGGGTGCGACGGTCTGGTGGTCTCGGGAACCACCGGGGAGTCGCCGACCACCAGCGACGACGAGAAGCGCGAGCTGCTTCGGGTCGTCCTCGAGGCGGTGGGGGACCGGGCGCGGATCATCGCCGGCGCCGGCACCTACGACACCGCGCACAGCATCAAGTTGGCCAAGACCGCCGCCGCCGAGGGTGCCCATGGACTGCTGGTCGTGACCCCGTACTACTCGCGGCCGCCGCAACGCGGGCTGGTGGCGCACTTCACCGCGGTCGCCGATGCGACCGAACTGCCCGTGCTGCTCTACGACATCCCGCCACGGTCGGTGGTGCCGATCGAATTCGACACCCTGCGCGCGCTGGCGGCACATCCCAACATCGTCGGGGTCAAGGACGCGAAAGCCGATTTGCACGGCGCGGGGCAGATCATTGCCGAAACCGGTCTGGCCTACTACTCCGGCGACGACGCACTGAACCTGCCCTGGCTCGCCATGGGCGCCACCGGGTTCATCAGCGTGATCTCCCACCTGGCGGCGGGGCAGCTGCGCGAGCTGTTGTCCGCTTTCAATTCCGGCGATGTGGCGACCGCCCGCAAGATCAACCACTCGGTGGGGCCACTGTGCAACGCGATGAGCCGCCTGGGTGGGGTCACGTTGTCCAAGGCCGGTCTGCGGCTGCAGGGCATCGACGCGGGCGACCCGCGGTTGCCGCAGGTTCCGGCCACACCGGAGCAACTCGACGCACTGGCCGCCGACATGCGCGCGGCCTCCGTTCTTCGGTGATGTGACGTTGAACGAGGAGCTCGCCCCGCCCGGTCCGCTGACCGCGGGCGGGCTGCGGGTCACCGCGCTCGGCGGGATCAGCGAAATCGGCCGCAACATGACGGTTTTCGAGCATCTGGGCCGGCTGCTGATCATCGACTGCGGCGTGATGTTTCCCACCCACGACGAACCCGGTGTCGACCTGATTTTGCCCGATCTGCGTCATATCGAGGACCGGTTGGACGACATCGAGGCGCTGGTGCTCACCCACGCCCACGAGGACCACATCGGCGCGATCCCGTTCCTGTTGCGGTTGCGGCCCGACATCCCGGTCGTCGGCTCCAAATTCACCCTCGCCCTGGTCGCCGCCAAGTGCCGGGAGCACCGGATCAAGCCGGTGTTCGTCGAGGTCAAGGAGGGCCAGAGCAGTCGGCACGGGGTATTCGAGTGCGAGTATTTCGCTGTCAACCACTCCATCCCTGACGCGTTGGCCATCGCCGTCTACACCGGCGCCGGCACCGTCCTGCACACCGGCGACATCAAACTCGACCAGTTGCCGCTCGACGGCCGTCCCACCGACCTGCCCGGCATGTCGCGGCTGGGCGACGCCGGTGTGGATCTGTTTCTGTGTGACTCCACCAACGCCGAGCACCCCGGGGTCGGTCCGTCGGAGAGCGAAATCGGCCCGACCCTGCATCGGTTGATCCGTGGCGCCGATGGGCGGGTCATCGTGGCCTGCTTCGCCTCCAATGTCGACCGCGTACAGCAGATCATCGACGCCGCAGTCGCGTTGGGCCGGCGGGTGTCCTTCGTCGGGCGGTCGATGGTGCGCAACATGGGCATCGCCCGAGAATTGGGCTTCCTGCGGGTGGCCGATTCGGACCTGATCGACATCGCGGCGGCCGAGGAGATGCCGGCCGACCGAGTTGTATTGGTCACCACCGGGACTCAGGGCGAACCGATGGCGGCGTTGTCTAGGATGTCACGTGGCGAGCACCGCAGCATCACGCTGACCGCCGGTGACCTCATCGTGCTGTCGTCGTCGCTGATCCCGGGCAACGAGGAGGCGGTCTACGGCGTCATCGACGCACTGGCCAAGATCGGAGCCCGGGTCGTCACCAACGCCCAAGCGCGGGTGCATGTTTCGGGACACGCTTACGCCGGTGAGTTGCTCTTCCTGTACAACGGGGTGCGGCCGCGCCACGTGATGCCGGTGCACGGTACCTGGCGGCACCTGCGGGCCAACGCGAAGCTGGCCGCCAGCACCGGCGTGCCGGAAGAGTCGATCCTGGTGGCGGAGAACGGCGTCAGCGTCGATTTGGTCGCCGGCAAGGCCAGCATCGCCGGCGCGGTGCCGGTCGGCAAGATGTTCGTCGACGGGTTGATCACCGGCGACGTCGGCGAAATCACCCTGGGCGAGCGGCTCATCCTGTCCTCGGGCTTCGTCGCGGTGACCGTGGTGGTGCAACGGGGTACCGGTAAGCCGGTGGTGACGCCGCACCTGCATTCCCGCGGCTTCTCGGAGGACCCGAAGGCACTGGAACCCGTGGTGCGCAAGGTCGAGGCGGAACTGGAACAGTTGGCCGCCAACAATGTCACCGATCCGATCCGGATCGCCCAGGGCGTGCGTCGCACCGTCGGCAAATGGGTGGGCGAGACCTATCGGCGCCAACCGATGATCGTGCCGACTGTTCTCGAGGTCTGAACCCCTCCGCCAGGGTGAACCACCTCACGACGCGACACGCCGTTGCGGCGGTGGGTATTTCACACTCGGCGGCAACACGGTCCACTCGCTAGATCTTCTCGGCGTACGCCGACCATTCGATCTGCGACGCAGGAAGGGTGCGGCCGGTTGGCTTGACGTAACGCTCGACGAGTTCGTCGGGACCCACCTGCTCCACCAGCCGCCACCCGTACTCTTCGAGGAAGACCGATACCTCTTCGGGGGCAATGCCGAAGTGCCACAACTGACGTCGCTTGCGCACCGAGCGGTACAACGTGGGGGAGCCGTACCTGTCGGTGCCATCGATGAAATCGCGCCGGACGTAGCTGAACGCCATGCGGCTGCCGGTTGCCGTCGGTCGCAGCCCCTCCAGCGTGGCACGCACTGCGTCCTCGGTGAGGTACTGCGTGACACCTTCCCAGATGAAGAACACCCGGTAATCGGTGCGGTATCCGTGCTCGGCCAGCGCGGTCAACAGGTCGTCGCGCTCGAAGTCCACCGCCACCAGACGAACCGAGAGCGGAAGCTCGCCCAGCACTCTGCGCACCGTCCTGGCCTTGCGGGCGATGTTGACCGGTAGGTCCACCTCGAAGACTGGTCTGCGGATCTGGCGGGTCAATCGGTAGGCGCGGGTGTCCAGGCCCGCGCCCAGAATCACCATCGCGTCGATGTCGTCAAGGGCTGCGGCGAGCTTGTCGCCGATAAAGCGTTTGCGGCAAACCAGATTCGCCCACAAGCCCGGCCCAGTTCGCTCGGACGCGGCGATGAACGCCCGCCGAAAAATTGCCGGGGCAGTGGCGTGGACCAGCCAGCGCAGCGGCGCCGGCAGGAAAAGCTCGGCGAGGTCGTCGTCCACCAGTCGGCGCGCCGGCGGTTCGTGCTGCTCGATCGCGGACAGCAGCATCGGTCCGAAGGCGGTGCGGGCAGCGGAATTCCGGGCCATGGGCTACCGCTTGTTCACCGAGCCCGCGTCGACCGGCAGCGTGACGCCGGTGATGTAGCGGGCCTGATCGGACACCAGCCACGCCACGGCGTTGGCGATGTCCTCGGCTTGCAGGATCTGCACCGGCAGCGCGTTGCTCATGCCGGGCGCCCGGCCGGACTTGCCGACCAGATCGGCCAGCCACCGGCGGATGAACTCGTTGTTGATCATTGGCGTGTCGACGCCCGAAGGATGTACCGAGTTCACCCGGATATTATGCGGTGCAAGCAAATTGGCGTAGAGGCGCATCAGCCCGACCAGCCCGTGCTTGGCGGCGGTGTAGCCGATCGATCCGGCGTCGGCACTGCCGACTCCGGCCAGCCCCGCAGCCGAACTGATCAGCACGATCGAACCGCCCTCACCCTGCTCGATCATGGTCGGCGTCGCGACGTCGACCGTGTGGTAGGCGCCGGTGAGGTTGACGTCGATGACGTCGCCCCAGGCGTCGGCCGACTGCATGGGGGCGATGCCGGCGTTGGCGATCACGATGTCCAGCCGGCCGAATTCGTCGAGGCCGGCCTGCAAAGCGGTCGACAGCGAATCGCGGTCCCGGACATCGCCCTGCCGGGCCACGATCCGCCCGCCGGCGTCGTGCACGAGTTTGACCGTCTGCGCCAGGTCTTCAGCGGTGCCCAGCGGGTACGGGACGCTGTCGATCCGTCCGCACAGGTCGACGGCAATCACATTCGCGCCGTCGGCGGCCAGCCGTACGGCATAGGCGCGCCCTTGACCACGCGCGGCACCGGTGATGAAGACCGTCTTGCCTTCCAGCGGCCGGGTCATCAGGCGCGGATTTGCCCTTTATCGGCGTCGCCGGCGGGAACCGGGGCCAGCATCTTGATGTCGGGCGCCCCGGCCAGATGCTCGCCGACGGCGCCGAACATCTTGCCGACCGCCGGCGCGGTGCTGTGGGTCTTGAGCGCCTCTTCGTCGGCCCATTGCTCAACGAAGACAAAAGTCTCGCCGGACTGGTGCAGCGAATACAGCTGGCAGCCGGGCTCGCCGTGCACCTCTTCGACGGCAGTGGTGAGGATGTCGCGCACGGTGTCCACCGATTCGGGCTTCACGGTCAGCGTGGCGACGACGACTACGGGCATGCTGGGGCCTCCTGGCAACTCTGACGGGCGGGATTTGAGCACTGTGGGTCACCCTACTCACACCCCGGTTTGAGCTGTCGCCTCACTGCTGATCAGTGGTGCGGCCCAGTCCCACCAGATCGAGCACCACCGCCGCCGGACTGCCCGAGGCCGCCACCAGTGTGAGCGGCTGCTGATGGGCAGCCAGCTGGTCGCGGATCATATACAGCGCCCGCACGCCTCTGCTCGTCAGCAGCGTGACGTCGTCCAAGAGCACGGTCAGGCCGACGGTGCCGCCCTGTGCGGCGTCCGAGAGGTCAGCGGTGAACTGGTCGGCAGTCAGGGCATCCACCGCCCCCGTCACCGTGAGAGTGGCTCGGCCGGGTTCGTCGTAGCACTCGGCGCGGTAGGAGTGCGCCGCGACCGGCAACGAGCTGCTTCCGGGACTGGTGGAAGCAACCAGTGCAGGACGAGAAACCTTGTGCCGCAATGTCACGACGGTACCCTTGCCGGTCGGCCGGGGGACGCCGTCATGATCAATCGTGACCTTATCGAGAAGCCGTTCCATCATTGCCAGGCCGCGTCCGTGGCCGATCTCACCGATTCCAGGAGTCCGCCACTGCCCGTCGTCGCCGATGCTCACTTCGGCCACCCCGGCGGGCTGCAGCTTTCCCGTCATGCGCAACGGTCCGGGTGCGCAGTCGGCATACGCGTGCAGAGCGACGTTGGCGATCGCTTCGTTGACGGCCAGCTCTACCGCGAGCGTGGCCTCGTCGCTGATGTCGATGTCGGCCAGCCACCCGCGGATCCCGTGGATCGCTTCGGTGACGCCCTTGTCGTCTGCGATCGTCGACACGCTCAGCTCGGGTGGGGGTGCGGCGACGAGTTGTACCGCGAGCGTCGTCACATCGTCGTCATACCCAGTGCGAGTGAGCAATTCGACGGTCAACTGACACGCGCGAGCCGCCGGTGAACTCGCCGCGCCGGTGGGCAACACCCGGTTGGCGACCGCATCGGCCGCAACTTGCGCCACCTCGGCGTAGCCTTCGGCCATGGTTCTGCCGGGACGCTCGATGAGTCCGTCGGAGTACAGCAGGACCACGTCGCCGGCAACCAGCGGTCTGTGCATGACACCGTGGTGATGTCCGACTCCCAGTGGAGCACTTCCACTTTGGTGCAGGAACCGAGTGGTGCCGTCGGCGCAGACCACGACCGGCGGTGGGTGCCCGCACAGGCAGTACTCCATATCCGCTGTGCGTGGATCGATGACGACGATGCCTACCGTGGCAGCCCGCAACGGTCGCTTCTGCGCCGCGAACGCGTCGACCCGCGCGATGGCCGAACCCAGGTCCCCGGCCGTCGTCAGCGCGAGCTCCAGTGCCGCCCGCAGCTGTCCCATCGCCGCCGACGCTGCCACCCCGTGCCCGACCACGTCGCCGACCACGAGTGCCATTCGGCCATCGTCGAGGGGTAGCGCGTCAAACCAGTCACCGCCGGCTGTCTGGTCGCGCGAGGCGGTGAGGTAGCGGGCGGCGATGTCGAGATGCGGGACCACCGGAAGCTCGACCGGCAACAGGGCCCGCTGCAGTTCCGCGACCACATCACGGGTCGCCTCGTAGCGGCGTTGGGCTTCCGCCGCCCGCCGCCCCTCGACTTCGCGCTGCATCACCTGTTCGGTGACGTCGTTTGCGTAGGCGAGCACCCACTGCGGGTTGTCGGGATGTGGGGTGACGACGAAGCTCAGCCATCGCTCCTCGACGCGGTTGGACGCCGGATGCTCCCAGTGCACGCGCCACTCCTGGCCGACCTCCGTCCGGCCGCTGGAATACACCCGTTCGATCACCGGGTTCATCAGCTGACCGTCGAGTTCCGGGAACACCTCGGAAACGGTGCGGCCGATCACGTCATCCCTGCCGGCAACGTAGCGGAACGCGGCGTTCGCGGCGACCAGACGCAATTCGGGGCCCTGCCAGCAACACGCCATCACGTCCATCGCGTCGAACACCGATCGGACTACGGTCGCCTCGCCGATCCGGCCGTCGAGGTGCTCACCTTTCGACACCCCACCACAATGCATGCTCCGGGCCCGTGAAGTAACAAGATGACCACGCGCCGATTGACCGACCGTTACCAGTGTGGCGGGTGGTGCGGATGTTGTTGATGCGACTACGCTTGCGGGCATGGCCAGTAAGACCACAGCCCGCTCCGGAACACGAACGAGCAGGCCAGGGGCCACTTCGCGGACCGGTGCCGCAGGTGGGCGATCGAGCGCGTCGCCCCGCGCGCCCAAGAAGCGTCCGAGCAAGCCCGTCAAGCGGGTGAGCCGGTCTGCCAAACGGCGCAATCAGTCGCTGCTGGTGTTGACTGGACGTGCCTGCGGTCGGGCGGCGCGGGCCGGCTGGATGATGGCCGCCAGAGGGACCGGGAGTGCCGCGCGGTCGATCGGCCAGGCCCGCCACATCGAACCCGGACACCGCCGCGACGGAATCGCGTTGGCATTGCTGGGTGTGGCCGTGATCGTCGCTGCCAGTTCATGGTTCGACGCCGCCCGGCCGGTGGGAGCGTGGGTGGACGCGGGCTTGCGGATGTTCGTCGGCGCGGCGGTCGTCCTGCTTCCCTTGGTGGCCGCCGCCGCGGCGATAGTGCTGATGCGCACCGAGCCCAACCCCGACGCGAGGCCACGGCTGATCCTCGGCTCCAGCTTGATCGCGCTGTCGTTTCTGGGCCTGCGCCATCTGTGGGCCGGTTCGCCCGAGGATCCCGAATTGCGCAAGCGGGCAGCGGGTTTCATCGGCTTCGCGATCGGTGGGCCCCTCTCGGACGGCTTGACCGCGTGGATCGCGGCGCCGCTGCTGTTCATCTGCGCGCTGTTCGGCGTGTTGCTGCTGGCCGGCATCACCATCCGGGAGGTGCCGGACGCGCTGCGAAACATGTTCGGCACCAGACTGTTTGAACGGGAGTACGAAGACGACGAGTACGAGGACTTCGCCGGTGACGACGCGGACACCGTCGAAGTAGCCCCGGCCGAGGATTTCTCGGACGGCTACTTCGACGAGGCCCCGCTGCGTCCCGAGGACGAACCGAAGCCCTGGCCGTCGGCGTCGGAAGCCGCCGAGCCCATTGCCGATGAGACACCGACCATTCCGGAGCCCAAGACCCGCCGCAGGGCGGCCACCAAAGCCGACAAGGTTGAGAAGCACGACACCCAGGTGCTGGACCGGGTCGTCGAGGGGCCCTACACGCTGCCGTCGCTCGACCTGCTTGTGGCCGGCGATCCGCCCAAGAAGCGAAGCGCGGCGAACACGCACATGGCGGGTGCCATCGGCGAAGTGCTGACCCAGTTCAAGGTCGACGCCGCGGTCACCGGTTGCACCCGCGGCCCCACGGTCACCCGCTACGAGGTCGAGCTGGGGCCAGGCGTCAAGGTGGAGAAGATCACCGCGCTGCAGAAGAACATCGCCTACGCGGTGGCCACCGAAAGCGTGCGGATGCTGGCCCCGATCCCCGGAAAGTCCGCCGTCGGCATCGAGGTGCCCAACACCGACCGGGAGATGGTGCGACTGGCCGACGTGCTCACCGCGCCGTCGACCCGTCGGGACCATCACCCGCTGGTGATCGGGCTGGGCAAGGACATTGAGGGCGACTTCATCTCGGCCAACCTGGCCAAGATGCCGCACCTGCTGGTGGCCGGCTCCACCGGCTCGGGCAAGTCGAGCTTCGTCAACTCGATGCTGGTGTCGCTGTTGACCAGGGCCACTCCGGAAGAGGTCAGGATGATCCTGATCGACCCCAAGATGGTGGAACTGACGCCGTATGAAGGCATTCCGCACCTGATCACCCCGATCATCACCCAGCCGAAGAAGGCGGCGGCAGCGCTGACCTGGCTTGTCGAGGAGATGGAACAGCGCTACCAGGACATGCAGGCCTCGCGGGTGCGCCATATCGACGACTTCAATGCCAAGGTGCGCTCCGGTGAGATCACCGCCCCACTGGGCAGCCAGCGGGTGTACCGGCCCTACCCGTACGTCCTGGCGATCGTGGACGAACTTGCCGACCTGATGATGACGGCGCCTCGTGACGTCGAGGACGCCATCGTGCGGATCACCCAGAAGGCGCGCGCGGCCGGTATCCATCTGGTGCTGGCCACCCAGCGCCCGTCGGTCGACGTGGTGACCGGCCTGATCAAGACCAACGTGCCGTCCCGGTTGGCGTTTGCGACGTCATCGCTGACCGACAGCCGCGTCATCCTTGACCAGGCCGGGGCGGAGAAGCTGATCGGCATGGGAGACGGTCTGTTCCTGCCGATGGGTGCGAGCAAGCCGATCCGGCTGCAGGGTGCCTACATCACCGACGAGGAGATCCAGGCCGTCGTCGCCGCCTGTAAGGACCAGGCGGAGCCGGAGTACACCGAAGGCGTCACCGCCGCCAAGCCCAACGGTGAGCGCACCGACGTCGACCCCGATATCGGCGACGACATGGACGTGCTGCTGCAGGCCGTCGAATTGGTGGTGTCCAGCCAGTTCGGTTCGACCTCGATGCTGCAGCGCAAGCTGCGTGTCGGCTTTGCCAAGGCCGGCCGGTTGATGGACCTGATGGAGACCCGGGGCATTGTCGGGCCCAGCGAGGGCTCCAAGGCTCGCGAGGTGTTGATCAAGCCCGAGGAACTGGCCGGGACGCTGGCGTTGATCCGGGGCGGCAGTGGTGCCGACGGCGGCGAGGCGGACGAGAATTAGACCCAGGCTCGTCCGCCCCTACAAGACCAGCAGCATCCGGGAGTTGCCCAGGATGTTGGGTTTGACGTAGCTCAGATCCAAGAATTCGGCGACGCCGATGTCGTAGGAACGGCACATCTCCTCGAACACCTCGGCGGTTACCGGAGTGCCTTCGATCTCGGTGAATCCGTGCCTACCGAAGAATTCGGTCTCGAACGTCAACACGAACAGGCGCTCGAGCTCCAGCTCCCGGGCCACCTCGAGCAGCCGGTTGACGATGGCGTGGCCCACCCCGTGGCCGGTGAGCTCGGGGTGGACGGCGACCGTGCGGATCTCGCCCAGATCCGACCACAACACGTGCAGTGCGCCGCAGCCGACCACTCTGCCGGGGATCTGCGGGTCCTCGGCCACCCAGAATTCCTGAATGGACTCATAGAGGGTGACGAGGTTCTTCTCCAGCAGAATCTTCCCGGCATAGGTGTCCACGAGTTGCTTGATCGCGGGGACGTCGGACGTGCGCGCTCGCCGAACCACCGGCCGGTACTCCAGTCGACTTTCGGTCACGGGGAAACAGTATCGACATCAGTGACCAGATGAGCTGGCCAGCCGTTATTCTGAGGCCGTGTCGGGGCAACCGCAGGCGGGTCAAGTAGCGGGTCAAGCCCGCATCGCCAATCTGGCGAACGTGCTCACGTTGCTGCGGTTGCTTTTGGTGCCGATCTTCCTGTATGCGCTGTTTTACGGTGACGGTCACCACTCCTGGGCGCGGGTGGTGGCATGGGCTATTTTCGCGGCGGCGTGCATCACCGACCGGTTTGACGGTCTGCTCGCCCGCAATTACGGCATGGCGACGGAATTCGGCGCATTCGTAGACCCGATCGCGGACAAGACGCTGATCGGAGCTGCGCTGATCGGGTTGTCCATGCTCGGAGATCTCCCGTGGTGGGTGACGGTGCTGATCATGACCCGCGAAGTGGCGATCACCGTCTTACGGCTGGCGGTGATCCACCGCGGCGTGATTCCGGCGAGCTGGGGCGGCAAGCTCAAGACCGTGGTGCAGGCGGTGGCGATCGGATTGTTCGTCCTGCCACTGTCCGGGGTGTTGCACACCGCGGCCGTGGTGGTGATGGGGCTGGCGATTGTGCTGACCGTCGTCACCGGCATCGACTACGTCGCGTCGACGGTCAGAGAAATTTGCCGAACCAAACGTGCCGCCTAGGGAACCATTGCGGCCACGGCCTGCGTTCACCTGAAGTCCCATGAATTTCTTGGGGATGACCGGACGAAGGGGAGCACGATGACGTCACTAGTGCGCGAGGTGGTTGGCGACGTGCTGCGGGGGGCCCGGACATCGCAGGGCCGGACGCTGCGCGAGGTGTCCGATTCGGCGCGGGTGAGCCTCGGGTACTTGTCGGAGATCGAGCGCGGACGCAAGGAGCCGTCCAGCGAGCTGCTCACCGCGATCTGCGACGCTCTGCGGGTTCCGTTGTCACAGGTGCTCATTGATGCGGGCGAGCGGATGGCCCGGGAAGAACGCGCCAGCCGCGCCGCCTCGATCGACACCAGCATCAAGGTCGTCATCCCTCCGGTGGCCTCGCTGGCCGTAGCGTGAGTACCGCGGGTAGACCCGCGTCCACGAGATATGCACCATGGGTGGGGCGACGAGAGTTGACCCACTAAATTGAGCGGCAGGGTAAGCGTTGCGGCCCATCCGGCACACAAGAAGAAGCGAAGGCGGAGCTAACTGATGGCCAATCCGTTCGTCAAAGCGTGGAAGTACCTCATGGCGCTGTTCAACTCCAAGATTGACGAGCACGCCGACCCGAAAGTGCAGATCCAACAGGCCATCGAGGAGGCGCAGCGCACCCATCAGGCGCTGACCCAGCAGGCGGCGCAGGTGATCGGCAACCAGCGACAGCTAGAGATGCGGCTCAACCGCCAGCTTGCGGACATCGAGAAGCTGCAGGTCAACGTGCGTCAGGCGCTCACCCTGGCGGATCAGGCTGTGGCTAACGGGGACGCGGCGAAGGCCACCGAATACAACAACGCCGCCGAAGCATTCGCGGCCCAGCTGGTGACCGCCGAGCAGAGTGTCGAGGACCTCAAGACGCTGCACGACCAGGCGCTACAGGCTGCGGGGCAGGCCAAGAAGGCCGTCGAACGCAATGCGATGGTGTTGCAGCAGAAGATCGCCGAACGCACCAAGCTGCTCAGCCAGCTCGAGCAGGCCAAGATGCAAGAGCAGGTCAGCGCGTCGCTGCGGTCGATGAGCGACCTTGCCGCCCCCGGCAATACCCCCAGCCTCGACGAGGTGCGCGACAAGATCGAACGGCGGTACGCCAACGCGATCGGCTCGGCCGAACTGGCGCAGAGTTCGGTGCAGGGCCGCATGCTCGAGGTGGAGCAGGCCGGGGTGCAGATGGCCGGGCACTCCCGCCTGGAGCAGATTCGCGCGTCGATGCGTGGCGAAGCCTTGCCGGCCGGCGGCGCGGCCGCACCCAATGTCACCCCGGCGACGCCGGCCGCCGAGCCCGGCCGGGCCGTGCCCGATAAGCCGTTCGGACAGTAAGGGACGAGCCGATGGGGGCCAGGTCGAAGCAGCGGGGCCTGTGGCGCGGGTTGCTGCAGCGTGGATTCGACGCGGCCGCCGACCTGACCGACCTGGTTGCCCGCAAAGTCAGCGCCGCCAGCGATCCACGAGCGCGTCAGTTGCGCCGACGGCGGCGCGCATTGCGGTGGGCCTGGATCTTCACCGCCGGAGTCGTGTTCTGGGCGCTGGTGACCGCGGTGCTGGCGGCGTGGGGCTGGTTCGCGCTGTTGCTGCAGATCACCGGCGCTGTCGCCGTCGTCATGGTGATCCCGGCGACCCTGCTGTTCTTCCGCTACCACTGGCTGAAGGCGGAGCCGCTGCCGGCGCAAAGGCCGACCGCGCCGCGTCGGTTACCGCCACCCGGTTCGGCCGCCCGGCCCGCGATGTATGCCCTGGGTGCCTCCGAGCGGGGGTTCTTCTCCCTGCTGGGCGTAATCGAGCGGGGCGCGATACTGCCGCCCGACGAGATCACCGACCTGACCGCCGCGGCCAAGCGGACCTCGGCAGCGATGGCGGCGACCGCTGCCGAGGTGGTGTCGATGGAACGGGCCGCCCACAGTGCCGAAGCGTCGCGCCAGTACCTGGTGCCGACCATCAACGCCTACACCGCGCAGCTCGGTGCGGGCGTTCGGCAGTACAACGAAATGGTCACTGCTGCAGCGCAGTTGGTCTCTTCAGTGAGCGGCGAGGGTGCAGCCAACCTGACACAGCAGCGCTACCGCGACGAGCTGGCTGGCGCGACGGATCAGTTGCTGAGCTGGGCGCAGGCATTCGACGAACTCGGCGGGTTGCCAAGGGCTATCTAGGCAGGCGCTCGCCAAGGGCTGCTACAGGCCGTTTAGACCGTTCAGCCCCAGCAGCAGCCCGCCGGTGCCACCGGTCCCGGCAGTTCCATTGCCCGCAGCGCTTTGTCCGGCGTTGCCGCCGTTACCGCCCTGGCCCCACAGGAACGCGTTGCCACCGATACCGCCGTTGCCGCCCTTGCCGACTAGCCCGTCGCCGCCGTTACCGCCGTTGCCGCCGTCGCCGACCAGCCCAGCTTTGCCGCCGGCCCCGCCGTTGCCGCCGTCGACGCCGCCGTTGACGCCCGCTCCGCCGTTGCCGCCGGTCCCGCCGGAGCCGTAGAGCGCACCGGCATTGCCCCCTGCTCCGCCTTGGCCACCGCTCGACGTACCCGACCCACCGGAGCCGCCGGCGCCGCCATTGCCGATCAGGCCGCCTGCGCCGCCGCCGCCGCCGGCGCCGCCGGACGAGTTGCCACCGATGCCGTGCCCGCCGCTGCCGCCGGTGCCACCGGGGCCCCACAACAGGCCCGCACTGCCGCCGTTACCGCCCGCCCCGGCTTGCCCGGCGGCGGCGGTGGCGTCGCCGCCTGCGCCCCCGGCCCCGCCCGCGCCGAAGACCGTGCCGCCCGCGCCGCCCACGCCGCCGCCACCACCGACCTTACCGGCGCCGCCGTCCCCGCCGTCCGCGCCGTAGCCGAACAGCCCGCCGGTCCCGCCGGCGCCACCCTGGCCGCCCGTGCCGGCTGCGGCAAGGGAGGTGCCGCCGGTCCCGCCGTGGCCGCCGCCTGGGCCGAACAGTCCGCCGGCACCGCCAGCCCCGCCGCTACCGCCATTGCCGTTGAGGCTGGCGCCGCCGGCACCGCCCGCGCCACCGGCGCTGAACAGTCCGCCGGCCCCGCCCGCGCCGCCGTTGCCGGCGGCGCCGCCGGTGGCGAAAACGGACGCGCCGCCCATGCCGCCGGCCCCGCCGGCGGTGAAGAGCCCGCCGGCGCCGCCGGCACCGCCGGCCCCGCCCTTCCCGCCGGCCAAATTTATGGCGTAGCCGCCATTGCCGCCGGCCCCGGCCGTGCCCGCAAGCAGTCCGGCCGCCCCGCCGTTACCGCCGGCCCCGCCGTTGGCTGCAGCTCCTCCGGCGCCGCCGTCGCCGCCGCGGCCACCGTTGCCGAACAGCCCGGCTGCCCCGCCGTTACCGCCTTTTTGACCGCCGCCGCCGATGCCGGATCCGCCGTTACCTCCGTTGCCCCATAGGATCCCACCGGCACCGCCGTCTTTTCCGGTTCCCGGTGCTCCGTTGGCGCCGTTACCGATCAGCGGGCGGCCGAGCGCCGCGATGAAGGGTGCGTTGATGAGGTCGAGCAGTGGCCCCAGCGGCGATACCGCGGCGGCCTCAGCGGCCGTGTACTGGCTGGCGCCCGCCGCCAAGGTTTGCACAAACTGCTGATGAAACGCCTCCGCCTGCACGCTCAGTGCTTGGTATGCCTGGGCGTGTCCGTTGAACAGCGCGGCAACCGCCGCGGAGATCTCGTCTGCGCCCGCGGCCAGCATCGACACCGTGGGGCCGGTGGCTGCGGCGTTGGCCGCGCTGACCGACGAGCCCAGACTTGCTAAGTCCGTGGCAGCCGTCCCCAGGTACTCCGGCATCGCGAAAACGAACGACATTTAAGACCTCCACACGCCATGGCCAATAGGTCACGCCCGTCCGGGGTCGCCCGCTCACCCTCGAGACTCGGCACAAGGATGTTAACCGCGTCTGGTCAGGCGGTTTCGTAAATCGGCACACTAATTCGCATTTTGGCAATCGGATGCCGAGCGGCCCGCGCGGAAGTTTGCCCGGCGGCGCCGCGCGGTTACAGCGTCGCGCGCAGCGACGGAACAACCATGCCGGCCAGGCCGCGCAGCATCGCCTTCAGCATGTCGAAGGTGTCGAAGTAGTCCCGCCACAGCGTGATTCGCCCGTCATGCAGCTCAAACGTCCCGCACACCCAGAACTGCAGCCGCAACGGGCCCAGGATCAGCGCATCGGTGCGCTCGGTCAGGACGGCGGAACCGTCGGCGGCGATGCGGTGGATCTTCACCTCGAAGCCGATGCGCCCCTGCATTTTGCTCAGCAGCGCGGTTGTCTTGCGGCCGCCGCGAATACGGGAGAACCCGACGTTCTCGTAGACGAGGTTGTCGTGCAACAACTCGTCGACGGTGTCGAAGTCCTCGTTCTGTAGGGCGTTGAGGAAGTTCTCGACCGCGCGAATGTTGTTGTCTGTGGTGTCGGCTCCGGATCCGGGCCCCTTCTGAGTCAGCTCAGTCATAGTCGCCAGCGTAGGCGAGCTCAGCTATGGCAGGGTGAAGCGGATGCGCGTCGCCGTGGTCGCCGGACCCGATCCCGGACACTCGTTTCCCGCGATTGCGCTGTGCCGACGCTTTGCGGCGGCGGGAGATTCGCCCACGCTGTTGACCGGGGTGGAGTGGCTGGACACCGCCCGCGCCGCGGGGATCGAGGCGATTGAGCTGGACGGCCTGGTGGCCACGGACGAGGATGTCGACGCGGGAGCCCGGATACACCGTCGCGCCGCACTGATGGCAGTGCTCATCGCCCCGACGTTGTGCGAACTGTCTCCGGATCTGATCGTGTCCGACGTCATCACGTCCGGTGGCGGCCTGGCCGCCGAGCTGCTGGGGATCCCGTGGGTCGAGCTCTGCCCGCATCCGCTGTATCTGCCGTCGAAAGGGTTACCGCCGATCGGGAGCGGCCTGGCGCCCGGCACCGGGCTGCGGGGCAGGCTGCGCGACACCGTGATGCGCGCGCTGACGGCACGGTCCGTGCGGGCCGGCCTGCGACAACGGTCCGCCGTCCGGGTGGAGATCGGCCTGTCCGCGCGCGATCGGGGGCCGCTGCGGCGGCTGATCGCCACCCTGCCCGCGTTGGAGGTCCCACGTCCGGATTGGCCGGCCGAAGCGGTCGTGGTGGGGCCGTTGCACTTCGAGCCGACTGACCGGGTGCTGCCGATTCCGCCCGGATCGGGACCGGTAGTGGTGGTCGCCCCGTCGACGGCGACCACCGGCACCGTAGGACTGGCCGAGCTCGCGCTGCAATCGCTGAGACCGGGGGAGACGTTGCCCGCGGGAGCGCGGGTGGTGGTGTCGCGGTTGGGCGGTGAGGGGGTGGAGGTACCGCCGTGGGCCGCGGTGGGGCTGGGACGGCAGGACGAGCTGTTGACGCATGCCGATGTGGCGATCTGCGGCGGCGGTCACGGCATGGTGGCCAAGACGCTGCTGGCCGGTGTGCCGCTGGTGGTGGTCCCTGGCGGAGGGGATCAGTGGGAAATCGCCAATCGGGTGGTACGGCAGGGCAGTGGTCGGCTGATCAGGCCGTTGACCGGAGAGTCCCTGGCGGCCGAGGTCGGCGAGGTGCTGTCCTCGCCGGGGTACCGCGCGGCCGCGCGGCAGGCCGCGGCGAGCGTCGCCGGGGTCGCGGACCCGGTACAGGTGTGTCACGAGGCGTTGGCGGTCGCGCGCTGACCGGTAGGTTGGCGGGCGTGCGGCTGACCGAGTTCAACGAGCGGGTGGTGCTGCGCTTCGGTGCGGCGTATGGCTCCTCCGTGCTGGTCGACCACGTGCTGACGGGTCTGGGTGGGCGCACGGCTGCCCAGGCGATCGAGGAGGGTATCGAGCCTCGCGAGGTGTGGCGGGCGTTGTGCGCCGACTTCGACGTGCCACGCGATCAGTGGTGACTCCCGCTGGTGCGTCGTTGACGCAGGAGCCACCGCGGGGCGCGAAGTCAGCGCAGCCCGCAGTCGGCGCATGTGCCCCCGCCCGGGATGCGGTAGTACAGGCAGCAGCTGTTTCGCCGGAAATCGAGGTTCACGCTGGTGATCGCGCCGGTGCCGGCCAGCTCGCCGGTGTCCAGCAACGCCGCGGTGGTCCGCTCGATCGGTACGCGGAGATCCGGCCGTGCCCTCAGCAGTTGCCGCGACGTTCCCACCAGGGCCGACGCGATATTGCCGGAGAGCAGGCCGGGCGCGAGCTTGAGGCGCAGGCCCGTGGCGAACGGTTCCAGGTGTTCGGTCACCACCACGCGATACAGCAGTTCGGGGCAGGCGGCCGTGATGGGCTGTCCGGTGGGTTCGGGAATGCGGAGTCCGGCGCCGTCGTCGGCGCGTTGCAGGTTGGTTAGGTCCGGGATGACGCCGTACGCCAGCGCGCAGGCGAGCACCGGTGACCACAGCCGTGCGGCGTGGCCGAGTTGCACCAGGGACGCGCCGATGCGCAGGTCGGCGGTGCCGTAGCGGGTGCCGGTGGCCTCGATGAGGTCCGTGTATCCGGCGGCGTAAGACTGTACGACGGGATGCCACCCGGCGGGATCTCCGCCCACAGTCAAGGCGAAAAACCCGCCATAGGTGGAAATTTCGGCCAGTTCCGCAGCAATGTTCATGTGCTCTTCGAGGTGATCCTGCCAGACGCGGCGTGTTGACCTTGGGTCGAACAGGTGTTCGGCTACTGTGGTGATTACTCGGAGATCTCAACTTGTCGGTGGCCTTCTCTAGTGTCACGGCCAACCGACCGAAACCGGTCACCGAACACCGACTACAGGAGAGGCACCATGGCTCAAGCCCCCGATCGCGAGAAGGCTCTCGAACTGGCTATGGCCCAGATCGAGAAGAGTTACGGCAAAGGCTCGGTGATGCGCCTCGGAGACGAGGTCCGCCAACCCATTTCAGTGATCCCGACCGGATCCATCGCACTGGACGTGGCCCTGGGCATCGGCGGCCTGCCCCGAGGCCGGGTCATCGAGATCTACGGCCCGGAGTCCTCGGGTAAGACCACCGTCGCACTGCACGCGGTGGCCAACGCCCAGGCCGCCGGCGGTGTCGCGGCGTTCATCGACGCCGAGCACGCGCTGGATCCCGACTACGCCAAAAAGCTGGGCGTCGACACCGATTCGCTGTTGGTCAGCCAGCCGGACACCGGAGAGCAGGCGCTCGAGATCGCCGACATGCTGATCCGTTCGGGTGCGCTGGACATCGTGGTCATCGACTCGGTGGCGGCACTGGTGCCGCGGGCGGAACTCGAGGGCGAGATGGGGGACAGCCATGTCGGTCTGCAAGCCCGGCTGATGAGCCAGGCGTTGCGGAAAATGACCGGCGCGCTGAACAATTCGGGTACCACGGCGATCTTCATCAACCAGCTCCGGGACAAAATCGGCGTGATGTTCGGCTCACCTGAGACGACCACGGGTGGCAAGGCTCTGAAGTTCTACGCGTCGGTGCGCCTGGACGTGCGGCGGATCGAGACGCTCAAGGACGGCACCAATGCGGTGGGTAACCGCACCCGGGTCAAAGTGGTCAAGAACAAGGTCTCGCCACCGTTCAAACAGGCCGAGTTCGACATCCTCTACGGCAGGGGCATCAGTAGGGAAGGCTCGCTGATCGACATGGGTGTCGACCAGGGCTTCATCCGCAAGTCCGGTGCCTGGTTCACCTACGAGGGTGAGCAACTCGGTCAGGGCAAAGAGAATGCTCGCAACTTCCTGCTCGAGAACGGCGACATCGCCAATGAGATCGAGAAGAAGATCAAGGAAAAGCTCGGCATTGGTGCAGTGGTGACCGATGACAGCGTCCTGCCCGCCCCCGTCGACTTCTGAGTCCTCTCGTCGCGATGAGCAGGCGCGGGCGCTGTGCCTGCGCCTGCTCACCGCGCGATCACGGACCAGGGCCGAATTAGCCGGTCAGCTGGCCAAACGAGGTTACTCCGAGGACGTCAGTAACCGGGTACTGGATCGGCTGGCCGGCGTCGGTCTGGTCGACGACGCCGATTTCGCCGAGCAGTGGGTGCAGTCCCGCCGGGCCAACTCGGGAAAAAGCAAGCGTGCGCTGGCCGCTGAGTTGCACACCAAGGGCGTGGACAACGAGGTGATCGACACGGTGCTGGCCGGCATCGGTGCCGGTGCCGAACGCGCGCGAGCAGAGCAGCTGGTGCGGGCCAGACTGCGGCGTGAGGTGCTCAGCGAGGACGACACCCGATTGACTCGGCGGCTGATCGGCATGTTGGCGCGCCGCGGGTACAGCCAGACGGTGGCATGCGAGGTGGTGCTGGCTGAGATGGCAGCCGAACGGGAGCACCGGCGGGTCTGAAGGACCGGGCCGGCCGGGGCCGTCGTGACGGGCGCCGCGACCGCCGGGCGATGGCCGGACGATGGCCGGACGATGGCCGACAACCAGGGCCGGCGCCGCTCGCCAGTACGATGGCCCCCGTGACTTCGACGGTAAGAGCCGGTGCTGCGGGCGCCGTGGGCACGGCCGGTGGTGCCGCGGCTGCCGCCGACTCGGGCCGCACCTACCAGGTGCGCACCTACGGCTGCCAGATGAACGTCCACGATTCCGAACGGCTTGCCGGACTGCTCGAAGCGGCCGGTTACCGGCGTGCGGCGGACGGTTCCGACGCCGACATCATCGTCTTCAATACCTGCGCGGTCCGCGAGAACGCCGACAACAAGCTGTACGGCAACCTCAGCCACCTGGCGCCGCGTAAGCGCAGCAATCCCGACATGCAGATCGCGGTCGGCGGGTGTCTGGCGCAGAAGGACCGGGACACGGTGCTGCGCAAGGCGCCCTGGGTCGACGTTGTCTTCGGCACCCACAACATCGGCTCGCTGCCCACCCTGCTGGAGCGGGCCCGGCACAACAACGAAGCTCAGGTGGAGATCGCCGAGGCGCTGCAGGCATTCCCGTCGTCACTGCCCAGTGCCCGCGAATCCGCCTACGCCGCTTGGGTTTCCATTTCGGTGGGCTGCAACAACAGCTGCACGTTCTGCATCGTGCCCTCGCTGCGGGGCAAAGAGGTCGACCGCAGCCCGGCTGACATACTGGCCGAGGTCCGGTCGCTGGTGGATACCGGGGTGCTCGAAGTCACCCTGCTCGGCCAGAACGTCAACGCTTATGGGGTCTCCTTCGCCGACCCGGCCATCCCACGCAATCGCGGTGCCTTCGCCGAACTGCTGCGGGCCTGCGGCGACATCGAAGGGCTCGAACGCGTTCGTTTCACCTCGCCGCACCCGGCGGAGTTCACCGACGACGTCATCGAGGCAATGGCACAGACGCCCAACGTGTGCCCGGCGCTGCACATGCCGCTGCAATCGGGCTCAGACCGGATCCTGCGCGCAATGCGGCGCTCCTATCGCGCCGAACGCTATCTCGGCATCATCGAACGGGTTCGGGCAGCCATGCCGCACGCCGCCATCACCACCGATCTGATCGTCGGCTTCCCCGGCGAGACCGAACAGGACTTCGCCGCCACGCTCGACGTGGTGGCCGAGGCCCGTTTCGCGGCCGCGTTCACCTTCCAGTACTCCCAGCGGCCCGGCACACCCGCCGCGGACCTTCCCGACCAGATACCGAAAGCCGTTGTGCAGCAACGCTATGAGCGACTGGTGGAACTGCAGGAGCGGATTTCCCTGGAACACAACCGCGCGCTGGTGGGCCAGACGGTCGAACTGCTGGTCGCCACCGGCGAAGGACGTAAGGACAGCCGCACCGCGCGGATGACCGGCCGAGCTCGGGACGGCCGGCTCGTCCATTTCACCGCGGGGGACCTGAAGGTCCGCCCCGGCGATGTCGTCACCGCCGAGGTCACCGACGCCGCGCCGCACCATCTCATCGCCGACGCCGGCATCCTGACGCACCGCCGCACCCGCGCCGGAGACGCGCACATCTCGCCGGGGAGCGGCGTAGGACTGGGTATGCCCACCGTGGGCGTGTCCGCCGTCGCGCCGGTCCAACCGGCCGGTTGCGGCCAGTAATCGAACGGAGATAGTTCACGTGGCGGAATTCGACGCCTACCGGTCTGAAATCGAGGCGGCTGAACGCCGCGTTGCGCGCGAGATCGAACCGGGCGCCAGGGCTCTGGTCGTCGCCATCCTGGTGTTCGTGCTGCTGGGTTCTTTCATCCTGCCGCACACCGGCAGCGTGCGCGGCTGGGATGTGTTGTTCAACAGCCACGGCGCCGGATCCGCGGCCGTCGGCCTGCCGCAGCAGGTTTTCACCTGGCTGGCACTGGTGTTCAGCGTCGGCTTCTCGATCCTGGCGTTGCTGACTCGGCGCTGGGCGGTGGCCTGGGTGGCGCTGGCCGGTTCCATGCTGGCCAGCGGCACCGGACTGTTGGCCGTCTGGTCTCGCCAGACCGCGCCGGCGGGGCACCCCGGGCCGGGCATCGGGCTGTTCGTCGCGTGGGTCACCGTGATTCTGCTGACCTTCCACTGGGCACGAGTGGTGTGGCAGCGCACCCTGGTGCAACTGGCCGCCGAAGAGCAGCGCCGCCGCGTCGTTGCGCAAGATCAGTCCAAGACCCTGCTGGACAGCCTAGAAAACGACGGGACCGACGGGCCAGACGAGGCCGGTTCGAAAAGCCTCTAGGACTTGCGGGTCAGCGCCCGGGCAGCGGCATCGGCCCACTGCCGCCACTGTTCGGCGTTGGCCCTGGCCTCGTCGGCTTCCTTGGTCTTGCCGGCCGCGGCCGCCTTCGCAGCCTGCTGTTCGAACTGCTCGGCGCGGGCGCGGAACTGCTCTGCGCGGGCCTGTGCCTGCGGGTCTGCCCAGTCCGACTCGCCGGCGTCGCGCACTTTCTTCTCGACGGCGCGCAGTCGCCGCTCCAGCTCGGCCGAGCGCTCCCGGGGGACCTTGCCGATCGCGTCCCACTTGTCGGCGATGCCGCGCAACGCGGCCCGAGCAGCGTCGTGATTGGTGGTGTCGATCTTCTCGGCCTCGGCCAGCAGCGCCTCTTTGGCGGCCGCATTGGCCCGGAACTCGGCGTCCTTTTCCGCGGTGACGGCGTTACGGGCGCTGAAGAACGTGTCCTGGGCGGCCTTGAACCGGCGCCACAGGGCGTCGTCGACGTCCTTGCTGGCGCGGCCCGCGGCCTTCCATTCGGTGAGCAGCTTGCGAAACTCCGCGCTGGTAGCAGTCCAGTCCGTGGAATCTGACAGCGCCTCGGCCCGCGCGCACAACCGCTCCTTGGATTGCCGCACACCGGAACGCTCCCGGTCGAGTTCGGCGAAGTGCGATCCACGCCGACGGTTGAAGATCTCCCGGGCCGCGGAGTAGCGCTTCCACAGCGCGTCGTCGACTTTGCGGTCCAGCCCGGTGATCGTCTTCCATTCGTCGAGGATCGCCCGCATCCGGTCGCCGGCGGACTTCCACTGCGTCGAATTGGCGGCGAGGTCCTCGGCCTCGGCGGCCAGTGCCTCCTTGCGGGCGGTCTGAGCCGCGCGGTGCTCCATCCGCCGGGAGCGGTGCGCGGTGACGTAGACGTCGATTCGAGCCCGGATATCGGACAGCCGGCCGGCCAACGCGTCGATGTCGCCCAACACGCATGCGGACGGCAGTGACTCGAGCAGCGACCCCGCGGTGGCGTTGATCTTGCGCGGATCTCCGGTGCCCGACACCAACCGCTCCTCCATCAGGGCGATCTCGGTGCTCAGATCGTCATACCGCCGGCCGAAGTACGCGAACGCCGCTTCGGAGTCGCCGGCCTGCCATGAGCCCACGACGCGCTCGCCGACGGAGCTGAGAAGCCACACCGTGCCGTCGTCGTCGACACGTCCGAATCGGTGCGGATCGCTGTGCGGCAACGTCGACGTCGGATGGGCCGACGCGTGGGTCGCGGGGCGGGGAGCCACACCCGGCCGCGGACCGGGTCGTGGCCCGGGCCGTGGTCCCGGAACCGGTCTCGATACCGCCTCGGCTGTTACTGCGTCGTTGCTGCTGGGCTGCTCACCCGTCATTGCGATCGTCACCTACCCTCTGCCAGTAGCGCGGTCGACTCCCCGCGCAGCTGCCGCGCGAAGCGGCACCCGTCCGGTCGGCGATTCTGCTGCGGATCACCGCGGTGTCCGACCGGTTTCCAACAAGTATTCAAGCAGCTTGGCCGGCGGTGCGCCGCCACCTTCTTCTCACCGGTGCTTTTTCCACCAGCCCTCGAGCTCTTCCAGGCCGGGACCCTGCGGGTCACCCTGAACAAGAGCAATCATCAATTGCGCCTCGTTGGTCCACACCAGCGACGGACTGCTGTCCTGAACGGCGCAGAATGCCCTCCCGCCGACCTGGGGGCTGTCGAGGTGGTGCCAATCGGTCGGTGACTTGGCTTCGCCAGGGCAGTTCACCATGATGTCGGTGCGAAGGAGTCCGTCGAAGAACTGACGCAGCGTCTCGGTCTCTCCGAACACCGTGAAGACTGCACGGTTGGGGCCGCCCGGGTCGATGTTCTTGTCGCAGATCACCCTGGCCAGGGCATCTTTCGGTGGCAGAAACGGCTTGCAGGCCCCTGGGGCGTAGCCCAGCGGTAGCAGGCTGAGCAATCGCGCCATGGCGTCGGCGGACCCCGTCGCTGGTGTGGTGGCCGACGGCGTCGGCGCGACGGTGGTGGTGGTCCTGGGCGCCGCGGTGGGAGTGGGGCGCAGCGTCAGCCGGATTCCCTGCGCGGCCAGCACCAGGAGAATCACCAGGGCGATCGCTCCGATCAGCACCCAAGGGTTGCGCAGCCGCGCGCTCAACGGCGAGGTCCGCCGACTGGCGGGCCGCGGCTCGGGTGCAGGTGGCGGCGCCACCACCGGTTCGGCAGGCGGCACGGGCGGCGGCTCAGCCGGAGGTACGGGCGTCTCGACTTGGGCAGTCAACGCGCTGAGGCCCTTCGGGAGGATGAACCGTTCGGAGAAGTCCACGTCGCGTTGCGCGGTCAGCGAATCCGGATCCGGGCCGGGCTCGGGAGCAGGCGGCAGCGATACATGCGCTGTCGCCGCCTCGACCCCGGTGTCTTGCCTCGGCCCGGATGCTTCGCTGCGCTTGAGGATGCGGAACTCCTGCGCCTGGTGCGGCGCGCTGAGCGCCTGGTGCGCCGCCGCCGCCAGCTCGCCTGCGCTGGCAAAACGTTCCTCCGGCCGTTTCGCGATGCCGCGCGCAATCACCGCGTCGAACGCGGTGGGAATACCGGGGCGGAGCTGGCTGGGACGTGGAATGGGCGCCATCAGGTGTGCGGTGATCAGCATTCCCGCGCTGTCGGCCCGGTACGGCGGCGTCCCCGTCAGGCACTCGTGCAACACGCACGTCAGTGAGTAGATGTCGGCGCGATGGTCCACCTCTGCGTCGGAAAACCGTTCGGGAGCCATGTACCGCCAGGTCCCGACCGCCGTGCCGATCTGAGTCAGTTTCTCGTCGGTGGCCGCGCTGGCGATCCCGAAATCCACCAGGTAGACGAAGTCGTCCTGGGTGATCAGGATGTTCTCCGGTTTGACGTCGCGATGCATCACTCCGGCGGCGTGAGCCGCGTCCAAGGCCGCGGCCACCTGATGCACCAGAGCGACCGCCCACGGCGGCGTCACCGGACCGAACCGCGCCAGTAACAGGCCCAGGTGAGTGCCTTCGATCAGGCGCATGTCCAGGTACAACTGTCCGTCGATCTCGCCGTAGTCGTGGATCGGCACGACGTGCGGTTCCTGCAACCGGCCGGCGTTGCGGGCTTCGCGCTGCATCCGCATCCGGAACACCGGGTCGTGGCTGAGTCGCTCGCTGAGCAACTTGAGCGCGACGACGCGTTGCTTGATGGTGTCGACCGCCTCGTACACCTCACCCATACCGCCGCTGCCGAGTTGCCGCTTGAGGAAGTAGGGCCCGAATCGGGTCCCCACTCGCGAACCTCGCGCGGAGCTCATCGTCGACTCCTCAACACAACGGGCAAATGCACCGGTAACCCCACCCGGTCGACTTAACTACCGCATCGCGCGGTTAAGCAACCATGACGGTAATTCCTCGCCGAACCGGACGCACCAATAATGCAGCATCCGCCCCGCGCTGGAGCCGTTCCGTTAGCTGTGTTGCGTCCTTTGCCGTCGGGCGGCGCGCGAATACCGTGTTTCGGGCTGCCATTTCGGCCGGAAATTGCGGTTGTGCCTCTTATCCAGCGGACACCGGTCATTATTGAACCGCTAACGGGAGATATAGCCCCGGTTGTCGGCGGGAGGTCAGCAGTGGACAACGTCGATCACGGGGTCGAATATGCGACGTTGCTGGCACTGTGCGCGGCTCTGCTGGCCGGTGTCAGCTATGTGGTCCTGCAGCGTTCGGCGCAACAGGTCACCGACGAAGACGTCGGGCATCTCACGTTGTTCCAACTGTCGCTGCGCCACGTCCAGTGGTGGTTGGGCAGCCTGGCGGCATTAGGCAGCTTCGTCTTCCAGGCGCTGGCCCTCGCCATGGGGTCGGTGGTGCTGGTCCAGTCGCTGCAAGCCGCCGCGTTGTTGTTCGCGTTGCCGATCGATGCCCGGCTGGCCCACCACCGCTGCACGGCCAAGGAGTGGATGTGGGCGGTCCTGCTGGCTGCCGCCGTGGCGGTCATCGTCCTGGCCGGTGACCCCACGGCCGGGTACGCCAGGGCCCCGCTGCACATGTGGGTGGTCGTCGCCGCGGTGATGGTCCCGGGCCTGCTGTTGTGTGTGGTGGGCGCGCGGCTGGCTTCGGGCACGCTCTCGGCGATCCTGTTGGCGCTGGGCTCGGCGGCGGCACTGGCCGTGTTCACCGTGTTGACCAAGGGTGTGGTGGCTGAACTCGGCACAGGCTTCGCGCAGCTCGCGCGCACGCCCGAACTGTATGCCTGGATCGTGGTGCTGCCGATCGGGCTGATGCTGCAGCAATCGGCGTTGCGGCGGGGGGCGCTCACCGCGACGCTGCCGACGATCACCGTGTCCCGGCCGGTGATCGCGTCGGTGCTGGGAGTGACCGTGCTGGGCGAGGTGGTGCACGCCGGAGAGGGCCAGGTACTGAGCCTGGTTGCCGCGGTGAGCGTGGTGATCGTCGCCACCGTGGCCCTGGCCCGGGACGAGGCGGCCATGATGGAACCCTCGCACCCGGTGGAAACCGCAGGTCGGTTGGCTGTTTCCTGACATCGCCGCCCCGACGGTGGCGGGTAACAAAACGGTTCCTGTTGAGTTGCGCCTGATAGCGATCGGGCGCCGTTGGGTACCGTTACCTAGGACGCTCCGGTCGGACTTTCACAGCTGCCGCATAGCTGGTTCTGGGAGGATCTGAGCTCGGTCGGAAAGTCTGAGCGGAGCATTGTCACTGTTCAGAGCATGGGCAGAGCCATAGAGTATTCGATGAACCGCCGGCGAACATCGCGGGAACGCCGGTGGTGACGTTGGGAATTGAGGGTCGCCATGTCAATGGTCGGAATCGCCGCGATAATCGCGTTGTTCGCAGCGCTGGCATCGGCCACCGGGGATGTGATTCGCCAGCGCTCAGCTCACGAGATCACCGACGAAGAGGTTGGCCACCTCAAGCTGTTCGGCATGTCGCTGCGCGATGCCAAATGGTGGACCGGCGGCGGGTGCGCGGTGCTCAATTACAGCCTGCAGGCCATGGCGCTGGTGTGGGCATCGGTGATGCTGGTGACGGCGCTGCAGGTGACGGCACTGCTGTTCGCTTTGCCGATCTATGCCCGGCTGTCCCATCACAAAATCACCCGGTCGCAGTGGTTGTGGGCGAGCCTGCTGGCCGCGTCTCTTGCGGTGGTGATCATCGTCGGTGATCCGACCGCCGGCCATGACCGGGCGCCGCTGAGCACCTGGATAGTCGTCGCGGCCGTCATGGGGCCGATCTTGGTGTCGTGCGTGGTCGCCGCGAAGGTGTGGTCCGGCCGACCGCAGGCGGCGGCGCTGCTGGCGTTGGTGGCGGGTTCGTCGCTGGCGTTGTTCGCCGTTCTGACCAAGGGAGTGGTCGACGTCCTGCACCACCACGGTCTCTGGGCCGCCGTGAGCGCCCCGGAGTTCTTCCCGTGGCTGGTGGTGATGCTATGCGGAATGATCTTCCAGCAGTCGGCCTTCCGCGCTGGTTCGCTGACCGCCTCGTTGCCCACGATGACCGTCGCCAAGCCCGTGGTGGCGACGACTCTGGGAGTCCTGGTACTCGGCGAGACGTTGGAGGCCGATGGCCCGGAAGCCATCGTGCTGGCCATCGCCGCTGCGTCGGTGATCATCGCGACGGTGGCGCTGGCCCGCGGCGAGGCCGCCAACATGGAAGCCGACGCCGAAGAAGCTCACCTGGCCGGCGGCCCGGAAAAGGGCGCTGCGGTCATCACTGCCGCCGACGGTTGACGCGAGGCTCGGACGCCGCGGCCCCGGACACCCCCGGGTTGCGGAGGCGTTAGTTTGATGGCGTGCTGAGTGCCGTCGCTATCGTCCCGTGCGCACCGGTGCTCGTGCCGGAACTCGCCGGAGCTGCCGGCGCCGAAGTCGCCGACCTCGCGGGAGCCGTCGTCGCCGCGGCAGCGGTATTGCCGAGGCGGTGGGTCGCCGTGGGAATCGATCGGGTGGACGCGGTGGTGACTCGGGACAGCGTCGGCACCTTCGCCGGCTTCGGCGTCGACGTGCCGGTCCGCCTGTCGCCGGAGCCGGGCGTTGTCAGGGGCATGCCCTTGTGTGCGCTGATGGCGGCCTGGGTGCGTGGCCGGGCGCGACCCGACGGCTCCGCCGAAGTCCGTGTCTACGCAGCCGACGCAGACCCCGTCATGGCCGTGGCCCACGGTCGGCGGTTGCGGGCCGACATCGACGCACAGACCGACCCGACCGGTGTGCTGATCGTGGCCGACGGTGCCAACACCCTGACCGCCAGGGCGCCCGGCGGTTACGACCCCGGCGGCGCCGGTGCTCAGCAACTCCTTGACGACGCGCTGGCCGCCGGCGATGTCGCGGCGCTGAGTCGCCTGCCGCGGCGCATCCTCGGCAGGGTCGCTTTCGGCGTGCTGGCCGGGCTGGTCGAGCCCGGGCCGCGCTCGGCCAAGGAGCTCTACCGCGGCGCGCCCTACGGGGTCGGGTACTTCGCCGGCGTCTGGCAGCCGTGAGACCGCTGGCGATCATCGGCCCGACGGGCGCCGGCAAGTCGGAGCTGGCGCTGGATGTGGTCGAACGGCTCGGCGGTGCGGCGGAAATCGTCAACGCCGACGCGATGCAGCTCTATCGCGGCATGGACATCGGCACAGCCAAGCTGCCCGTCGACCGGCGCCGTGGTATTCCACACCATCAACTCGACGTCCTCGACGTCACCCAAACCGCGACCGTGGCCCGCTATCAGCAGGCGGCGGTCGCCGATATCGAAGCCATCCAGGGCAGGGGAGCAGTGCCGGTCGTGGTCGGCGGCTCCATGCTCTACATCCAGTCGTTGCTGGACAACTGGACGTTCCCCGCGACCGATCCGGCGGTACGGGCGCGCTGGGAGCAGCGGCTGGCCGAGATCGGCGGCGCCCGCCTGCACGCCGAACTTGCCCGATGCGACCCGGCCGCGGCGGCCGTCATCCTGCCCACCGACGGCCGGCGTACCGTGCGTGCGCTAGAGGTGATCGAACTCACCGGGCAGCCCTTCGCGGCATCTGCACCGCGCATCGGTGCCCCCCGATGGGGAACGGCTATCGTCGGATTAGATTGCCAGACAACAGTTCTCGATGACCGTCTGGCGCGGCGCACCGAGCTGATGTTCGGCGCAGGGTTGGTCGATGAGGTACGGACGCTGCTGGACCGCGGGCTGCGCGACGGGGTCACCGCGTCGCGGGCGCTGGGTTATGCGCAGGTGCTGGCGGCCCTGGATGCCGGCGGGACGCCGCAACTGCTGAGCGAGGCGCAGGAGCAGACCTTCATCGGCACCCGCCGCTACGTGCGGCGCCAACGATCCTGGTTTCGCCGCGACCACCGCGTGCACTGGATCGATCCGACGGCTGCCGATGCCGTCGATCAGGCGGTGCGGAACTGGCGGCACGTAATCTGATCTGGTGAAGCGCGCCGGCGACGAAGATGCCGGCCCGGATCGAGTCGGCATCAAGGAGCGGCGCCCATGAAGTTCGCCAAGGGCCACGGCACCCAGAACGACTTCCTGCTCTTGCCCGACTTGGATTGTCGGGCTGCCCTGTCCTCTGCGAGGGTCGCCGCCTTGTGCGACCGGCGCCGCGGCCTGGGCGCCGACGGTGTCCTGCGGGTCACGACCGCCGGCGCGGCGCGGGGCGCCGGAGTTCTGGACCGGCTGCCCGACGGGGTCGCCGAATCCGACTGGTACATGGACTATCGCAACGCCGACGGGTCGACCGCCCAGATGTGCGGCAACGGGGTGCGTGTGTTCGCGCACTATCTGAGGGCCAGCGGTCTGGAATCGCGCGATGAGTTCGTCGTCGGATCGCTGGCCGGGCCGCGACCGGTCACCCTGCACCACGCCGATGCGACGGAGGCCGAAGTCGCCGTGGACATGGGCAAGGCGAACAAGCTGGGCACCGGCCACGCGGTGGTGGGTGGCCGGCGGTTCACCGGCGTGGCCGTCGACGTCGGGAACCCGCACCTGGCGTGTGTGGATCCGCAGCTCACACTCGACGCCCTGGCGGCACTGGACGTCGCGGCGCCGGTGCAGTTCGACACCAAACAGTTCCCCGAGGGCGTCAACGTCGAGGTGCTCACCGTCCCCGTCGATGGCTCGGTCGGCATGCGGGTACACGAACGCGGCGTGGGTGAGACCCGCTCCTGCGGCACCGGAACGGTGGCGGCCGCCGTCGCAGCGTTGGCGACCACCGGCGCCGAGACCGGCGTGCTGATTGTGCGGGTTCCCGGTGGTGAGGTCACCGTCACGATCACCGAAGCGACGAGTTTCCTGCGCGGGCCGTCCGTACTGGTGGCGCAGGGTGAGGTGAGCGGGAAATGGTGGCGCGCCCAAGAGCGTTAAATCGGATGCACGACGCCCATTCGGCGTGCAACATTGCTCATTGCCTATGAAAAATTCTGACTCACATTCTGAATTTCCCGATCCCACCGGACCGGAACCCAGCACCGGCGAGCTTGCCCTTGAAGACCGTTCGGCGCTGCGCCGGGTCGTCGGGCTGTCGACGGAACTCACCGACATCTCCGAGGTGGAGTACCGCCAGCTGCGGCTGGAACGCGTGGTTCTGGTCGGTGTCTGGACCGAGGGCAGCGCGGCCGACAATCAGGCCAGCCTGGCCGAGCTGGCGGCGCTGGCTGAAACGGCCGGCTCTGAGGTGCTCGAAGGGCTGATCCAGCGCCGCGATCGCCCCGACCCGTCGACCTACATCGGCTCGGGCAAGGCCCAGGAGCTCCGCGAGGTCGTGCTGGCCACCGGCGCCGATACCGTGATCTGCGACGGTGAACTGTCGCCGGCGCAGCTGACCGCGCTGGAAAAGGCCGTCAAGGTCAAGGTCATCGACCGCACCGCGCTGATCCTGGACATCTTCGCCCAGCACGCCACCAGCCGGGAAGGCAAGGCGCAGGTCTCGCTGGCGCAGATGGAGTACATGCTGCCGCGGTTACGCGGCTGGGGTGAGTCGATGTCGCGGCAGGCCGGTGGTCGAGCCGGCGGCAGCGGCGGCGGTGTGGGTCTTCGTGGCCCGGGTGAAACGAAGATCGAGACCGACCGGCGCCGCATCCGCGAACGCATGTCCAAGCTCAGGCGCGAGATCAGGGCCATGAAGCAAGTCCGCGACACTCAGCGCAGCCGGCGCCTGCACGCTGACATGCCGTCGATCGCCATCGTCGGGTACACCAACGCCGGCAAATCCAGCGTGCTCAACGCGCTGACCGGGGCCGGGGTGCTGGTCCAGGACGCGTTGTTCGCCACGCTGGAACCCACCACCCGGCGCACCGAGTTCGACGACGGACGGCCTTTCGTGCTGACGGATACAGTCGGTTTCGTCCGGCACCTGCCCACCCAGTTGGTCGAGGCGTTCCGCTCCACCCTGGAAGAAGTCGTCGACGCGGATCTGCTGGTGCACGTCGTCGACGGCTCCGACGTCAACCCGCTGGCCCAGATCAGCGCGGTCCGTCAGGTGATCTCGGACGTGGTCGCCGACCACGGGGCCGAGGCGCCGCCGGAATTGGTGGTGGTGAACAAGATCGACGCCGCGGGTGATCTGATGTTGGCCAGACTGCGGCACGAACTCCCCGGCGCGGTGTTCGTCTCCGCCCGCACCGGAGACGGCATCGACGCGCTGCGGCGGCGGATGGCCGAACTTGCGGTGCCGACCGACACCGCCGTGGATGTCGTCATCCCGTACGACCGCGGCGACCTGGTGGCGCGGGTGCACTCCGACGGGCGCGTTCACCAGGCCGAACACCAGGCCGAGGGCACCCGAATTCAGGCGCGGGTCCCGGTGGCGCTGGCCGCTGCGCTGCGTGAGTTCGGGTCGGAAGCCTAGGCGGCGGACGTGCCCACCGACCAACCGCCCGGTTGGTATATGTTGGGCGTAAGAGTCTTCCACCTATGACAGCCGGAGGTCGCACCCATGGGCAGCGCCGTCAAGTACCAGCGCACACTTTTCGAACCCGAGCACGACCTGTTCCGGGAGTCCTACCGCGCCTTCCTTGATCGCCACGTCGCGCCGTATCACGACGAATGGGAGAAGGCCCACATCGTCGACCGCGGGGTGTGGCTCGAAGCCGGCAAACAGGGTTTCCTGGGCATGGCGGTACCGGAGGAGTACGGCGGCGGTGGGAACGCGGATTTCCGGTACAACACGATCGTCACCGAGGAGACCACCCGTGGGCGCTACAGCGGCATCGGGTTCGGTCTGCACAACGACATCGTCGCGCCCTACCTGCTGCACCTGGCCACCGACGAACAGAAGCAGCGCTGGCTGCCCAAGTTCTGCACCGGTGAGTTGATCACCGCGATCGCGATGACCGAGCCGGGTACCGGCAGTGACCTGCAGGGCATCAAGACCCGGGCGGTCAAAGAGGGCGATCACTACGTGCTCAACGGTTCAAAGACGTTCATTACCAACGGAATCAATTCCGATCTGGTGATCGTGGTGGCGCAGACCGACCCGGAAAAGGGGGCGCAGGGCTTCAGTCTGCTGGTCGTCGAGCGCGGCATGGAGGGCTTCGAACGCGGCCGCCACCTCGACAAGATCGGATTGGACGCCCAGGACACCGCCGAACTGTCGTTCACCGACGTCAAGGTGCCGGTGGAGAACCTGCTCGGTCAGGAGGGGATGGGCTTCATCTACCTGATGCAGAACCTGCCCCAGGAACGGATCAACATCGCCGTCATGGCCGCCACCGCGATGGAAAGCGTGCTGGAAGAGACGCTGCAATACACCAAGGAGCGCAAGGCTTTCGGCAAGTCGATCGGCAGCTTCCAGAACAGCCGGTTCCTGCTGGCCGAATTGGCCACCGAGGCCACCGTGGTGCGCATCATGGTCGATGAGTTCCTTGCCCTGCACCTTGAGGGAAAGCTGACGGCCGAGCAGGCCGCCATGGCCAAGTGGTACGCCACCGAGAAGCAGGTTCACCTGGTCGACCGCTGCCTGCAATTGCACGGCGGTTACGGCTATATGCGTGAATACAGTGTTGCCCGTGCCTATCTCGACGCCCGGGTGCAGACCATCTACGGCGGCACGACCGAGATCATGAAAGAGATCATCGGCCGCGGACTCGGCGTGTAACGGCTAGCCCGCTTCGCGGTGGGCATCGTGGACGCGTTGCAGTAGCGCCGCGAGTTCCTCGTCTTGCTTGACCTTGCCGTTGAATCTTGCTGTCAGCGTGTCGATCTCGTGTTCAGCCTGCAGTAGTTCGGCATAGGCATTGGCGCGTTGTACCGGATCCTGCGCATGGGTCAGATACTCCGCTGCGTGCCGGCGGGCCCGGCTGACGGCGTTCTGCCTACGTCCGCGAGCCGAAAACAACGACACGACCGTCGTTATGACCAAGACGGCGACGATCACCAACAGCGACACCGTGATGCTCAGCTCTACTACGGGAACCGGTTTGCCGTGGTTGATGAACGACAGGTTGTTGCCGTGCAACGCTTCCAGAATCAGCTTCACGCCGATGAAGCCCAGGATCACGGCCAGGCCGTAGGTCAGATAGACCAGTCGGTCGAGCAGGTTGTCGATCAGGAAGTAGAGCTGGCGAAGACCCAGCAACGAGAACGCGGTTGCGGCGAAAACCAGGTAAATGTTCTGAGTCAGACCGAACATTGCCGGGACCGAATCGAATGCGAACAACAAGTCGGTGCCGCCGACGGCGACCATGACCAACAGCAGCGGGGTCATGACCCGTCTACCGTCCTCGACGACGAACAACCCGTCGCCGTCGTATTCCTTCGACGTCCGCAGGAAGCGGTTGGCCAACCGGATGATCAGGTTGTCGGCGGTATGGTCTTCTGCCTCCGCCGGTTTGGCGAGCTTGCCGGCCATGACCAGCAGCCCCAGGCCGAACAGGTAGAAGACCGAGTTGAAGTTGTTGATGAGTGCGCCGCCCAAGATGATGAATACGGTCCGAGCGACCAACGCGAACGCGATCCCGAATAGCAACACCTTCTGCTGTGCCACCCGCGGAACTCCGAAACTGCTGATGATGACCAGAAATACGAAAAGGTTGTCCACTGAGAGGGCTTCGTTGCTCAGGTAGCCCGCGAAATATTCGATTGCCATACGCGGGCTGCCCACGACGGCGACGCCGATACCGAAAAGCACCGCAATCCCGATATAGGTTGTCGACCAGATCGCGGCTTCACGTAGCGTCGGCACGTGCGTGTTGCGTACCTGGAAGGCGTAGTCGAACAGCATCAACCCGGCGATCAGGACGATGGTGATGGCCCAGCCGAGTCCGGAAACGCCCATGCGCGCTGGTTTTCCTCTCACGGGGTCGGCCGGCATGCCAGGCGGGATATTGTCTCCGGCACGGTAACCCAATGGCTGTCCCTGGCGCAGCGCGGTTTCTCGCGACTCGAGCGCGGCGCGGCATCAATTCGACATCGGCTCGGTATCCGTTTCCGCACTATGTACGATTTGACTTCGCATATCTCGTTCGCTAGAGCAAAGTTATGCGAGCCCGGTAGCGATGCGCATCGTGGCTGGGAAACGGCCCACGGCGGTGAATCCGCCTGCTCGCCAGGTGGGCAGGGCATCGGCTGGGAGGCTTGGTGAACGGGCAGAGGGGTCAATTGAGCAAGTTGGTTGGACGTGCGCTGGCGGGCCTGACGGCCGCCACGTTGGCCACCGGGTTGGCCCTGGCGTTGCTGGCGCCCACCGCGGCTGCGTCGCCCATCGGCGACGCCGAGGCGGCCATGATGGCCGCGTGGGACAAGGCCGGCGGTGCCGCGTCGACGCTCGGCGCCAGAAAAGGCGACGTCTATCCCATCGGGGACGGGTTCGCCCTGGACTTCGACGGCGGCAAGATGTACTTCACGCCGGCCACCGGCGCCAAGTACATGTTCGGCCCGATCCTGGACAAATACGAGTCACTGGGCGGTCCGGCCGGTAGCGACCTCGGTTTCCCGACCATCAACGAGGTTCCTGGACTCGCCGGACCCGACAGTCGGGTGAGCACTTTCGCGGCCAGCGACAACCCGGTGATCTTCTGGACGCCCGATCACGGCGCGTTCGTGGTCCGCGGCGCGCTCAACGCCGCGTGGGACAAGCTGGGCAGCTCGGGCGGGGTGTTGGGAGCTCCAACCGGGGATGAAACCTATGACGGCGAGGTCGCGACTCAGAAGTTCACCGGCGGGGAGGTGTCCTGGAACAGGAAGACCAAGGAGTTCGCCACCAACCCGCCGGCGCTGGCCGACCAGCTCAAGGGCCTACAGATCGCGATCGACCCCACGGCCGCCATCAACATGGCCTGGCGTGCCGCCGGTGGCGCGAACGGTCCACTGGGCGCCAAGAAAGGGGGCCCCAATCCGATCGGCGGCGACGGCATCGTTCAGGAGTTCAACGGCGGGAAGATCTTCTTCAGCCCGGCAACCGGCGCCAATGCCGTCGAGGGCCCGATCCTGCAGAAGTACGAGTCGCTGGGCGGTCCGGTCAGCAGCGACCTGGGCTTCCCGGTCGCCAACGAGGCTGACGGCGGTATCACCCCCGCCAGCCGGATCGCCACCTTCTCCGCGGCCGACAAACCGGTGATCTTCTGGACTCCCGAGCACGGCGCGTTCGTCGTGCGCGGGGCGATGAAAGCTGCGTGGGACAAACTCAAGGGGGCCACCGGCAAACTCGGGGCGCCCGTCGGCGACCAGACGGTGGACGGCGATGTGGTGTCGCAGAAATTCACCGGCGGCAAGGTCTCGTGGAATCGCGCGAAGAACACTTTCACCACCGATCCCGCCAACCTTGCGTCCCTCTTGTCCGGCCTGCAGGTGTCGGGGCAGAACCAACCCAGTACGTCCGCCTCACCGCCCTCGGGCAAGACGTTCACCTTCCATTGGTGGTGGTTGGCGGCGGTGGTGCCGGTGCTGCTGCTGGTCCTGATGGTCGTGTTGGTGGTGTTCGGCCTGCGCCGCCGTCGGGCCGCTCGCGAGCTGCCTGCCTACAATCACGGACACGACGTGGCCGAGGAGTTCGGTGCCGGCCCGGACGGCCGCTGGACGCACGATGACGTCGATTATGGCTCCGAGCGCTTCCCACCCGTCGAGCACCACCCCGAAGATCACGAGGTGCCGGAGTACGGCTCCCCGGGACGGGTGAGTTGGTCCAGAGCGGGCGGGGCTGCGGTCGAGTACGACGAGCACGACGAGGGCGCATACGTCGACGATTACGCCGCGGGCGCCGAGGAGGACTCCGAGTTCGGGGAGTATGACGAGGTCGACGAACTCGAAGGTTTCGAAGACCCCGACGCGGTGGACACCACCCCGACGCCCATCGTGACGCGCGGCGCCTTCGGCCAGCTCGTCGAGGGTGGGCCCGAGGTTACGGAAGCGGTTTCGCCGGAGCACTTCGCGGTGGAGTCGTCGGTGCCGGCAACCCAGGGTCCCGCGGCGCCGGACTTCGCGGTTCCCGAAGCCCCCCCAGAACAGGAATTCCCCGACATCTTCTACCCCCGGGGAGGCCCCGTGGAGGACGAAGTGCCCGACGTGGGGGCCCGGGGCGCAGCCGAGACGCCCGGGCCGAGGAAGGGGCGGCATGCCGCCGCCGATGACCCGGGCTACGCGCCGGCTGCAGCGGAGGCGGCTTACGCCGCGGCACCGCAGGCCGCAGTGCCGGTGACGGACGGTGCGGCGTCACGCCCCACCATTCACCTGCCATTGGACGACGACCCCTACCGCGCTCCCGATGGCTACCCGATCAAAGCCAGCGCCCGGTTCGGCCTGTACTACACGCCCAACAGCGCGCTGTACCACGACACGCTGGCTGAGCTCTGGTTTGCCAGCGAGACCGTCGCGCAGGCTAACGGGTTCGTCAGAGCCGACTGAGGGTCTGCGCCGCTATACCTTGCGGATGACGGTGACGACCTTGCCGAGCACGGTCGCGTCATTTCCGGGGATTGGATCGAATGCCGGATTGTGCGGCATCAGCCACACCTGACCGCCTGCCCGCTTGAACGTCTTGACCGTAGCCTCGCCGTCGATCATGGCGGCGACGATGTCGCCGTTATCCGCGACGTGCTGCTGACGCACCACCACCCAGTCGCCGTCGCAGATGGCGGCTTCCACCATCGAGTCGCCGACGACCTTGAGCAGGAACAGCGTTCCCTCGCCGACCAGTTCACGCGGTAACGGGAAAACGTCCTCGACGGCCTCCTCGGCCAGGATCGGACCGCCTGCGGCGATGCGGCCCAACACCGGGACGTAGGTGGGTTGCGGCAACGCGTCCGACCCGGCCACCTCGGTGGTGGGCGGTGTCACCGCGTCATCGGCCGCGCGCACGTCGACGGCCCGGGGCCGGTTGGCGTCGCGGCGCAGATAACCTTTTCGCTCCAGGGTCCGCAACTGATGGGCCACCGAGGAAGTCGACGTCAGGCCGACGGCGTCACCGATCTCCCGGATGCTCGGCGGATAACCGCGAGTGGTGACTGAAGCGCGGATGACTTCGAGGATGGTGCGCTGGCGCTCGGTCAGCGTCGCGTCCACGGCGTGCAATCGGTTGTCCGCTGGGGGGTCGTTGCTGTCGCTCATGCCACTGAATGTAACCGGACCCGACCGAAGAATCAAACATGTGTTCGACACGCGTGTCGCCGTGCCGGGACGGCCCGCCTCGCCACCCCGGATCTGCGGAATCACAAGTGTGTAACTTTCGGCCGGATCGGGTATCCGGAATTCATCCAGCTGGTTGCACCGACAAAGCCTTGTCGGTGGTGAGGTCTACCGTTTTGCTCGTACGACACGCGTCGCTCAGGTGTTCGAAATCGAACACCTGAGCGACTAGGGTCGAACACACGAGCGATATTTCGTCGACCGGAGGCAACCGACATGACAATCAGTTACGCGGGCCCGCAGCGCACCTGGAACTCCCAGCGGCTGGTGACCAGGCCTGCCAACAGGCCGATCGACGAGTCGCCTGCTTACCGTGCCGGGCAGAGCCGGTCGAACAGGCCTGGTCCGGCGCGTCCGGGCGGCGCGCCGCTGCGCTACTTCGGCACCGGCGTCGCAATGTCGACGGCATCGCACCGGCGCCGTCCGGTCTCCGCGTTGACGACGATGGGTCTGGCCCTGCTGGCCGGCGTCACCACGCTCTGGCTCGGGCTGATGGCCAACTTCGGCAGCGTGCTGAACGACGAACCGGCCGACACGGCGGCGCAGGTGCCCGCGGCGCTCGCCGTGGTGCGCGTGGAACCAGGGGAGTCGCTGCAGCAACTGGCGACGCGGGTCGCACCCGGCGCGCCGGTTCATGACGTCGTGGAACGCATCCGCAATCTCAATGCGTTGGACTCCAACGCGGTGTCCGCCGGCCAGACGTTGATCGCCCCGATCGGGTGAACCGCACGGTAGCGGGTGAATAACGCGCCGCGCCAACGTCCCTCGGCCGTCATCGTCGGCTTCGGGACCAATAGCGCCAACGTTGGCCACACCAGGAGCCGCACAGGTACTCTCGTGGGGGTTCTGCGGTACCCCACGTCAGGCGCGGCGAAGGAGCGGCTATGCACTGCCCGTTCTGCCGGCATCCCGATTCCCGGGTGATCGACTCGAGGGAGACCGACGAAGGTCAGGCCATCCGCCGCCGCCGCTCGTGTCCTAAGTGCGGGCGCAGATTCACCACCGTCGAAACCGCCGTTCTGGCCGTGGTCAAGCGCAGTGGCGTCACCGAGCCCTTCAGCCGGGAGAAGGTGATCAGTGGCGTACGCCGGGCCTGCCAGGGGCGTCAGGTAGACGACGACGCGCTGAACCTCCTGGCGCAACAGGTGGAGGATTCGGTTCGTGCCGCAGGCCCGGAGGTACCGAGCCACGAGGTCGGTCTTGCCATCTTGGGTCCGCTGCGTGACCTCGACGAAGTCGCGTACCTGCGGTTCGCTTCGGTGTACCGGTCGTTCTCCTCAGCCGACGACTTCGAGCGGGAGATCGAAGCCCTGCGCGCCCACCGCAACGTGTCGACGCCGGGCTGAGCGTAGCCCTAGGCTCCTTACATGCCGAAAGACCTACATCCCGACCTGGAAGCACTGGCGCCGTTGCTGGGCACCTGGTCCGGGAAGGGGGCGGGGGAGTACCCCACCATCCAGCCGTTCGAGTACTTCGAAGAAATCGCCTTCACGCACGTGGGAAAGCCGTTTCTGGTCTACGCGAAAAAGACCAAGGCGGCCTCCGACGGCAGACCTCTGCACGCCGAATTGGGTTACCTGCGCGTGCCTGAGCCGGCGAAGATCGAGTTCGTCCTTGCTCATCCCAGCGGAATCGCTGAGATCGAACTGGGCACGTACACGGTTGTCGACGGTGTCGTCGAACTGGAGTTGGCGACCAGCGCGATAGCACTGACCCCGACCGCCAAAGAAGTGACGGCACTGAGCCGCTCCTTCCGGATCGCTGGTGACGAGCTCTCCTACTCGCTGCGGATGGGCGCGGTGGGGCAGCCCGAGCAGCATCACGTGGCCGCGGTGCTCCACCGGGAAAGCTGAACGTCAGCCCGCCTGCCGCGCACCGTCGTCGACAACTCGCCCGGCGACCCGCACCCAACCGTCCGCGCTCCAGGTGGTCCAGATCAGCGATCCCAGCCCCTGCGTGATTACGAGATCGCGGCTGAGGTACTCGGTGATCCGCACCGCCGCAGAGCCGGTCGCCTCGTCTTCGGCCACCCCCAAATTCGACGCGAACATCCGGCTGCGGATCGACCCCGACCCCTCGTCGGACCACGCCCAGAGATAGTGTGCGACGTCGTCGGGAAAATCGGCGGGATCGGCCTGCAGCACCGCCTCTGGTGAGTCCATATCGTGGATGGCGAACTCCGGAGCCCACTCCGCCGGCGCACTGATCGCGGTGAGGTCGTCGACATAACTCACCCGGACGAGGCCGGCGGGCACATGCAGGGTGTTGATCGGCGTTCCGCGCCGCAGCAACCACCACGACGCTCCGACGCTCGGGTGGCCGGCGAAGGGCAACTCGGTGCGTGGGGTGTAGATGGTCGCCTGCGCGGTTGATGCGCCCGCATTGGGCGGATCGACGAAGACGGTTTCGCTGTAACCCAATTCGGATGCGACACGCTGCCGATCGGCGGGGTCGACCAAGCTGGCGTCGACCACACCCAACGGATTGCCGAAGTTTCCGTCAGCGTCGGTCAACACCCGTAGGACGGTGACGTCGATGCTCATGGCCCGACGATACGACGGCCGGTCAGGTGGCGCTGCGCTCGTCGGCTCCCATGGCGTTCAGAACCGCGACGCGGGTGTCGGTGGGTCCGGACACGGTGCGCTCACCGCCACCACTGCGCAGCAGCTCCCGTAGGGCTGCCTGGTCGTATTCGGGTGGCTCGGTGGTGTCGATGAAGCGTTGGACGATGTCGAGGAACCTGGCCGGGTCGTCGTGGAATGGGAAGTGGGCGGAATTCTCGAAGATTTCGAGTCTGGATCCGGGCATCGCGGCATGCGCCATGTGGGCATGCCGGACCGGAATCACCGAGTCCTTCTCGCCCCAGATGATCTGCACCGGAATCGCTTCGGTCAAATAACATCGGTCGAGCATGGTGACGATCTGGCCACGCCAGTCCACGACCGCCCGCAGGGTGCGGGTGAACGCCGAGGACGCCGTCGGCTCCGGCAGGTCGTTCAGGATGCGCAGCATGTTGGGCAGATCTCGGCCGATGGCCGTCGAACCGAGCGCGAGCCCCGCCACCTGACCCAGAAACTGCACGGCCGGCAGCACCATCGGCAACCGCAACAGCGCCAACGCCTCGGCGCCCATCGGCAGCGACGCGAACCGCAACGCGATGTTGACGTCCTTGGTGACACCCCCGGCGCCCACCAGGATCAGCCGGTCGACCAGATGCGGGAACTGGTAAGCGAATTGCATGGCGACACCGCCGCCGAGCGAATGACCGACGATGGTCACGCGTTCGATGTCCAGCACGCTGAGCAGGTCGCGCATTCCGTTGGCGTAGGCGGCGGCGGAGTAGTCGGCGCGAGGCTTGTCGGATTTGCCGTGGCCCAACAGGTCCGGAGCGATCACGGTGAAACGCTGCGCCAGCTTGGCGTGGACGCCGGTCCAGGTGGTCGAGTTGTCGCCGATGCCGTGGATCAGCAGGATCGCTGGACCGGATCCCGCGATCCGGAAGGCCCGCTTATAGCCGTGAATGGTGCGGAACTGCAGCGACGGGGATGTCACTTCGCGCACCGGGCGGAGATTGCGCGTCCGCTCGGTCATGTTCGGCAACCTCGTTGTCGGGCCGGGTAGGCGTATCGGAAGCAGTTACTTCGGATTGTCGTCGTCGTCGAATTTCTTCTCAGCCTGCTGAGCCAGGAACCGCTCGAATTCGGCGCCAAGCTCATCGCCGCTAGGTAGGTCCTCGTCGTTGGTCAGTAAGGACCTGTTTTCCTGAGCGTCAATGAACGCATCGTACTGGCGCTCGAGTGCGGCCACCACTTGAGCCACTTCCGCGCTGCCTTGAACCTGTTCGTCGATCTTGGCCCGAATCTCGGTGGCCGCATCGGTAAGTGCGGTGAGCGGCAACTCCAGCGATCCGGTCTTGGCGACCTGCTCGAGTAGCGCCTGGGCGGCGGCCGGGTAGTCGGTCTGGGTCAGGTAGTGCGGGACGTGCACGGTGAATCCGACGACCTCATGACCGTGCTGTGCCATGCGGTACTCCAGCAGGTTCGAAGCGCTGCCGGGAACCTGGATTTCGGAGATCCACGGTTGAAATTCCGCGATCAGGGCCGCGTTGTTCGAGTGCGCGGTCATGGTGACGGGCCGAGTGTGCGGAACAGCCATCGGCACCGTGCCCAGACCGATGGTCTGGCGCACTCCCAGCCGTTCGGCGAGCAGTCGCACCGCGGTGATGAAGCGCTCCCACTTCAGGTCCGGCTCCATGCCGGCCAGCAGGAGAAACGGGGTGCCGACGGAGTCGCGCAGCGCGTACAGGCTCAAATCTGGGTCGTCGTAGTGGGTGAAGTGATCGGTCTTGAACGTCATCAGTGGCCGGCGCGAGCGGTAATCCAGCAGTTCGTCGATGGCGAACGACGCGACCAGTTCGGTATCCAGCGCCGCTCTCAGGTGCCGCGACGCCAGCCGAATCGCGTGACCGGCGTCGGAGAAGCCTTCCAGGGCGTGTACCAACACCGGGCCCCGGCCGTCGGACGTGGACAAGACAGGCGCCGGAAACTCCAGTTCGTACATGCTGGGTTGTCCTGGCTGGTATTCCTGTGCCTCTTCGGGGTCGTAGTGATCGGACATTGGTGCTGCCTCCTCTCAGGTTCTCCAAGGTCTCTCTAGGGTGCCCTGTCCAGTCTCCCTCAATCGATCGGGCTCTCCAGTATCGGTGACCCGAGCCTTTTGCTGCACCAGGTGTCAACGCACGGGGCTGACTTTCTATTCGCTTGCCAGCACGCCCGGTCAGGCATGATGGAATCCGATGCGCGCCGTGACGTCGATTCTCTGCCTGCTGGTGAGCCTGGCGGTGTTGGTGACGTCATGCGCCCGGCCGGTCCATCATGGGTCCGTCGCCGGCTCGTCCGCGCCGCGGCCGGGCAGCTCGGTGCAGCGGTTGAGCGACCCGGAGAATCCGGCGCCGGATCCGCGGGTCGGCGCGATCTTTCGCGGGACGGCGCGGGAGGGCGGCAACCTACACGTCTGCACCGGGTCGGTGGTGCATTCGGCGGGTGGTGACCTGGTGCTGACGGCAGCGCACTGTCTGCTCGGTGAGTTGGACGCCACCTTCGTGCCCGGGTTTGCAGGTGAGGCGACGACCACCGACACGTTCACCGTCGACGAGGTGTTCTTCGACGCCCGGTGGGTCGCCAGCCGGGATCCGCAGGCGGATTACGCGATCGCCAAGGTACGCGGCACCGGATCGGTGGAGGGCCGGGCCGGCGCGGCACTGACGCTGGGGACCGCACCGCCGGCCGGCAGCCGGGTGAGTGTCACCGGTTACCCCGCCGGTGTCGGCGGCCGGCCTGTCGCCTGTCAGGGCACCACCAGCGTCACCGAAGACGGGTTCCCGTCCTTGCCTTGCCAGGGCCTCGTCGACGGAACCAGTGGCGCGCCCTGGATGAGCGGGTCGACGGTCGTCGGGGTCGTCGGTGGGTTCGAAGGCGGCGGTTGCACCGAGAACATCTCGTACTCCGCGCCCTTCGATGAGCGCACCGCGCAGCTCCTGGCCCGCGCGCAAGCCGGCGGTCCCGGTGACAGCCCCCCGGCCGACTACGACGACACCTGCTGAGGTTGCGACACCGGTGGTGACCCGCTGCGCTCGTCTTCAGCGCCGGAACTGGTGCAGCGCGCGCATCTTGTTGGTCACGTCCAACGCCGCCACCTTGTATGCCTCGGAGAACGTCGGGTAGTTGAACACCGCATCGACCAGGTAGTCGACGGTGCCGCCGCAGCCCATGACCGCCTGCCCGATGTGCACCATCTCGGTGGCACTGGTGCCGAAGATGTGGGCGCCCAGCAGGGTGCGGTCGGTGGTGGAAACCAGCAGCTTGAGCATGCCGTAGCTGTCGCCGGCGATCTGGCCGCGGGCCAGTTCGCGGTAGCGGCACACGCCCACCTCGTACGGGATCGAGTCCTTGGTCAGCTCCACTTCGGTCTTGCCGACATAGGACACCTCGGGAATCGAGTAGATACCGATGGGCTGCAGTTCGGTGATGCCCTCGGTGGGTTCGCCGAAGGCGTAGTAGGCAGCCAGCCGGCCCTGGTCCATCGAGGTGGCGGCCAGCGCCGGGAAACCGATCACGTCGCCGACGGCGTAAATGTGCTCGACCTTGGTCCGGAATTGATCGTCGACGAAAATCCTTCCGCGATGGTCGGATTCGAGACCGGCATTCTCGAGGCCCAGGTGCTCGGTCTGGCCTTCGCGGCCGGCCGAGTACATCACCGTCTCCGCGGGAATCTGCTTGCCGCTGCCCAGGGTCGTCACGGTTCCTGACGAGCCGACGTCGACGGCGGTGACCTCCTCGCCGAACCGGAAGGTCACCGCGAGGTCGCGCAGGTGGAACTTGAGCGCCTCGACGATCTCCGGGTCGCAGAAGTCGAGCATGGTGTCGCGCTTCTCCACGACGGTGACCTTGGTGCCCAATGCCGCGAACATCGACGCGTACTCGATGCCGATCACGCCGGCGCCGACGACCACCATCGATGTCGGCAACGACCGCAAATCGAGAATGCCGTCGGAGTCCAGTACCCGGCTCTCGTCGAACTCGACGCCCGACGGGCGTGCCGGCTTGGTGCCGGTGGCGATGACGATGTAGTCGCCGCTGACCGTCACGCGCTCGCCCTGGGCGTCTTCCTCCACCAGGACGGTGTGCGGGTCGATGAAGCGACCGTGTCCCAGCACCAGGTCGATCCGGTTTCGCATCAGCTGTGAGCGCACCACGTCGACCTGCTTGCTGATCACGTGCTGAGTTCGGGCCAGCAGGTCGGCTGGGGTGATCTTGTCTTTGACGCGGTAGCTCGCACCGTAGAGCTCGCGCTGGCTCATGCCGGTCAGGTAGACGACCGCCTCGCGCAGGGTTTTCGACGGGATGGTGCCGGTATTGACGCAGACGCCGCCGACCATCCGGCCACGCTCGACGATCGCGACCGACTTGCCCAGCTTGGCTGCCGCGATCGCGGCCTTCTGGCCGCCGGGCCCGGATCCGATAACGACCAGGTCGTACTCGCGCATCGAAGTCATGTGTAGACGATAGAGCCCACAGTCGCGACTTTCTCCACAAGCGGGCGGCTGAATCACGTTGCGCGAGCGCAAAGTGACGGTGCCGATCGCCACCGTGGACGCCATGACTACGCATCGATCACGCTTTGAATTGAGCCGCCCCGCCACTTTGATCGCCGCGCTGCCGGCCATCCTCGGCTTTGTGCCGGAGAAATCGCTGGTGTTGCTGACCCTTGAGGACGGCGGTCTGGGGGCGGTGCTGCGGGCCGACCTGTCCGACGACCTCGGCGAGCGGGTGGACCAACTGGCCGAGCTCGCTGCCGCGGCGGATCCGGCCGCGGCCATCGTGGTGATCGTCGACGCCGAGGGTGCGAATTGTCCGGGGTGCAATGAGGAGCACCGGCGGTTGTGCGAAGCGCTCACCGACGCACTGGAGCGGCGCGGCGTCGAGCGATATGCGGCGCATGTGGTGGACCGGGTCGTCGCGGGCGGGCGTTGGCATTGCGTGGACGGGTGCTGCGCGGGCGGCGAGATCGACGACCCTTCGGCGTCGCCGCTGGCGGTCGCGGCGGTCGTGGAAGGCCGCCGCCTCTATTCCCGGCGTGCCGACCTGCAGGCGGTGATCGCGTTGGACTCCCGGCGCAGCGCGGGAGTGGCAGGGGCGCTCGAGCGGGCGGCACTTGCGCGCGAGATCGCCCACGGCAGCGATCCCGCCGCCTGCAGCCGTCGCGATGTGGAAAACGCGATCGCGGCCGCTGCGCGGGTGAACGGCGGGGAGTCGTTGTCGGACTCCGATGTGGCCGAGGTGGGCTGCGCGCTAACCGACGTCCAGGTACGTGACACGTTGTATGCGCTCGCCGTGGGGGAGGACGCCGACGCGGCTGAGTCGCTGTGGGCGTTGCTGGCGCGCGTGCTGCCGCAGCCCTGGCGGGTGGAGGCCCTGGTATTGCTGGCGTTCAGCGCCTACGTGCGCGGCGACGGGCCATTGGCGGGGCTGTCGCTGGAAGCGGCGTTGCGCTGCGACGCGTCGCACAAGATGGCTCGCATGCTGGATCAGGCATTGCAATCAGGCTTGCGGCCCAACGACATTCGGAGACTGGGCGGCACGGGTTACCGACTGGCCGAGCAACTCGGGGTGCGGTTGCCGCCGCGACAGTCCTTCGGCCAACGTGCGGGCTGAGGGGGATCGGGATGTGGTCAGACCTTCTCGACCTTGACTGCGTGTGCCATTTCGTGTGGCAAGGTGACGTTCTCGTGACCGGGGATCAGGATGGTGACCCCGCCACTCTGACCGTTCTCGACGGTGACGCGCGCGTTGGGCACCACGCCCGCGTCCTTGAGCCGGGCGATCAGGTCGATGTCGCCCTGCACGTGCTCGGTGAGCTGGCGGACCACGACAGCGACCGTCGATCCGGGCGGCAGCTCCGTCAACCGGACCAGGTTGACCTCGTCGGCGCCCGAGTCAGGTCCGACGCCGAGGTCCAGCAGACCGGGAATCGGGTTTCCAAACGGCGACGTTGTCGGGTTGTTGAGCACCTTGACCAGTCGGCGCTCGACGTCCTCGCTCATCACGTGCTCCCACCGGCATGCCTCGGCGTGCACTTCCTCCCAAGGCAACCCGATGACGTCGACCAGCAGACGCTCGGCGAGGCGGTGCTTGCGCATCACAGAAATGGCCAGCGCCCGACCCTTGTCGGTGAGTTCGAGGTGCCGGTCGCCCGCGACGCGGAGCAAGCCGTCGCGTTCCATACGGGAGACGGTCTGGCTGACAGTCGGTCCACTCTGCTCGAGCCGTTCGGCAATACGGGCACGCAGCGGCGTCACGCCCTCTTCTTCGAGGTCGTAGATCGTCCGCAGGTACATCTCGGTGGTATCGACCAGGTCGTTCATTCAGCATCCTCCGTTGCCGCCGAGTCTACTTCGCCAGCCGCGCGAGTGGTTCGTCCAAAACGCCCCACCGCAGCAGTATGCCCGCCGCGCATCCGCGGCGGGCACACCGTGTCCTCCAAGCTTGCCAAAATGGCTTGGGTCACACCTCAGCTGGCGTAAGACCGCAGCCGGTCAGCCCGCTCGCCGTGGCGCAACTTGCACATCACGTCGCGCTCGATCTGGCGAACCCGCTCACGCGACAGGCCGAACAGCTTGCCGATCTGGTCCAGCGTGCGCGGCTGCCCGTCGTCCAGACCGAAGCGCAGCCGGATCACCTGATGTTCGCGTTCATCGAGCGTGGCGAGCACGCTGCGGATGTCGGTGTGCAGCAGTTCGGCGATCACCGCGTTCTCCGCCGACATGGCCTCGGCGTCTTCGATGAAGTCGCCCAAGGGCGCTTCTTCCTCGGAGCCGACCGGCATGTCCAGGCTCACCGGGTCACGGCTGTGCTCGAGCAGGTCGTTGATTTTCTCGATCGGGATGCCGGACTCGGCGGCCAGTTCCTCGTCGGTGGCTTCCCGGCCCAGGTTCTGATGCATCTCGCGCTTGATCCGCGCCAGCTTGTTGACCTGCTCGACGAGATGGACGGGAAGCCGGATGGTGCGGCTCTGGTCGGCCATGCCCCGGGTGATCGCTTGCCGGATCCACCAGGTGGCGTAGGTGGAGAACTTGAATCCCTTTGCGTAATCGAACTTTTCCATCGCCCGAATGAGACCGAGGTTGCCCTCCTGGATCAGATCCAGCAACGGCATCCCTCGACCCGTGTAGCGCTTGGCCAGCGACACGACCAGCCGCAGGTTGGCTTCCAGCAGGTGACGACGCGCAGCCTGCCCATCGCGAACCACTGCGGCGAGATCACGTTTCCGGTTCTCGCCGAGACGCTTCCGGGTTTCGAGCAGATGCTCGGCGTACAGCCCGGCCTCAATGCGCTTGGCCAACTCGACCTCGTCGGCGGCGTTGAGCAACGCCGTCTTGCCGATGCCGTTCAGGTACACGCGCACCAAGTCTGCAGCTGGGCTTTGAGCATCCAGATCGCCGTCGAACCGGCTTGTGGTGGCCCGTGTAGTGAGTTCGGCCATTACGCCCTCCCGATTGGCTTGTCTTGTCATGTGGTTAACGAGAAGCCCGCCGGTTGAGTTCCCACCCCTTCGTCATCTCACACCCCGTGACGTGCACAAATACGGCGATGACCTGAGAATGTCCTGAGAAGTGGCGCCAAGGGACGGTTAGTCGGAACCGTCCGGGTCGATTGTCTGCGCGTCGGGCCGCGGGGCGACGTGCGGTCGCGGCTCCAGGGCCGGGCGTTCGGCAGTGGGAAACAACGGGGTGCGTTGCCGGGCGTGGTCGAAGCGTCGTGGCTCGTCGGCGCTGCGCGGTGGTCGGTCGTTGGCGATCAGCACGGCTATCCACGGCAACGGTATGGAGGCCGCCACGATCAGCAGCGACACCAGGCCGTTGTGCCAGGCGCCGTAGGCGAGAGCGGCCAGCAGCAGTGCCGGTATCCGAAAAGCCATGATGGACAAGTACTTGCGTACCCGGGCGCGGTGCTGCACCTCGTAGGACGGTGCGGCGGCAGTGATCAGTACCGGCCGGCCCTCGTGGTCGAAGCCGTCGAACTGCGGGCCCCGCTTCATACCTCCACTGTTGCATACCTAACCGTTTCCCGTTTCCCCGGTGTCTGGCGGCAGGTCAGGAGGCAGAATATGACGGATGGACACCCAGACGATCGAGCGCACCGACACCCGCGAACGCACCGACGACGGGACCGGTAGCGACACGCCGAAGTACTTCCACTACGTCAAGAAGGACAAGATCGCCGAAAGCGCGGTCATGGGTAATCACGTTGTCGCGTTGTGCGGTGAAGTATTTCCCGTCACCCGGGCCGCCAAGCCCGGCTCGCCCGTGTGTCCGGACTGCAAGCAGATCTACGAACGACTTAAGAAAGGCTGACTCAGGCCTTCGGTTCCACCGGGTCAGGCGCCGCCATCGCGGCGGTGTTGGACTGCGGTGGCGCGGGATCGGATGAGCCCGATAGGGCGGCGGTACGACGGACCAGCCAGGTGCGTAGCCGGTGTGCATGTGTCGCCGGCGCCGGCCATTCCTCCTGGATGGCGGCATTGAGTTCGGCGCCGATCATGATCGAGAAGCCGCCGAAGAACGCGAACAACAGGAAAGCGATCGGTGTGGCCAGCGCACCGTAGGTGTAGCCGGTGCTGCCGATCCACCGAAGATAGAAGCGCAAGCCGAGGGTGGCGACCAGAAACACCACCGAGGCCAGCACGGTGCCCGGTATCAACCGGTGCGTCGGCAGCGGGACCGGCAGTGCGACCCGGTAAAGCACGGTCACCCCTGCCATCAGACCGAGGATCAACGCCGGGTAGTAGCCGTAGTGCAGCAGATTCTGCAGACCCGGCGGGATGTGCTCGCTCACCTTGCGCGGACCTACCACCGCGACCGGCGCGGTGATCACCACGAACGCCAGCATCAGGATGTACAGGAACAGGGCGAAGAAGCGCTGGCGCACCGGGTGACGCAAGGGCGTCTGGTCGTGGGCCTCGACCACGGCGTCGACGAACGACGAAATGGCCGACGAGCCTGCCCACAGCGAGATCAGGAAGCCCAACGACGCCACCTCACCGCCCGCCGTGGTGGTGATGTCGCGGATGGAGGGCTCGATGATCTCGTTGACCACGTTGGGAGAGAAGAAGTTTCGCGCGGTCGACAAGGTGCTCTTGATGATGGACGACAGCGTGTCGGCGCCGAACAGCGGCGCCACCCAGGCCAACGAGCCCAAGATGCCCAGCAGCAGCGGCGGCGTCGAGAGACAGGTCCAAAAACCGGCTTCCGCCGATTCGGAGAAAATAGAATCGTCCCAGGCCTTGGACAGCGTCCTACGGCTGATTTGCCATACGCGGTGGCGGGACGGTTTTGGGACCTGGTCGCTCATACCCGTCCAGCATTGCCCATCAGACCTCGCACGCGCGACATTGGGCCGGGCGAGTTCTGCAGCAATTACTGGCCGCTGACCTCCAGCACCGCCGCCAGCTCGGCTAGCTTGGCTTCGTGCTTGTTGGCGTGGTGCTGGCAGAAGAGGAGCTCAGCGCCCGAAGGCAGCTTGGCGCGGACCCGGGCGGCAGCGCCGCAGCGATCGCAGCGGTCTGCTCGAGTGAGCTCGGGACTGGTCAGAGTTGCGTTCATGGCTCCTCCGTTCTGGCGGTAATTTCACTCTGTCAGACGTTCGGAGTTTTCGCCTTGTTCCCCGACCGTTATGAGGTGTGTCGTTTCTCACGAATATTTGCCCACAAATGGGGGTCCATAATCACCGTGTCGAAAATTGGTCCGATACTGGTTCGTTTGTGCTCTGAGCAGGAATGGGAGGCAGCTCGGGAACGGGGCTGGTTTCCTCCCGAGTCTGCCGGACCGGACGTCGAGGCGTTCGTCCATTTGTCGACGGTCGAGCAGGTTCATCTGCCGGCCAACCGGCTCTACCACGGCCGCCGCGACATGATCCTGTTGCACATCGACCCGTCGGCGCTCGACGCGCCCGTCCGGTGGGAGCCGGGAGTGCCGACCGACCCGCAGTCCATGCTCTTCCCGCACTTGTACGGACGGCTGCCGGTGGACGCGGTCATCAGGTCGGCGGCGTACCTGCCGGGCGCCGACGGGAGCTTTCCGGCTCTGACCGGGATTCAGGACCCGAGGTAGGCGTCCGCTTCGATCTCCACCAACAGTTCGGGTGCGATCAGGGCCGACACCTCGACCATGGTGGTGGCCGGACGGATCTCTCCGAAGACCTCGGCATGCACGTCACCGACTTCGCGCCAACGGGAGATGTCGGTCACGTAGATGCGGGTGCGAATGACGTCGGCCAGCGTCGCACCGGCCTGCTCCAGGGCAGTCTCGATGCGACTCAACGCATCTCGGGTCTGCGCGGCAAGGTCGGGACCGCGGCCGGTGGTGCCGGCGACCGCGACCATCGGCCCGACGCGCACCGCTCGGGAGTAACCGACGACCGACTCGAAGGGGGAGTCTGACGGGACGTTCTGGCGGCTCGCTGGCATGAGCGACACCGTACGACGGTGGCTGGTCGCTTCACCCGCTTTACCTGCTTTACCCACGCGGCACCTGCTGGTAGCTGTGCTTGGGTGCGCAGCAAGGCCGGTGTGGCGTGTCTCGTGGTTGCCGTAGCGACCTCGGGTTGCTTCGGCGCGCGGCATGATTCGGCGCCCTCGCTCAACGATGAAGTCCGGCTCGGCGAGTTGGCGTTGACCGTGACGACGATCAGCCTCGGGGTACCGACGACCGGCCACCGAACCGCTCAGGGCGTTTTCGCCGTCGTCAACCTGAAAGTCCAGAACCTGGGGGATCGGCCGCGATCTGTCTTCTGCCAGGACCAGACGCTCAGAGATCGCGCAGGCAAGAGATATGCGAACGTCGTGAACCTCGACTCGCCCGGGGACCTCGTCCGGGTGGGTCCGGGTACGACAGTTCTAGTGAAGTGTGCGTTCGACGTGCCCAGCGGCACGCTGCCCGCCGCAATCGAACTGCGCGACTCGCCGTACTCCCGGGGAGTGACGGTGACGCTGCTGGGCGGAGGCTGACACCTAGTCCAGGTAGTCGCGCACTAGGGGCCGGTTAGCGCTGTACGTGAGCTGCGAAAACGCAGGTCATCACATAGCGGCAATCGCGCCACTACCTTGGATTGGCCGGTGCTCTCGATCGAGAGGTAGCCCAACCATGACCATCACGCCCGAATACATCGACAGCGCCTATGCCTACGTTCCGATCCCGGCCGGCGCGGTCGCCGACGAGTGGGCAGAAAACGGTCAGCGAGCAGGTTACTCGCGGTCACTGACATGGCGCACCTATGAAGGCCCTGCCGGTGTGTGCGTCCTGATCGACGGCCGCCAACAGACCGACGGCACCTTCACCCGCCACATCAGCCTGTGGGGCGTGGCAGACGGCGCTCCCCTGACCGGTGAGCAGGCCCTTGAGACCGCCAAGCTTCTCGTCCGGGCCGCCGACGAGCTGGGTCGGCTACAGTGAGCGCCCTGCCCGATCTCAGCTACCTGCGCCAGGAGCTGATACGTCGCGTCGAACAACACCCCGCCCGCACGTGGTCAGCCGATCTTCTTGCCGCCTTGATCGCCGTCTTCGATCTTGAGTTCGGGGTACCTGCGCAGGTTGATCCTGTTCGGAAACTTCACCTCGTGCACGACAACAAAGGCGCTCAACGATGAGCACTTCGCTGCGGCTGGTCCGCGGCGATGACGGCGACGGCAGCCTGCCACCGCTGGAAGGTTGGGAGCTGTATATGCGTGGCGCCGGCCGCTCCGAACACACCGTGCGCGACGGGGTGGCCATTATGCGGCGGCTCGAAGGGCACGCCGGCAAGGACTGCACCGAGATGCAGGCAGTCGACGTGTCGCGGTTCCTCGCGAACCCGGCGCTGCGGCGAGGGTCGCAGGCCGCCTACTTCGGCGCCATCCACAGCTTCTATCGGTGGTCGGGCCAGCAGGGCGGGCACCACGCTACCGAGACCCTCCCCCGGCCGAAGTCACCGAAGGGGTCACCGCGCCCAGTGTCCGACCCGGATAACGTGACCTGCTGGAAATGAGGATGCATCACCGGACCCGGGTAAAGATTCTGTTGGCGGCGCTGGCCGGGTTGCGGGTGCATGAGATCGCCAAGGTCCGGGGCGAGGACGTCGATATCGATGGTCGCGTGCTGCGGGTGACGGGTAAGGGCGGGCGGACCGACAACATCCCCCTGCACAACCTGCTGGTGGCCGCGGCGATGACGATGCCGAAACGTGGGTGGTGGTTTCCCGCCAACGGGCGCCGGCCCGGTGAGCACCTGCGCGACAAGAGCGTGTCCGACATCATCGGCGACGCGATGCGCCGCGCCGACGTGCCCGGCACGCCGCACTCGCTACGGCACTGGTACGGAACGAATCTTGTCGCGGCCGGCGCAGACCTGCGCACCGCCCAAACCCTGCTGCGCCACGCCCACCTGCAAACGACAGCAATCTACGTCCAGGTCGCCGACGGGAAGAGGACCGAGGCGATCGACCGGCTCAAGCTCCCCGACTAACGCGCGAGTGGGTGGCTTCATGTCCGGTCCGGCAGGTCAGCGGTCCGGCCGTTGGGGGTCACGGCGACGTTGACGCGAACGGCCCCTACGGGGACGAGGTTGCCACGAGCAACGTAACTCCCGCCAGGCGGAGCGCTAAGGTTTGGGACATGGCTGAGTGGGCCCGCTTGGATGACGTCTTCGGAGTGTCCAGAGAACTCCCCGGAAACTACATCGTTCGGGACTCCGTCGACCAAGCGTTGGTCGATGCCCTAGCGCGCGACCAACATATCGTCATCTACGGCTCTTCAAAGCAGGGCAAAACCTGCCTGCGGAAGTACAACCTCCGCACGGAGGACTACGTGCTGGTGACCTGCGGCAACAGGTGGACACTTGCCCAGCTGCATAGCGCGATCCTCAAGGCCGCGGGATACGTGGTCGAGGGATCGACAACGAGGACGGTAAGTGGCGAAGCGAAGGTGACCGCCAAGCTCGGCGGCGGCTTAAACTTCTTCGGCAACAAGGCCACAGCCGAGGCGTCCACCGATGTCGGCGGGACCAAGAAAACAGACGTCGTGACGACGCCGATGGAGCTCGATCCGGCTGACGTCAACGACATCATTGCGGCACTGGAAAACGCTCAATGCCCGCAGTTCGTGGTCCTTGAGGACTTCCACTATCTCCCCGAGGAGACGCAACGCGACTTCGCGGTAGCGCTCAAAGCCTTTCATGAAGACTCTCACTACTGTTTCGTCATCGTCGGTGTTTGGCGTGACCAAAATCGGCTCGTTCAACACAACGGTGACCTGACGGGGCGTCTTGTGGCTATAGATGCCGACCAGTGGACGCGGGAAGAGCTACGCGAGGTAGTCGAGTTCGGCGAGAGCCTTCTCAACATCACCTTCACCGAGGGCTTCAAGAACGAACTGCTAGACGGCTGTTTCAGTAATGTCTACGTCGTTCAAGAGAGCTGTCGACTTGCCTGCGAACGTGCCGGAGTAATCGGCACACAGCAGACAAACCGGGTTGTAGATGCGAATGCATCGAGCCTGATTAAAGAGGCAGTCGACGCCCACTCGGCGCGCTACACCGGTTTCATCATCAATTTCGCACTCGGGTTCCAAACCTCAACGCTTGAGATGTTCAAATGGCTGCTCTGGCCAGTTCTCACCGCTGACGTCACCGAACTCGAACGAGGTCTGAAATACGGCCACCTCCGGGCGGTGCTCGACGAACGCCACCCGGCTGCTCCGATCAACGCCGGCAACATAACTCAGGCTCTTCAGTCCGTTGCGTCGCTCCAGGTCGGGAAGATGGCCATCAAGCCCGTCATCTTGGACTACGACGAGACCAACCGGCGTCTTAGCGTGGTGGATAGGAGCTTCCTCATCTGGTTGCAACACCAAGATCGGCCCGAGCTATTGGCTCTTGCGGAGCTACCCACAGAGCAGGCCGACTAGGCAGCGGTCGGGATCGACAGCAACCGGAATGCGTTGGGGATGACCACGTCTGAGCCGGTGCGGAACCACAGCAGGGCGCCGCGCTGGCCGGTCGGTCGGCGACTGGCTCCGAACAGGTGGGGTACCAGCTCGAGCGTGGAACCGACTCGGTCGACGATGACCATGCCAGCGGTGAAGTCGCCGTACACGAGCGGGTAATTGTTCTCGCTGGCTGCGGCGTTAATGGTGCCGTCCATGTTGGACAGCTCGTTCATCGCGCGGCCCAGCAGGCGGGGCGGATCGTCTTGCAGCGAGGGAAATTTCAGCGCACCGTTGCTTGTTTCGAACTGCCGCAGCGTGTTGATGATCGACAGGTTGGCGCACCACTGCGCGTTCGGCTGGAACCGCGGCGGCAGCGCGTTCTGCACGCTGTACACGTCGCCGGCCGCGAGGGTTTCGGCGACGCCCGGCAGGATTAGCTGGACCGTGCCGGATGAGGCGACGAGCTTGGTGATCAGACCGGTCGGCTGGCCTGTTCCCGAGCCGGTTGTGTAGGCGGTCGCGTTGAGTTGTTCGGCGCCGTCGACGAGCAGCTTCGATAACTCGCTAAGGAAGTTCACGGCGTCGCCCTCGACCTCAAAGCTGAACGGTACGAACGCATCGCCCTTGTGGACCGGGATCGACGGGTTGCCCAGACTGGGGCTTGCGTCCGCGACCTCGGACCCCTCTGCGATCCACTCCGCGGTCACGCCGGCGCTGGTGACACCCGACCAGGCGTCGGTGGCGGTCTGCACCACCCGGGCGATCTGGCGCAGAGGGTTGATGCTGCCGTTAGAGGTCAACAACACGGCCGGATCCAACGTCAGCGGCACCAAATAGCCGCCGGCGGTGTCGCTGAGCGACATAGCCCGTTGCTCGGCCTGAACCGCCGCGACAGCGCGCCAGGCGGCGGCCTCCTCGGCCGTCCACGTGAGCTGTCCGTTGTCGGGGTCGGCGAGCTTCTTGGCGAATGCCCGCTCGTAGTGCTCGCTTCCAGTGGCGATGGCCCAGCGCTGCGCCCACGTCTGCGAGATGACCGGGCCGGCGCTCATCAGGTCCTCGACGAGCTCGGCGCCGCGGGCGGCTAAGCGGTCGGCCTTCACGACGCGGTCCAAGGTGCGCATCGCGTTGTCGCGCTGAGCCAGCGCCGGCGGGCGGTCGAGCTGCTCCTCGGACGCCTGAGTGCTTCCGGCCTCAGTACGCAGCTCGCCGGCCGCCAGGCGCTGAACCAGGTCCCGCGTGGCAGTCGCGCGCTGCTGCTCCTGTGCGCGGATTTGCTCGGCACGGGCACGTAATGCCTCGAACCGTTCGGCGTCCGCACCGGCCAGGTCGCCGGTCGTGGAGTCCAACAGTTCCTGCGCGGCTTGCCGGGTCTGCGCAAGATTCATTCGGTCGATGTCGATGTCGGTCATGAGGGGTTCACCAATCCATGAGTGAGAGATGGGCCGCGGCAACAGCCCGCGGAATGACAAGTTGTGACCGCACCCCGCCCACGGAAGCACCCGCATAGGCCGGGAGCCCGACCAGGCTGACCTCCATCAGCGCCGCCTCGGTGCGCACCACAACGTCGCCGTCCAGGTGCTCCCGGACACCCCGGAAGCCCACCGAGAACGAATCGACCGTGCCCGAACGGACCAATTCGAGGGCGTCCTCGCCGTCGCGGGTCGCCGCGATTTCGAACGCGGCGTGCAGCCCATCACGGTGCTCAGTCAGGTCGACAGCTCGCCCGACGGGGAGCCTTCGCATGTCGTGACCGGTGAACAACTTCACCTTGCCGCCACGCTCGCTGATCGAGCGCGAGAATGCGCCGAATTCAAAGCGCTCGCGGTACGAGCGGCCGCCGTCGGAAACCTCAGCGACCTGGCCGTAGGGCACGACCGTGCCGAAAACCGTCCTCCCAGTGCCGGATGCCAGCCCGGCGGTGCGGAAAAGGATGGCGCTCAAAGGATCACCTGTTGCTCATGCGGAATTCGGTCTCGCATGGCGACACTCGTATCCGGGGTGGCCTCCCCATGAGGCTCCCGGCGTCCGGTGATGCCGAGCTGGTGATGAGGATACACGCAGTTAGTCGCAATCTCGCTCATCACGCGCCGCTACCGTCGTCGGCGGAATCATCGTCAGGCCGGAATTCCTCCTCACGCATCGCGGCGGCGTTCGCCTCGATGAACGCGATGCCGGCGGCGCCACTGAGTTCAGGTAGCGCGACCTCGTAGTGGTCGAGCAGGGCAAGGATCGTCTCGGTGGCGCGGCCTTCAGCGGCCGCGGTGTTCATTGCCCGGGCGATTGCCTCGGAGTCGTCGTGACCGTAGCGGTCGATGATCTGCGCAGCCCGCACCATGTCGGTCGAATGGGCGTCGACCGGCTCCAGGTTGGCAATTCCGTGGAAGTAGTCGGCAAGGAGGCTGATCCCGTCGGAGGTGCGGAACCGGGTGATGAATGTCTTGTGTAAGACGAGCAGCGCGCGCAGCAACTGGACGGACCGGTTGGCCTCGTTGACTTCCTCAACAATGGCAACCTGGCCGGTCTGGTTACTCTGTCGTCGGTACATGGTGAGGAGAGCGGCCCGACGGTAATCGCCGGCGTTGGCTCGTTTCGGGTTCTCGGTCATCTTGATTCCTTTCTCGGTGGTGTTTGTTCACAATTTGTCCAAATGGGAGCTGCCGAAACGGCATCTCAACTGGGGAATTGAGCCACGGGGGGCCCAGAGATTTTTTTCGAATTCCATCGGGGGGAAAGACCCACCCCCGGGCGGAGGTCGGCCGGGCCGCGCGCACCTTTGGCGGCGACCCGCCCCCGGGGGCGTCGGGCAGGGCTGAGCACGCAACGCTGCGCGTTGGGGCTGTGTCGCTCGCTGTCGCCCTGTCGAGGCGAGTCGGGGAAACGGGGGTGGCGCGGGGCTCACTGCTCGGCCCTGGCGCGTGTGTACCGGCCGCGGCCGGTCTTGTTGATGAGTCCCGCTTTGTTCAGGCGGCGCAGGTACACGTGGGCTGTCGGACCGTCGATACCGATCGCCGCCAGGTCTGCTGCCTGGACCTGGTCGCAGTCGTTGATGAACTCAAGGGCCCGAGCGGTGATTGAGCCCGTGAGGACGCGGCGACGGTGGCCTTCAGCGTTCGGTCCATCGGGTTCCGGTCGGTGGACTTGGCCGGCGACGACGCCTGAGATGGCGCCAGCCGGCAGGCCGTTGATCCAGGCTGCGCAGCGGCTGAGGGCGGGGCAGCGGCGGCATAGCGCGACCGCCTGGTGCGTCTGGCGGTCGTCGACTGCCTCGTCGAACAACTGGGTTTGCTCTCTGCACAAGGCGCCCGGCAGGCGCGGCACCGCGGAGAATTCCGCAAGGAGGTCGGCCACGCTCACGCGGCACCTGCAGCTTTCGTGCGGGTATTTCGAGCCCTTTGGGTCGAGCTGCGGGTGGTCTTAATGAGTTTGGCCGATGTCAGCCAGCGGCGGCAGAAGGCACACATGAATCCCCTGCGGCATTGGCAAGCGACCTGAACGTAGGCGGCGAAGCTGGCGTTGCTCACGTTGGCTTGTTCTGCGTGGCTGTGGGCTGGCCATCCACCACATCCACCCCCTTAAGAGGGGGTGGGGTGGATGGACAGATCCGCATGACAGGTGGATAAGTGGTGGACAAGGTGGACAAATTCATCGGGCCGCCGCTCGATACCAGGGGCGTTTCTCCGTGCCGTCATTGATCAAATCGCCGTGTTTCAGCAGGTCAGAGAGGGCACGGAAGAAAGTCGTGTCCGGCATGTCCGCGACTTTTCGGAGTTCTGCTTTGCTGGCGCCGGTTTGTGAAAAGTGGTGGACAAAGGTGGACAAAAGGCGGTCTGCGCGCTCCGGTTTATCCACCCCCCGGTGGATAGAAATCGCGACGCTCTTGGTGCCCGCTATGGGGTCGAGTTTGAGTTCGTGGCGGTCGTGTTCGGGCCCGTCTTTACGCTTCTCCCGATCGAGGGTGATGATTGCACCGTCTCTGCTGGTCGAGTACACGGTGTCGACGCCGGCTTCGAAGGCTGACGAGCCGCGGAGGGTCTTTTTGTCCTTTCCGGCGTGGTGGACGCCGAGCACGACGCCGCGGCTATTGGGCGTTTGGCCCAATAGCCGCGTCATCGCGTCGACGATGATTCCGCAGTCCTTGGCGCTGTTTTCGTCAGCACCGACCATGCATCGGGCCAGGGTGTCCAGGACGATCAAGTCGTAGCCGCCCCAGCTGATGAGTGCGCCGAGGTTGGCGACATCAAGAGGTCGGGTCAAATTGACGGGTACGGGCAGCAGCGAAAGACTGCGGTCGTCGATGGTGGTTTGCCAGGCCACTTCCCAGGCATCCACCCGGGCTTTGAATCCGAACGCGCCTTCGCCGGCCACGTATAGGACTCGGCGACGCTCGGTGGGGCGGCCTTGCCAGCTACGTCCGGTTGCGACGCTCGCTGCCCAGTCCAGAGCTATGAATGTCTTTGCGCTGCTGCGGTATCCGTAGAGCAGGGCAGTCGTTCCAAAGTCGAGTGTGCCTGAGATGAGCGGTTGGGGATCAGGTAGCGCTTTGAGCCCCGAGCGTGTCAGGAGCTTGTCGGCGAGCACCGGCACGTGGTGGGACCCGTTGAGAGGTGCCTCGTCGTGGATGGGCGGCTCTGGTGGCCCCGGATCCCCATCGAACGCCTTGCCGTACACCGCCAGGATTTCAGCTGGGCTGTTCATGCGGGTGCCCCGCCGACGGCCTCATGCAGTTTCTCGGCCAGGACACGGTCTGGGCCGCCGCGGCGCCAGAGTGCGCGTCGGACTTCGATGGGCAGCAGTGGTATCTGGCCCACCGCCAGCACGTGCAGGGCGGCATCTCGCCAGCCATCGAGCACCTTTCCGCGGATTGGCGGCTGAGTGCAGTTGCACCCCAACGGATCTCGGCAACCACAGTCGAGCGGTACGGAACGATCCGAGGCCATGTTCCGCCTGTGGAAGCGCGACGCAGGCCGCTGGCAATAGTCCAGTGGCGCTGCCCATGCCCGCGGCGGGCTCGGGTCCGTGCTGTCGTAGGGATCGGCGTCGGCGCTGCCGCTAGCCTGCATGTCATTCGATGAGTCGAGAGACGCCCCCTGGTTGGCCGCTGGGGGGCTTTCTCGTTCGAGGGACCCACTCACGCTGCACCGCCCGAGCGGCGTCTGCGTGCTTGTGCACTTTTTAGAGCTAGTCGAGCGAAGTAAGCCTTACGCGCGTGCTCAGCGCGTCGAGCCCGCTCTGCCGGGGCGAGTTCCATATCGGGGTCGACTTGGCGCTCAAATTTCTCCAGCATTGCCTTGCGCGCGTTAGCGGTTCGCGCAGGGCGGTCACTAGTACGGGCCCACGATTCGTGGGCGGCGATTTGTCCGCGTAAGGATTTCTGGGACGGAGTAAGCGGCATTCTCTACCTCGGGAAATGCTGAGGTGAGCAACTCCCCGTGGAGAGTGCTCTGAATACCGCCCCGCGGCCGCGGGCACGTCCCGGCTACGTGAGACCCTGGTCCGGGATCGGGGCCAGTAAGAACTGGCGTGGCTGACTCTAGTACAACGTTTGTCGAATTTGGTTGTACACCACACCTTCGGCGAGTTGTCGCTGCTCGGGGGTCAGGGTTTCGAGTGCGACAATTCTTGAGCCGAGACGCGTTTGGATCGCTTCGATGTTGCCGATTTTGACCGAATGTTGCTGTTCAGCGCGCACCACCTCGAAGATGGTGTACAGGATCGTCGCGGGTATGTTGGCGCGGCCGATCGGTATCACGTTCGGTGCATGCAAGCGTTCGTAGGCTTGGTCGACGTCGGCGACACGCTGCGCCGGAGGAAGCTTCTGCGCCTCCTTTTCAGCGTTCTTCATCGCATCGGCGAACAGTGCCTCGATCAACATTTCGCCAGCCGCAGGATCGAAAATCGCACCGCCGGCGAAGAAGTAATCGCTGGTGGCCCGCGCGCGGACACTGCGGGGCAGGACCCGCTCCCAGGTTGGCGCGGAATATCGGAAGACGCCCAGTTTCTTCCCAGACGACGCGACGACTGTGATCTGGTAGCCCTGTCCAGGGGTGCTCATAGTTCCCCAAGATTGAGTCCGCGTGCTTCGGCGGCCGCGCGCTCGGCTGCGGTGGCGCGGGTGTAGCGGTCGATCATGTCGCGGGTGGACCAACCGGCCACCGCCATGAGGCCACCCTCAGATCCACCGGCAGCCAGCCAGCGGGATGCGGCGGTGTGTCGCAAGAGGTGGGGGTGGAAGCCGACCAGTCCGGCCAACTGGGCGCGGTACTTCAGGGCGGCGTGGAGACCGTAGTACTCAAGGTTCTTCCCGCGATCGCCGAGCCAGAGTGCGTCGGTATCCGCCAGACGGTGGGTGCGGCGGGCGCGGAGGTAGCGGTCGATGGCGCGGGCGGTCTGGTCGCCGAACGGTGCGACGCGGCCCTTGCCGCCTTTGCCGCGGCGCACGGTCACGAGCCCGCGGTTGAGGTCCGCGTCGGCGACGGTGAGGCCGCAGAGTTCCCCTGCGCGCATGCCCGTTTCTGCCATGAGGCGCACGATGGCCTCGTCGCGGCGGTCCCGGAACTCCTTGCCGGCGCAGGCCTTGATCAGGCGCCGTAACTCAGACTCGGAGAGTGACTCGGTGACTTTGGTGTCGAGCTTCGGGGCTTTGAGTCCCAGCAGCGGGTCGGAGTCGAGTTCGCCCTCCTCTTCCAGCCAGGCCGAAAACCGGCGTATGCCGAGCTGACGTGCCCGGGCTGTCGCTGGCTCGGCGCCGCCGTCGAGCAAGTCCGCGACGAATCCCTTTACGAGGTCGCGGTCTAGGGCGGGGGAGTGGTTGTTGTTCCCGCACCAGCGGAGGAAGGCTCGCACCCCGTCGCCGTAGCTCTTGATCGTCTGCGGTGACTTACGCTCGGCGCGCAACGCCAACTCCCAAGATGGGAGCAGCAAGGCTAGGTCCAGCGCGGGAGGCTTGCGACGTGCCACGGCTGATATCTTGACTCGCAGCGCTGTACATTTCTAGTATTTCTTAAATGAGCAGCAAAACCGCTGCTCATAGCCACAACACCGAGTGTCGCCTAGTCCAGGTAGTCGCGCAGCACCTGCGAACGGCTGGGGTGGCGCAGCTTGGACATCGTCTTGGACTCGATCTGACGGATCCGCTCACGGGTCACGCCGTACACCTGCCCGATCTCGTCGAGGGTGCGCGGCTGGCCGTCGGTGAGCCCAAACCGCAGCCGCACGACGCCGGCCTCGCGTTCGGACAGAGTGTCGAGCACCGACTGCAGCTGGTCCTGCAGCAGTGTGAACGAAACCGCGTCCACGGCCACCACAGCTTCGCTGTCTTCGATGAAGTCGCCCAACTGGCTGTCGCCTTCGTCGCCGATGGTCTGGTCCAGCGAGATGGGCTCCCGGGCGTACTGCTGGATCTCCAGCACCTTCTCCGGCGTGATGTCCATTTCCTTCGCGAGTTCTTCAGGGGTGGGCTCGCGGCCCAGATCCTGCAGCAGCTCGCGTTGGATGCGGCCCAGCTTGTTGATGACCTCGACCATGTGCACCGGGATACGGATGGTGCGGGCCTGGTCGGCCATGGCGCGGGTGATGGCCTGGCGGATCCACCAGGTCGCGTAGGTGGAGAACTTGTAGCCCTTGGTGTAGTCGAACTTCTCCACCGCGCGGATCAGACCGAGGTTGCCCTCCTGGATGAGGTCCAGGAACGCCATGCCACGGCCGGTGTAACGCTTGGCCAACGACACCACCAGGCGCAGGTTGGCTTCCAGCAGATGGTTTTTCGCGCGGTCGCCGTCGCGGCAGATCCACAGCATGTCGCGGCGCTGGGCGGCGGGCAGCTTCTCGCCTCGATCCGTCAGCTCGACCATCAGCTGGGTGGCGTACAGGCCGGCTTCGATGCGCTTGGCCAGCTCGACTTCTTCCTCGGCGTTGAGCAGCGCGACCTTGCCGATCTGCTTGAGGTACGCGCGCACCGAGTCGGCAGAGGCGGTGAGTTCGGCGTCCTTGCGGGCCTGGCGCAACGCTTCGGACTCGTCTTCGTCCCAGACGAAATCACCGGAGGCCTTGTCCTTCTCGGTGGGCTCGGCGATGTCCTCGTCTTCCTCGACGGGTGCAGCGGTGACGACGGCGCTCGTCACCGGCTCACCGTCCTCGGCCTCGGCCGGGTCGATGTCGGCGTCCACGGCGTCGGGTGCCACGTCCTCGTCCAGGTCGTCAAGGCTCAGATCGCCGGCATCGATCTCCAGGTCGTCGCCGGGCTCCACGTCGAGGTCGGTGTCGAGTTCTTCGCCGGCCACGAGGGTGACGTCGTCGGATGATGCGCCGTCGGCGTCCTTGGGTGCGGTTGCCGCGGATTTGGCGGGGGCCTTGGCGCGAGTCTTCCTCGGAGCCGCGCCGGGCGCGGCGTCCGCCGCAGGTCCGGCGGCTTTAGCGGCCCGCTTCGCCGGCGCGGAGCCACTGACGGCTTTGGTCGCCGTGCGCTTGGCGGGAGGCTTTGCGGCGGTGCGCTTCACCGGTTCATCGGTTGCCGCACTTGCCTTGGTCGGTGCCACGTACACCCCTTCAGTTGGACGCACTTCCGGTGGGTCTGGGCATGGAAGACCGAAAGTGTCTGTTATGTCGAATGTCGGCGTTTGATATCAGCGTGAGTATCGCGCGCTATCGGTTTGGGCGGCCGCCGACGACCATTGTAACTTCACACTGCCCTCGTACTGGCCGAGCGGACAAAATTCAGTGCGTCACGTCGCCGACTGACGCCATGGCAGCTCCGACGATGCCGGCCGCGTTCTGCAGGGTCGCCGGGACGACCGGGGTGCGGTTTTCCAGCAAGTGCACCCACTTGTCGGCCTTACGGCTGATCCCGCCGCCGGCGATGAACAGGTCGGGCCAGATCGCGTTCTCGATCGCGACCAGCACCCTGGTCACCTGTTTTGTCCACTTTTCGTAGCTCCACCCGTTCCGTTCTTTCACCGACGACGCCGCCCGCTCCTCGGCTTCCTTTCCGCCGACCTCGAGGTGACCGAACTCGGTGTTGGGAATCAGTTTGCCGTTGTGAATGAGGGCCGAACCGATGCCGGTGCCGAAGGTGAGCAGCACGACCAGCCCTTCATGGCCCTTGCCGGCGCCGTAGCGTTCCTCCGCCAGGCCCGCGGCGTCGGCGTCGTTGAGGATGGTGACCTCCTGGCCGGAGAGTTCGGCGCTGATGATGTCGCGGGCGTTGGTCCCGATCCAGGCTTTGTCCACGTTGGCCGCCGTCTGCACGATGCCGTGCGTGACCACACCCGGGTAGGTGACCCCGAGCGGTCCGGTCCAGCCGAATCCGTTGACCACTTCGGCGATGGTCTTGGCGACGGCATCCGGGGTGGCCGGCTGTGGTGTCAGCAATTTGATCCGGTCGCCGATCAATTGACCGGTATCCAGATCGACGATCGCGCCCTTGATGCCGCTACCGCCGACATCGATTCCGAAGCCTCGGCGCTGCGACGGGGAACCGACGGGGTCAATTCCGGAGGCGGTGCTGGTCATCGAAATCTCCTCGGCGAGACTTTTGTGGTTCGCCCACCTTATCGACCCGGTAGCGCAAACGGGATGAGGCGGGTTGCGTCCGTCGAGCCGATGGCGCCTGTGGTCGGATAGATCGGTGACACGCCCCGACAAACCCGGTGTGCAGCCCGCGCGGCTGCGTGAGGTGGCCGTGACGGTCGCCACTGAGGCGGCTGCCTTCGTGCGGCGCCGGCGCGCCGAGGTGTTCGGCCCGAGCGCCGAACGTGGCGCCGGTGCGGAAGCGGTGCGCGCTAAGACCACCCCCACCGATCCGGTGACGGTGGTCGACACCGAGACCGAACAGCTGCTGCGGGACCGACTGGCGGCGCTTCGGCCGGGCGACCCCATCCTCGGTGAGGAGGGTGGTGGGCCGCGCGATTCGGCCGCCGATGCCGCCGGCGCGGTCACCTGGGTCCTCGACCCCATCGACGGGACGGTGAACTTCGTCTACGGCATTCCCGCCTACGCGGTGTCAGTCGGCGCGCAGATCGACGGTGTGTCGGTGGCCGGTGCGGTAGCCGATGTCGTTGCCGGCCGGGTGTATTCGGCGGCCAGCGGGCTGGGAGCGCACGTCACCGACGGGCACCGAACCCACCAGCTGCGGTGCAATGACGTGGACGAGTTGTCAATGGCGTTGCTGGGAACCGGATTCGGATACTCGCCGACGCGCCGGGTCCGCCAGGCCGAGTTGGTGGCACAGATGTTGCCGGTGGTACGGGACGTGCGGCGGATCGGTTCGGCGGCCCTGGATCTGTGCATGGTTGCGGCCGGCCACCTGGACGCGTACTACGAGCACGGTCTGCAGGTGTGGGATTGCGCGGCGGGCGCGTTGATCGCCGCGGAGGCCGGCGCGCGCGTGGTGTTGCCGCCCCCGGGCGCGCACGGGGCCGGCCTGGTGGTCGCCGCGGCGCCGGGTATCGCCGAGGCGTTGCTGGCAGCACTGCAGCGCGTCGGAGGTTCGGATCCGATCGACTGAACGATCAGCAGCTGTTGGCGTGGATCTTCGCCAGCAGCGCGTGATCCGCGGGCTCGGTGGCCCCCGGACGCAGGGTCGCCAGTACGGCGTCGATGTCGTCGCTGTGTGCCAGGGAGTTGAAGTCGGTGCCCAGGGCGAGATCGACGGAATCGTCACCACGGCTGTCATGGAACAGCTCGGTGCACGGCGCCACCAGCCACAGCGCCGCCGCGGTGGCTTGCCCCGCGGTGCCGAAACGAATCTGTCCCTGGCAGTTCAACCTGGTGCCGGCGTAGATCGGGTCGTTGGCGGACGTCGGTTGGGCAAAGCCCAAATCCTGTAGCGCGCCGGCGATGTCACCGGCCTGGCCGCCGCGGCCGCTGGCGTTGAGCACCCGGACCTTGGTGTCGCTGAGCTTGGCGGGAGCGACGTCGATCATTTCCGTACGCGACACCTGTTCGCCGAGCTTGGCCGGCGTGTCGGATCCTGCGGCCGGTGGGGGAGGGTTGCACACCGCGACCTCGCGGACGTCCGCCGGCCGGGTGAGTGCCACCGTCCAGACCACACCGGTCACCACCACGAGGAAAATGACGACGATGATGGCGGGCCGAGGATTGCGTCGCCGGAAGGGCCGACCGTGCTTGTCGAAGGCGGTACCCTCGGTGATGTGTGCAACCACACATGCACTCTAATGGCACCGTAAGCGCACCGTTTAAGGCCAATTGCTGGGCCATTCCATCGGTGTGACGCAAATCACATCCAATCCACCCGCAATACGGGCACGAATAGTTTGGTGCAAGCGTTCGACGCTGGTACAAAGCGTTCCTTGAGCTTATGAGGGCCCTGAGGGGATAAGGACGGGGAAGAAGATGCCTACCGACTATGACGCTCCGCGGCGTACCGAGACTGACGATGTTTCGGAGGACTCGCTGGAGGAGCTCAAAGCACGACGGAACGAGGCGGCGTCGGCCGTGGTCGACGTCGACGAATCCGAGTCTGCCGAGTCTTTCGAACTACCTGGCGCCGATCTTTCGGGTGAAGAACTGTCGGTGCGCGTGATTCCGAAGCAGGCAGACGAATTCACCTGCTCGAGTTGCTTTCTGGTGCAACATCGCAGCCGGCTGGCCAGCGAGAAGAACGGCGTGATGATCTGTACCGACTGCGCGGCCTGAGCGCTGCGCTCAGCTTCGCAGCGCCGATAGCACCCGCTCGGGGTGACGGCAGCTCACGAGCCAGTACGGCGTCGGGTCATCGGGATCATCGAGCACCAGCAACACCATCGGGCCGATCCAGGCCCGGTGCACGACGTAGGCCGCCGGGTCGAGCTGACGGCCCAACGCGGCCGATTTGGCGCTGCGCGCTATCTCCGCTGACCGGGAGACCACGGTGACCGGCAGATGCGCATCACCGGCCCAGAGTTCGACCCCGGCGTCGTCGGCAGTGACCCGAACCTCGACTCGGCCCAGCCACAGCAACACGGCGGACGCGACGGTGAACAACGCTGCGAATGGCAGCCAGCCGGGTAGGGCGCGTACAGCCAGGTTGACCTCGAACGCGATGATTGCGGCGAGCGTGAAAGCAAGTGGCCACCACCACCAGGGCACCCACAGCCGCTCGCGATATCGCACGCTTTGCGGCGCGACGCGCGTATCGGACACGCGGTCAAGGGTAGTCTGTGCCCCCGTGTCGACCAGTCTGGCCATCGTCCGTCTCGACCCTGGCCTCCCGATGCCCAGCCGCGCCCACGACGGTGACGCGGGCGTAGACCTGTTCAGTGCCGAAGACGTCGAGCTGGCACCCGGTCACCGCGCTCTCGTGGGTACCGGGATAGCGGTCGCGGTGCCGTTCGGCATGGTCGGTCTGATACATCCCCGTTCCGGGCTCGCGTCCCGGGTGGGGCTGTCCATCGTCAACAGTCCCGGGACCATCGATGCGGGATATCGTGGCGAAATCAAGGTCGCGCTGATCAACCTCGACCCCAGCACCGCGATCGTGGTGCATCGCGGCGACCGCATTGCCCAGCTGGTGATCCAGCGGGTCGAATTGGTCGAATTGGTGGAGGTTGCGTCATTCGACGAAGCAGGGCTGGCAGAAACGTCCCGTGGCGAAGGTGGCCACGGTTCCTCGGGCGGGCACGCGAGTCTGTGACCGCCGGAAATGAAGCGATGAGAAGGAGCGGCGCTGATGCCAGCATTCGGTAGACGCACACGCAAGGACGACAGCGCTTCGGAGCCGCGGCCGGCTGATCCGCCGATCGAGGAAGGCTCCGCCGACGACGAGTCGCTCGAGGGTCCGTTCGACATCGAGGACTTCGACGACCCGGCGGACGCCGAGACGGCCCGGCTCGATCTGGGGTCGGTGCTCATTCCCATGCCGGCGGCGGGCCAGGTGCAGGTCGAGCTGACCGAGACCGGCGTGCCCAGCGCGGTGTGGGTCGTCACGCCCAACGGGCGATTCACCATCGCCGCCTATGCAGCCCCCAAGACGGCGGGCCTGTGGCGCGAGGTGGCCAGTGAACTCGCCGATTCGCTGCGCAAGGACTCGGCCAAGGTGTCCATCAAGGACGGGCCGTGGGGGCGCGAAGTGATCGGCTCGGCTTCCGGCGCGGTGCGCTTCATCGGCGTCGACGGCTATCGCTGGATGATCCGGTGCGTGGTCAACGGACCGCACGAGACCGTTGAAGCGCTGACCGACGAGGCTCGCGAGGCGTTGGCGGACACGGTCGTTCGACGAGGAGACACGCCGCTGCCGGTACGCACCCCGCTGCCGGTGCAGCTGCCGGAGCCGATGGTGCAGCAGCTGCGCGAGGCCGCGGCCGCGGCCGCACAACAGGGCGCCGACGAGACCCAAGCGCCGCCACCCTCGGACCAGCCGGCCGCGCGTCGCAGCAGCGAGGGGTCGGCGATGCAGCAGTTGCGCAGCACCTCGACTGGCGGTTAGCGCCCTAGCACCGGCGCGGGTCAGCGATCGAGACTGAGCTCACGGCCTACGAAAAGCCGCCAATCGCGCCGTTCATGCAGTCCCGTTGCCGCCACCGCAGGCTCGGCGACAGTGAGCGCAGATCAGCTCGCATCACCCAGGGCGCCCAGGCACGCCGCACCCAGAGCGGCCGGGTGCGCCCCGAACTCGTCCAGCGTCACGGTGCGCAGGGCGGCCCGGGGCGCCGCGGTCACCCAGTCGACGCCGACCTGCAGAGGGTGGATCGGGTCGTCGACCGCGGCCGCCACGCCCAGCGGCGCGGCCAGCCGTGTCAGCTCGACACAGCTCGGTGCGACGTAGGACGCCGCCTCCTCCATGGCATCCGGCAGCAGCGGCCACTGCACCGCCCATGACCGCGCCAGCTCGTCGGCCAGCCAGGGTGGGCTCGACGCCCGCATCTGTGCCGTGGTGGCCTCCAGGCCGTCCCGGCGCAACTGCGAGGCCGTGTAGCGCGCGGCCAGCGCCGCCGGCGCTGCGCCGGGATCCCCGGCCCAGGCCGGTAGGGCCGCCAGGACGGCGACGGTGCGCTCCGGGTGGGCCAGTGCCCAGGTCACGGCCACGGCGGCACCTATTGACACACCACCGACCGCTATCGGTCCGCCGCGCGCCGCGTCGTCCAGCGCGGCCACATAACCGTCGAGCAATCGATGCGGTTGGGGCGCGGGTGTGACCAACACCGCACCAAGTGCCTGCAGCGGCGCCGAAAATGCCCGGTAGACGTAGTTTTCGTCGGATCCGGTACCTGCCATTAACACCGTCGTGACACCGCGCAACTCGACAACCACCTCTTCATAGTGCCCGGTGGTGTGGAACACCCGAATATCAGTGGTTTCATCCGTATGGCATCAGGGAACCAACAGGTCTACGGTGACCGTTGGCATACTGAAATGCTTAATTGATACAAAAGCTTTCATAACGACGTCGAAGTGTCAGGAGTGGCCATGGGGGCCCAAGGGTATCTACGCCGGCTCACCCGTCGGTTGACGGAGGACCCGGAACAACGCGACGTCGAAGAATTGTCCGACGAAGTCCTCAGTACCGGCGCGCAGCGCGCCATCGATTGCCAGCGCGGCCAGGAGGTCACGATGGTCGGCACGCTGCGCAGCGTCGAAACGAACGGCAAGGGATGCTCCGGAGGGGTCCGCGCGGAATTGTTCGACGGCAGCGACACGGTCACGCTGGTGTGGCTGGGGCAGCGACGCATCCCCGGTATCGAATCCGGACGCACCCTGCGGGTGCGGGGCCGGATGGGCAAGATGGAGAACGGCACCAAGGCCATCTACAACCCGCACTACGAAATTCAGCGGTGACGATTACTTTCACCACCAGCGCGCCGAATTCCCGTGCGGGATAACCGTTTCAGCGCCGAGCGCGTGCTCGCGCAGGCCGGTGGGGTGAGCGGTCTCATCTACTCCTCGTTGCCGGTGGTGACGTTTGTGATCGCGTCCAGCGTCGCCGGCCTGCTGCCCGCGATCGGCAGTGCACTGGGTGCGGCCGCCCTGGTGCTGCTGTGGCGGCTGGTCCGTCGGGACTCGTTACAGCCGGCCCTGTCCGGGTTTTTCGGTGTCGCCGTGTGCGCGCTGATCGCTTACCTGGTCGGGCAGTCCAAGGGATATTTCCTGCTGGGTATCTGGATGTCGTTGTTCTGGGCGGTGCTGTTCGCCGTGTCGATCGTCATCCGCCGTCCGGTGGTGGGTTACCTGTGGAGCTGGGCCAGCGGCCGCGACAACGGCTGGCGCGCGGTGCCCCGCGCGGTCTATGCGTTCGACATCGCGACGCTGTGCTGGACGGTGGTGTTCGTCGCGCGCTTCGCAGTCCAGGGGCATCTCTACGAGGTCGGCAAGACCGGCTGGCTGGGCGTGACCCGGATCGCCATGGGCTGGCCGCTGACCGCGCTGGCCGCTCTGGTGACGTACGGCGCGATCAAGGCCGTGTTACGGGCGCTACCGGCGGCCGAGCGCCCGGCAGTGGCCGAGGTCGACGGAGACCACGTCAGCTGACGCCGGCGCGGCCCTGCCGGTCAGCTCGTCGGCAACAGCAGTTTGCGCAGTTCCTCTTCGGCCTCGGTGACTGCGACGAACAGCAACTCGTCGCCGCCTTCGAGCGGCTCGTCGCCCTCCGGCACGATCACCCGCGACCCCCGCAGAATGGTCACGAGCGAGACGTTGCGCGGCAACTGCAGTTTGCGTACCGGCTTGCCGCCCCACGGGGTGTCGTCGGGCAAGGTGATCTCGACCAGATTGGCCTGGCCCTTGCGGAACTCCATCAGCCGCACCAGGTCGCCCACGGCCACGGCCTCCTCGATCAACGAGGCCAGCATGCGGGGCGTCGACACCGCGACGTCGACGCCCCACGCGTCGGTGAACAGCCATTCGTTGCGGGGGTCATTGACCCGGGCCACCACCCGCGGCACCGCGAATTCGGTCTTGGCCAGCAGGCTGAGCACCACGTTCACCTTGTCGTCGCCGGTAGCGGCGACCACGACGTCGAAGTCTTCCAGGTGCATGTGTTCGAGCAGACTCAACTCGCAGGCATCGCCCAGCAGCCAGTGCGCGGCGGGGATGGCGTCGGTGTCGAGGTGATCGGCGTTGCGCTCGATCAGCGTTACGTCGTGTTTGTTCGCGACGAGTTCCCGGGTGACCGAGCGCCCGACTGCGCCCGCGCCGGCGACAGCTACCTTCATGATCCTGTGCCCCAGCCGTTCTCAGCGCGCTTCATTTGTCCAGGTCCTCGCTCGGCGGCAGCGCCGCGATGGCAACGGCTTCGGCGGCACGGCCGGAAATGGCGGCGACGTAGACCTGATCCCCGGCCTGCAGCACGGTCTTGGGTTCGGGCAGGATGCCGGTGCCGAACCGGATCAGGAACGCCACGCGCGCACCGGTGGCCTGCTCCAGGTCGGTGGCACGGTGTCCCACCCAGTCTTCGTGCAGCACCACCTGAGCGACGGCGACGGTGCCCGTCGGATCTCGCCATTTGGCGGTTTCGGTCTCCTGGGTCAGCGCGTTGAGCAGACGATCGGTGGTCCAGGGCACCGTGGCGATCGTTGGGATGCCCAGGCGTTCGTACACCTCGGCGCGCTTGGCGTCATAGATGCGCGCGACCACGCGCCGTACGCCGAAAGTCTCCCGGGCCAGCCGTGCCGAGATGATGTTGGAGTTGTCGCCGGAGGACACCGCGGCGAACGCGTCGGCGCCTTCGATCCCGGCCCGCAGCAGCACGTCGCGGTCGAAGCCCTGACCGAGCACCCGGTCGCCGTCGAACTCGGGGCTGAGCCTGTTGAATGCGGCGCTGTCGCGGTCGATGACCGCCACGTCATGGCCGATTCGGTACAGCCCGTCTGCCACCGAGGAACCGACCCGGCCGCACCCCATCACAACCACCTTCACTCAGAGGTCCTTTCGGTTGTGTCCTGCGCGTCATTGTGATCGGCACCCTGATTTGGCGGGCCGATTTCGGTCGTGAGAATTCTCGCGTACGGAACGCTACCGCCAAAGCCCAGTAGGCTTACTCTTGGCTCTCGTGTCCAAACTTTCAACCGCTGCGCGCCGTCTGCTGATCGGACGGCCGTTTCGCAGCGATCGGCTTGCCCACACGCTACTGCCCAAGCGCATCGCTCTGCCGGTGTTCGCCTCCGACGCCTTGTCCTCGGTGGCCTACGCCCCCGAAGAGATCTTCCTGATGCTGTCGATCGGCGGCCTGGCGGCCTACGCGCTGTCGCCGTGGATCGGGCTGGCGGTGGCCGCGGTCATGTTGGTGGTGGTGGCCAGCTACCGGCAGAACGTGCATGCCTACCCCTCCGGCGGAGGCGACTACGAGGTGGTCACCACCAATCTCGGCCCTACCGCCGGTCTTACGGTGGCCAGCGCGCTGATGGTGGATTATGTTCTGACCGTTGCCGTTTCGACCGCTTCGGCGATGTCCAACATCGGTTCGGCGGTGCCGGTCGTGGCCCACCACAAGGTGTGGTTCTGCGTGGCCGCGATCCTGTTGGTGACGGCGATGAACCTGCGGGGGGTTCGCGAGTCCGGGTTGGCGTTCGCCATTCCGACTTATGGCTTCATCATTGGAGTGACCGGCATGATCGGCTGGGGTCTGTTCCGTATCTTCGTGCTCGGCAACCCGCTCAAGGCGGACTCGGCCAGCTTCGAGATGCATTCCGAACACGGAAAAATCGCCGGTTTCGCGCTGGTCTTTCTGATGGCGCGGGCATTCTCCTCGGGCTGCGCCGCGCTCACCGGTGTCGAAGCCATCAGCAACGGGGTGCCGGCATTCGAAAAGCCCAAGTCGAAGAACGCGGCCACCACGCTGATGATGCTGGGCGGCATCGCGGTCACCCTGTTGATGGGCATCATCGTGCTGGCCAAGAAGATCGGGGTGCAACTGGTCAGCGACCCGGCGACGCAACTATCCGGCGCCCCGGCCGGTTACTACCAGAAGACGCTGGTCACGCAGCTCGCCGAGACCGTATTCGGCAACTTCCATATCGGCTTCGTGCTGATCACGGCGGTGACCGCGCTCATCCTGGTGCTGGCCGCCAACACCGCCTTCAACGGCTTCCCGGTGCTGGGCTCGGTGTTGGCCCAGCACAGCTACCTGCCCCGGCAACTGCACACCCGCGGTGACCGCTTGGCGTTCTCCAACGGCATCGTGTTCTTGTCGGTGTCGGCGCTGCTGGCCATCGTCGCGTTCCGCGCCGAGCTGAGCGCGCTGATCCAGCTCTACATCGTCGGGGTGTTCATTTCGTTCACCCTGAGTCAGATCGGCATGGTGCGGCACTGGACCAGGTTGCTGCGCACCGAAACCGACCCCGCGGCGCGCCGGCGCATGCTGCGTTCGCGGATCGTCAACACCATCGGCTTCATCGCTACCGGTGCGGTGCTGCTCGTGGTGATGGTCACCAAGTTTCTGGCCGGCGCGTGGATCGCGATCGTCGCCATGGCGCTGCTGTTCATGTTGATGAAGTTGATCCGTCGGCACTACGACGGCGTCAGCCGTGAACTGGCCGAGCAGGCCGCCGAACACGGTGACGAGATTGTGTTGCCCAGCCGCAACCACGCGCTGGTGCTGGTCTCGAAGTTGCACCTGCCCACCCTGCGCGCCCTGGCGTACGCCCGCGCGACCCGGCCTGACGTGCTCGAGGCCGTCACGGTGAGCGTCGATGACGCCGAAACTCGCGAGTTGGTTCATGAGTGGGAGGAAAGCGACGTCAGCGTTCCGCTGAAGGTGATCGCGTCCCCCTACCGGGAAGTCACCCGCCCGGTGCTGGATTACGTCAAACGCGTCAGTAAGGAATCGCCGCGCACCGTGGTGACGGTGTTCATCCCGGAGTATGTGGTGGGACGCTGGTGGGAACAGTTGCTGCACAACCAGAGTGCGCTGCGGCTCAAGGGACGCCTGTTGTTCATGCCCGGTGTGATGGTGACTTCCGTTCCCTGGCAGCTGACTTCGTCTGAACGGGTCAAGGCGTTGCAGCCGCACGTGGCTCCGGGCGACGCCCGTCGGGGCATCTTCGATTGAACGACGAATCCGCCTGCGGGGAACTGACTCTGGTCACCGGGGCCCCCGCCAACGGCGGGAGCTGCATTGCGCATCACGAGGGCCGGGTGGTCTTCGTCCGCTACGCGCTACCCGGAGAACGGGTGCGGGTGCGGGTGACGGCGGATCGCGGATCGTATTGGCACGCAGAGGTTGTCGAGGTACTCGAGGCATCGAAGGACCGCACGGATTCGTTGTGCCCGATCGCCGGTGTGGACGGCGCCGGATGTTGCGACCTGGCGTTCGTGGTGCCCGGAGCCGCTCGCGCCCTCAAGGCGCAGGTGGTGGCCAACCAGTTGGACCGGCTGGGGGGACACAGCTGGACGGGGACAGCCGAGACGCTCTCCGACGCCGGCTCGACCGGTTGGCGCACGCGGGTTCGGCTCGATGTCGGAGCCGACCGGCGCCCGGGGTTCCACCGCTACCACAGCGGGGAACTGGTCACCGACCTGCGCTGCGGACAGTTGCCTAGCGGGATGCTGAACGGGTTGGCCGGGCCCGATTGGCCCGCCGGTGCCCACGTGCACGTGGTCGTGGACGACGACGGCCAGCGCCACGTCCTGCGCACGGTGCGCCAAGGTAAGCGCACGGTGGCGAAGGTGATCGAAGGCGACTATCACGCCCTGCAACGGGTCGCCGCTCGCAGCTGGCGAGTGCCGGTGACCGCGTTCTGGCAGTCGCATCGCGATGGGGCACGCGTGTACAGCGAGTTGGTCGCCGACTGGGCGCAACCCTCCTCCGGTGCGACGGCCTGGGACCTCTACGGCGGAGCCGGGGTCTTTGCCGCGGTGCTCGGCGGCGCAGTGGGTGATTCCGGGCGGGTGCTGACCGTCGACACCGCGCGGGGGGCGTCAGGGGCCGCGCGTGCCGCGCTGGCCGATCTGCCGCAGGTCGAGGTCGTCACCGATTCGGTGCGCCGGGCGCTGACAGCGCAGGACAGGCGCGCCGACGTTGCGGTGCTGGATCCGCCGCGGACCGGCGCCGGACGTGAGGTCATCGATCTGCTGGCCGCGGCGGGCGTGCCCCGGGTGGTCCATATCGGTTGTGAGGCAGCATCGTTCGCCCGCGATATTGGCTTGTACCGGGGGCACGGTTATGCCGTCGAGAACATCAGGGTGTTCGATGCCTTCCCGCTGACCCATCACGTGGAGTGCGTGGCCCTACTGACCCGGTAGTCGCCGCGGCGCGGCAGGCTAGACTCCATCGCGGTGAGCCGGGAAGTCTGGTCGGCAATGTTCGGCATATCTTGTCGATCGATCGCTTGAAAGGCGGCCCCGGTGAACGAGACTGCCCGCTACGCCTTGATCGTCCTGTTCTCCAGCGCTGTCGGATTGATCGCAGTACTGGCGAACCGGCTCACCGAGCGGGTGAAAGTTCCGGTGCCCCTTCTGGTGTTGGTCGGTGCCGCCGTGGCGGTGCACGCGGTTCCCGCGGTGCAACAACCATCGGAACGGACGGTGGAACGGGTACTGACGATCGCGCTGGTGTTGGTGCTGTTCGACGGGGGCATGCATATCGGGCCTTCGCGGTTTCGTGCGGCGGCCGGACCGATCCTCTCGGTCGGCGTCCTGGGCACCGCCCTCACCGCTGCCGGGGCGGCGCTGATACTGCACTACGTATGCGGAATCGATTGGTACGCCTCGGTTCTGGTGGCTACCGCGGTGGCGCCCACTGATCCGGCCGTTGTTTTCTCCGTGCTGGGCAAGCGCGAGATCTCCGGTCGCAGCAGCACCATTCTGGAGGGCGAGTCGGGCGCCAACGATCCGGTCGGCATCTCCTTGATGGCGAGCCTGGTCGCCGCCGGTGGGCTCAGCGCCGCCGGCTTCACCGGCGTCGGAACGCAATTCGTGCTGCAGATGGCGGTCGGGGGAGCGGTCGGTGTAATCGGCGGCCGGATCCTGCTCGTCTTCATGCGCCGCGTGGCCCTGCCCAGCGAGGGCCTCTATCCGCTGCGCACACTGGCATCGGCGCTGATGCTCTACGGCATTGCCACGCTGGCACACGGATCGGGGTATCTGGCGGTGTTCGTCGCCGGCATCGTGATCGGCGACGCGCGCGCGCCGTACAAGCCGGAGATCAAGCGGTTCCACGCCGCCCTGGCGGGACTGGCGGAGATCGTCGCATTCACCGTGCTGGGGCTGACCGTGGACCTGCGCGTCCTTGCCCACCCCGATGTGTGGATTCCCGGGCTGGCCCTGGGCGTGGGCCTGACCGCACTGATCCGGCCGCTGGCGGTGAGCGCGTGTCTGGCTCGCGTGCAGTTGGAGCGCAACGAGCGCAGCTTCATCCTGTTCGCCGGCCTCAAAGGTGCGGTGCCGATCCTCCTGGGCGAATTCCTGCGTGCCGCCCATATTGCCGAGGCCGAACGGTTGTACGGCATCGTTGTCGTCGTCGTCATATTCTCCGTGCTGGTGCAGGGCAGCTCGGTGCCCGGAGTTGCCAGGCTGTTGCGCCTGCCGATGCGGACCGTTGAGACGCAGCCGTGGGAGATCGGTGTCCGGCTGGCGGACGAACCGCACGGGGTGCACCGTTTCACCGTTGCCTCCGGGTCTGCTGTGCAGGGGTGCACGGTCGAGGGGCTTGGTGACCAGGTCGGCGACATCTGGGTCAGCATCGTGGTGCGCACCACCGGCCTGGTGCCGGTGCGTGGGGACACCGAACTGCAGGCCGGCGACGAAGTCGTCATCCTGGCGGATCCGGAACTGCACGACACTCTTGCCGACCTCTTCGGCGCGTCGTAGCCGAGCCATTCACACTGTTGCCCTTGCGCTCACTGCGTAGAATAGCCTGATGCTGGAACAGCTCCGCGGACCCGCCGATCTGCAGCACCTCTCGCAACAGCAACTTCGCGACTTCGCGCAAGAGATTCGCGAGTTTCTGATCCATAAGGTTGCTGCCACCGGGGGACACCTTGGCCCCAACCTCGGTGTCGTCGAACTGACACTCGCGCTGCACCGGGTGTTCGATTCGCCGCACGACCCGATCATCTTTGACACCGGTCACCAGGCCTACGTGCACAAGATGCTGACCGGTCGCGCCCATGACTTCGAGACGTTGCGCAAGAAGGGCGGCCTGTCGGGATATCCGTCCCGCGCCGAGAGCGAGCACGACTGGGTCGAATCCAGCCACGCCAGCGCGGCGCTTTCGTACGCCGACGGCCTGGCCAAGGCGTTCGAGTTGACCGGGCACCGCAACCGGCGCGTGGTCGCGGTGGTCGGGGACGGTGCGCTCACCGGCGGCATGTGCTGGGAGGCGCTCAACAACATCGCCGGATCCCTGCGGCCGGTGATCATCGTCGTCAACGACAACGGGCGTAGCTACGCCCCGACGATCGGCGGTGTGGCCAATCACCTGGCGGCCCTGCGGTTGCAACCTGGCTACGAAGGATTTCTGGAGCGGGGCCGGAACGCGATTCAGGCGGTGCCGGTGGTCGGTGAGGTTGCCTACCAATTCATGCATAGCGTCAAGGCGGGCATCAAAGACTCCCTGTCGCCCCAGCTTCTGTTCACCGATCTCGGCTTGAAGTACGTCGGTCCGGTCGACGGTCACGACGAGCGGGCGGTGGAGGTGGCGCTGCGCAGCGCCCGCGGCTTCGGCGCGCCGGTGATTGTGCACGTTGTCACGCGCAAGGGGATGGGGTACGGCCCGGCCGAGGCCGACAAGGCCGAGCAGATGCACTCCACGGTGCCGATCGATCCGATCACCGGGGTGGCCACCAAGGTGGCGGGCCCTGGTTGGACGTCGACGTTCACCGAGGCACTGATCGACGTCGGCCGCAAGCGGCGTGACATCGTGGCCATCACCGCGGCGATGCCCGGACCAACCGGGCTCTCGGCGTTCGGCGAGGCGTTCCCGGACCGTTTGTTCGATGTCGGCATCGCCGAGCAGCATGCGATGACGTCGGCGGCCGGACTGGCGATGGGCGGCATGCATCCGGTGGTCGCGATCTATTCGACATTTTTGAACCGGGCGTTCGACCAGATCATGATGGATGTCGCGCTGCACAAGCTGCCGGTCACCATGGTCCTCGATCGCGCCGGCGTCACCGGCAACGACGGCCCCAGCCACAACGGCATGTGGGACCTGTCGATCCTCGGGGTGGTGCCCGGTATGCGAGTGGCCGCGCCCCGTGACGCCACCCGATTGCGGGAGGAACTGGGCGAGGCGCTCGATGTGAGCGACGGTCCCACGGCCCTGCGCTTCCCGAAAGGCGATGTCGGCGAAGATGTCCCGGCTCTGGAACGGCGTGACGGGATCGACGTGCTCGCCGTCCCGGCCGACGGTCTGAACTCCGACGTGCTGTTGGTGGTGGTCGGCGCCTTCGCGTCGATGGCGCTCGCCGTCGCCAAGCGGTTGCTCGACCAGGGCATCGGCGTGACGGTGGTCGACCCGCGCTGGGTGTTGCCGGTGCCCGAGGCGGTGCTCGAACTGGCCGCGCAGCACAAACTTCTGGTGACGCTGGAGGACAACGGGGTGGCCGGCGGCGTGGGTTCGGCCGTGTCGGCGGCGCTGCGTGCCGCCGACATCGATGTTCCCTGCCGCGATGTCGGGTTGCCGCAAGCGTTCTACGAGCACGCGTCGCGCGGTGAGGTGCTGGCCGAGCTGGGGCTCACCGACCAGGATGTGGCCCGCCGGATCACGGGTTGGGTTGCGGCGCAGGGAACGTCGGCGGCAGAGCAGTCCGCGATCAGCGAGCAACTGGACTAGGACGCGGCGCCTTCGACGACGTCGACGGTCAGCCCCGGCCAAGGGCGCAGCGCGGCCATGTTGTGGGCCCGGATGTGTTGTGCGGGTAGTTGCAGCGTGGTTTTCGCGACCAGCCGGGCCAGCATCACGGTCATCTGAGTGATCGCCATCGCCGAGCCGAGGCAGCGATGCAATCCGCGGCCGAACGGGATGAATTCGTACGGCGTCGGCTTGCGATAGCCGGGTGCGCTGGGATCCCAGCGTTGTGGACGGAACTCCCAGGGCTGCGGCCACAGTTCCGGGATCCGGTGGGTGACGTAGGCGCTGAACAGCAGGCGCTGGCCCGCCCGGATATGATGGCCGTCGAACCACAAGTCGCGCTTGACAACTCGTGCGAATACCGTCGTGCACAGCCGCACCGTCTCCTGCACGACGCCGTTGAGGTAGGTCAGTTCGTTGAGGGTGGCAGGGGTTGGCGGCAGACCGTCCAGCACCCGACGCACCTCGGCGGCGGCGGCGTTCCAGGCGCCCGGAACGGTCAGCAGTGCGTAGACCGCCCACCCGATTGCCCCGCTGGTGACCTCGTACCCGTCGGCGATGAGCGAAACAATCATGTCACGAATCTCGTTGTCGCTCAGTGATTCACAGCGATCCGGGCGACCGTTGATCATCGTCGTCAGCATGCGGTCGTCGGCCTGCGGCCGCACGCGGGCTGCGGCGATCGCACCGTCGAGGAGTTCGTCGATCCGGCTCCGCGCGGCCACCGCCCGGCGCGACAATGGTGACCCGAGGAGCCGATGCAGCCGCTGCCTCCGCGCATCCAGATTGGTCAGGTCGAGCAGCGGCTGAAGTTGATCACCGAGGAAGTCAGCGTGGACCGCGATGCGCGGGCCGAACAGACACTCGGCGGTGTTGCGCCGGATCACCGAGCGCAATTGCTCGTAGATCTCGATCCGCGAACCCGGTCGCCAGGCATCAATGACGGCGTCGGTATTGTCCGCCATGGTTTGCATGTACTCTCCGACCCGTCGGTGTTGCAGGGCCGGAAGTGCGAAGCTGCGGCGCCGGCGATGGTCGGCGCCGTCGCTGACGATCAGCGCCGTCGGGCCGTCGACCGGGATCACCGCCTGATACGCCTCCCGCCAAGCGAAGGCCTCGGCATTGGCGAACACGAACTCGTTGGCCTCGGCGCCGAGCAGGATGACGGTGTTGCGGCGATGGATCACGGGACCTTGTTTCCGATACTGCGTCAGCAAGGCCTCGCAGGGCCCAAACGCACATAGCCGAGGCTGTTCCGCCATGTCAGCCCCTTCGCAAACGTCGGTCAGCGGAAGGCTACCGCTCGGACAATGGACCTGTTAGAATCCGTTATACGAATCATAACGATCCGCTATTCGGATCGCAATAGGAAGGACTGAACGATGAATCACGAACTTCTGTTTGTCGAGGACGAGGCGGCGTTGACGATGGTGCAAGCCAGTTTCAACGCCGACCGCTGCGAATAACCAGGCCGAACGGCCGAAGCGGCGGCCGCGAGCCGACCGGGCATGGCGATCTTCTGTGGCGCTCGTCCTGCGCCGTGGCGCGTGGCGGGGGCCCTAACCGCTGTCGGCGCCCGCCTGCGGGGCCTGCTCTATTGCCGCGGCCAGTGCGGGAACTACCAATTCCCGCTGCCAGGCCCGCGCCTGCCCAGTGCGCAGGTAGTCGTCGGTGACGGCGACCGGATCGTTGCCACTCGCGGCGAGAGCTTCCCACTCCCAGCACAGTCGGCGCACCAGATCCGGTGAGATCAGGTTTTCCGTCGGGATTGCCACCCGCTCGGACAAGCCGGCCAGCGCTGCGCGGGCGACTTCCAGCCGGGCGGCCGCGTCGGGTTTGCGTCTGCTCCAGCGGGCCGGCGGCGGCGGTCCGCTGGATTGCTCCGAGACGTCCGGGAGATCTTGATTCTGCCGGGCAGTCTCCAACGCGGACAACCACATCGGCGCGCTGCGGCGCTGATTGCGCCCCCCGAACACCGGCAACGCGACCAATTCGTCGATGGTCTTCGGGTCGGCCACCGCGGCGTCGATGATCGCCGAATCCGGCAGAATGCGGCGCGGCGCGATGTCGCGGCGCTGCGCGATCCGGTCACGGGTGGTCCACAGTTCGCGGACCGCGGCCAGCGCCCGCCGATCGTGCACCTTGTGGATGCCCGAGGTGCGACGCCAGCGGTCGCGCCGGGTGGGTGCCGTGGCCAGTCGCTCCTCGGAGGTCCGCAGATATTCGAATTCTTGTGCGGCCCAATCCGTTTTGCCTTGCTCGGCCAGCACCCGGGCAATCGCTTCGCGCAGCTCGATGAGCAATTCCACATCCAGTGCGGCGTAGTTGAGCCACGCCGACGGCAGCGGGCGTTTGGACCAGTCGGCGGCGCCGTGCCCCTTGGCCAGGCCCTGGCCCAGCAAGCGTTCCACCATGGTCGCGAGATTGACTCGATCGAATCCGGCCAGCCGGCCGGCCAGTTCGGTGTCGTACAACGCCGGCGGGCGCATCCCGACCTCGGCCAGGCAGGGCAGGTCCTGGTCGGCGGAGTGCAGAATCCACTCGTCTCGGCCGAGCACCTCGGCCACCGGCCGCAACACGTCCAGCGAATCTCCGCCGTGGCTGACCGGGTCGATGAGCACGGTCCCGGCGCCGGATCGCCGGACCTGGATCAGATAGGCACGGTTGGAATAGCGGAAGCCCGACGCCCGTTCGGCGTCCACCGCGAACGGGCCGTGCCCACTGTCGAGTCGTTCGGCGGCCGCGGCGATGTCGCTGGCGTATACGGACAGGTTCGGCATGCCGTCGGCCGGGTGCAGGAGCAGCGGAACCTCTGGCTCCGTGCTGCCCGGCGGATCGGTCTCCGCCGGAGACAGGTCGGGGCACATGTCAGGCGCGTGACCGTGAACTCAGGTCGGTGACACCCGCCGGCGGCAGGCCCGCGGCATGCTCGAGGACGTCGCAGAACGCCTCGACGTGGCTGCCCACATGCGGAGTGGTGGCAGTCCACGATGCGCGTAGCTCCAGCTGGTGGGCACGCGGCGGACCGGAGATGTCGCCATAACGCACCGACGTGGTGGCGGTGACCGTCCCGCCCAGGGCGGTCATGTGCTTGGTGTGCGCGTCCAGCGCCTCGGACAGCCAACTCCACGCCACTTCCGGCAGCAGGGGATCGATGGCCTCGTGGGAATCCAGGTCCGCTTGGATGTAGGCGACCAGGCGGATGGTGCCGTCCCAGGCGTCGGATCCTTCCGGGTCGTACAGCAGGATCAGCCGGCCGAACGCGTCGCCTTCGGAACGCTCCGGAACGATCTCTAGATCCGGGTGTTTGACCTCGGCGCCCAGGGCGTAGCTGAATGGCGCCAGCCGTTGCGGCGGACGAATCGGGCCCAGTTCGATCTCCGGCCGCACGGTGACACCATTCATCGCCGCGACTGCTTCGCGGAACGGCTCGGGTTCGACGGCTGATGTCATTAGCCTTCGACGGTAGACCCATCCACCGACACGCGTGAACAGGCGCGCCGACTGTGGGTCAGCTCTGCGGACGGCTGTCAAATCGGGCGGGCCGCTTCTCGCGATGCGCCGCCAGCCCTTCGCGCACGTCGGGGCCGCTGAAGCCGAGGAATTCCAGGCCGAGTGAGGTCTCGAAGGCCGGAGCGAACATGCGATACCAGTGGTTGAGGCTGTGCTTGGTCCACCGGATCGCGTTTTGCGCGCCGGCGGCCAGATTTTCGGCCAGGCGCGTTGCGGTGCTCAGGACGTCGTCGTCATCGACGCACGTCGAGACCAGGCCGATCCGCTCCGCCTCTTCGCCGGACAGCGTCTCGCAGGTCAGCAGGTAGTACTTGGCCTTGGCCATGCCGGCCAGCAGCGGCCAGCAGATCGCGGCGTGATCGCCGGCCGCGACGCCCAGCTTGGTGTGTCCGTCGATGATCTTCGCCGTCCGCCCCGCCACCGAGATGTCGGCCAGCAGCGCCACCACCAGGCCGGCACCCACCGCCGGACCCCTGATCGCCGACACCACCGGCTTATCGAAGTTGACCAGGTTGAGCACCAGGTCGCGGGCTTCGCGCAAGATGCGGATCCGACCTGCGTAGTCGCCGATCGTCTCGTCAATCAGGTCGAAGCTACCGCCGGAGGAGAACGCCTTGCCTTCGCCGCGAACCAGGACCACATTGACCTCGGGATCGCGATCGATCACCGGCCATATGTCAGCCAGATCGCGGTGCATCTGTGGTCCGACCGAGTTCAGTCCGGGAGAGTCGAGCACCAGGTTGAGGATTCCGTTGTCACCGGGTTCGCAGCGCAGGCTGGGGAAGTCGTCATAAGTCGCGGGCATCCCGGCTGATGTTACGCAGCGGTGGCGGTGGCGTTCGCTTCTGGCAGCATTGAGCACGATGAACACGACCCGTCGCCACCTCCCCTCGTCGCCCTATCTGGCCGCGGTCGCCGGCCGCAAGCCCAGCCGGGTGCCGGTGTGGTTCATGCGGCAGGCCGGCCGATCGCTGCCCGAGTACCGGGCGCTGCGCAAACAGCACAGCATGCTGGCTGCCTGCTTCGAGCCGGAAGTGGCCTGTGAGATCACCCTGCAGCCGGTGCGCCGTTACGGCGTGGACGCCGCGATCCTGTTCTCCGACATTGTGGTGCCGCTGCGTGCCGCCGAGGTGGATCTGGACATCGTCCCCGACGTCGGTCCGGTGATCGCCGATCCGATTCGCACCACGGCCGACGTCGATGCCATGAAACCCCTTGACATGCAAGCGATTCAGCCGGTGCTGGACACCATCGGGCTATTGGTGGCCGCACTGGGTGACGTGCCGCTGATCGGGTTCGCCGGGGCGCCGTTCACGCTGGCCTCGTACCTGGTGGAGGGCGGGCCGAGCCGCAACCACGCGCGCACCAAGGCGATGATGCTGGCCGAGACGGACACCTGGCATGCGCTGCTGACCAAACTGACCGACCTCACCATCGCGTTCCTGCGCGGGCAGATCGAGGCCGGAGTGGACGCGATTCAGATGTTCGACTCGTGGGCGGGCACGCTGTCGCTGGCCGACTATCGGCAGTACGTGTTGCCGCACAGCTCCCGGATCTTCGCCGCGCTGGCCGAATTCGGTGTGCCGATGACGCATTTCGGGGTCGGAACGGCCGAACTGCTGGGCGCCATGTCAGAGGCGGTACGGCCCGGGCATGCCCGGGTGGTCGGCGTCGACTGGCGGACCTCGCTGACCGACGCCGCGTCGCGGGTGATGCCCGGCACTGCGCTACAAGGGAACCTGGACCCGGTGGTGGTGCTGGCCGGCTGGGAGGTGGCGCAGCGGGCCGCGCGTGCCGTCGTAGAGGACGGGCGTCGCGCCGTCGACGCCGGGGCGGCCGGGCACGTCTTCAATCTGGGGCACGGGGTATTACCGGAAACGGACCCCGGTGTGCTGACCGAATTGGTGGCGCTGGTCCAGTCGCTATGACCCGCTCCTATTGCGTTGTTGGCGGCGGTATTTCGGGGTTGACGGCGGCGTATCGGCTACGGCTTGCCGTCGGTGATGACGCCGAGATCACGCTGTTCGACCCGGCCGATCGCCTCGGCGGCATCCTGCGCACCGAGGTGGTGGGTGGTGAGCCGATGGATGTGGGCGCTGAAGCGTTCGTGCTGCGCCGCCCCGAGATGCCGGCGCTGCTGAGCGAATTAGGGCTGTCGGCCCTGGAGCGCGCGACCACCGGTGTACGACCGCTGATCTACAGCGGCCAGGGGCTGCACGCCCTGCCGTCCGACACGGTGGCCGGGATCCCGTCATCGGCCGCGTCGGTGACGGGACTGGTCGACGAAGCGACACTGGCGCGCATCGAGGCGGAGCCGCAGCGGCCGCTGCACTGGACGCCGGGAAGCGATCCCGCGGTGGGTGACCTGGTGGCCGACCGGTTCGGGGAGCAGGTGGTGACGCGATCGGTGGAACCGCTGCTGGCAGGTGTGTACGCGGGGTCGGCGGCGACGATCGGGTTGCGGGCCGCGGTGCCCAGCGTGGCGGCGGCCCTGGACCGGGGTGCCACCAGCCTCACCGATGCGGTCCTGCATTGCCTGCCACCGGCCGGCGGGGGACCGATCTTCGGTTCGCTGCAGGGCGGGTATCAGCTGTTGCTCGATGAATTGGTGGCGCGCAGCCAGATCCGCTGGGTGCGGGCCGGCGTTCACGCGCTGGAGCCGGGCTGGACGCTGCGCGACGACGCCGGCGCCGGCTGGCCCGCGGACGCGGTGATTATGGCCGTCCCCGCGGCGCAGCTGTCCCGGTTGGTGGCGACGATCGCGCCGCAAACGTCGGCGGCCGCCGGCCGGATCGTGACCGCCTCGGCGGCGGTGGTGGCCCTGGCGGTGCCCGCCGACACTGACTTTCCGCAATCCTCCGGTGTGCTGGTGGCCAGCGGAGAACCCCTGCACGCCAAGGCGATCACGTTGTCGTCACGCAAATGGGGCGGCAGCGGTGATGTGCAGCTGCTGCGGCTGTCGTATGGGCGCTACGGCGACGACATCGCCGCGCAGACCCCCGATGAGACGCTGCTGGCTTGGGCCCACCAGGACATCGCCGACGTGTTTGGGCTGACCGTCGAGCCGGTCGACGCGCGCGTACAGCGCTGGATCGATGCGATGCCGCAGTACGGGCCGGGCCACGCGGATCTGATCACGGAGCTGCGTGCCGGCCTGCCGCCGGGATTGGCCGTCGCGGGCAGCTACCTCGACGGGATCGGGGTGCCGGCCTGTGTCGGGGCGGCCGGCCGGGCGGTCACCGGCCTGGTGGCACCATAGGGGGCATGGCACGCCTCGACTTCGACGCCCTCAACGCAACCATCCGCTACCTGATGTTCTCGGTGTTCTCGGTGCGGCCCGGTGAGCTGGGCGACCAGCGTGCGGCCGTCATAGACGAGACCGCCACCTTCCTCAAGCAGCAGGAAGAGGCCGGAGTGGTGGTCCGTGGGCTCTACGACGTGGCGGGCCTGCGCGCCGACGCGGATTTCATGATCTGGACCCACGCCGAGCGGATCGAGGCGCTGCAGGCGACCTACGCCGACTTCCGGCGCGACACCACGCTGGGCCGGGCGTGCACGCCGGTGTGGAGCAGTGTGGCGCTACACCGGCCGGCGGAGTTCAACAAGAGCCACATCCCGGCTTTCCTGGCCGGCGAGGAGCCGGGCAACTACATCTGCGTGTATCCCTTCGTGCGGTCCTACGAGTGGTATCTGCTGCCCGACGACGAGCGCCGCCGGATGCTGGCCGAGCACGGGATGGCCGCGCGCGAGTACAAGGACGTTCGCGCCAACACGGTGCCGGCCTTCGCGCTGGGCGACTACGAGTGGCTCCTGGCGTTCGAGGCTCCCGAGCTGTACCGCATCGTCGATTTGATGCGGGAACTGCGTGCCACCGATGCGCGTCGGCATACCCGCGAGGAGACGCCGTTCTACACCGGCCCGCGGGTGGGCGTCGAGCAGCTGATCAACGCGCTGCCCTGACGCGCACCGGCGGAGGCTCACCGCCGCGGATGCTCTCCGCTCATTTGCTACGGCGGGCCATCCGCCCCGCGCCTGCCGAACAGCACTCCGCCGGTGCCGCCCGCCCCGCCGATTCCTCCTTGGGCCGCACCGGCACCGGCGCCGCCGTTGCCCCCGTTGCCGATCAGATTGGCGTTGCCGCCGGTGCCACCAGCACCGGAACCGATAGGGGCGAAGAAACCAGCCGGTATGGTGCCTGCGTTGCCGCCGTTGCCGCCGTTGCCGTAGAACAACCCGCCTTGCGCGCCGATACCGCCGTTGCTGGGCACGATTGCAGTGCTGCTTCCCGGGTTGCCGGTGTTGCCGCCATTGCCGCCGTCGCCGCCGTGGCCGAGCAGCAAACCGGCCAACCCGCCGGCTCCCGGGGCACCGGCGGCCCCGGTTCCGCCCCCGGAGATTCCACCGCTGCCGGAATTCCCGCTGCTTCCGCCGTTGCCTCCGGTTCCGCCGTTGCCGATGAGTCCGCCCGCCCCACCGCCGCTGCCGGCCCAGCCGCCAGGACCACCGGCGCCGTTAACGGTTCCCACCGCGCCGGCGGCGCTTCCGCCGGTCCCGCCGCTGCCACCAGAACCGCCACGGCCACCGCGACCCAGGATCAGTCCGCCGTCGCCGCCGTCGCCGCCGAAACTGCCGGCACCGCCCTGGCCCCCCACGGAGTTGTCACCGGCAACGGACTGACCGTCTCCGCCGAATCCGCCGTTACCGCCCGGCCCGCCATTACCGAACAGACCGGCCCTGCCGCCGTTACCGGCTGCGCCGCCAAACCCACCGTTAGCGCCCCGGACGATGTTGACGCCAGACATGAAGGAACCGCTGTTGCCGCTGTTGCCGCCGGCGCCACCATCGCCATACAGCCACCCGCCATACCCGCCGTTGCCGCCGTTGCCGGCGTTGCCGGCATTGCCGCCGCTCAAGGAGGTCGTGGAACCGGCCGCGGCCCCGCCGTTGCCGCCGGTACCGCCGATTCCGCCGTGGCCGAACAACGAGCAGGCGGCGCCACCGGCACCCCCATTGCCGCCTGTGCCGCCGGCGTTGGACGCGACGATGCCCTGGCCACCGCTGCCGCCCTGGCCGCCGTGGCCGCCGTTGCCGAATACCCAGCCGCCCGCGCCGCCGTCGCCGCCGTTACCGCCGGCCTGGCCGAACTGGCCGGTTGACCCAGCGGCGCCCGTGCCGCCATCGCCGCCGTTGCCTCCGAGGCCGAACTGCCAGCCGCCGAGGCCGCCGCGGCCACCGGATGCGCCGGGGCTTCCCCCGCCTCCAGCGCCGCCATCGCCGCCGATGCCGAGTAACCAGCCCGCGTCACCGCCCTCGCCGCCCACAGCGCCGGGACCGGTGATGGTGCCGCCCGCGCCTCCGTCGCCACCGTGTCCGCCGAGGCCGAGCAGAAGGCCGCCGGCGCCGCCGCCACCACCAGGGGCGCCGGCCCCGTTGAGGCCGCCCGAGAATCCGGCACCGCCGGAGCCACCTACGCCGAGCAGCCCCCTACTGGCGCCGCCGTTCCCACCCGGTGCGCCGGCACCGCCATCGCCGCCGAAGCCGATGAGCAAGCCGCCGCCACCACCGTGGCCACCTTGAGCGCCGTTGCTACCGCCGCCGAGCAGCGAGCCCGCGTCACCGCCCTTGCCGCCAGCGCCGACCAGCCAACCACCGGCACCGCCGTTACCGCCGCTCTTTCCTAACCCGCCCGCGCCTCCTGCGCCGCCGATCCCGAGCAAGCCCGCCGACCCGCCGTTGCCGCCGCTTTGACCCGTACCGCCGGAACCCCCGTCGCCACCATTGCCCAGGAGCCATCCGCCGGGCCCGCCGTCTTCTCCGGTGCCCGGGGCTCCGTTAGCGCCGTTGCCAATCAGCGGGCGTCCCGTCAACGCTTGCACCGGCATATTCACCAACTCCCCAAGCTGTTGCAGGGGTGACGCACTAGCTGCCTCGCCTGCGGCATACCGCTCAGCATCGGCGTTGAGGAGTCGCACGAAGTGCTCATGAAATGACGCTGCCTGGGCGCCTAGCACTTGGTATGCCTGCGCGTGACCGACGAACAGCGCTGTGATCGCCGCCGATACCTCATCGGCCGCTGCGGCCACGATGCTCGTGGTCGGCGCCAGGGCGGCAACGCGGGCCTGGTCGAGAGCCGAGCCCATAGTCGCGAGATCTGCGGCCGCCGCCGCCATGTACTCGGGTGCTGCAAGCACAAATGACAAGTCAACCCTCCGACCGTGACGCCAGGCGACGGAAAATTCTCGGCAAGGCGCGACCGCCTGATGACCGAGCGATGGTATCGCTAGCAGCGGCTAATCGGGCCGCTTCGACCAAAGACGTTGTACGGCAGGCTCAGCGCCCGTCCGCGCTTTAGGCGCCGTCCGGGACCAGCGTCAACGAGATCGAGTTGATGCAGTAGCGCAGGTCGGTGGGCGTCGGATAGCCCTCGCCGGCGAACACGTGGCCCAGGTGGCTGTGGCAGTTGGCGCACAACACCTCGGTGCGGGTGGCGCCCATCGAGTGGTCGGGGCGCAGCACCACCGCGTCGGAACTCGACGGGTCGAAGAACGACGGCCAGCCGCAGTGCGATTCGAATTTCTCTGTGCTGCGGAACAATTCGGCGCCACAGGCCCGGCAGTTGTAAACGCCCCTGGTCTTGGTGTCGGTGTACCTACCGGTGAACGGCCGCTCCGTGCCGGCGCGCCGCAGCACGTCGAACTCCTGCGGGTTGAGCTTCTTGCGCCACTCGTCGTCGGACAGTTGCAGTTTCGGGCGCGCGAGCTCAGTCATCACTACTCCTCATCGCTGGCTGCTGCCTCCACGCTAGCGCGCCTGGGCTCAGCCGGCAGCCACGCCGGGTCGATGCCCTCGTCCAGCCGGTTCTCGGCCTTGGCGTCCAGATAGCGGAAGTAGAGCACCGTGAACGTCACGATCAGCACCAGAGACCAACCGTAGGTGATCTTCAAGTATTCCAGCGCCCGTCCCCAGCGCATCCAGTTGAACAGCAGCCACCGGTCCAGCGTCATGAACCCGTAGATTCCCAGCCATGCCGGCCAGTTGCGGATCACCGAGTTGGGCAGCACGACGGTCATCAGGAACGGGAACAACATCATCGAGTAGTAACCCTGAGCCAACGACATCACCAGCCACGACCACAGCATGAGCACGCCGGAGGATGTGGTGAACCAGAACAGTGGGTCGCGGGTGCGGTAGTAGCGGTACAGCAGCCACAGCGCCCCGATCGCGATCCCGGTGAACAGCAGCCGCAGCGCGATGATCAGCCAGAACGGCAGGCCGAAGTACACGCCGTTGCCCTCGATCGAGCTGTTGAAGTAGTCCCGGGTGCCCAGGATGTAGGGCACGGTGCGGGTGAAGAAGTCCATCGGGTGCGGCACCAGGGGCAGCGCGGCCAGGTTGACGACCAGGGGCACGACGAGCGCGGTCACCCACGCCCGCCACTGCCGGTTGAGCAACGGCAACAACAACAGCGGGCCCAGCAGCGGTTTGAGCACCAGCGTCAGTCCGATGGCCAGCCCCGCCCACCACTGGCGGCTCGTCCGGCCGTCGAGCAACCACTTCAGAAACAGCACCTCGAGCAGCAGAATGCAGCCGTTGATGTTGGTGAACACCAGGGTGTTGGTGACGGTCTCGGTGCAGAACATCGCCAGGATCAGTGCCGGTGCGGCCACCGAGGACAGCGTGAAGTTGAACATCCGCAGCAACAGGTAGGCCGCCACCAGGATTGCGACGGTGTTGATCGAGATGAACAGGTAGCGCGACGGCGCGAACGGCAGGTAGCCGAAGGGCGCCATCAGCAGCGTGCCACCCGGCGGATACAGGTAGTGCGGGTCGACGTAGTCGAAATGCTCGTTGTAGATGTCCCAGCCGTGCCGGAAGTTCAGCACCGCCCGGTAGACCGGCTTGAAATCATCGGTGATGTTGCCGTTGGTGGTGAGCACGATGCTGCGATGCAGTACGGACAGGATGGCCGCCGGCCACAACACCGCCCGCAACACGGACGCGGTGGTCGATGGACCGGGACGGAATGCGGCCTGCACAGATGCGCGTAAGCCGGTTCTGGTCGAGTCAGCTGCCGTCACCAGCGCACCGTACACCGTTGAGCCAGCTCAAGTCTCAGCCGGTCCGACCGTTTTTAGGCCGGACAGTACGTGTCGGTGCCGGGCAGCTTGCCGCTGTCCAGGTAGCCGACCAGCGGCGGAACCGCGCACGACGAGTAGATGCTGGCGCCATGGCCGATGCCCTGCCACATCACCCGCTTGCTGGCGGCGTTGGCGTTGATCACGGTGGCCGCCGTGGCTGCGACGCCCTCGTTGCCCACGATGGGATCGTTCTGCACGCCCAGCAGCAGCACATCCACCTTGAGATCCTTGGGCGCTTGCGGGGTCGAACCGGTGGGCCAGTGCACACACTTGGCCAGGTTCAGGGCGGCGACACTGCCGAACTGGGGGTAGAGCTTGGCCCAGGCGACCACCAGTTCACGCACCCGGTCCGGGGTGGGCCGGTTCACCGCGTCGCTGCACCCGTTGACGAACTGGCCGTCGCTGTCACGGATGCTTGCGGCCCGGTTGATCAGGTTGTTCAGCTGGTTCACGTCGCCGGAGCGGGCGGCCGCCAGCGCGTTGGCCAGGTTTGTGGTGTTGGCGACCCGGTCGCCGACCGGGAAGCCGAGCGCGGTGGTGATGGCGCCGACGAGCGATGCCACCGAGGTGCCGCCCAGGCCCTGACCGCTGCGAGCGCTGGTCAGCAGGGCGCTGACGGCGCCCTTGGGATCGGGACCCAGCGCGCATCCCACTGCCACGCACTGCGCCGCGAACGCGTCCAGCGCAGCCTGCTCGCCTTTGACCCGCTGTTCGGCGGCGGCTTCCGCGCTGACGCCGATGGCGACGGGAGAATCGACGATCAACCTGGCGACCTTGTCGGGCCGCGAGCCAGCGTAGGTCAGTGCGACCTGGGCCCCATTCCCGACCCCGACGAGCGCGACGGCCGGGACATCCCACAGGTTGCGCAAGCGCTCGATGTCGGAGGCCGCATGGGCGTTGTCGTACGCGGAATCGCCGGGCGCGATGGCGTCGGTGCAATTGGTGGTGGCGGTGTTGGAGATGTCGGACAGGTTGGCCACCGGGTCGTCCCCGGTCTGGAACTGGGCCTGGTCGCGCATCTCGTCACGGTCCAAGCGGTCGCGGCAGTCGATCGGGCTGGACATGCCGATGCCGCGGCGGTCGATGGCCACGATCGGGTGACTGTCCAGCACATCGGCGCCGGCATGGGACAACCAGATCGGCAGCTGGGTGGAGGACGCAATGTCAGAACCGGTGGTGAAGACGAGCGGCCCCGCGTCCTTGGGCGTCTTGGGTGACCGGGCACGGACCACGCCGATGCTCACCGACCCCGACCCGCCGTTGACCGGGTCCAGGTCGGCGTCGAAGGTGGCGCAGTCCAGCTTGACTCCCGGTGCGTCCGGGACGCCCGCGTCCGCAGTGACCTTGGACGTGCAGTCGCGCCACGACAGGTCGTTCTTCGGTGCCGCTATCGGCGCGGGCCCGCTGGGCGGCGGCTTCGTGGTGGCCACACCCTGCGGCCGGGCACCGGAATCGGTGGCGAACCGCGGGTCGGCGCCGAACATCGGTACGCAGCCGGTCAGCGAGGTGGTCACCGCCACCAGGATCGTGGCGGACGTCAGGTGCCGGCGCATGCCGACCACAGTAGCGGGCAGCTCGGGACCGCGAGTGCCGCATCAGCGTGACGATCGACGTCGAGCGCAGCAATGGGGACTATCGGTCAGTCCTTGACGTAGCGCGTGTACAGGTAGCCGGCATCGTCGGTCAGGACGTGCGCACACCGCATCCGCGTTGTCACCTGTCCCTGTCCCGCGGCGATCCGGTTCGCTTGGCCCCCGACCACCAGCGGCGCGATCGTCAGACACAACTCGTCGAGCAGGTCGGCTTCGATGAAGGCGCCGAGCAGCGTCGGCCCGCCTTCGGTCAGCACGCAGTGCAGGCCTCGGTCGGCCAGCGCGGACACCAGCACGGCCATGTCGACCTCGCCGGGATCGTCACCCGAGCAGTCGACCACCTCGGCGGGCAGCCCGACGAGGTGACGGCGGGCGTCGTCGGCGGCGGCGGCGCAGGTGAGCAGCAACGGTGGCACCTCGGTACGGGTGAACACCGCCAGATCGCGGTCCAGGTGACCGGACTTGGTGACGATCGCCAGCGGCGGTATCTCGCTCTGGCCGCGGCTCTGTCGTTGCTGGCGCTGCCCGACGCTCAGCTGCGCACCCGAGTAGCCCTCCGAACGCACCGTGCCCGCGCCGACGACGATCACATCGGCGAGTTCACGCAGCACGACGAAGACGGCCCGGTCGCCGGGACCGGCCAGGGCGCCGGACAGTCCTTGTACGGTGGCGCCGCCGTCCAGGCTGGTGATGAAGTTCGCTCGCACCCGAGTGCCGCCCGCGGGGTAGACATACAGCTGCGGCAGTTCGTCGTGGACGAGTTCGCGCTGGGAGCCGAGCAGTTTCAGGGACGTCTCGGCGGCCAGGCCGGATGCGATCCCGGCCTCGAAGTCTGGCATGTGGTCGATTGCAGCACGTCGCTACAGTGCCACCATGCACGGGTCCACCTCTTCGGCTGCGGTCGGTCACCTGGTGGACCGGCGTCCGGCAGTGTCACCGGAGCGATTGATCGCGCAGCTGCGGCCGCCGCCGACCTTCGCGGACGTGAGCTTCGCGAGCTATCGGCCCGACCCGGCCGAGCCGACTCAGGCCGCGGCGGTGCTGTCGTGTCGGGAGTTCTGCCGACAGGCGCAGGAGCGACGGGCCGGCCGCAAGAAGCTGTTCGGCCGACGGGAAGTGCTGCCCGGCGTGGGCTTGTACCTCGACGGCGGGTTCGGGGTTGGCAAGACCCATTTGCTGGCCTCGGCCTACTACCAACTGCCCGGCGCCGGACCAGGTGTGGCGGAAAGCCCCAAGGCGTTCGCGACCTTCGGCGAGCTGACCCAGCTGGCCGGAGTGTTCGGGTTCGTCGAGTGCATCGACATGTTGGCCGACTACACCGCAGTGTGCATCGACGAGTTCGAGTTGGACGATCCGGGCAATACCACGCTGATCTCCCGGATGCTGTCGTCGTTGGTCGAGCGGGGGGTCTCGGTGGCGGCGACCTCGAACACCCTGCCCGAGCAACTGGGTGAGGGCCGCTTCGCCGCGCAGGATTTTTTGCGTGAGATCAACACACTGGCAAGCATTTTCACCACTGTGAGGATCGAAGGTCCGGACTACCGGCACCGCGATCTGCCGCCGGCGCCGCCGCCGCTGTCCGACGCCGAGGTGGTTGCCCGGGCCGCTGAGGTGCCCGGGGCGACCCTCGATGACTTCGACGCGCTGTGCGCGCACCTGGCCACCATGCACCCGTCGCGCTACCTGACGTTGATCGAAGGAGTGACAGCGGTCTTCGTGACGGGCGTACATGGTCTGGATGACCAGAACGTGGCGCTGCGGCTGGTGGCCCTGACCGACCGGCTCTATGACGCCGGCATCCCGGTGCTGGCGTCCGGGGCGAAGCTGGACACCGTGTTCAGCGAGGAGATGCTGGCCGGTGGCTATCGCAAGAAGTACCTGCGGGCCACCTCACGGCTGTTGGCGCTGACTACCCGAGCTCCCGGGTCATGACGTAGTCGTCCTCCAGCTGGGGACCGAGCCGGAACGTGCGGGTGCCGCTGACAGTGAAACCGGACTTGGCGTAGAAGCGTTGCGCCCGTTGGTTTGCCTGGTTGACGCCCAACCACACGCGCTGGGCGCCCCACTGGGCGGCGCGGGCGAGTGCGGCGTTCATCAACGCCTCCGACACCCCGGTGCCGTGAAAGCCGGCGCGCGTGTACAGCTTGGACAGCTCTGCGGGCTGCCCCGGCGCGCCGCGAATCAGCATGGCGTAACCGATGATCCGTCCTTCGCTGCGGGCAATCAGGATGCTGCGCTGCGGGTCGGCCAGGTATTCACCGAACCGGGCGGGGGACAGGTGCGCAGCGATGAACGCGGCGACGTGCTCGGGTGCCGCTGCAGGCGGGCACGCCAGCGGAAAGGTTTGCGCGGCAAGGGCGGCGAGCTCGTCGGCGTCCGCCGGGCCGGCGTCGGCTACCTGGTGCAGGTCACAGATTCCACTGCGCGAGGTGCTCACCGGTCTTGCGGTCGAGCAGCACAACCACAGACACCGGGTCGCGGTAGGCGTCCCAGTACACCCCGCCCCGGACGACCGCTCCCTGAGGCGCGTTGCCGAGTGCGGCGTCGAGCCAGTCAGGCGCGTCGCACGGTCGCGGCTTGTAGGCGTCGGCGAACGGCGTGACGCCGTCGAAGCTGAAGTTGGTCGCCATGATGTAGGAGTTGGGCACCCGGACCGCGCGCACCACCACGTCGGCTCGATTGACCGAGCTGTCCGGGAAGCTCTTGACCGGGACGCCGCTGCGGGTGTAGCCGAATCCCGGTGGGGGATCGACCGGTACCACGCTGGTGACGGTGACGTCTGCGACGTAGGTGCCGGTGTCCACTCGCAATGTGTCGCCGATGTGGCCGATCGGCGCGTCACCTGCCCGCGCGCGGGGGAGAGCGGCGTCGACCGACAGCACGCCCGCCGCCACGACGAGGAAGGCGGAAAGGACGATCAGCCAGCGGTGCATCTTCGCCTCCTGGGCTGCCTGTTCTCCGGACCTTCGCATGATTACACACGCGGCTTCGCCGCGGGCAGGGTTGCCCCCTTCAGGTCTGGACGTTGGTAGCGGTGGCGATCGACTCGAGGGCCGCAGCCAAATCGGTTTCCACGCGCTGTTTGTCCACGCCGGCCCGATGCAGCGGCCCCGCGCCGTCCTCGAGTTCGAGCAGTGCCAGCAACAGATGCTCGGTCCCGATGTAGTTGTGTCCCAACCGAAGTGCCTCGCGGAAGGTCAGTTCGAGTACCTTACGGGCCGGCCCGCTGAAGGGGATCAGACTGGGCGTTTGGCCGGCGGCGGCGGGAAGTCGTATCGACGTCTGCAGGGCTTGGGTGTCGATATTTTGCAGCCGGAGCAACACGGTGGCCAGCGCTGCGGGATCGCTGAGGGTGCCGAGCAGCAGATGGTCGGGGGCGATCTCGTCGTTGCCGGCTTCGTGCGCGACGTTCTGGGCGGCGACCACCGCGCCGCGAGCCCGGGGGGTGAAACGCGCGAAGCCCTGCTCGGGGTCGAGGGGAGTGATGTCGGCCTTGGGAACGAACCGCTTCTGTGCGGCCTGTTTGGTGACACCCATGGCTTTGCCGATCTCGGTCCACGATGCCCGGAGCGCCGGGCCTGGTCGACGAAGTGCCCGATCAGGTGGTCGGCGACCTCGCCGAGGGCTTCCGCGGTCAAGACTGCGTCGGCCAGTTGGTCGAGCGCGTCGGTGTGCACCTTCTTGATGGCGTTGATCAGCTCGTCGAGACGGACGGGGTGGGTGATTTTGGCCGGCGAGTCCATGGCGTCAACCCTAGGTTGACGCATCCGAGGTGTCAACCTAGGGTTGACGCAACCGAGGTGTCAACCTAGGGTTGACGCAACCGTGAAAGTTCACCTTCCGTTCGCGGTCGCTCGAGATGCGGCCTGACCTCGGCTTTGGGAGAATCCCAGGGCTATGAGAATGCTTGCTTGCGTGGCTGCCGCGGCGGCCGTCATCGGTGCGGCGGCGCCCGCCCGTGCGGATGCCAACCAGGATCAAGCCTTTCTGGTCTCCCTGGGTGCGGCCGGGCTGACCTACAGGGACCCGCAGAGCGCGATCGCGGCCGGCAAGAAGGTATGCGACATGGCCAACGAGGGCAAGACGGGGGTCGAGGTCGTCAAGGTGCTCCAAGACGCGAACCCGTCCTTGTCCCAGATGAACGCGGCCCGGTTCACCGCGATCTCGGCCGGTGTCTACTGCCCGGCGCAACTGCCTCCGGTGCAGCCGGCATCGGGCGGCTGAGTCTCAGCTTGCGACAGGGAGTCGGCCCATCTTGCCGACTGCGATAGCGACGGCGACGCAGCGGTGGCGCCCGGCGATGAACGGGTCCGCATCGCGCGCCGCAGGATTCGGGGCCGACGAGTCGATTGTCTTGGGCATAGTTGTCGAAACATGCTATGGCGCAAAGGCTTTGACTGACTTTCCCACCAATTGACGGACGCGGCGGGGCATGGGCGGGGCGGGGCGGCGACGAAGCCCTGCGCTCTCCGTTGGTGTGCCCGTTGAGCAGGTTTGCGTGCAGCAATCCCGGCCGGGCGCAATAAAGAATGTAGGCACTCGCAACAAAAGAATGCATTTGCTCACATTTAAGGTTGCGAATACTCGCGACTAAGAATGCGTTCACACGCGAAGAAAGAATGTATTCACAATCATTTATTGAATTGCTGCACGCCTGTTTTCCGCGGCGTACCGTCTGCCCCCAATAACGTAATTTTCCATTCATCTAGGAGGGTTCAATGTCGCCTTTCCTGATCGCGGTGCCCGACGCATTGGTCGCGGCTTCGGCGGATTTGACGGGCATCGGAGGGTGGCGCGGCCGGCGGTGGCGCAGGTGGCGCGGGTGCGGTGGGTAGCGGCGGTGCCGCCGGCGCCGGCGGGAACGGCGGGGCTGGTGCGGATGCCGCGAACGGTAGTGGTGCCGCGGGCAGTCGGGGCGGTGCGGGCGGCAGCGGAGGCCAGGGCGGTGGTGCCGGTAGCGCGCTCGGTACCGCGGGGGCCAGCGGTCACGGCGGTACCGGTGGCCAGGGCGGAGCCGGTGGGAGCGTGCTGCCCACCGCTCCGGCCGGGGCCGGCGCCGGCGGGGCGGGTGGCGACGGTGGCGCCGGTGGCGCCGCGGCGGCGGTGGGCGCTAATGCCACGGTGGGTGCCGGCGGCAACGGCGGTGCCGGTGGCGCGGGTGGAATCGGGGTCGACGGCGGGCCGACGACCAACGGTGGTAACGGCGGCGCCGGTGGCGCCGGCGGTAACGGGGGCAGCGCCGGCGGCGGGGCAGGGCTGTGCGGCAGCGGTGGGGCTGGTGGTGCCGGAGGCACCGGTGGCGACGGCGGCGAGGGCGGCCTGAACGGTTTGACCGGCGGTAATGGCGGTGACGGTGGTGCCGGTGGTTCGGCCGGGGCGGTCGGCACCGGTGGAAAGGCCGGCAATGGCGGTGCCGCAGGCGATGGCGGCAGCGGCGGGAATGGTCTCTCGGGTGCGGCCGGGAGCGGCGCGGTCGGCGGCAACGGCGGTGGAGGCGGAAACGGTGGCCGAGGCGGCAGTGCCGGCGGCCCGGCAGGCGTCGCGGGCTTCAGCGGCGACGGCGGGAGTGGTGGCCAGGGTGGCGCGGGTGGCAGCGTGCTGCCCGGTGCGGCGACCGGAGCCGGAGCCGGGGGTGCGGGCGGGACTGGCGGAAACGGCGGGGCTGCGGCCGCGGTGGGCAGCGGTGCCACGGTGGGCGCCGGCGGCAACGGCGGCGTCGGCGGTGACGGCGGGGTCGGTGTCGATGGTGGACCCACTACCGGCGGCGGTAACGGTGGCGCTGGTGGCGCCGGTGGCAACGGCGGCAACGCCGGTGGTGCGTCGGGGATCAGCGGCAGTGGCGGCGCCGGCGGTGATGGTGCCGATGGCGGAAACGGCGGCACCGGCAACCTCAACGGTGGGGCGGCCGGTCACGGCGGTAACGGTGGCAGCGGTGGCGCGGCCGGCGCGGTCGGCACGGGCGGCATCGTGGGCAATGGCGGTGCCGCCGGAGACGGCGGCAACGGCGGGAATGGCTTCTCGGGCACGCCCGGTAGCGGCAAGGCCGGCGGTAGCGGCGGTACGGGCGGTAACGGCGGCCAAGGTGGTAACGCCGGTGGTGCGCTGGGCATCGCGGGGGCCAGCGGCAACGGCGGCAACGGCGGCCAGGGTGGCGGCGGCGGCAGCGTGTTGCCCACCGCTCCGAGTGGGGCCGGAGCAGGCGGCAACGGGGGTAACGCCGGCCATGGCGGCACCGCCGCCACTGTGGGGAGCGGCGCGACGGTCGGTAATGGCGGCCACGGCGGTGCCGGCGGTGCCGGGGGTATCGGTATTGATGGCGGGCCCACCACCGGCGGTGGCAATGGCGGTGCCGGCGGGATCGGAGGTAACGGTGGCAACGCCGGCGGCGCTTCCGGTGCCAACGGCGACGGCGGAGCCGGTGGTGCGGGCGGCTTCGGCGGAAACGGCGGCACCGGCGGCGTCAACGGCATGACTGGCGGTAACGGCGGTAACGGAGGAGCTGGTGGTGCGGCCGGCACGGGCGGCGCCGGTGGCACGGCAGGTAAGGGTGGTGCGGCCGGAAGCGGCGGCGACGGCGGCGATGGCGCCGCCGCGGCCATCGGCAGCGGGAAGGCCGGTGGCAGCGGCGGCGCGGGCGGCAACGGCGGCCAGGGTGGTAACGCCGGCAGCGCGCTGGGCGCCGCGGGTGCCAGCGGAAATGGCGGTAGCGGCGGCGACGGCGGCGCGGGCGGGAGTGTGCTGCCCACCGCGCCGAGCGGAGCCGGGGCCGGCGGTTCCGGGGGTACCGGTGGCAACGGCGGCGCGGCGGCCACGGTCGGCAGCGGGGCGTCGGTCGGTGCCGGCGGAAACGGCGGTGACGGCGGTGACGGGGGTCTCGGGGTCGACGGCGGCCCCACCACCGGCGGCGGTCACGGCGGCGTCGGTGGTGCCGGCGGCAATGGTGGTAACGCCGGGGGTGCGACGGGAATTAACGGCAGCGGCGGAACCGGTGGTGACGGCGGCACTGGCGGTAACGGCGGCACCGGTGCCTACAACGGCGGCGCCGGCGGCAACGGCGGTAACGGCGGCAGCGGTGGTGCGGCCGGAACCGTCGGCAGCGGCGGCAGTGTCGGCGACGGCGGCTTCGCCGGCGATGGCGGCAACGGCGGGAACGGTGCCGCCGCGGCCGCGGGCAGTGGCACCGCCGGTGGCAAGGGCGGCGCGGGCGGCAACGGCGGTCAGGGCGGTAGCGCCGGTGGCGCGTCCGGCATTGCCGGCGTCAGTGGCGACGGCGGCCACGGCGGCCACGGTGGCGCCGGCGGCAGCGTGCTGCCCACCGCCCCGTCCGGTGCGGGAGTCGGCGGCGCTGGCGGCATTGGCGGCAACGGAGGCGCCGCCGGTGCCGGCGGAAACGGGGGGAATGGCGCCGACAGCCCGAACGGCAGCGGCAAGGCCGGCGGTAACGGCGGTTCTGGTGGCAACGGAGGCCAGGGTGGTAGCGCCGGTGGTGCCAGCGGCATCGCGGGCGCCAGTGCCAGCGGCGGTAACGGCGGCCAGGGTGGTGCCGGCGGCAGCGTGCTGCCGGGAGCCGCGGCCGGATCTGGTGCAGGCGGTGCCGGCGGCGCCGGAGGTAACGGCGGCGGCGCGGCTACCACAGGCAGCGGTGCCACGGTCGGTGCCGGCGGCAACGGCGGTGCCGGCGGTGCCGGCGGGCTCGGTGTCGACGGCGGGCCCACCACGGGCGGCGGTGACGCCGGTGGTGGTGGCGCCGGTGGCGCGGGCGGTAACGCCGGTGGCGCGGCCGGGATCAGTGGCAGCGGCGGCGCCGGCGGTGCCGGCGGCGCGGGCGGCAATGGCGGCAGCGGCTCCAGCAAGGCCGGCGGCAACGGCGGCAACGGCGGCCTCGGTGGTTCGGCCGGCGGCGTGGGCACCGGCGGCAAGGGTGGCAACGGCGGAGCCGCCGGTGCCGGCGGTAACGGTGCGGCTCCTGCGGGCGTCGGCGGCAACGGCGGCAACGGCGGCAATGGCGGCAACGGCAATGGCGCGATCGGCGGTGTAGGAGGCGCCGCCGGAGCGGCCGGCACAGGTCCCGGCGGTAGCGGAAAGAGCGGCACCAAAGGCAACGACGGCAGCTAGACATCCCAGGTGGTTAAGTCGTCAAGCTGCTGCGGGGGTTTGGCGGTGGGCCCAAGCTGTGTATTCGTCGTATGGCGTGTGGTGGCGTAGGCAGCCGTGGAGGATGCCGACGAGTCGGTTGCCGAGGGCGCGTAGGGCCTGATGGTGGGTGTCACCCTTGGCGCGGTGCTGGTCGTAGAAGGCGCGGGCACCGGGGCTTCTGGTGAGGGCGCAGAATGCCCATTGATCGAGCGCGTCGTAGAGACGTCTGTTGCGGGCGTGGCGGGCCAGCACGGCACGTTTTCGGCCTGATGCGATGGTCAACGGTGATGTTCCGGCGTAGTTCTTGCGACACTTGGCAGTGGTGTAGCGGTTCGGGTCATCCCCGAACTCACCGAGCACCCGGGCGCCGAGCACAACACCAAGTCCTGGCAGGGAACGGTAGATGTCGGCGTCCGGGTGTTTCTCAAAATGGTCGGCCAGCGCGGTCTCGAGCTCGTCGATCTGAACATTGAGTGCGGCGATCACATGGACCGCTGCAGTCGTGGTGGCGCCGAAGGCAGTAGCCACCGCTGGGGGTGCTGTGAGGTGTTCGCGACGCAAAATGGTCTGAATCTGCCCAGCGCGTGTCTCGATATTGCGTTGCCGGCCAGCCGCTTTGAGCGCTGAGCCGATCTTCGACAGGCTCAACCGAGCGCCCTGTTTAGGAGTGGGTGCGCGACTCAAGACTGCCAACGCGTCACCGTCGGTGAGGGATTCGAAGGCCTCCAGGGCGGCGGGGTAGTACTCCCGCAGGCCGCTGCGCAGCATGTTGGCATGGCGCGTCCGTGCCCAGATCAAGCTCTGATGGGTACGGGCCAGCACCTTGATCGCCTCGGCATCGGCGCTGTCGCCGGCGATCCGGCGGTGGTTGTGCCGATCGGTTCGGACCAGGTCAGCGAGCACTTTGGCGTCCCCGGCATCGGACTTCGCACCCGAAACATGGTGGCGATCGCGGTAGCGGGCCGCCGCCATCGGGTTGATCGCCCACACCTGATAACCGGCTGCTGCCAACGCCGAGACCCACAGGCCACGATCGGTCTCGATGCCGATCATCACCTGGTCGGGTTCCTCGGCGTGTGCGGCAACCAATTCGTGTAAGGTGCCAATCCCTAGTAAGCCCTCGGGTAATCGCCGGGCTGCCAATCGTTGGCCAGCCTCGTCCATCAGATACACGTCGTGATGGTCTTCGGCCCAGTCGTTGCCGACAAAGATCACCAGTGCCCACCTCCTGCAGTCGTCGTTGACTCACATTGAGCCAGAGGACACCCGGCAGCGGACTAATGGATCAGTGCTCGCAGTGGCACGACATCCCATCAGCGCTTCAAGCGACCTCACCGAACCGGCCGGGGCACGATCTAGCTCTAGGGATCAACATTCATCCCGGTCCTACACAGTGCTCGCCGGCCAGCGGCTCGATGATCAGCGTCCTGCGGTCAACAGCTCAAACCCGACAACGCCACGCTGATCGACTCCCATTAGTCCTTCTGGCGAACCGGCCACCGCTGGTTCAGCGGTGGCCGGTAACCTGCGGTAGCGATGGAGTGCCAGGGAGGTCCTTCCGGCTGGAAAGTACGCGAATGGCGAGAACTCCGGCATTCGCCGAAATGAATTCTCTTCCAGCCGGTCGCGTATAACGTCGAATCGATCGATTTGTTTTCTCGACTGCGTGGTCAATACGATGCACGGCGGATGAATGCAGCGTCACCTCGTCACGCCCGATATCCGCCTGGGGCGGACAAACCGTATTATGCGGCAAACATGATCCGGTAAGTCGTGTCATGTCGGCGGCGCAGCGCGCACTCTCGCAACCGGGTATACCAATGAGGACGGACAAACACCCGTGGGCGCGAGGGAGTGTGCGATGCGAGGCGCGACGGCGCAGGACTACCGCCGATGAGAACGGGGCTGGCCACCGGCGCGGCACTGGGGACCACCGGCTTGCTCGGCTGGGCCGGGCTGCGAGCCCTGGTCGGGTGGATCGAGCGCAACCCAGATCCCCTGACGCGCGAGCAATTGCTCGCCGAGCCGCACGGGGAAGAGGCGACGATCACCCGCCCGGACGGGACGGAGCTGCGTGCGCTGGCCGCGGGTGAGGGGCCGCCGGTCGTGCTCGTGCACGGCTATACCGTCACCCTGGCCGAATGGAACGTCGTGTGGGATGCGTTGTTGGCCAGGGGATATCGCGTCATCGCCTTCGATCAGCGCGGACACGGCCGATCTACGCTGGGCTCCGAGGGCATCGGCTCCCAGCCCATGGCGGCCGACATCTCCGCGGTGCTCGAACATTTCGACGTTGCCGACGCTGTACTGGTCGGCCATTCGATGGGCGGGTTTGTCACCATTCGCGCCCTGCTCGAGCATGCAGACGTTGCGCAGCGGTTGCGTGGACTCGTGCTGTTCGCCACCTGGGCGGGCCGCGTCTTGGACGGAGCGCCGCAGAACAAGGTGCAGATTCCCCTGCTCGAGCGTGGCATCCTGCAGCGGCTGATCCGCTACCGGACGGTCGGGGTGTTGTTCGGCGCTGCGCAATGCGGTGCTCGTCCCTCGCCGGCGATGGTGTCGGTGTTCACCGAGGGCTTCCGTCAGCACGTCGACGAACACGGACCGCTGCTGCCGATCGTGCGCGCCTTCTCGCGTGAAGACCGCTATCCACGCCTGGGCGAGATCACCGTTCCGACGGTGGTCATGGTCGGAGCGGCGGACCGCACCACGCCGCCGAGTCACTCACGTCGGCTGGCCGACGGCATTCCCGGCGCCCGGTTGGTCACGGTGGCTGATGCGGGGCATGCGCTGAATTGGGAAGCGCCCCACGAGTTGGTCAAGGTCATCGAATCGCTCGCGGGATAATGCCTCTCATGTGCGGGTAGCGGATTTCTCAGTGCCGCAGCAGAATTAGCTTCTCGTCGGGTCAGCGTTCAACCGGCCGGCCGGGTGACCTGAGTCCAGGTGTGACCGTCGAAGTAGCGCAGCATATTCGGATCCGACGGGTCGGGGTACCAGCCGGCCGCGGGTTGCCAGGCGTGCGGAACGTACGGCGGGGCCTCGGGCGATCTGGTCAGGTGCACCAGCACTGCGGTGAGTCCGCCGACGATGCCAAGTCCGACCAGCCCGACGATGATGATGATCAGAAGGCTTGCCATGAGCCGTCACTTTTCCAGAAGCTAACTGATTGAGCCGTGTGCAGGGCGCCGGGGCTGGTCGCGCATCAAAGTATGCCGCCGTGTCGGGGTTGCGTCGGTGTCTCAATCCGGCGAATCATCGACGCCATGGCGGGGGGCGAACGGGCTGTGGCGGTGCTGGGGGCTCCGACTGGCTCTGGTGGGCGGGCGTGACCCTCAAACGTATCGACCAGTTGCAGCCCGGCGACCGGATTCGCATGACGATCGGGCACGCCACCGTCGTCGAAATCGAACCTCTCGACGGGGACCGCACGATGCTCACCTTCCTCTACGGAACGCGAAGGCCCGCGGACAACGACGTCACCGTCGATGTGCTGGAGGGTGACGAGTGGGGGTGGTAGTGGCGGACGTGCCGTCGCGGATCCCGACGGAGCCTGATCACGCTGGCCGAACCCGTCCCTTCGTAAGGGCCGGAGTACTCGATCGCCCCTGCTGTCCGCCCCAGTCGGCTGGCCAGGACGCCGCACTTGTGGTGGGGGAGGAGGCGGAGGTGGCACCTGCGGAGTCTCCCCGACACCGCCTGTTGAACCGGGGATCATCGCACTGGCGCCATAACGCTCGCCAACGTAGGGTGCATTGACGTTCCACGGGCTGAGAGGGCCGATGCCGTACTCTGCGCTGCGCCAGTCGGTCAGCAACACTGTCGGCATCACCCCTGACGTCGATTGGTCGATCTGTATTCGAGACGCTGCTGGCGATGAAGTGGCACAACACAATTCCGGCGTGTCCAGGCAGACTGCCAGTGTCGGAAAGCTGTTGCTATTGGCCGAAGTGGCGCGGCAGTGCGACGACGGATCGATGGATGGTAGCGAATTGCTGGACCGCAATACTGCTGTGCAGGTTGCTGATTCGGGCATCTGGCAGCATCTACACGCTCAGCGATTCTCCGTCCGCGATCTGTGCGTGCTGGTCGCTTCGGTCAGCGATAACCTCGCCACCAATGTACTGCTGGACCGGGTGGGTCTGAACAGCGTCCAAGCACTCTGCGGAACAATCGGTTTCGCCGAAACTACGCTGCTGGATCGTGTTCGGGACCATCGTGGGCCCGACGACGTGTGGACGTTGTCGGTGGGTACGGCCGCTGAGTTGTCGGAATTCATGTGTCGCCTGGCTACTAAACGGCTGATATCGATGTCGGTCTCCGACCAGTTGACCGCCTGGCTGGCGACGGGCGTGGATCTGTCGATGGTGGCATCTGCGTTCGGCCTCGATCCGCTGGCGCATACCGCATCGGATCGCGGCTTCTGCATTCGCAACAAGACCGGAACCGACACGGCCATCAGGGCCGACGTGGGCACCATCGAACGAAACGGCACCTCGTACTCCTATGCCGTCATTGCCAACTGGGATGCCGCCGGGCCAGATCTGCGCGACACGGTGCTCGCTGGGATGCGCTCGATCGGTGGGGTGCTCAGAGACCTGCTGCTAGACGGATCCTGAGTCGGGCGGGTGGGTGACGTTGCCGTCAGGCCCGGCGGGAACATGTGGGGTGCTCAGCGCCATTGCCGCCGTCGTTCTGTGCGTCGCTGCCTGATTGTGGCATCGCCAGCCGACCGCGGACTCAGTGAAAGCGCTGCTGGTCCATTCGGTCGAACGACGGACGGAAGCTGCCGGAAAGGCGTGTCCACGCCAACCCGAAAAGTGGCGCGACGACTGCGATTGATAGCGCGACCAGAGCCACCCCGAGTTGCCCGGTTACTAATGCGATGATCCCAACCACCAGTCCAATCGCCCATATGGCGGCCACGGCGATGCCCACGACGTTGAAGTCGTTGCTGTTCGTGTTCTCCGCGGGCCGGTCGGATCTCAGCGGTTGCGTCGCGATTGTGGCCATGACTACTCCCAGTTGGGCCGGAGGCAGGAGTCGCTTGACCCGAAACACGCGACGAACTCTCGGTTTCCCGATGTCACCTTCGCCTAAACACAAACCGGGCATGGTCCAACACCACATGAACGGTGGCAACGAATGCGCGCATCGGCACGCGATCGGACGGAGCTGTAATGCGTCCAATCATGAAGCGACGTGGCGTCCGGCGGGGGGAGTTGTCCAGCACGGACAATGTTCGGGTCACTGTTGACTTCGGCGTGGGCGCACAACAGTAAGCGGGGCCCCACGGCTAGCTGCCTCTCGGATTGACCCGGGGGATTGCATCACTCTGGTGCGCGATACTGGGATTGAATCTTATTCCAAGTTTGCTACTTTAGAGCTTGTAATCAGGAGAATCGGCTCCGAATAGCTAACTAGCAGGGATTATGCAAGAGGAAGATTGCGGAAATTTGAGGAAGAAAGTGTGCTAGATTTTGCCCACAAATAGCCCGTGGGCATTCTTCAGTCCACTTGTAGCCCATCTCTGTATCGCGGAAGGAATCACCTAGTGGCACGCACATCCGGGACGTTTGGGACCGTCGAGCAACTGGCCGGAGGGCACTACCGTGCCCGCTACACCGGTCCCGATGGACGCCGCTACAAGGCCCCGACCACTTTCCTGTCCAAGATGGACGCACGCGGGTGGCTGGCTATTCAGCAGGCCGACATAATTCGTAAGGCCTGGGTGCCGCCCGAGGCCACGCCGAAGACGGATCGCAAGTTGCCGTTCCGAAATTATGCCAAGCAATGGCTGCTAGACCGGCACGTGAAGGGCGAACCGCTGAAGGTGCGCACCGTGAGCACTATCAATGGCTACTTGACGAGTACCTGTATCCGGTATTCGGGCCTATGCCGATTGGAGCGATCACTCCCGACGACGTGCGCGCCTGGCACTCCAAGATGGGCCAGAGCACCCCGACGGCGCGCTCACATGCTTACGGGCTGTTGAACGCGATCATGAACACCGCCGTCAGCGACGGCAAGGTGGCGTTAAGCCCGTGTGTGATTCGTGGCGCTGGCACCTCAAGGCGCGTAAACAAGATACGGCCCGCCACCCTAGCCGAATTGGAGGCACTGACCAGTGCCATGCCTGTGCAATATCAGGCAATGGTTCTGCTCGCGTCGTGGTGTGCGTTGCGGTTCGGCGAGTTGTGCGAACTGCGGCGCAAAGACATCGAACTGACCACCCACACTGAGCACGACCAGGACGGCAATGAGGTGATCGTGCGTGGCGGCGTCGTGCGCGTCGAGCGTGCTGTGGTGCGTGCCGGTGAGGGCTTCGAGGTGACCTCGCCCAAGAGTGATGCCGGTACCAGAGACGTGGCCATCCCGCCGCACCTGGTCCCGGTCATCGAGGCACATCTGCACACCCACGTCGGGGCCAAGGCCGACGCGCTGCTATTTCCTGCAAAGCATGGGGGACACCTCGCACCGGCCACGCTCTACCGCCGGTTCTACACGGCACGCACCAGTGCCGGTAGAGAAGATCTGAGGTTCCACGACTTGCGGCACACCGGGGCCGTACTGGCGGCCCAGACCGGTGCCACGTTGGCCGAACTGATGGTGCGGTTAGGCCATTCCACCTCGCAGGCGGCGATGCGCTACCAGCACGCAGCACAAGGGCGCGACCAGGCCATCGCGGCGGCGCTTTCCAGGATCGCGGTGGGAGGCTGACCCAGAAGCAGAGGGTGTTCAACACGTCCGGATAGTCATCCGAGACACCGATACAACTCACGGGCGCGAGAGCGAGGTGCTCGAATCTCAACTAAGTGTGCCCCGGTCTGGGACCCGGGGGCGGTCACTAAAAGAGGTCAGACGCCCATTCAGGCGCTTGCTCGTCGGCGCGAAGAAGACGGGCGGCGATGATCCCATCTGAAGTTAAACGCAGCCTGACCCTGTTGTCCTCTTCGCCGATAACCTCGACGAGACCTCCGTCAATTAACTGCTGGTTGCCTCTGCCATACGGAGTGTTCTCCGCCTTCACGTAACTTACTGTCTGGTCCTCTCTCGCCTGGTCAGCGACGTCGCCGACGAACCTACCCAGTTGCGCGATGGCGCGAGGGGGAAGCTGACGAATTACTTCGGCCACGCGCTCTCCCTCTCGCTGTGGCGGGTAGGTCGCAATGACTTTGCTCCACTCTTCCCTGTGCTTCTTCCGCGCCAGCTGGGCGTCTCGTCGTTCGCGGTCCAACTTCTCCTGCCGTTCCTGTCGCGCCCGCTCTAATTCCTGCCGTTCCTGCTGGCGGTGCCGTTCCGCTTCTTCCCTGCGCAATAGTCGCTCATGTGGCTCGGAAAAAACGAGTGGTGGCAGCACGTCTGTCTCAGCGGTGAAAAGCTCCAGGACCCTCTTCTGGAGAGCACTTTCTAGCTCCGCTGCTCGCTCAGCGTCTTCGTTGATCCGCTCTCCGGCTCGCTCTTCGCTAGCGTCTTCTATCGTTGCCACATCTTGCACGGCGGCTGGTATAGCTTGGCGGAGCAGCGCTTTCAATACAGAATTGAACTGGTCTCGTTGGTTGGACAGCAGAGACGAGGTTGTCGCACGCATCTCAGTGAGCGCCGCCTTTGTATCAGCGTTGACTTGTGCGGATTGCTGTCCTTCGGGCCAGCGTGACGATGAGCTGAGCAGCGAACGACAGAATGGCCAATGCAAGTGCCACCGTGGAAAGGGTATCTACGTTCTTGACGCTCGTTGTTACGGCGAGTGTTCCGAGTGAAGCAAGGGCGACAATCGCGAGAGTTAAGGACAGCCCACTCCAGGGTATGTTCAGCCCGCTACCAGCTTCGTGCGTTGGCTTGTCCACTTCACCGTCATCTCGGGAGCTACGGAGTCGCATTGGCAAATTCAATCAGGGGTGCACGTACCGGGTCGAGCGTTTTCTGTGGATGGCTTTCCCTGAGCTGAAACGCATTAACGCGCAGTGGGCCCAAGCGCTGGCATACTTCGGTGTGGACGCAACCGGGTAGCGCACCCGATCCGAAGCCTCAGTCGTCGGCGCGCCGTAACCGATGCTTGGCCGCGTCCTCGGCTCGCCCATCTCGCTCTACGCAATCTGGCTGCTGTCGCTCGTGCCGGTCGTCGAGGCCTGGCATCAAGGTGGTCTCATGGTGCCCATCTCTGACAGCCGGGATGATCTGCGTCTTCTCCATGTCAACGGGTGGGGCTACTTCTCGGGTGGCAGGCGGAACCTGCGTGCTGTCGTGGTCGGCGGTGCCGTCAACCCCCGGGGGTGAAGACGCTGCGTTGGGAAGCGGGTGCTGGCTCATCTGCCGGAGTTGGCGCACCGTGGACTCCACCCGGCGCACCGCACGATCGCGGGCTTCGTCGATCACCCGGGCCTCGGCTTCTCGCCGCGCCACGTACTCCATCCCGGCGCGGCCAACGGCGTGCAGAGCGTCGTTTGCAGAGCCTGCGATTCGCTGAAGGTCAACCTTGAGACACTCCGCAAGCGTCGCCGTCTCCGAGCTGGCGGGCGAGAACTCCTCAGGACACAAACCGCCAATCACCCATGGCGTGCAATCGATCGGGGCGCTGAAGGTGGGAATCGACAGCGATTCCTGGGTCGCCCTGCGCAGGCGCTGACGCGCCGAAATCCGATCCAGAATCCCCACAGGGGTAAGAGTACTGGCTGTTGCCCCGGGGCCCCGGCCAGCGCATTCGGGCGCTGACGTGCCAGCGTGGTCGGTAAGCTCGGGTCTTTACAAGGGCCTGACCTCGGAGGGGAAGCGGTGACCGATCCGGTACTACAGGCCGACCTGGACGCGCTAGGCCGGTTGAAGCCCCAGCTGCAAACGCTGGTCTGGCAAGTGACCCAAGGCCTGCCGCATGAGATCCCCGCTGCTGGCACGGTGGACGCGGGGGCGGTGCCGTCGCTGGCCGCCGCTCAGGAGATGTCGACACGAACACTGCCGACGATCAAAGCGGCGGTGGCCGGTCGGTTCTCCACGCTCGCCGACCTGATCGACCTGGCGCGCCAGGGATTTGTCGCCAACGAGGAACAGCTGCAGGCGGCGCTCACCCGCATGCCGACCTTGCAGCGACCATCAACCGGCCCATAACAGCTGCGCCCTGTCGATGCCGACCAAGTCGCAGATTTTGCACGCCGACCCACTCAGGGTTCTTGACCACGTCGACGGGTGGAAGACCACTGTCGACGTCTTGGAGCAGCACGCCGAAGAGTACCTGCACTGCGTGCAGCGTCCCGGTGGCTCGTTGTGGGATGGGCGAACCGCTGAAGCGGCTAGAGAGCGTGCCCGCCAGGACTTTCAGGCGGTGACACAGGTGCGCGACGCCGTGGATGCCGCCGCCCGGCAGATCGCCAAGACGGTCAGCTCGACTCTGATGCCGCCGCTGACCAATGCCAAGCAGATCATCGAAAACGCCGACTCCCACGCCGGGGTCCACGTCAATGAGGACCTCTCGATCAGCTACACCCCGCCGGAAGGGACCAGCAAAGAGACAGCTGAGGCCAACGCAAAGACTGTCGCTGCAGCCGAGGCGGAATTGAAATCCGAGGCCGCCAAGTGGTGGGCCGCCGAACTCGCCGTGGCGCAACAGATCCGGGACGCTGAGGCCGAGGTGGGGAAAGCCCTTAACTTCGGCGCTGCGATTGCCGCTGTCGGACCCGCATTCGGCGCGCCTCCCGCGTCGCCAGTCACGCTGCTCAGCGGGCAGGCCGAGCCATCCGGGGGTCCCAAAACCTGGCAGGACCTTGTTCTGCCCAGCGCAGTGCCCAACTCGCCACCTTCGACGGTGCCGAACAATTCACCCGCCGGTGCACCGGGAGTTGCAGGTCGGCCAGGTAAACCTGAAGATCTGCTCGCGGCCATTGCTGACGCTAGACCAGGTGCCACCGCTAATGTCACCGACACCCTGGCCGGTGTGGTCACCGGCAAGCCCACCGGCGTCAAACCCAGCGCCGGTTCCCCCTTAGATGTCATAGCAGTCGCCTCCAACCCCGCGGTCGTTGAGCAACAACAAGCCAAGGTCAGCGCCGCTCAGCAGGCGGTCGCGGCAGCGCAGGCCAAAGTCGACTCGGTCGCCAAAGCGCTCTATACCAGCGCTCCCGGCACCGGACCGCCACGCAGTGATCTCGACGCGGCCAGCCGAGCCTTATTTGATGCCCGCCATAACCTCACCGAACAGACCGCCACTCTCGCAGGACTCAGCCAGGCCCGCGAAGCACTCGGTGGCCAATCAGTGCCGATTCCCGCACTCCCCGAACACGCTGACGTCCAAGCCTTCCCCGCCCAACCATCGGCGTTCGCGCAAACCAGCCGCGCCCTAAGCGAAGGCAGCTTCGGGCTTATCCCCGATGTCGCCAAAGACATTGACGTGTTTACCAATTGGGGCCATCACTCCGGAGCCGACCAAACCGGAGCCGTCCTCGACGCCGCAGGCCTCATCCCCATCCCCGGTGCCAAATTCCTCGGGGAGGGTATCCACCTCGGAGTCGACGCCGCCACGGCTGCCCACCACGCCGACGACGCCGTCCACGCTTTCGATGATCTCGGGGGCGTCGGCCATCACACCCTTGACGCGCCATCCCCGCCACACTCTGATGCTGCTGTTGCCCATGCCCCGCCCGGAGACGGCCTGATTCACATAAGTGCTGAATCAGGCGGCACAGGCGCGTGGAATCCCGATCTCAACAACCCTCAGCCCAACACGCACTACACGGTCGACAACCGATTCAGTTACAACACAGACGACTTGCACCGATCCACTGACGCTAGCGGTTCGTTAGAGTTTGGCAGTCCAAGCGACCGCAACGCTTACCAGCAGGGTATTGCAGGCGGCACTGACCGGCTTCCGGGCGACCACGGTGGCCATATTTTTGGAGCGCAATTCGGCGGACCCGGTGAAGCGATCAATATCACTGCCATGGATGGTACGGTAAATAAAAGCAGTTACGCCGCTCTGGAAAACGAATGGAAATCGCTACTCAAACAGGGTCACAATGTTGATGTTGATGTGCAAATAGAATATCCAGATAATTCCATGCGGCCCAGCCGCTACGTTGTCAACACCATCGTCGATGGTAAACTGGTCGGAACCAGGTTCTTCGACAACTACTGAGGGGCGCGGACCGTGGCAGATGAACCCCCCTTTCTAGTTAAAGAGGGTCAGCTTGAGCAAGAAGCCGTTAAGTGGCTTTTTTACAACCTACCCGAGGGAGGCTGGCAATCGTGCTGGATGGAGTTCCGGCGCGCAGGGCCTCTGGCCGAGGCGGTCATCAGGTACACACTGAACGATGGAACTGTCGAGCCACTTGCTCCACCAGCCAAGTTGATCGACGCACTTCTAGACCTTCGCGAGTTTATGTCCACCTTGGGCAAGGGTGCATGGTTATCACTTCGCCTCGACTTAACCAACGAAGGAAAATACCATTTCGAATATAATTACGATAAAAAGCCCCTTTGGCTTGCTCCAATAGACGAGGAAGCCTACATCATGGATCTGCAGAAATACCCACGACCACCGGAAGCTATACCGGACTGGTACCCGTTCGCCGGAGCGTAGCGCAAAAACACACTCGCAGGTCATCTACACTCCGAAACTGTGACCCTTTCGCAAGTGCGGCCTATCTGGGCCGCCGACTTTTCATTGAATGCGATTTGGGTCGCTACCGGAGAGTCGCCAGAATGGATCGCCCGCCGCACCGACGCACTCTTGTCCACATTGGCGTCTGCGCTGTCGATACCTAGCTGGGAAACACCACAGCATCAAGAATGGCGGGGAACGCCAGAAGCGTTGGCGGACATCGTAAGAAGCCACGTCACAACTGGAACATTCGGCGATCCGGAACCGGAGAGCGGCTATCTGTTCACGGTCTCAGGGAAAGGCCCTGCGGCTGCGCTTCATGTGCAAGTTTCAGCGGGATCGCGATCACAGGGACGACGTGTTCCCCTTCACGCCATCGCCATTGATGTACGTGAGATAGCGCCCGGCGGGGTCACAGCGGAGATGGGTGACGCGCTCTGCGCCGCTGTTGCCGAGGCTTGGACGCCTGCCGCCCTGAGTTTGTCCGACCTGCTGGTGACCCGCACGGCCCGCCGTGGCGGATGGAAGATCCCCGTCGGCTACCGAACGTGGGTCAACACAGAATTAGGAACGATAAGCCAGTGACCCGTCCCGGCGAGTCCGGAGACTCCCGATCTTGGGAGGATCTGGGTTATGGGACGTGTCAGCAAGTACCCCGACGAGCTGCGTGAGCGTGCCGTGCGCATGGTCGCCGAGGTGCGCCCGCAGTACCCGTCGCAGTGGGCGGCGATCACCGCTGTGGCGGGCATGCTGGGGATCGGGACACCAGAGACGTTGCGGACCTGGATCCGTCGCGCGGAAGTCGACACCGGCCAGCGGCCTGGTGTGACGACTCAGATGGCCGAGGAGAACAAGGCGCTGCGCAAGGAGATTGCGGAGCTGCGCCGGGCCAATGAGATCTTGAAAGCAGCGGCGATTTTCTTCGGGGCCGAGCTCGACCGGCCCGGGAAACGGTGATCCGGTTCATCGCCGAACACAAGGACCACCAGGTGGCCGGCCCCGACGGCGGGGCCGGCCTGCGCTGGGGTGTCGAGCCCATGTGCGCTGTGCTGTCTGAGCACGGTGTGCCGATCAGTCCGTCGACCTACTACGAGTGGATCGTCAAGATCCCGACACGGCGGCAGGTCCGTGACGCCGAGTTGGTCGAGATAATCACCGCGGCAAGGGAAGACAAGAAGCGGGGTCGCTTTGTCCAGACGTTGGGGTCACGCAAGTTGTGGATCTGGCTACGCGGTCAGGGCCACGATGTCGCCCGGTGCACGGTCGAGCGGATCATGGGCGAGAACGGTTGGGAGGGCGCGCGGTACGGGTCCAAGCACAAGACCACCATCGCTGACGACGCTCATCGGCGATACCCGGATCTAGTGGACCGTCGCTTCTATGCCGCGGCGCCAAATCGGTTGTGGGTGGCCGACTTTACCTATGTGGCGACCTGGATGGGGTTCGTCTACGTCGCATTCGTCATCGACGCCTACAGCCGCCGGATTCTGGGCTGGCGAGCCGCCAGATCCATGACCACCGACCTGGTCCTCGACGCCATCGAGCATGCGTTCTTCACTCGCGCTCAGGACGGCACCACCACCTTGCGCGGGTTGATTGCGCACAGCGATGCGGGCAGCCAGGACTGCCCCTGTCGGAGTGAACGATCGTCGCGACGGGTGACCGCAGCGCGACGGCATTGTCCAGGGCTGCCACCGCCAGCGAGGACTTCATCCGTGAGTCGATCGAGTAACCCACAATCCGGTTGGAGTACACGTCCTTGATCGCACAGAGGTAGAGCTTGCCCTCATCGGTCCGGTGTTCGGTGATGTCGGCCAGCCATACCTGGTTGACGGTGTGGGCGCTGAACTGACGCTGGACGAGGTCGTCATGGACCGGCGGGCCGGATCGGCGGTTCAGTCCACGTTTCTTGGCGAAGATGGACCAGATCCGCTCCTGGGAGCACAACCGTGCGACACGGTTCTCCCCAGCAGTGATCCCGCGCTCGGGAAGTTCGTCGGCGATGAATCGGTAGCCGAAGGCGGGGTCATCGGCGTGGATGTCGCGGGCGGCGTTGATCAGGTGCGCATCGTCCCAATCACGCTGCGACAGGGGTGTTTTGCGCCATTTGTAGAACGCCTGGGTGGAGAATCCCAGGACCCGGCAGGTCACCGTGACGGGTATCCCGTCGGCGGCAAGGTCGAGGACCAGCGGGTACATCATTTTGGGTTGGCGTCCCGCGACAGGTAACCGACCGCGCGGCGCATCACCTCAGCTTCCTGCTCGAGGAGCTTGATTCGCTTGTGCGCTTCGCGCAACTGCGCGGCCACGTCGTCGGGGGCGGCCGGTGACGCGGGCCGGCCGAGGCCATCCTCACGGTCGGCGATCTTGAGCCAGCGATGCAGGCAGGCCTCCGAGATGCCGAAGTCTTTCGCGATCTGGCGCAACGGCGCCTCACCCTTGCGGGCCACGGCGATGACATCGGCTCGGAACTCGGCAGGAAACGGTTTCGGCACGAGAATGATCCTTCCAGCAAGGACGAATCCTCACAGGTCAGGAGTCAACCAAACCGGGGTCAGTCCCCACCCCACCAAAGGCAGGGTGATCCACGAAATACAGTCTCCGGACTCGCCGGGACGGGTCAGACCGCCTCGCCCCACGGTGACAGAGCGGACACCGCATAGAGTTCCGTGAAGAAGCCCCCGGATGCCCCTGGCGGATATTCGCAGGAAACTTGTGGTGACCCGATCGCGCCATCGGATTCTTCGTCACGTCTTGTCCGCTCGCCCCTGCTGGGGCCACTCGGCAATGTGGAAGGGCGATTGGCCGGCGTTGACCACCTTCTCGCCAACAATCAAGACGGAGTCAGTTTTGGCCGCCTCGCTGCCAGCGAAGTCAGAACGTTCCACGCCAGCGAAACGCGCCCTCCAAGAAGGTGCCCCGGCGACTGCCAGAAGCGCGGCCAGGGTCACGCAAGCATGTGTACCTCCCTGCCGGGAGTGCTGGGCAGACTACGGCATGCTCCAGTCGCTGTCTTCGACGGGCACAGCTTTCATGACGCTCCCGGTTACCGGAATCGGCCATTCGCCGATGCCATACGGAACGGCAACCATGTCTCCGAGAAACGCGCCCCCGGGGCCGGCGCCCGAACCGGTCAATGTAAACGTCGTGCCCCGCCAGACGAAGAGGTCTTTTCCCTCGTAGACGCCCGTGGCGACTGTTGACGACGGTCGAAAACTAGGCCACAGACGACGGTGAAAAGTAGGCCACGTGGTCGGTGGTTATTGTGCCGTGTTGTCGGCTCTGGCGGAGGGCAGGGTGTCGATTCCGGTGTCTTTGAGCCGGTAGCTGGAGCCTTTGAGGGTCAGGACGTCGGCGTGGTGGACGATGCGGTCGATCATCGCCGCGGCGACGACTTGATCTCCGAACACGTCGCCCCAGCGGGCGAAGGGCAGGTTCGAGGTCAGAATCAGCGAGGCGTGTTCGTAGCGGCTGGAGACCAGTTGGAAGAACAAGTTCGCGGCGTCCTGTTCGAAGGGGATGTATCCGACCTCGTCGACGACGAGAAGGCCGATGCGGCGCAACTTGGCCAACTCGACGGGCAGTCGCCCCGCGGTGTGGGCGGCCTTGAGGCGAGCGACCCAGTCCACCGCGGTGGCGAACGCGATGCGATGCCCGGTCTGGGCGGCTTTGATGGCCAATCCGATGGCGAGGTGAGTCTTGCCGGTTCCCGGTGGGCCGAGCAGCACCACGTTGCGGGACCTGGCCAGGAACGCACCCGTGCCTAGGTGGGCGACCATGTCCCGGTTCAAGGCCGGTTGGTGATCGAAGTTGAAGTCTTCCAACGACTTGCGCGTCGGAAACCCCGCCGAGCGGATGCGGGTCGCCGCACCGGAGGCTTCCCGGGCCGCGACCTCCCGGGAAAGCACCGCCGCCAGATACTCCTCATGAGTCCAGTTGGCGTCACGGGCTTGCTCGGCGAGCCGGGCGGCGGCGTCGCGGATGCGCGGCGCCTTAAGGGCCTGGGCGTAATGCAGGACGGATTTGATCGGATCCTCGGCCATGATCACGCCACCTCCCCGTCGGAAGTGACTGTTGCCGTGGTGAAGTCGACACCGAACGCGCGGTCGTAGTCGGCCAGATCACGGACCAGGTAATCACCGACCACCGGTGGTGGGCCGGTTTGGAACTGTCGACGCAATGCTGCGGCAGTCGCGACGTGGGTGGGATCGGTCAGCGTTTGTCGTACCGCCCAGCAGCGGTCATGAGCCGCCAGCTGGCGCCCCGCTCGGGTCACCACCACCTGATTCAAGGTGGTCCTCACCTCGACGAGCTGTCCGATCGCATGCGGGTCCACGGAGTAGTCGTTGCCGGCCACCCGCACGTAGTAGTCGCGCCCCAGCCGCACCGAGGTCACCGCCTCGGTGACCGGCGCCACGGGCGGCAACGCCAGCATCTGGGCTCGATCGCCGTCGAGGAAGTCGACCGGACGACCATCGAGGACCCGCACCCGACGGGCGTTGGCGGTCGGAAGCCATTGGCCCAGTTGAGTGTTGAAGTCCGCTGGCGAAGTGAAGCTGCGCCCCGGCAGGAACGAGGTCTCCAAATAGCGGTTGGCTCGCTCCACGATCCCCTTGGATTCGGGGTCATAGGGTTTGAGTTGCACCAGCCGCGACCCGAGCGTGCCCATCAACGCGGTGACCGGATCGGTCAACCGACCGCGGCGTCCGATCCCGGCCTCGTTGTCCCACCACAACTCATGGGGTGCCGCGGTGAAGCTGCCCGAGAGTAGCTGCCACATCCCGGCCACCAGGTCCATCGTCTGACGCGAGGGCAGCATCATTGCGGCGATGAACCGGGAGAACGCCGCGACCATCACCAGCACCGGCAGCATCGCCTCCTGGCCGAACCCGACCGCGATCCTGGGTGCCGGGAACCACAGGTCGCACTGAACCGCTCGCCCCGGAGGATGGTCGAGGCGGTCAACCGGATCGGCGAGCAGGTGCTCCGGGCGGATCGCTCGGACCCGCTCGCGGAACCAGGAGATCGAACCCGTCCACCCGACCCGCTCGGCGAGCACCGTCGCCGGCATCTGCGGATAGGCCGACAGCAACGCCCGGATCCGCGGCTCCACCTCGCTGATCGCCGACGGCGCCGAAGCTCGCTCGTACTTCGGTGGACCATCGCCGGCCAGCGCCCCGGCCACCGTGTCACGCGCGATGCCGAGCTGGCGTGCAATGGCCCGCTGCGACAAACCCTCGCTGCGATGAAGATGCCGGATCAACGCCCAGTCTTCCAAGGAGATCACCCATCCAATCTGATTGGGTGGCCTACTTTTCAACCGTTGCGAGTGGCCGGACTTTCAACCGTCGCCAACAGGCGACTTGTTCGACCACCATCATCATGTCAACGCCGTCGGGCGTTGTTCGGAAGATCTGGTCACCTACCGCGATCGACGCAGCTGAAACTTTCTTTTGTCCTCCGAGCTTCACCGTGCGATACCGCTAACGGCCAAGATTGATTTGGCGAACGGCATCATGAATTCTCTCGACTCTTCCGAACCATCTTCTTGACCTCGGATTCATTCGGGACGGCCCCCATGTCCTCGAGCTGCCTCTTAACGCTCTGGACCGCGTCGCTCTCTGAACCCTCGAGCGGCACTCGGACTCCGCCGGAAAACTTCTTCTGCAGATCGCGCTCAAGCTTCTTCATTCCGGCCGTGTTGATCCTGAACTTGCCGCCCATGGCGAGCCCTCCTTGGTTAATGGGACCACCCACTCCGAGTGATCCTTCGGATAAGTGTGCCAACAGCCACCGACAAGACCGGACATCTGAACCTCCCGCTGGGAGCAGCGGTCTTGCTCTTGACGCACCTAGGCGGGCAATCGGTCGATCGATTCCGCGTGGTTGGGGTTGGCGATGTCAACGTAGATCGCGATGGTGTTTAGCTGGGCGTGGCGCATCAGGGCCTGTGCGCGGGTCGGTGCCGCTGTTCACCAGGCTGGCCGGGGATACCCGCCCCTCCATGGCGTCGCCGATGAGGTCAGCATCACTCCGAGAAAAGATCGGCTGGCCGGTGCGGCGGGAGTTCCCGGGGAACCACCAGCCCCGGCGCGGCATTCCCCCGCGGCCTCGACCCGGGGTGGATGTAGGGGCAGTTCCGCCGTCACATTGCCCTTGCCGGTGACGTGCAGCGGGCGGGCCATCGGATCAACGTCCTCGCCGCGGGATCTTTGCGATTTCGTGAACACGCAGGCCGGCGAATGCGGCCAGCAGGATCATCACCCGGGTTCGCCGGTGCATCCGTAATGCCAGCAAGTTGCTCAGCTGCTCATCGGTGATCGGTCGGGGCACGCCTTTCGGCGCCTTCGGACGAGGGCAGGTTCCCCGCGGTGTTGACGCCGTCGTTCTCACCCCAGCATCGATAGAACGTGTGAATGTATCCGTAGTAGGCGGCGCGGCTGTTCTGCTTGAGCCGCCTGCGACCGAGGAATCGCGCAATATCAAGTGGCCGAACAGATTCGACGCGCGTCCCCGCGAACTTTTCCAAGCGGCGGAGCACATTGATCGTCTCGGAGATGGTCCGATTGGAGCGGCCGGCGCCGCGCAAGTACAGCTCCCACTACTCCCAACGCGGTCAACCCGCCGTCGTCATCACCAGCACCAGCATCGGGCACCAGCCGCAGGACGGCGCTCACCGCAGGCGCTCCAATTCGTCGGCGGCCGTCGCGATCATTGCAGCGAAGCTGCGCGCCTGATCAACGCTGAGCGGCTCCCGGTCGTCGGCCAGCACGAACAGGGACCATTGGACGGTGCCGTCGCTGGCCTGCACACCGTCCAGATAGACGGTCGAGTCGGAGCCGGGGCGGTCCTCGGACCGGCGGGAAAATTCCACGGTGCGGGTCCAGATGCCTGCGTTGTCGGCCTTCCAGTGACCGGGTGCCGTGCAGCCAGCCGGGAGTGGGATGTGCCCGAACCTATAGGCGTCATTGAGGTTCTGGCGTGCCTCCCACCGGCCTCGTGAAGTAAGGTCTTGCCCGTCTTCTGGGGTTCGCAGAAGTTGCTCGTGGCATTCGAAGCGCAGCACCTGGGATCTCGTCAGTTGACTGGACAGATCCCGCCAGGTGGTCGCGGTGTCGTCGTTCATCGCCCCGCACGGGGGAGGGGGTGATGCGGTGGGCATGACTAACCTCTCGGGTCGAACCCGAGCTGCCGAACCAATCTGGCATGTATCTGGCATGCCGCTGAATCTAAGGCGTAAAAAGCTCGTCTGAACTGCACAAACTCTGGTGCGCGATACTGGGATTGAACCAGTGACCTCTTCCGTGTCAGGGAAGCGCTCTCCCGCTGAGCTAATCGCGCTGGGGGATCGAAATCGGAGGTGGAGACGGGAATCGAACCCGTGTGCACGGCTTTGCAGGCCGTTGCCTCACCACTCGGCCACTCCACCGCTGGGGATTGATGCCAATTCGCACCTTCGAGCGGATGACGGGATTCGAACCCGCGACCCTCACCTTGGCAAGGTGATGCGCTACCAACTGCGCTACATCCGCGCGCAACGGGCGAGATCGTCGCCCGGTGCGAAGCACGACGATAGTCCAGTGAACCGGCCCACACAAATTCCTTGGTCAGAGCGTGTCGAAGACGGCCCAGGAGGGGCTCAGCAGGCCTGGGCCGCCCGGCCTATCCGACGGTCGTGTTAGTCTTCGACGTCGTTCGCCTCTCGGCGCCGGTCCCGTGGCTCAGTGGAAGAGCGTCCGCTTCACACGCGGAAGGTCGCTGGTTCGATCCCAGCCGGGACCACCACAAAAACTCTGCAGGTCGACTCCGCCGAATCACGGCCGGACCGGCGCCCGATTGCAGGCTGACCACTCCCAGGTCACAAGTTCGTACCCGACGGCGACACCCGAGAGCGGCGCGGTCAATCGCAGTGGCCGGCGCCCTACCGTGTCAGGCACTTGCAAGGCTATCCATATCGCCTGAAACGGCGCGGCGGCCAGAGGAGCGCACCCGTGAGCGAACTGGACCGGCGGCGGTTCCTGCTCGCCGTGGCTGCGACCGTAGCGGCGGGCGGGATGCCAGCGGCTCGCGCCGACGTGCTCGGTGCAGCGCCCGATCCGGGCCCTTTGCGCCCCAACGTGCTGCCGCCGCCTGACCCTGGGTCACGGCTGCCACTGCCCAGAGGCGCGGTACTGAAGCAACTCCCCGGTGGCGGCGACCTGCTGGCGTGGACGGTCGATGACGGCGCCGACAGCGACGTGGTGCGGCTCTACACACAGTTCGCCAAGGACACCGGTGTCCGGCTCACCTATTTCGTCACCGGCGGCTATCGCGCGTGGGCGGACAATGCAGCGCTGCTGCGCCCGCTCGTGGAATCCGGTCAGATCCAATTGGCCAACCACACCTGGACCCACCCGGACCTGACGCGGCTCTCGCCGACCCGGATCGAAGAAGAGCTGAACACCACGGATGTGTTCCTGCGCAACACCTATGGCGTGGACGCCGCCCCGTACTTCCGTCCCCCGTACGGCCACCGCAATGCCGCGGTCGATGCGGTAGCGGCCGATCTGGGCTATCGGAATCCGACCCTGTGGAGCGGCGACCTGCGGGATTCCGCGCTGCTTCCCGAAGCCGTGATCGTGCAACTGGCGCAGCGATATTTCACCCCCCAGAACATCGTGATAGGCCACCTCAACCACGCGCCGGTCACCCATGTCTACGGGCAACTGGTCGAGATCATCCGCGCACGCTCGCTGCGCACCGTCACCCTCAACGACGTCTTCGTTCCCCCTGGGAGTTCTTACCCCACAACGGGATTGCCCCACTGACGGTGCCTTCGCAGAACCGTTGCGCGGCTGCTTTGGCACGGGTTGACTGGGCCGGGGGCGTCCCGAGATGGAAAGAAGAACCCGATGATTGAACTGTTGCCAGACATGCCGCAGGGAGTGACCGGCATCCGCGTATCGGGCCGACTGCGCGGCGATGAGCTACGCGCGATCAAGCCGAGCCTGCATGAGCGGCTGAACGCCGGTGATATCAGGATCGTCGAGGTCATCCCGTCGGATTACGAGGGTTTCGGGCCCGGTGGGTTGATCGAAGACCTGAAGCTCGGCTTCGGCACCGTCCTGCCGCATCATTCAGCCTTCACGCGGATCGCGATCGTCACCGACCTCGACTGGGTTGCTCATGTGCTGCATGCTCTCGCGTGGATCGTCCCGGGCGAGCTCGCGGTATTCGGCCTCGACGCGCTCGAGCAGGCCAAGGAGTGGGCGGCCGGCCGAGGGCGCGACGACGGATAGATCACTTCAGACTGCCGAGGCTGAGAGCCTGCAGCGAAAGTGCGAGAGCAGACCTGCAAGAATTCAGACTCGGTGATGCGGCCAACCGAGCCCACCCCATTTCAAAGGGCGACAAGGAGACGACATGGCGGTCATAGTGATTCTCGAGCTCCAGTTCAAGCCCGAGTCGGTGGCTGCCGGCCGGGAATTGATGAGCCGGACGCTCGAGGTCACTCGCGGGTTCGACGGCAACGTTCAAACCGACGTCTGGGTCGACGAGGACGACGAGGCGCACTGGCTGATCTACGAGGTCTGGGAATCCGTCGAGCACGACGAGGCTTACCGTCGTTTCCGTGCCGGCGAAGGCAAGGTGACCGAGCTTCCCCCGCTGTTGGCCGAGCCGCCGAACAAGAAGCGATACAGCATCGCCGACGTCTAGTGAAGGCGAGCCGGGCAGCGTTGGCATACCGTCAACCGTATGAGCTTCAACGAGGGCATCGGCACGCTCAAGCTTGAATGCCCGCAAGGTCATCCGGTGGGCCGGATTCTGCGCGAAAGTGCCCACCAGTCAGTCCAGTACGACCCCGGCGCCGTGGTGGGCCCGCGCCGATTCTGGCCGCAGGAGGGGGAGCAGACTCGCTTCACGACGCAATGTCGTTTCTGCGATAAGCCGGTTGGCGAAGCCACTGCGGCGCTGCGGGACAAGTTCGGCGAACTGCTCGCAGACACCGTCGAGACCTACCGCACCACCACGCTGCCCTACCTCTAACGCCCCGGAAGCCGGTGCGAAATCACACCTGTCCCGATTTCGGACGTGCCCGTCGGTCGTCAAGCGCGAAGTGAAATGCCAAGCGCCGCAATATCTCTTGTCCGGGTCCTGGCACTATTGGACGGCTGCCCAATTATTCCGCTCGTATTCACCCATGCTGATATCACCGGCTGTTTATTGATTTCGTAGGGTTCATGAGGAAACGTCTAGGAAAGCGCACGACACCACGTCCATCGAGCACGGAGATTTCATGACGCCAACCCGCAGACACCCACTGGGCGTCCTCGTCGCGATCGTGGCGAGCCTGGCCGCTGTCGCATCCTTCGGGGCCCCACCGGCACACGCCTTCTACGTCAAGTACCACGAGACGATCACCCGCAACGCACTGCCAGCCGATCAGGTCAGCCAGTTGGCGGTCAACCAGATCCTCATCGGTCCGCCGCCGGGCGGCGGTGCCATGGGCAGCGACGCATTCGCCACTGACGAGTTCCGCCACCTCGACAACTCGATCAATCCCGTCGACATCTGCAATCGCGCCCGCCAGGCGTGGGACGTCTTCTCGCCCATCGTGCTCAGCGGGTCAGTGCTCAACGGCAACGTGGAGGCCGACGGGCCAGGCGCCCGGGCGGCATTCGGTGCCCTGCTCCACACCCAGCAGGACTTCTACGCCCACTCCAACTGGGTCGAGGAGAACGTCGCCATCGGACAGCTGGACCGTCTGGCGCCACCGATCTTCCCGACCTGCAACCCCGCCGACTTCCCGGCAGATCTGCACACCGGCTACTACAACATCGACTTCTCCCAGCAGTTCCCCTTGGAGGGCTGCCCGGCCGGCGGACCGCCGCCCGGATTCCAGGAGTGCCACACCGTGTTGAACAAGGACGGCCCGCGCACCACGCGTGGCAGCCAGGTCATCCCGGGCACGACCATGACGATGTATGACCTGGCCGCGAAACTGGCCACCCAGGCCAGCACCAACCTCTACACCACGGTGCGTGACTGGGTCGCCAACGAAAACGGGCAGAACGCCGCGGTCCAGCTGTTCCAGCAGGGCGGACCGATGCCGTCGCTGAACAGCCTTCCGAACATCCCCAACATCCCCAACCTGCCCTACACCGGTAGTTAGGCCGACGCGGCGGGTGCTCGGGTCGATTCCGTCGCTCCACGCGCCGTGGGCGGCCGCTCCGAGCGCACCGCCGATTCATCGCACGTCGCGACGAACTAATCTGCGCTGTCGGTGAACCGCGTCGGACCTGCGATCGACGCGCGGTGTCGCGTGTTCGGCGCGCACGACGATTCATCGATACCGGCTTGCGTCTAGGGTTTTCGGGTGTCGGTTTCCCACATGATCTTGATCGGACTGGCGGGGCTCGGGGCCGGCGCGATCAACGCGCTCGTCGGATCCGGCACCCTCATCACCTTTCCAACCCTGGTCGCGCTCGGATATCCGCCGGTCACCGCCACCATGTCAAACGCGGTGGGACTGGTCGCGGGTGGCGTTTCGGGAACCTGGGGTTATCGCCGGGAATTGCGCGGACAGTGGGATCGGCTGCGATGGCAGATTCCGGCGTCGCTGGCAGGGGCGGTGCTGGGTGCTTACCTGCTGTTGCACCTGCCCGAGAAGGTCTTCACCCGAATCGTGCCCATCCTGCTGGTGCTGGCATTGATCCTGGTGGTGATCGGACCAGGCATCCAGTCGTGGGCTCGTCGGCGTGCCGAAGATGCGGGCCGCTCCGCTGATCACATCTCATCGAGGAGAATGACGGCACTGGTGATCGGTACCTTCGTCGTCGGCGCCTACGGCGGTTATTTCACCGCCGCGCAGGGCATCCTGCTGGTCGGTGTGATGGGTGCTTTGTTGCCGGAATCGGTGCAGCGCATGAACGCAGCGAAGAATCTACTCACGATGATTGTGAATATCGTTGCAGCGCTTAGCTATACGCTGGTCGCCTGGGATCGCATCAGCTGGCCGGTGGCCGGATTGATCGCCGGCGGCTCCCTGATCGGAGGATTGATCGGTGCCCGCTACGGACGGCGGCTGTCACCAAATGCGCTGCGCGCCACCATCGTGGTGGTCGGATTGCTCGGTCTGTACCGGCTGCTCACCGTGTAGGAGGGCCCGTGCAGGCATACGATCGGCAATGCCGGTTACACCTGCTGAGGATGCCATCGCCGCGACCCGGGGGTGTCAGCGGTGCCTGCCCAGGCTATCGCGCACTGCACGCCAAAGGCACCTGCCCTGCGCGGGCAAGGCATCTCGACGGCTCGCCGGTGCCGATCTGGTGCGGTTCTCCAATGGATCGGGCAACCCGCTTAAGGCGGCGCCGTACCTGCCTGATGATGAACTCCGGCGGCAAGATGGGGCCGGCGGGTGCGGATGGGGCGGCAGCAAACACCCTCGACGACGCCACCGGGGCCGCCGACTGCCTCGTCGGAACGTGTGGCCAAAGCGGGCCGCACCTGGTGAATCGCATGCTTCTGGGGCTGCGGCGGACGTAGGATTCGGCGCATGTCGACCGCAATCACCGCAAACCCGGCGCCCTCGATCCCGTTGCACGAACGTCGTCGCGATTGGTTTTTCATCATCGCTTTTTCATTTTTCGCCATGACCTCGCTGGTCGTCGACACCATCAACACGATTGGGCCGCCCAGACGGGATTCGTGGTACGTCGTCGAGCAGTTCCTCTTCGAAGACGGCAACGAACGGTTGGTGCTGGAGAATCCGCGCTTCGTCCAGATCACGGTTGGGTTCGTCTCGGCGATTCTGTTCGGCATCTTCTACCTGGTGCTGATCTACGCCTTTGCGCGTGGCCGCGATTGGATTCGGCTGCCGGCCGTGTTCTACGCGGGGATGGTGGTGATGGGCACCGGCGTGTACCTGGCTGTCGGCATCCTCGGCGACGCTGCCCTGTTCCAGCGGGTCTGCGGACCGGGCACGACATTCGACTACAAGTTCGCTAATCCCGTTCTGTCGCTTGCCTATAACCTGCCCTACCCGCTGGTGGCGCTGCTGCTGGTGGCGCGCATGTGGCGCGATCACCCATTCACCCTCCGCGCGTCGCAGTAGGCCGTGACCGACTCAGCCGATTGTCGCCGCCGCGGCGTCCTCAATGACGTCCAGCGCCGAGCCTCGGCGCTGCCACGATCGACGTTGCCGCATCGCCCCGTTGCCAACCTCGGTGACCCGGTCCAATTCGTCGACGACATGGTGGTATTCGTCCAGGGCGTCCAAGGCCGGACGGACCCGGCGCACCAACGCGCTCAACTGCTCGCGCACCGGCACCGCCCCGCGGCCGCCGACCAGATCCAATGTGGTGCCGCTCAGTCCGTCGTGGGCGGCCTTCCAGTACGCGGCCCGCAGGGCGGCCGGCGGCAACCGGTCGACGCGGCGATCACGCTCGTCCACCGCCGTGATCACGGCCGCCCGGATCAGCGTTGCCAGCAACACGGTGTCGGCGGCCGTGGCCGGCACATCGGCCACCCGGACCTCGACGGTCGGAAAATCCGCTGAGGGGCGCACGTCCCAATAGACCATCCCGGCATCCAGGATCACCCCGGTATCGACCAGCATGCGCACCGTCTGGTCGTACTCGTCGATCGAGGCGAAATACGGCGGCGCGCCGGCGACCGGCCAGCGCCGCCACAGCACGCTGCGCCAGCTCGCATAACCCGAGTCGCTGCTCCGGTAGATCGCCGAATTCGCCGACAGTGCAAGCAAAGTCGGTAGCCACGGCCGCAGCCAGTTGCCGGCGTGGACGGCCGCGCCGCGGTCGGGCACCTGGACATGAACGTGGCATCCACAGATGCCCTGCTCATGGGCCACCATCCCGAACTGGTCCCCGATCTGCCCGTAGCGCGGTGTGTCGGTCACCGGGAACTCGTGCGGCGTCACGGGCGGCAGTCCGAGCGCCAGCAACCGGACACCGACGGCTTCGGCGGCCTGTGCAGCCGTGCGGCGCAGTGCCGTGAGTTCGGTGTGTAGTTGTGCGGCACTGGTCGAGACACTGGACGTGGTCTCCACTTGGCAGCTGGCCAGCTCCAGGTCCAGTTCGACGCCGCGACGTTCGGACTCGGCGGCCACCTCACGATTGCGGGGCGCCGGCTCGCCGGTTTCCGGGACGACCAGGAGAAATTCTTCCTCCACGCCGACGGTCGGAAGGTCGCCCTCCGAGCGCCGCGTGCTCATCTCCGCAACCTACCCGAGCAAGGTCGCCACACACCGGACTTCATTGGTGTTGCCCCTGAGAATTTCGCCATTCGGCGATTTCCCAGTACAAACCGGCCTCGTTGGGGACAATGGCTCGAAGGGAACCGGGGGTTCGGCCCTTACGGGGTCTCTTGGGTGGGTTCGGCGAGCGTGCACAGCACGTCCCAATGAAGGAGCGATCTAGCAGTGTTGAGTCCCCGCTTGCAAGAACACGACTACGTCCTTGATTCCACCGAGGACCTGGTCGCCCAGGACGGCATCGAAGCCGTGACCATTCGTGCGCTCACCAAAGCCACCGGCATTTCCAACGGCGCGATCTACCGCACCTTCGAATCCCGTGGCGGCCTGCTGGGCCGGGTCTGGATCCGCGCGGAACGCCGTTTCCTCGACCAGCTGACCAGTCTGGTCGAGGAGGCCAGGACCCGGCCTGGCAGTGAACCGCTGGACGCGATCTATGCCGCCGCGGAGACCTCGCTGCTGTACCCGGACCTGTACCCGGGGTCGTCGGCGTGCCTGATGACGGTGCGTCGCGACGACATCGTAAGCCAGCCGATGCCGGCCGAGATCGCCGATCATCTGCGGGCTCTCGAGCGTGAACTGGCCGCGGTGATGGCCCAACTGGCCGAAGGTCTCTGGGCGCGCAGTGACGAGAGCGCAGTCGATCTGGTCGCGGCCTGCATTATCGATCTGCCGAAGTGGATCGGCCTGCGGGGTGGCCGATACAGCCTCCCCGTCCTGCGTGATTACCTGCGCGCGGCGGTTCGATCGGTGCTCGAGGTGGGGCCGCCGCCGACCGCCGCCGGCCGCGAGTTGGCGGCCAGCGGCGCTCGCCACGGTGCGGCGTAACCGTCTTTCAGCAGATCGTGAGAGCGTTGTCCACCGTCGGAAATACCGGTAACAGCGCGCTCAACCCGCAGGCCTCGATGATGCGCGTGACGATCGGCGCGTGGGTTACCAGCCGCAGTTCGATGCCGCGGTTACGACACTGTTGGGCGGCGTCGGCAAGTACGCCGTAGGCGCAGCATCCCATGAAATCGACGTCGGTCACGTCGACGACAAACGGTCCCGGTGCGGTGGTGGTGGCTGCCGCTTCGGTCACTAGCTGGCGCCAGGTGTCCTCGTTGCAGGCGTCGATTTCGCCGCCGGCGTGGATCACCACCGCATCGCCGCTGCGATCGGTGATCGCGCGAAGGGTGCTTCGCGGCTCGCCGAGTTGGTAGACCAAGCGGGTACTGAGGGTGAGATGTGTGGAAAAAGATTCAGCAATGACCAGGCTCATGGTGCACTCCTATTCGGCTGGCGTAAAACACGCCGCGAAGGATGCCCGTCCTGCGCATCTGAAGACAGACAGATAATTCGCCCTGTGAGTATCAGTTCTATAACAAGACAGGGCGGTCTGTCTACGTGGCGGGGGTAAGAGTACGGTAAGTCTCGTTATGACAACGCCCGACGTCACGGGTCTCGCCGTGCCCACCGTGCCCGCCCGCGAACGCATCCTGAATGCCGCCTACGAGCTGTTCAGCCGGCGCGGAATCCGGGCTGTCGGCACCGAGGAAGTGATCGAGCGCGCCGGAGTGGCCAAAGCGACGCTCTATCGGCACTTCCCGACCAAGAACGCGCTGGTCTTGGCGGTGCTCGAGCGGCGGGAGCTGCGCTGGACGCACGGGCTGATCGAGGCGCGGTCCGCCGCCATGGGCGAGACTCCCGAGGACCAGTTGCTGGCCATCTTCGACGTCCTGCACCAGTGGTTCCACGACCGTGACGGCTACGAGGGGTGCTCCTTCATCAATGTGCTGCTCGAGCTCGGGGCCGACCACCCCGCCGGAAAGGCGAGCATCGCCCACATCGACAACGTGCGGCAGATTGTGCTCACGCGCGCCGAGGCAGCGGGATTGCGCGACGTCGAGGATTTCGCGCGTTCCTGGCAGATCCTGATGAAGGGCGCGATCATTCTCGCGGCGGTCGGCGACTTGGAAGCCGCCCTCCGGTCCCGCGCCATGGCCCGCACCCTCATCGAACAACACCGTCCGCAGGGCGATCTCGCCCTCGAGCAAGACCGGGAAAGGGCGCTGGGATAGCTCAGGCGGCCTTTTCCGGCGCCGGGGTTCCGGTCTTGCGGTAGTGCTCTTCCTCGAGTTCGGCGATCGCGCGGGATGTGCGCTCGCGCAGCAGGATCGACGCGGTGACGCCGCAGATGACGGCGATGCCCAGAGCCACCCAGGAGAACCGCGACATCCAGCGCTCGGCGGCCACGCCCGCGTAGTAGACGAGGGCGGTGGTGCCGCCCGCCCAACAGATGCCCCCGCCCACGTTGGCCGCCAGGAATCGGGGGTAGGGCATCTTCAACGCGCCGGCGAGCGGCCCGGCGAAGATGCGCAGTAGCGCGATGAAGCGGCCGAAGAACACCGCGCGCACACCCCAGCGGTTGAAGGTCCGTTCGGCGAGGGCGACGTGTCCGGGGCCGAAGTGTTTGGGGAACCGGCGCCCGAGCCGGTCGAACAGCGGCATGCCGAACCGCCGCCCGATCGAGTAGCCGATCGAGTCGCCTATCACCGCGCCGATCACCGCGGCCGCACCAACGCCGATCGGGTTGACGCCGATTTCGTGATGCGAGGACATCAACGCGGCGCTGACCAACACGATCTCGCCCGGCAGCGGGATGCCCAGGCTCTCCACTCCGACGACGCCGCCGACCAGCAGGTAAATCGCGAGCGGCGGGATTGAATGCAGCAGGGCGTCCAGATCCATGGGTAAAGGATGCCTGACCGGCGCGCCCTGTGCGGCGCAACGGTGTCAGATGAATCCGCGGTGTCGATACTGTCGTGGGGTCACGACGTCAGGACGGCTCGGGAGGTTCACGTGGAATTCAACCTTGCCCAGGTGGTTTCGGCGGTGGCCGCGGCCAATCCCGACCGGGACGCCATCGTGTTCGGTGACCGGCGGTTCACCTTCGCCCAAACCGAGGAACGAGCCCGAAGGTTCGCGCGTGCTCTGCACCAGTGGGGGTTGGGCGCCCACCGGGAACGCTCGGAGTTGGCGCCGCACGAATCCGGCCAGAGCCACCTCGGCCTGTATCTGGCCAACTGCAACGAGTTTCTGGAGGGCATGCTCGGTGCGTACAAGGCCCGCGTCGCGCCGTTCAACATCAACTACCGCTACGTCGCCGACGAGTTGGTCTACCTTATCGGCAACGCGGAGGCGGACGCCGTGCTGTACCAGGCGCGTTTTGCGCCGACCCTGGCCGTGGCGCTTGAACGGGCACCGGGCCGGCCCCGCCTGATCCATGTCGACGACGGGTCCGGCAATGCGCCGTTACCGGGAGCGGTGCGCTACGAGGAGTTGCTGGCGTCGGTTTCCGACGAGCCGTTGAGCGTCGTGCCGTCGCCGGACGATCTCTACATGCTCTACACCGGCGGGACCACCGGACTGCCCAAAGCGGTGCTCTGGCGGCAGAACGACATCTTCATGAACGCCATGGGCGGGAAGGCTTTTGGCACCGGAGAGCCGGTGCGCAGTCTGCACGAAATCATCGAGCGGTCGCGGCCCGAAGGGCCGGGATCCATGACGGCCGCACCACTCATGCACGGGGCGGCGCAATGGGCGGCATTCATCAGCCTGTGCGCCGGAAGGCCGTTCGTGATGGCGCCGACCACCACTCATCTGGATCCGGCCGAAGTGTGGACGCTGGCCAGTCGCGAGCGGGTGGTGTCGTTGTCGATCGTCGGAGACGCGTTCGGCCGGCCGCTGCTCGACGAACTGCAGGCCGGCTCCTATGACCTGTCCGGTCTTTTCGTATTGGTCACCGGCGGGGCGGCGCTGAGCGCACCGCTCAAGCAGCGGTTCGTGGAACTGCTGCCGCACCTGACCATCCTGGACGCGGGGGGCTCCTCGGAATCGGGCGCGCAGATGGGACAGGTCTCCAGCGCGGGACAGCATGCATCGGGCCGGTTCGCGCCCAACCCGGGTGCGGTGGTGGTCAGCGAGGATCTGACGCGGATCCTGTCGCCGGGTGACGACGAGATCGGCTGGCTCGCCCAGCAGGGCCAGATTCCGCTGGGATACCTCGGCGATCCGGCGAAGACGGCCAAGACGTTTCCCGTCATCGCCGGAATTCGGCACTCGGTCCCCGGTGACCGGGCCCGCTGGGATGCCGACGGACAGATCGAGCTGTTGGGCCGGGATTCGGTGACCATCAACTCCGGTGGCGAGAAGATCTTCGCCGAGGAGGTCGAGGCCGCGATCAACGAGCACCCCGCCGTCTACGACGTAGTAGTGACCGGCCGTCCCAGTGAGCGGTGGGGAAACGAGGTCGTCGCGCTGGTGCAGTTGGCCGACGGCGCACAGGTCGATGCCGAGGCCATCATCGCCGAAGCCGCGCGTCACATCGCCCGCTACAAGCTGCCCAAAGAAGTCATCTTCTGCGCCAAGCTGCAGCGGTCACCGTCGGGAAAGGCGGACTACCGATGGGCGAAAGCTCTAGTTGCACAGGATAATTGAAGAAACCTGACGGGTCTTCGCCCCGATGCCAACCGCCGGAACTGGTGTTACCGGTGTTGCAGACCCCGAGTTGTCGGTGCCCGAGTTGTCGATGCCGGTGTTGTAGCAGCCGGACAGGTTGCTGCCGACCTTTCCGAATCCTGAATTCGTCACGCCCACGGGGTTTCCGAGCTGCCGAGGCCGGTGTCGACCGACCCCGCGTTCCAGAACCCGTGCCGCTGCCGAAGTTGGTGGAGCCGACGTTGCCGCTGCCCACATTGGCGTTACCGTAATTTCCGCTGCCCAGGTTGGATTTTCAGGTATTGCCGCCGCCGACGTTGTTGTCGCCGGTGTTTCCCGCGTCGAGATTTTGGCCGCCGTCATTGCCGATGCTGGTGTTCAGATTCGCCAGACCCGCCGGTGCCAGGGAAGCAACTCGGCCGCGATGGCCCTTTTGCGTTTGTCGTATCCGTCCGGGACGACCGAAGCAGAGGCAGGTATCAAGCGTTGCGGCGAGACGATACGCCGGACCGACCGATCATCGGCGAAAAAACAAGCGGCCAAAGGAGATTGAGATCGGACCCATCGCCGCGCGAACGGGGGCGCCGCGTTGCCAACCAGCCTTGATTCCCCGACCACTCTGCAACGCGACGCGAGGCTACCGTATCCGAAATCACGGCGCCGTATGAGCGTTTTCGGCGAAATGTGTTGTCGGCAGCAAGCGCTGGCGCAACCGGTCGAATGCCTTCGGCTCCGGACAGGCTCGGTACAGCCCGTCGAGGCGCCGCGCCAGCACGGCGACGGGAGTCGTGGTGGTGTCCACCTCGAAGTCGTATTCGGCGTCGGCGTGGGCCGCTCGCGCGCTGCCACGGTTCCAGCCCGGATACCGGTTGCCACGCTCCTGCTCCCGGCGCGCCCCCTCGGCGTCGGACACGTGCACGCCCACCATCCATACCTGGCAGCCCTGGAAAACCTCCAACGCGTCCAGCAGCCAGTCTCGCTTCCAGATCACGTCGTCGGCGATGACGTTCATACCGTTGTCCAGGTAGGCCCTGATGGCGTGGTGGCGGGCACGCATCGCGCGGTCGAGCAACGGGCCGGGATGCACGGTGAAGTACTCCAGGCCGTCGTCCTCGACGGCGCTGTCCCACGTGTAGTACTCGGGGCGCACCCGGGCCAGGTCGAGTTGCTCGGGCGGCAGGGCGAGCCAGAACACGTCGATGCCGAGGTGGATCCAGCATTCGCCGGCCACATCCTGAAATGCCTGGGCAAGCGACGTCTTCCCGGCACTGGATCCGCCGTTGAGGATGATGAGCCTGCCTGGTGCGACACCCGCCATAGGGGCCAGAGAGTAGCGCAACAGCCGGTCCAGCGGACCGGTTTCGAGACGGCCGGTCACCTTGCCCTGGATTTGCTGCAGCTCACGGTTGCCGGTGACGGCAGGTCCGAGGCTGCGGTCGGCCAAATGACCGTCGAAGCGTCTGCCGCGGGTCTAGGATTTGGCTGCCGCGTGCGTCGACGGCGCGCGACCGTCGGGAGGTTGCAGATGTCGTTTGTGATGGCGATGCCGGATGTGGTGTCGGCGGCCGCGTCGAGTCTCGCGGAAGTCGGGTCGGCTTTGTCGGTGGCCAATGCCGCTGCCGCGGTACCGACTTCGAGCATCGTTGCGGCGGCCGGCGACGAGGTGTCGGCAGCGATTGCCGCGTGGTTCGGGGCACACGCCGTGGGTTATCAGAGTGTCAGTGCGCAGGCCGCGGTGTTCCACGAACAATTCGTGCGGTCGCTGACGGCGGCGGCGGGTGCCTACCCGGCGGCCGAAGCGGCCAGCGCGGCGCCGTTGGAGAGCCTGCTCGCGCTGATCAATGCTCCCACCCAGGCTCTGCTCGGCCGACCGCTGATCGGCAATGGCACTGACGCGCCGGCCTTTTCCGGGGCGCCCGGCGGCCCGGGTGGGTTGCTGCTCGGCAACGGCGGGCGCGGGGGCTCAGGTGCGGCCGGCCAGGCCGGCGGTGCCGGTGGAGACGCCGGCCTGATCGGCAACGGCGGCATCGGCGGGGTGGGTGGCGCGGGTGTGGCCGGGTCGGGGGCTGCCGGAGGCGCGGGCGGTCGCGGCGGTTGGCTGATCGGCAACGGTGGCACCGGCGGGTTCGGTGGCGCGCAGGGTGCGACGGTCGTCGGCGGGGTGGGTGGGGTCGGAGGCACCACCGGCCTGTTCGGCAGCGGGGGAACGGGTGGCCACGGCGGCGTGGGTGCCACCGGTGGTGTCGGTGGTGTCGGCGGTGTCGGCGGCGTGTTCGGGAACGGTGGTTTCGGCGGGGACGGCGGCAACGCAGCGGCCGGCGGGATCGGTGGTGCGGCCGGCCTTTTCGGTTCCGGTGGTGTCGGGGGCGTGGGTGGTGCCGGGGCGCCGGGCGGTGACGGTGGCGCCGGACCGCTGTTGGTCGGTAGCGGCGGTAACGGCGGCGCGGGTGGAGCGGGTGCTGCGGGCGGAAACGGCGGCATCGGCGGGACGCTGTTCGGCGACGGCGGCGCTGGTGGACAGGGTGGCGCCGCGGTGGCGGGGGTGCTGGGTGGAACGCCCGGCAATGGCGGTCATGGGGGCCACGCCAACTGGTTCGGCTCCGGTGGTGCCGGCGGACAGGGCGGTACCGGTCTGAGCGGGACGGCGGGGGTCAACCCCACTCCAACCGGCACGGCCGCACCCGGCACCAGCCCGGGTAGCTTGCCGATCGTGGTCGCCAACGCGGGTGACGTCACAGTAATCGGCGCGGGCGGCGGAACTGGGGTCGGTGGGGGCGCCGGCGAAACAGGCGGCACCGGCGGAACCGGCCAGGGCGTGATTGTGACGGTCGATTTGCTGGGCGTGGGAGGAGATCTCTCTGTTTCCACGGGCAACGGCGGCGATGGAGGCCTGGCCGGTGTTGGCGGCGACGGCGGCGCCGGGGGGATCGGCGGGGGTTCGTTGGTCGTGAATAGCGGCCCGGTCACGGGTGCCACCACCGTCTCCGGAGGAGCCGGAGGCAACGGCGCTCCGGGCGGGCCCACCGGCGGCTCGGGTGGCGCCGGCGGCCTGGGCGGCTTCGCCAACAACCCGTATACCGGTACCGCGACCGGCGGCAACGGTGGCAGTGGCGGGGTGGCCAGTACGGCAACCGGGGCCAGCGGCGGTGGCGGCGGCACCGGCGGCGCAGGCGGCACCGGCGGTCACGGCGGAATGTTCATCGGCAACGGGGGTGCCGGAGGTGCCGGTGGCATCGGCGGCACCGGCGGCACCGGGGCGTCCGGCTTTGCCGGCGGCGCCGGCGGCGGCGGTGGCTCCGCCGTCAACTCCGCCACCGGCCAGGCGTTCGGTGGCAACGGCGGCACCGCCGGTCAGGGGGGCATCGGCGGAGCCGGCGGTACGGGCGGTACCGGCGGTCTCGGCGGGAACGGCGGGGCAGCCGGGTTCATCGGGATCGGTGGTGCCGGCGGCGCCGCGGGAGCCGGGGGAGTCGGCGGCATCGGCGGCATCGGCGGTGCCGGCGGCGATGGCGGCGCGGGCGGGGGCGTGACGATGACGGCCGAACCCGCCGGTGCGATCGGCGGCGACGGCAACAATGGCGCCCTCGGCGGAAACGGCGGCGTCGGCGGTGCCGGCGGTGCCGGGGGCAGCGGGGGTGGCAGCGGCGGCGCCGGCGGTCTGATCGGATGGGCCGGCGGATCCGGAGCTGCCGGCGCCGGTGGTTCGGGCGGGGTAGGCGGTCAGGGCGGTGCCGGTGGCAGTGGCGGCGACGGCGGGGATGCGACGACGGGTGGCGCCGTCGGCCTCGGTGGCAATTTGGCATTGGGTGGACAGGGTGGCCTGGGCGGTGCAGCCGGAGGGCCTGGCGGCAGCACCGGCATCACCGGCCTGCTGGGCGTGCCGGGCAGTAACGGGAAGGCCGGGCAATTCGTCTAGGCTCGGCGGGTGCGGAATGAAGTGCCGCAATACCCGATCGAGTCAGTCGACAACGCGCTGAAACTGCTGTTGCTCCTTGGCGAGCAGCCACAGATCCGGCTCAGCGAGGCCACCCGGTACCTTGGCGTGGCATCCTCCACCGCGCACCGACTGCTGGCGATGCTGACTTACCGCGGATTCGTCCGCCAGGACCCGCAATCCAAGGCATACCTTCCCGGTCCGGCGCTGACCAGCGTGGCTTTCGCGATATTCGGGCGCGTCGATATCCCGCGCACCGCCATGCCCGTGATGCGTGGTCTCAGTGAACGCCTCGGCGAGTCCATCCACGTCGGCATGCTCGACAGCGCCGTCGTGCGCTTCGTCGCGGCAATCGAGGGCCCCCGAGCGGTCCGGGTGGCCTCTCGGTTGGGGCGCACCCTGCCGGCGCACTGCACCTCCACCGGCAAGGTCCTGTTGGCGGGGCTGCCGGAATCCGAACTGCGGCAATTGTTTCCGGATGATGAATTGGAGCGTGTCACGGCGCGATCGATCGACAGCCGGGCCCGTCTGGACAGCGAGCTGTCCCGTATCCGCCGGCAGGGTTACGCCACTAACCGCGAGGAGAGTGAGGAGGGCGTCGCCTCGGTGGCGGTGCAGATCCCGACCAGAGCGCCCGGATTGCGGCTCGCGCTCAACGCCGCCGCTCCGCAGCAACGGCTCCCTGCTTCGAAGTACCCGTCGGTGGCCGCGGCGCTGAGTGAGGCCGCCAGCGAGATCGGCGATCAGCTGGGCTGAGCGGGCAGGCGGGCGACCTCGTGCCGCCAGGCAGAGTCGACGTTGAAGCCGGAACCCAAGTCCGGCACATCATCCCAATCGGCGTCGGCGATCTCGCGCAGCGTGCCGCCGGCGGCGCGCACCCGTAACGACATGCGGGCCAACGCATCGACGCTGATTGCTTGCAACACCGCCTGTTTGACGCCGGCCGCGGCGCTGGTGATGCCGTGGCCGCGACAGATCACCACCGGCCGTCCGCCCATCGCCGTAGCCATCTCCTTGCCGAGTTGAGCCGTCCGGATCAACACCGCACGTTCATAGACCGGAACCCCGCCACGCGCCAACCACGCGCCGGGGATGTCGAAGGCTCCGTAAATCGGCCGGATCGCGATGCCGGCCAGGTCCGCGGCGACGACGGCGGGCGGGTGCAGGTGCGCGACGGCCCGATGCTTCGCGTCGGCCCGCATCGTTTCGATATGGATCGGCAGCTCGTTGGGCACCCGGTAGCCGTCGAGTTCTCCTGGGGCGCCGGCGGTTCCGTCGACGGTGATCAGCCGGATGTCGGCGGGACGGGTGAAGGCCACCCCGGTGTCGCTGTCGCTGCGGCACCGGATCAGCAGGTGCTCGTCGTCGACGCGCAGGCTCAGATGACCGAGCATGCCGTCGACCAGACCGCGCGCGGCGGCCACGCGACAGCCCTGGGCCACCAGCGCGCGTTGCGGTTCCAGGCTCATTTCCGCCCACCCAGGCGGAACCCGCCGTCGGGGTGAACGGTTTCCCCGGTGATACCGCGCGAACGGTCCGAGGCCAGGAAAACGTAGCTCCACGCATGATCGGCGCCGGTGAGTGCGACGTTGAGCGGGCTACGGGCGGCCAGATCTGTTGCCCGGTCCGGGGAGTCGTCGAGGCGGACATCGTCGAGGCCGAGACTGGCCAGCCCGCGCAGGTCGGTGTTCAGGGTCCCGCCGGGGGCCACCCCGTTGACCCGGACGTGCGGCGCCAGGTCGTGTGCCAGGGCGGTGACAAGCCCGCGGACCGCGAACTTCGAGGACACGTACAGGACCCCGCCGCGCCCCGGGTAGTAGGCCGAGGTGGACTCGGTCAACACGATCGAGGCCCCGCTCGAGCTGCGCAGTGCCGCAACCGCGGCCTTCACCGACTGCAGGTGACTCAGTACGTTGGTGCGGTACATCTCGTTGAAAGCGGCGGCCAGGTTGTCCGCTTCGATGTCGTCGATTCCCCGGTAGAAGTCGAACACTCCGACGCAGTTGACCAGCGTGTCCAGGCCCCCGAGAGTCTCGGTCGTCACGGCGACCGCCCGGTCGTTGTCGGCGCGGTTGGTGGCGTCACCCCGCACCACGGGGACCTCGGACAGTTCTTCGCGCAGTCGTTCGCACTTGTCCGGATCGCGTTCCAGAACGGCGACTTTCGCGCCCTCGGCGATGAACGCGTCGACGACCGACCGCCCGATGCCCGAACCGGCGCCGACCACCAGGGCCCGTTTGCCGTCAAGCCATCGGGTCATCGCCGTCCTCTGGTTCGTCCGGCAGCAGCGGGGCCTGGGAGTTGCCGACCATGGCCGCCAGCGTACGGGGGTTCTGCCAGGTGAGGGCCTCGACCTCGAGGGCGTCCAGCGTGATCGACCGCCCACTGCGCGGGCAGCGGATCAGTAGCCGCGAGCCGTTGCGCGTGTCGACCCGCTGCACGACGACTTCGGTGAATTCGTTCGCCACCGTGATGGGCTCGCCGACCGGGTTCACAGGAATACCGCCAGGTTCTGCATCCGCAATACCGATTCGTCGGCAATGATTGTGCGACGGGCCAACTTCCACCGATTCTCGCTCTGATCCCAGCGCAGCAGGTCGTCGCGGCCGCAGGACAATAACGCGCTTTCGTTGGCGTCACCGCGGCTGCGAAACAGCAATTCCGCCGACTGCACGACCAGGTGCGTCGGATCCTGTTCGAAGGTGCGCACGTTGGTGATGAAGTGCCGCAGCCGCGACGGGGGATCCTCGGCCCAGACATGCTCGGTGCGCATCCGGGCGACGCGCTGGGTCAGCGAATACTTGTCCTCGGCGAAGTGGTCCATGCCCGGTGAGGTGTCGAATCCGGCGCCGCGGGCGGTCGTGACGCGCACCGGCATCACGTAGCGGACGTCGTCGGTCAGGGTGTCCAGCCACGCCTGGTACTGCTGCGCGTCCAGCAGATACGCCTCGTCGACCAGAAACTGGTGCGCCTGCTGATGTCGAATGTCGTTGAACGGCAGAGCTCTTCTCATGCTGACTCCAGCTGCCGGGCCCACAGTTTGAGCAACTCGCGCTGGTTGTACTCGTTGTAGCCGACCTGCGCTCTGCCCGGCCCGTGGAACGCATCCGGGGGCAGCGCCTCGATCACCGGGCGATCGTCGGACAGCAGGCCCATCCGGCTGTTCAGCAGCAGTCGCCGAGCCATGGACCCGCCCGCCGTGGTGGTCAGCGACACCCAGTTCTCCACGTCATCCTGCTCGAACATCCCCGTGGATCCGAAGCACATCAGATACGCCTGGTACGAGTCCTTCTTGAACTGCTCCGGCGCCGCCGCATCCACGGCGAACCACGAACACACCTCGGTCTCGTTCTCGCTGATCGGCTGCCACTGCCGGATCGAGATGAACGGCAGCACTTGATCGCTCTCAGGCAGCTTGGGCCAGTTGTGTACGAAGCTCAGGTTCGGGAAACAGGTTGCGGCCGAGAACATGAAGCCGTCCTGCGCCACCACCTGCTGTTGCATCGGCGACCACACCGCTTTGATCCGTTCGATCATCTCGTCGGGGTAGCCCACGTAACGCATGCGCTGGTCGAAGTCGCCCGGCGGCAATTTGTAGGTGGTTCCGCCGCCGCGCTGCGCCCAGTATGTGGCTCCGTCTTTGCGCTTCTGCGCCTTGGGCTCACGAAACAGACCGATCTCGACGATCGAGGCATGGGTATGCGGAGTGTGATACATGTCGCCGGAAAAGTTCTCGGCGCCGATCTTCCAGTTGGCCTTGATCCTCCAGCGCTGCGGACCTTTGACGTGCAGTCCGTGAGTGCTCTGCCTGGTGTAGAAGTCCAGATAGAACGCGAAGTCGCCGAGGTATTCGCGCAACGGCCGCGCGTGCGGGTCGAGATTGACGAAGATCAAACCGTTGTAGGTTCCCAAATTCGGTGCGGACAAGAGGGTTTGGTTCTTGTCGAAGCCTTCGTCGCCGCCGTATGCCTCGCGATGGAACGGCAGGCCGGTCAGGCGCCCGTCGTTGCGGTACGTCCAACCGTGGTACGGGCAGCGGAAATTGGACGCATTGCCCATCTCGGCCCGGCACACCTGCATGCCGCGGTGCAGGCACATGTTGAACAGGGCCCGGACCTGGCCGCCGGAGTCGCGGGTGATGATGAACGAATCGTCGAGCACGCGGCGCACCACATAATCGCCGTCGTGCGGGATTTCCGACTCGTGCGCCACGAACATCCATGCCCGGCTGAACAGGCGCTCCTTTTCGAGCGCGAACAGTTCCCGATCGTTGTAGATGTGCGCCGGGATCATGCCCCGTCGGACATGGTCGAGCACCTGCGTCAAGCCGTCGTTCAGCGAACCCACCACCGCCCCTTGTCTGCTCTGCAGAGATAGTGTCTGTCCTGTAGACAATGACGGCCGAGGTGGCCTCCGGTCAATCGAACGTGGTCACCATGTCGGGCGGGGGACTGGTCCTGCTGGCCGTCAGGGGATGGCCAGCACGCCCATGCAGCAGTTGGTGGCGACCGACGAGAGGTAGTCAGAGTCGTCCCACTCGCCGGAGGCCGGGACGGGGTTCGCCGCGCCGGCGGTGTGTTGCCCCAACCCGGCGCGCGGTGTCCTGGTGGGCCACCAGTTCGCCGGTCCGAGCAGTGCCGCCATCGCCGGCACCGTGATGGTGCGGACGACGAAGGTGTCGACCAGCAGGCCCGCGCCGATGATGAAGCCCGTCTGCGCCATGGTGGACATGCTGCCGAACATCAGGCCGAACATCGATGCGGCGAAGATGATGCCGGCCGAGGTGATGACGCCGCCGGTCGAGCGGACGGCGCGGATGATGCCTGAGCGAATGCCTGACGCCGCTTCTTCGCGGATGCGGGTGATCAGCAGCAGGTTGTAGTCCGCCCCTACCGCCACCAAAACGATGAATGCCGTCGCCTGCACGTTCCAGTAGATCGCCTGGTGCAGCACGAACTGGAAGAAGACCACCCCCAGTCCGACCGCCGAAAGATACGAAATGACCACGGAAACAATCAAATACAGTGGCGCCACCAGCGCGCGCAGCAGCGCCACCAGGATGAGGAAGACCACGATCAAGGTCGCGATGACAATCAGCGTGACATCGCGGTCGTAGTAGGCCCGCATCGTGGCGTACATCGCGGTGGTGCCGACCATAGATATCGACGCATCGGCAAGCGAAGTGTTCGGCTGGGCGCCGCGCGCGGTGTCGACGATCGAGGCGACCTGGTTCATCGCCGCGGGGCTGAACGGGTCCAGCTTCGTCTCTACCAGGTAGCGCACCGAGTGCCCGTCCGGGGAGATGAACATCCGTGCGGCGTTCTTGAAGTCCTCGGAGGTGAGCACCTTGGGCGGGATGTACATGCCCGACATGTCGGGTTGCGCCGCATCCCGCTTCATCGAGAGCAGGAGATCGGCCGCCTGATTCATGCCTGAGCCCATGCGCTTGGTCTGCTCGACAAGGGTTCGCACTCCGCGCGCCAGCTGCTGGCTGCCATCGGCCAACTTGTCGGCCGCTGACTGCAGCTGTGCGATCCGCTGGGTGATGCCGGCGGCTCCGGCGCCCGCGGTCCGCAGATTGTTCTCCGCCGTCGTCAGCACGGCGCTCGCGTTCTGCACCGCGGCCTGCAGGTTCTGCATCGCCGACGGCACCAGGTGCGCGCGGCACGTCGTGTCGTCAGCGCAAAACGGGCTGTTGGCCAACACGTCGAGGAGTGGGTTTCCCGCCCCGGCGACACTGCCCGTCGTGACGGCGCCGTTGGCGAGCCTGCGCAGATTCTCCAGCAGGTTGGCCGCCGCGGTGAGCTGCTGCTGCGCTCCGTTGAGCGTGCTGGTCATCTCTGCCACCGGTCCGCTGGCTCCGCGGATCTGGTCGCGCACCTGGGCAAGGCTTGCGGCAAGTTGGTCGGCACCGTTGGTCAGCGCATCCAAGTCGTCGGTCTTGTCGCTGATCTGTGTCGAGGCGTCCGCCAACTTCGAGCCCACGGCACCGGCCTGAACGCTGAGCTTGGCCTGATCGAGCGGCTGGCCGTCGGGCCGGGTGATGCCACGCACCGCGGCGATATCGGGCAACTGGGACACTCGTTGTGCCATCTGGTCGAGGTCGGCCAGTGCCCGCGATGTCCGCAGATCATGGTGCGAACGGACGTAGATGTACTGCGGCAGGAGCGCATTCGTCGAATAGTGAGCCGCCATGGTGGCGAAGCCGACGTTGCTGGGCGCCGATTGCGGCAGTTGCAGGCGGTCGTTGAAGGTGGGGCGCAGCAATGCTGCGCAGCCGGCCAGGGTGATCAGTACCGTCAGGCTGACCACCAGGTGGGCCTTGGGGCGGCGCACGATCGCGACGGCGGACCGCCGCCACATCCGGTCGGTCAGCCCCGGTCGAGGGGCCACCCAGCCCCGCCGGCCGGCGAGCAGCAGGATGGCGGGCAACAAGGTGACGGCCGCGAAGAACGCGATCGCGATCGAAACCGCAAGCGCGGGACCGATACTGGTGAATGCGGGCAGCCGGGTGAACACCATGCACAGGAACGTGACGGCGACGGTGGCCGCCGACGCCGCGATGACTTCACCGATGGAACTCAGCGCCTTGCACACCGCTTGGTCGGAATCGTTGCCGGCGCGGATGTGCTCGTGATACCGGCTGATCAGAAACACGGCGTAATCGGTGCCGGCTCCCACGATCATCGCCGTCATCAACGCAACCGTGAGCGCCGAGACCCCGAGTCCGAGTTGAGCCAGGCCGGACACCACGCCTTGCGCGGCGGCCACCGAAATGCCGATGGTGAGCAACGGCAGCAGCACGGTCATCGGCCGTCGGTAGATCGCCATCAGGATGAGCAGCACCAGGACGGCAGTGGCGATCTCGATGATGTGCATGTCGTGAGTGGTGAGGATCGACATGTCGCCGACCATCGCCGCCTGTCCCGTCACGGCCGCGGTCAGCGACGACCCGGCTGTCGAACGGGTGGCGATCTGCGCGATCCGTTGGTAGGCCTGCGACGACTCCGGGGACCCGGCCGGCGCCTTGAGGCTGACGGCCAGGTAGATCGCCTTGTGATCGGCGCTGGCCAGGAAAGCGCGCAGCGCGGGTGTGGTGATGACATCCTGCACACCCTCCACGTCGTCGGTCTGGCTGCGCAGTGTGGCGGCCAGCTTCCGGTAGGTGTCCTCGTCGGCCGGTTGCAGACCCCGATCGTCGGTGAGGACGACGAGCAGCAGGTTCTGTGCGGACTCACCGAAGTCCTTGGCCATCTGGTCGGCCGCCGCCATCGCGCTGGCCGGCAACGGCTGCAAGGGTCGGCTTTCGACCACCGTCGTCAGCGGTGTCACGGCGGTGGCCAGCGCCGCGACGACGACCACCCAGCCGGCGATGACCAACCAGGGCGCGCGCACGGCGACACGACCCAACACCGCGAACACGCCGGCCGGCATCGAGGTGTGCAAAGCGGGGGAGCGTTTCCACATGGTGAAGCCCTTCTATGTCAGGCGTCGGCCAGCCTGCGCGGCCGCCCGGTTGGTACCTGATGGCGAACTGTCAGCACCGAAGCTACGGTGGCCCCGGCCCGGGGTCGCGCTTGTCGGCGATAGTCGAAATTAGCCACATTCGGCGCGGTTGTGCGCATTGTGCTCGGCGGTCGGCCAACCCGCGGTGGCCAAGATTCCGAATTCCCGAAGAACCTCCGAAAAATCCTTCTGCAGTTGGGGATTGGAGTTACGCCCAGCCGGCCGATGAGACAGGGCCGACAGGAATATCCGGTTGTCGACGCGCCCCGACACCACCCCCAGCAGACCGCCGGTCGGACGCATCGTCGCCCGGGTGGCCCGCGGGTACAACGACCTCATGGCCATGCAGTCGGCGTCGTTACCGTCCGGCCGATTGACCGCCGGATCGATCGGGCCGAGATTGGAGGATCCGCTGGTCGTCGCACCCCCGAGGGCCACGCCGACCATTCGCCGAACTGCCCACCGCGGCAGCCACGGCGTCAGGGGCAGCAGGCCCGATCGTTCGTCGGGAGCGCTGCCGCGGTGGATCAACGCGTTCTTGACGGCGGCTCGGACCGCGGTGAGGTCCGTCGTCACCGCCGTGGAGTCCACCTCGATGTCGACGGCGGTAATGGCGTTGGCCCGGGTATCGCCGACGACGCGCTCGTTGACGGGTATCGCGACGGTGGCGACGCCTTCGGTGGTGACGCGTCCCGTCTGCCGGGCCAGGCGCGCCGTGACCGCCGCGAGCAGCGCGTTGCTGGTGCCGCCGAGCGCCCGGGCCCGGGCGTCCCACCAAGCGCCGTCGACGAAGAGCGTCGCCGTGGCCAGCGCGACGCGTCCGTCGGGCCGTGCAAACCGGGCCGGTGCCGGGGCGGCTGTGCGGCCTGTGCCGCGGGTGTCGCGTGCCAGGCGTGCCGCGGCTCGCAGGGCCCGGCCCACTTCGGGTAGGTCGCGCGCGGTCTGTCGGGTGTCCCGGCCCAGCGCCCGCCACCGTCGGCGGGAGCGGGCGGCAGGCCAATTGATCGGATCGTCGCGTCCGTCGGCGGCGTCGGCCAGCGCAGCGCAGAATCCGACCCCGTCCGTGAGGCAGTGGGTGGTCACAAAGCTCACCCCGGCACCGCCGTCGGTGAACGGCAGTACGGCCAGATGCCAGCCGGGTCCCCGTTCGACATCCAGCGGAAGGTCGGCCTGTTCGTCCAGCCAGGCGTCGAATTGACTACGCGAGTAACGTGATTCGACGATCTCAAGCTGGGTAGAAGCAGGTGCGGACACCCAGCGATGGCGGCCGAACGGCAGTGGTGAGCGTTCGATGCGCCGCGCGAGCCGCCCCCGCTGCAGGTGGTGGTGAAAGCGGCGCAGCCCGTCGAGATCTACGCCCTCCCGATAGAGCCAGCAGCACTGCAGCACATTCGTGGAGCGGGTGGCACGCTCGGCTAGAAACGCGGCTTGGTCGATCAGGTCAAGGACGTTGTTCATGGCCGGGATGCCTCCTTGGTAGCCAGCTGAGACAGCTCGTCCGCGGTGAGCATGAAGTCGCTCAGCACATCCGAAAGATGTTGGCGTAGTTCGGTCGTGGAATTGGAACGGCCCTGCTGGTAGGCGAGGACCGAGACGAAGACGTGCTGCCGTGTACGGCCCGACAGCACCGTGAGCAACCCGCCCAACCGGTTCATGATCGCCGAGGTCGCGCCCGGGGCCAGTGACTTCATGGCGAAGTAGTCGGCTTCAGTGCCGTCCGGGCACATGGCGTCCGTGTCGAGCGCCCCGAGGTTGGAGGCGATCACGCTGGCCGCGCCGCTGGCCGAAAGTCCGACCCAGCGCCGCACCAGCCAGTGCGGCAGCAGGGGAGCCAGGGGCAGCAACTTCCAGCGCTCGTTGGTCGACGTCGCCGATCGAATCAGCGCGTGCTTGATCGCGCCCCGCAGGGGGCGCAGGTCGGTCGTCGTCGGACGGGGGTCGACCGCGAGGTCGACGTTGGTGATCGCGTTCGCGCGGGTGTCGTCGGCCGTGCGTTCGTTCACCGGCACCGTCAGCGCGACGGTTCCGTCGGTGGCCAGGCGCCCGACCCGTTGCGCGAGGCCGGCCGCGAAACCGGCTAGCAGCGTGTTGCTGGTGCCGCCGAGCGCAACAGCGCGAGCGTCCCACTGCTCGGCGTCGACGAAGAGTGTCACAGTGGGGAGCGTGACGCGCTCGTCGGTCGCATAGCCCGGCGCTGGTGCGGCCGAATCCTGCTGTCGCCGAGCCGCTCTGGCTGCGACGACGACCGCGCGCCCGATGGCCGGCAGGTCGCGCAGGGCCTGACCCGCGTCCTGGCGCAGCGCCTGCCACCGTGACCGGGAGCCGGCGGCCGCCCACCTAATCGGGCTGGGCCGGCCGCAGGCCGCGTCAGCCAGCGCCGTGCACAGTCCGACGCCGTCGGTGAGGCAATGCGTGACGACCAGGCTCAGCCCCGCACCGCCCTCGGCGAAGGGCAGCATTGCCAGCTGCCATCCGGGGCCGTGTTCGGCATCCAGCGCCACATTGGCCTGCTCAGCCAGCCAGGATTCGAATTGAGCACGCGGGCGGGGTGTTTCGGAGATCGCCAGCTCGCAGTCCCGGCGCGGCGCGACCCAGCGATGCCGGCCGAACGGCAAGGGGGATCGTTCGACGTTGCGGGCCAACGGTCCACGGGACAGTTGGCGGTGAAACCGCCGCAACCCGTCGACATCGACATCACGATGGTAGAGCCAGAAGCATTGCAGGAGGTTCGTGGCTCCGGTTGCCTGCTGGCCGAGGAACTGGGTCTGGTCATACAGGTCCAAAACGTCGCTCATGGTCGGGAACCTTTCGTCGTGATGACGTCGTCATATGTCGTGGCGATGAGTGAGAACTCCCGCAGGACACTCGAGATCCGCTGTGTCAATTCTGTATTGGAGTTCGGCTGGCCCGGCTGATAGCCGAGCACCGAGATGGCCACCCGACGGTCCACCGTCATCGCGTGCAACGAGAGCAGTCCGCCGAGTTGCTGCAGCATCGCAGCGGTCAGATCCGGGTAGAGAGAGCGCACCGCGACGTAGTCGGCGTCGGTGCCGTCGGGCCGGCCGAGGGCCGCGGGCGCCGCGCCCAGGTTGGACGCGACGACCACGTTGGCCGCGCCGCCGGTGGCGACGCCGACCAACCGGCGGGTGAGTCGCCGCGGCACAAACGGGATCAGGGGCAGCAATGTCCGCCGCTCGTCGGGCAGGTCCCGGTAGCCGGTCAGCGCATGTTTGACGGCTGCGCGGATGACGCGCAGGTCGCAGGCCGCCAGCGCCGGGTCGATCGTGATGTTCACCATCGTGACGGCGTTGGCCCGGGTGTCCTCGGCCGTGCGCTCGTTGACCGGTATCGCGACGGCGACCGTGCCGTCCCGAGCCACCCGTCCGACCCGGTGCGCGAGCCGCACCGCCACCGCCGCGAACAATGTGTTGCTGGTTCCGCCCAGCGCGTGCGCGCGCGCTGCCCATTCCTCTGCGTCGACGAAAACCGTTGTGACAGGCACGGTATGACGCTCGTCCGCCGCGAAGATCGGTGCTGGGAGAATTGCTGCCGACCGCCCGCGGTTGCGACGGGCGAACCGGGCTGCGGCGGTCGCGGCCCGGCAGACGGCGGGTAGGTCGCGCGCGGCTTGTCGAGCGTCCTGACGCAGCGCACGCCACCGGGTGCGTGATCCGGCGTTAGGCCAGCGGACCGGTGACACCTGGCCGCACGCCGCCTCGGCCACCGCCGTCGCCCCTCCGACACCGTCGGTGAGGCAGTGGCTGAGGACCAGGCTGACTCCCGCGCCGCCGTCGCTGAATGGCAGGACCGCCAGGCGCCATCCCGGTCCGAACTCGGCATCTAGGGGAGTACAGACCTGCTCGCTCAGCCAGGCCTCGAATTGGGCACGCGGCCTGGGTGTCTCGACGATCTCGAGCGCGGAAGGCCCGCGTTGGGACACCCACCGATGGCGGCCGAACGGCAACGGTGAGCGTTCGATGCTGCGCGCCAGTCGTCCCTGCAGTAGCTGGTGGTGGAACCGGCGCAGACCGTCGATATCGACCGGGCGGTTGTACACCCAGACGCACTGGCCCACTCCGGCAGCTTGTTCGAGGCGAAAGAAGGTCTGGTCGACCAGGTCAAGGACGTTGTTCATCTGCCGAGGATCCTTTCCCGTGGAGCCGCCCACCCGGCGGTCGAGGTGAGCGTGAACTCGCGCAGGACATCCCGAATAAGGCCGCTGACACCGCTGTCGGAGTTGTGGCCACCGGGCTGGTAGGCGACCACCGAGACGAAGACCCGGCCCTGCATCCGGCCCGAGAGCACCGACAGCAGTCCGCCGACCCGGTCCGTCGTCGCCGTCGTCGCGCGCGCCGTGATGGACCTCATGGCGAAGTGATCGGCGTCGGTGCCGTCCGGTTGGTTGACGGCCGGGTCAATCGTCCCGACGTTGGATGCGCCGACGCTGACGGTGCCGGAGGTGGCGGCGTCGACCCAGCGCCGCCCCAGCCGCTCGGGCACCACCGGTACCAGCGGCAGCAACCGCCACCGCTCCTCGGGCTGCTCGGCACAGCGGATCAGTGCTCGCTTTGTGGCGGAACGGATTTCGAGCAGACTCACCGTTGCGTGGTGTGGTGTGACGGTGAAGTCGACGTTGGTGATGGCGTTGGCGCGGGTGTCGTCCGGGCCGCGTTGGCTGACTGCCATCGTCACCGCGACCGAACCGTCGGCGGCGACACGTCCCATCCGCTGGGCCAACCGAGAAGCCACCGCGATCAGCAACGTGTTGCTGGTCCCCCGAGGCTCACGGCGCGGGAATCCCAATCCGCGGCGTCGACGAAAGCCGTTGCCGTCGGGACCGTGACGCGTTCATCCGCCCCGCCAGCCGGGCCGGATGGTGCGGTGGGCGATCCAGTGCGCTGCCGGCTGCGCCAGGCGAATCGTGCTGCGGCCGCCGCCGCTCGGCCGATGGTCGGCACGTCACGCGCGGTTTGCCGAGCGTCTTCACCCAGGGCCCGCCAGCGCGGGCGTGACCCGGCGACCGGCCAGTGGCGCGGGTGATCCCGGCCGCACGCCGCGTCGGCCACCGCTTCACACAATCCCATGGCGTCGGTAAGGCAGTGCGAGGCAATCAAGCTCACCCCTGCGCCGCCGCCGGTGAAGGGCAGCGTCGCTAGATGCCAGCCGGGGCCGTGCTCGGCGTCCAGCGGAGTTTCGGCCTGCCTCGCCAGCCAGGCGTCGAAATCCCCTCGCGAGCAGGGTTGCTCGACGATCTCGAGGTCGTGATGCTGTTGCGGCGAGACCCAGCGATGACGACCGAACGGCAGCGGTGACCGTTCGATCCGGCGCGCCAACCTGCCGCGTTGCAGGTGCTGATGGAACCGGCGCAGGCCGTCGATGGCGACGGGACGGTCATACAACCAGGCGCACTGGATCACGTTGGTCACACCGGCTGCCCGCTCGATGCGGAAGAAGGTGTGGTCGACCAGGTCGACGACGGCGCTCATGTGACTCACGCCCTCCCTGCCGGCAGGCTGATGACAGGGATGCCCTGTCCCGAATTCGCATGCTGGGCAACGTCGTCCAGCCACTTCGAGGTGGCGGGAGCGACGATGCGGGTGAACGCGTCGGTCAGCGCCGACAGGTAGCGGCGCACCGACCTGCGCGCGACCGGATTGTCCGGAAAGGAGATGGTCGCGGTGGTCTTGTCGGCGTGCCGGGTGATCCAGATGTTGACCCCGCCGCGAGACAGATTGTCGCCGTAGGCGCCGAAGTTCGTTTGCTCGAACAACGGTGCCAGTGGCAGCTTACGCACGTCGATGAACGAGACCATCGACTCCGAACGCTCGTGGGGCGCGTCAACCAGCTGGTCGGGCGCAGCCAGCTCGAGCACCCGGTCGAACGGGATGCCGGCCAGCCGCTTGGCAGCGTCGAACGACTGCTGTGCGGCGCGGGCCATCCGGGAAAAGGATCCGGTGCCGACGGACACACTGATGGGTACCAGGCTGGCGAACCAGCCGACGGTGAGCGAGTCCAGGCCGGGAGTACGGGTGTCGTACGGGGTGAATCCGTAGTAGGTCGTCGCCCCGGTCAGGTCATGCTCGGCCTGCGCCGCGCAGGCCAGGACACCGCCGCTGAACCTGGCTCCGGCAGCTTGGCAGGTGGCGTCGAATGACTCCGTCCCGGCGGCGTCCAGTAGTTCTACCGTCAGAAAGTCGCCCACGGTGGTGGCGTCGACGTCCCCCAGCGGAAGGGGGAAGCGGGGCCAGTGGCCATCGGTGCCCTGCATGAACGAGATCCAGTCCCTGATCTCCGGCGACGTCGGCGTCAGGCCCGCCATCCGCTCGTGTTGGCGGGCGGCATAGCCCCGGTAGCTGGCGATCTGCGGCGCGGCCGGGCGCTGTGGTGATTCGTGGGTCAGCGCGTCATAAGACAGGTGGATATCGAAGAAGATCAATCCGGCCGACATGCCGTCGATATAGAGATGGTCGACGCTGGTGTAGAAGGTGAAGTAACCGGCGTGCTGGACAACGCCGAAGGTGATGCAACCCCACTCCAGGGTGTTCGGTGTGGTGGTCAGCGCATGGTGGCGTATCTGGTCGGTGCCCATTGCCCCGAATTCGACGGGATGGAATGCAATGACCTCGGGGTTGTCGATGCGCCGGCGAACGATCATTTCACCGTCGAATTCGAACCAGTCGTGGTAGCTGTCGTGACGACGAACATGAGTGTTGATAGCTTTTGTCATGGCGGCGATGTTGCAGGTGCCGGCGATGTTCCAGGCCACGACCATCAACCGGGGCAAGACGTGACCAGATTCCTGTGCCGCATGGGCAGAGCGAAGGTGTTGCTCGCGTTGGTAACTCGGAGCCAATGTGCTGCGTGAGGCCATCCGTGCCGCGGCACGCGCCGCGGGGGTCGCCGTCCAGGTGGTAACCATCCCAGATGGTGGTTGCCATTCGTTAATGGTGCCCAATGCCACCATTTCTCAACCCCTTTCGTATTTGCTGACAATTCCGTGACGGGCACAGACCACTAGCGACGGGATTTCGCCAGCCGAAATCTCGTTCGTGGTTCCGCGGTGGGCCCGCCTATCGAATTGCTATCGAACTTAGAATCTCCGGAGCCGTCCGTCGCGGTTGTGGTCGATAGCCGGAGTAAACGACGATTGCGTGGTTTTGCGCTTTGTGCTCAAGTCGTGGCGGACTTATCCCTTGCCGTGCGGGGTGCGGGGTGCGGGGTGCGGCGGCTGTGCTGCTGTGCTACGCGGACTCGGTTGATGGACGGAGATGTGCGGACCAGGGGCAAGGCGGCCCCGCGCCAGGCAATTCAGGCCACGGGCCGTCGTCCGATTCCGGCCATCATGATCGGGGTGAATACCCGGATGTCTCCGCCGAAGCGGGCAGTCGCGGCGTCGGCGTCCTCACTCGCGATCAGCCCGGCCTCGACCACTGCGGCGCGCAGACTTTCGAAGGACAATCGGAAGAAGTCGAAACCCGCTGTGCTGGAATCGATCACCCGTGCCCGCCCGTCGCCTCGCACCTCGCTCAGCCCGGCGGCGGCAAGATCGGCGACCACCCGGCGGCCGTATCGTGGTTCGAAGCCGGACTGCTGCATGAATGCCAGGATCGCATCGGTGACCCGGTCGAGTTGGGTATCGACTGCGTCGAAGCCGAACGCCGTCCAATCCAGATCCTCGATCACCATCCATCCACCGGGGCGCAATGTCGCGGCCAGGCGCTCGATGATCTGTCGCCGGTCCGGCAGGTGTTCAAGCACCAACCGCGAGTGCACGAGGTCGAATTGGCCTTCGGGCAGTTCGTCGGTGCGGATGTCGAGGCGCCGCACCTCGATGCGGTCGCTGGCCAGTGATTCGATGAAGCGGGTGTCGATGTCGACGGCCACCACGGTGGCGCCGCGACCGGTCATCCAGTGCAGCAGTGACCCACCGCCGGCACCGACTTCCAGGCAACGCCAAGGCTTTTCGGAACTGCCTAGGCCGAGCTCGTCGAGCAGCGCCTGGGTGCCGGGGTCCCACAGGCTTTCCATGGCGCCCAACCGGGTGCGTTCCTCGGCGAAGCTCTGGTCATAGACGTAGTCGCTCGGCATGGCGTCAAGGGTATCGGTCGGCGGACGCCGAATGCTCAGCCGTTCGCGCCGGATGCACCCTGGTTGCCGGCACTTCCGGTGGTGCCGTTGGCCCCGGTACCGCCGGCGGTGGCGGTGCCTCCGCTGGCAGAGCCACCGACGACAGATCCAGGGCCGACTGCCCCGGACGCACCGCCCTGACCGCCCTGGCCACCGGCCCCGCCGGTGCCATTGGTGCCGGCGAAGCCGAACACGCCCCCGGCGCCTGCGGTACCGGCTGCGCCGCCCGCTCCGCCCGTCCCGCCGACCCCGCCGGCGCCGCCGCTCCCCCCGGTACCGCCATTGCCGCCCGTGGACTGGAGAGTTGCGGTGCTTCCTGCTGCCGAGGCATCACCGCCGGCGCCGCCGCCTCCACCGGCGCCTCCGGCGCCGCCAACTCCGCCGAGGCCGCCTGCCCCGCCCTGGCCCGCGGCTCCGCCGTTGCCGAACAGCATGCCGCCGCGGCCGCCGTTGCCGCCCGCGCCCCCGACTCCGCCGGTGCCGCCCACCCCACCGGTTCCGCCCGTCCCACCGGTTCCGCCGACCCCGCCGGTAGCCTCGCCGACGCTTGTCGGGTAGGTGCTGGAGACGGTCGCGGCGCCCCCGGTGCCGCCGACGCCGCCCGTCGCGCCGGTTCCCCCGGCGCCACCGGTTCCGCCGGCGCCGCCTTGCCCACCCGCTCCGCCGTCGCCGGCCAGCGCTCCCGCGCTGCCGCCGGCACCACCGTGGCCGCCGGTTCCGCCGACGCCGGCGGCACCTGCGTCGCTGCCGACGCCGCCGGTGCCGCCCTGGCCACCGGCACCGCCGGTGGCGACGAAAAGGCTGTTGGTGCTGCCCGAGGACCCTGCGGCACCGCCGGTGCCGCCCCCGCCACCCACTTCGCCGAGGGAACCGGCGCTGCCGACGTGACCGGTACCTCCAACGAACTTGCCCGGGCCTCCCGCGTGGGCGCTGCCCCCATCACCAAGGCCGGCGGTGCCGTTGTGCGGAGTGGTCATACCGGTCCCGGCCAGCCCCGCACCGCCTTGGCCGCCGGGACCGCCACTGCCGATGAGGACCGCGCTGCCACCGGCGCCCCCGTTGCCCGCGGCCCCGCCGTTGAAACCGGCGATCGCAGCGCCGCCGGTGCCGCCGGCACCCCCGTTGCCGAACAGCCACCCGCCGGCACCGCCCTGACCGCCGGCCGCGCCATATCCGCCGCCGCCACCGCGTCCGCCGTTGCCGAACAGGCCGGCGTTTCCGCCATTGCCGCCGGTCACTCCGGAGGAGCCCGGCTGGGTGTAACCGGCCCCGCCGTTACCCCACAGCAGGCCACCGTTGGCGCCGTTGGGACTTGACGCGCTGCCGTCGGCCCCATTTCCGCCGATCAGCACTCCGAACAGTTCCAACCTGGGGTCGGCCGCGGCGAAGCCGACCGCGTTGGTCGCCTCGGCACTGGCGTAAGCGGTGACGCTTGCGTTCAACGTCTGGACGAACTGGCTGTGGAAGGCCGACAGCTGTCGGCTAAGCGCCTGGAAGGCATGGCCGTGATCGCCGAACAACTCCGCGACCGCGGCCGAGATTTCGTCGGCACCCGCGGCCAGGATTCCGTTGGTGGAACCCGCGGCTGCCGCTCGTGCCGCATCGATCGACGACCCGAGGGTGGTCAGATCGCCCACAGCGGCGCTGACTACGTCCGGGGTGGTGAAGAGGTACGACATCGCTTACAACCTTCTTTGCCCGCAGGTCCGAACGAATCATCGTCACTGAATGTTGTATATGATTGAGAATATATCTTCAACCGCTGGAATCGCTCGGGTGCGGGTGACGTCTCTGGTCGCCTCCGGCTTGAACGAGCCACGGCCGGGCATGGCGGGAGAGGCCATGCCTGCCGTTGCCGTTGAACGTCGCTCGGGCCGTGGTCGGTCGCCGGGCCGGCAAGAGCCCGCTCGGTGGTTCTCGATTCGGCGATCCGACACCCGGCGGCTTTGCATGCACCCCTTGTCACGGCGCGAGTAGCCTCACGCTCTGTGGAGGCTGCACCCGGGCGCGTCGCGTCGCAGCGTGACATCTCGGCGGAGATCGCCGCGGTCGGGGGCGAGTTTCAGCCGGGCGGCGCCGATGCGATGCCACGCTTGAACTACCCCCCTTATCGCAGCAGCGCCCTGCGCCACCCAGAGAATCCTCTCCTCGCCGTCGACCCCGACGAGATAGAACGCTGGGCGCCCTGTTTCGGCCATCAGGACGTCGACCCGTTCGACGCCGACCTCACGGCCGGGCACTCGGGCGAACCCATCGGGGAGCGCATCATCGTGACCGGGCGTCTGCTGGACCGCGACGGACGGCCCGTCGCCAGACAGTTGCTGGAGATCTGGCAGGCCAATGCCAGCGGCCGTTACCGCCACCAAGGCGATCAACACCCCGCACCGCTCGACCCGAATTTCACCGGCGCCGGCCGCTGCTTGACCGGACCCGACGGTTCCTACCGCTTCAAGACGATCAAGCCGGGCCCCTATCCGTGGCGTAATCACTACAACGCCTGGCGGCCCGCGCATATCCACTTCTCGGTATTCGGAAGCGCTTTCACCGATCGCCTGGTCACCCAGATGTACTTTCCCGGCGATCCGCTGTTCGGATTGGATCCGATCTTTCAGTCGGTGCTGGATCCCGTTGCGCGACAACGGCTGGTGGCCGCCTACGACCACGATGTCACCGAACCCGAGTACGCAACCGGATACCGGTGGGACATAGTCCTGGGCGGGTCTTGAGCCGATGACTGAAGCACGCTGCACTCCGGGACAAACGGTCGGCCCGTTCTTCGGCATCGGTCTGCCGTTCCCGCGTGACAGGGAACTGGTCTGTGACGAATTCCCCGGCGCGGTGGAACTGCACGGCACCGTGTACGACGGCGCCGGAGCCGGGGTGCCGGACGCGCTGGTGGAGATCTGGCAGCCCGACAGCGCCGGTCGAATTCCGCGGGCGTCGGGGTCGCTGCGGCGCGACGGCTGGACCTTCACCGGCTGGGGCAGGGCGGCGACCGACGCAGACGGGCACTACACCTTCACCACGTTGGCCCCCGGCTCCACAGCCGCCGGGAGGCCGCCGCATTTCGTGTTCGCCATCTTTGCGCGGGGTTTGCTGCATCGCCTTTTCGCTCGCGCCTATCTGCCCGACGCCGATCTGGACACCGTGGCCGAGTTGGCCGGCCTGGAACCGCGACGACGCAGTACGATGCGCTGTCTCGCGGAAACCGATTCGGGCCGAATGCGATACCGCTTCGATGTGCGTTTGCAAGGCTCCGAAGAAACGGTGTTCCTGGCCTACCGGGGCCATCGGACATGACCAACCTGCTGTGGCCCGGTGACGAACGTGCCGGTGAACACATGACCGACCAGGTCCTGTTGCAGGCCATGGTGGCGGTGGAGTCGGCCTGGTTGGATGCGCTCGGCACGGCCGGACTGGTGCCAGTGGAGGTGGCCGACCTAGGGCATCTGGTGGGGGAGCAGGACTGCGAGCACCTCGCTGTCACGGCCGAGGATGGTGGCAATCCGGTGATCGGACTGGTGGCTCTGCTGCGCCGTCGGATGACCCCGGCGTTGGGTCCCTGGATCCACCGGGGACTGACCAGCCAGGACGTCCTCGACACTGCCCTCGTGCTGGCACTGCGAGGCGTCATCGTCGCGCTGGGCGCACAGCTGGCAACGCAGATCGACACGCTGTCGACGCTCGCCGAATCGCACCGCGGCACACCCATGGTGGCCCGCACCCTGACTCAGCACGCCGCACCCACCACATTCGGCGCCAAGGTGGCCGGCTGGCTCACCGGCGTTCTCGACGCCCATGATCGGCTCGCCGCCCTGTCCACTCCGGCTCAGTTCGGCGGTGCCGTCGGTACCTGGTCGGCCACCGTGGAGTTGGCCACCTCGCGCGCCGGTCACACCGATCCGGCTGCGCTCGCCGAACGGGTCGCACGCACTGCCGCAACGACTTTGGGCCTCGACTATCGCGCGCCCTGGCACACCGCACGCGGACCGTTCACGGCCGCGGCCGATGCGTTGGTCGCCTGCACCGACAGCTGGAGCCGCATCGCCTCGGACATCGCCACCCTGGCGCGCCCGGAGGTCGGTGAGCTGAGCGAACCCGCCGGCGCGGGCCGCGGAGGCTCATCGTCGATGCCGCACAAGCGGAATCCGGTGCTGTCCATCCTAATCCGGCGCGCCGGATTAGCGGCGCCGCCGTTGGCCGCGACGTTGCATCAGGCGGGCGCGCTGGCCAATGACGAGCGCCCCGACGGGTCCTGGCATGTCGAATGGGACACCTTGCGCACCTTGGCCCGACGGACGCTCATAGCGGGTTCGCAGTGCGGTGAGCTGCTGTCCGGGTTGCGGGTGGACGTCAACCGCATGGCTGAAAACCTCTCTGCTGCAGATGTTCTCGGCGAGCAGCGCGCCATCGCCGAACTCACCGGAACCGAGCCGTCGCCGACCTACTTCGGCGCTGTCGACAGGTTGATCGACGAGAGCCTGCGGCGGGCCCGCGAAACGGTCGCCGGTTAACCGGGCTTCTGCGCCACGATGGCCACCGCGGCCAGCCGCTCCCGATGTTTGCGGAACGTGGCTCGCATTCCCAGCACCCGCTTGCGGGCGTCGGGTTGAGTGAGCACATTCTTGGCGAATTTGATTGCTCCCCAGAGTCCTTCGTCGGAAATCACTCGTCGCGGCGCCAACAGCGCCATCGGCGCCGTCGCGACATGCTGCACCACCAGCCCGTGACCGCCCAGCAGCTCCGACCACTCCGCGACCGTCAACGGACGCGCATTCACCTTGATCGCCCGGGCCAGCGACTGCCGGACGTCAACGGCGACCTCGTCGGGTACGTCGTCGGGGGTCAGGGCCAGCTCGTGGATCGCGTAGCGGCCCGCCGGCCGCAGCAGCCGCGCGGCCTCGGCCACGATGGCGTGCTTGGCTGCATCGCTCTGCATGGTCAGCATCGCCTCGCCGATCACCACGTCGGCACAGGCATCGGGCAGTCCGGTGTCGGCCGCATCGGTGACCTTGACCTCGCCGTGGCCCGCCACCACGCCGCGCACCCGGTTGGCCGCGTCCGGGTCTGCTTCCGCTCCGAGATAGGACCGGGGCCCCCGCGCGATGATCTCCGCCGCGGTCCGACCCAGCCCCGGAGCCAGCTCGAGCACATCGGCGTTGTTCACCTCGGCGCGGACCAGCAGGGTCCGGGTGAGCTCGACGCCCCCGGGGCGCAACACCCGCTTGCCCAGCCTGGCCAGCAGCCAGTGCCCGGGAACGTGCTCGTCGTCCCGGCCGGACATTGGAAGGGGGTCTCTGTCGGAAGCCATAGTGGTGTCTGTTGGTGCACTGTAAAGTAGCGCATCCGGTGCGCCGAACCCAGCCGTTGCCCGGGTTTGTCCAATTTTTCTTGTGTAAACTCGCCAGTCCACGCCGCATGCGCTGCGAAAGGGTGGGTGACTCGCCATGGCAGATCCTGATTCAGGACCGGAGGGGACCGGCCGCCGTCGCGCTGTGCTACGAATTCTGCGCTCCTCCCGCGTGCCGCTGAGCATCGTGGAGATCGCCGGAAAGCTGGATGTGCATCCCAATACAGTGCGCTTCCACCTGGACACCCTCGTCGGTGAGGGCCGGGTGGAGCACGTGCAGTCGGCACGCCGCGGCCCCGGTCGGCCGCCGCTGATGTTCCGCGCCGTGGCGCAGATGGACCGCGAGGGCATGCGGCAATACCGGTTGCTGGCGGAGATCCTCGCCATCGGCCTTGCTGCCGAACCTGATTCGGGGGCCCGGGCGGTGGCAGCCGGCCGGGCGTGGGGTGAGCGGCTCGGATCGCCCGGACCGGACCCGGGCGCCGAAGAGTCGATCGATCATCTGATCGGCGTGCTCGACGACCTGGGTTTCGAACCCGAACTGCGCGGCACCGGCGGCCAACAGCAGCTCGGACTGCGGCACTGCCCGTTCCTTGAACTCGCCGAGCGGCAGTCCAGCGTGATCTGCCCCGTCCACCTGGGATTGATGCGGGGCGCACTGGAAACCTGGGCGGCGCCGGTGACCGTCGATCGCCTGGAAGCGTTCGCCGAACCGGACTTGTGTCTGGCCCATCTCGCACCCGCGGGAGCGGGGCGATGAACACGGGTCGCGCGACGGAGGTCGCCGTGACTTTTGTGTGGCTCGGCATGGTGCTGGCCATCTCGTTTCTGGAAGCGCCGCTGAAGTTTCGGGCGCCGAACGTGACGCTGCAGATCGGTCTGGGCATCGGCCGCCTGGTCTTCCGCGCGCTGAACACCGTGGAAGTCGCTTTCGCGTTGGTGATCGGAGCGCTCGTGGTCGCCGGTCCGACGCCGCTGCGGATCACGGTTGCTTTTTCGGTCGTCGCATCGGCCCTGGCCTGTCAACTGATCGCGGTGCGGCCGCGCTTGACCCGGCGTTCTGACCAGGTGCTTGCGGGATTGGATGCACCGCGCTCCCGGGCCCACTACGCCTACGTCGGTCTAGAGGTGGTCAAGGTGGTGGCGTTGCTCGTGGCGGGGATACTGCTACTGAGCAACTGAAAGGTGAGGGTCATGGAATCCATTTCGCTGACCGAGTTGGCGTCGCAGAAGCTGGTCGAGGCGCGAGATACACATAGCGGCCGTGCGGCCCACACGATCCACGGCGGCCACACCCACGAACTGCGCCAGACCGTGCTTGCCCTGCTCGCCGAACACGAGCTGTCTGAACACGACAGCCCCGGCGAGGCGACTTTGCAGGTGCTGGAGGGTCACGTCCGTCTCACCGCCGGCGACGACGCATGGGAGGGGAAGACCGGCGACTACGTGGCCATCCCGCGGGTGCGCCACGCTTTGCTTGCGGTGCAGGACTCGGTGGTGCTGCTGACCGTGCTGAAGTCCCAGCCCGGCGCTGCGCACTGACCGTGCTCGCCACGCCCTGGTCGCGCGACTTCGGTTTGCGGGTACCGATCGTCAACGCACCGATGGGCGGGGTCGCGGGAGGGCGGCTGGCGACAGCGGTGACCGCGGCGGGCGGGCTGGGGATGGTCGGCATGGGTAGCACCGCGACCCGCTCCGCGCTGGCCGCCGAATTGCGCCACGTGCGCGGGCGATTCGGAATCGGACTGGTGGATTGGGTGATGCGGGCCGATAGCGGGCTACTCGAGGACGCGCTCGCCGCGCGCCCGGCACTGGTGTCCATCAGCTTCGGTGCTGACTGGTCGTGGGTCGCCGCCGCGCAAGACGCCGGAATCGCCACCGCCACACAGGTTTACGACGCCGAAGGGGCCCGCCGCGCTGCGGGTGCGGGCGTCGACATCCTGGTCGCGAGGGGAGCAGAAGGCGGCGGACACGGCGAGGTCCGGCTGGCGACGCTGCCGTTGCTGGACGAGGTGCTCGACGCGGTGCACGTTCCGGTGTTGGCCGGCGGGGGGATCGCCTCACCCCGAAGTCTGGCCGCGGTACTGGCGGCCGGGGCCGGCGGGGCGTGGGTGGGCACCCGGTTCGCCGCCTGCCCGGAATCGCTGACCGGCGCCGATGGCCGTCAAGCCCTGATCGCGGCGGCCGCGACCGATACGCGGGTCACCCGGGCCTTTGACGTCGCCGCCGGTCTGCCGTGGCCGAAGAGATTTCCGTCGCGAGTGCTGGCCGACGAGTTCGTCGCGCGGTGGACTGGTCGCGAGGAGGCACTTGCCGCTGACCCGGAGGCGTGCGCCGGGCAGCCGGAACCGGTCGACGCGGGTCAGGGAGTGGGGATGATCCACAACGACGCTCCAGTGGGGGAGGTCATCGAAGCGATGTGTTCGGGGGCGGCGAGATTGCTGTCGGGCTGGGGCTGACGAGCCTCAGACCCCGCGCAGATAACGCTTGGCGATCACCCGTTGTGCCACCGTGACGAAGGGTCCGCCCAGTTTGCTCAGCCATGTCGCGGGCCGCGAGAACGCCGACACCTCGGCATACACTGCCGACGAGGCTGGTTCGTAGCGGACGGCGAAGCGTTCCTCACCGGATTCCGGATGGCCCGGCAGCGTGCCGTAGGCGAAGCCGCGGACATCGGGCTCTTCGATCACATACACCACCCGGCAGGGGGCCCGCAGCACACCCAGCATCCTGACGATTACCACCGACGAGACGGCGACGGTGTCGGTGCTGGCCGTCACCCGCAGCCCGGCGCCCCGTTGCATGCCCCAGTGCATCAATGCCTTGGCCGCCTGTTCGAAGCGGTCTCGACCGGTGCCGATCTGCGCCGACACACTCATGTGGTCATATCCCGGCGGAAGTTCATCGGCGGCTGTCGCGCCCACTTCCTGATAGGTCAGCTGTTGCTGGGCGAGCGTGCGCAGGTCCACCCAGCCCAGCTTGCCACTTAGTCCGCTCAGGCGCCGCCGCCGGATCCGCCGGTGCCGCCGGCCCCCCCGCTGCCGCCCGCACCGCTGAAGTCGTTGGGGGGAAGGCCTTCCCGGCCTGTTCCGCCGACGCTGCCGGGTATGAGGTTGCCGAGGATGTTGCCGTCGCCGCCGTTTCCGCCATCGCCTCCCTTGCCACCCGCTGAGCCTCCCTGGCCGAAGGGCGGCAGCGGGCCGCTGCCGCCCATACCGCCGGCACCGCCGTCGCCGCCTCGGCCGCCTGCTCCGGTCAAGCCGTGGCCGCCGGCGCCGCCGTCGCCACCAGTGCCACCCGTACCGTTGCCTTCTCCGCCGAGTCCGTCGGCGCCCTTGCCGCCGTTGCCCCCGCGGCCGCCCGTCGTCCCGGTTCCGCCGTCGCCGCCGGCGCCACCGTTGCCTTCTCCGCGCGATCCCTTGCCGCCATTGCCGCCGTCGCCGGCGTCACCACCGTCGCCGGCTTGGCCGTAGCCGCCCATGCCGCCCCGGCCGCCATCGCCCCCGGCGCCGAACAGGCCTCCGACCCCACCATTGCCGGCGTCGCCGCCGCGGCCGCCCGTTGCGCCGTCGCCGCCCTGTCCGCCGTAGCCGCCCATGCCGCCGAAGCCAGACACGCCGGCCCCGCCGCCGTCACCCCCGCGAGCCCCGTTACCGCCGGTTTGTTGCACGCCCGCCGCACCCGTCTTGCCCGCGGTGGAGCCGGCACCGCCAATGCCGCCGGCGCCGCCCTTGCTCGCATACCCGCCGTCACCGCCGTAGCCGCCGCCGTCACCACCGGCTTTGCCGTCGGCGCCGGCGCCGCCGTCACCGGGGGTGCCGCCGTTGCCGCCGGTGCCGCCGTCTCCGCCGGCACCCAGAATCCCGGCTTTCCCGGTCGCGGCTTGGGCCGCGCCGCCGGCACCGCCGGCACCGCCGCCGCCGCCGTCGCCGCCACGCCCACCGGAGCCGCCGCTCTGACCTGATTCGCCGGGATTGAGGCCAGGCGAACCATCGACGCCGTCTCCGCCGACGCCGCCGTTGCCGCCGATTCCGCCGGCGCCGCCTGTCCCGCCGTTGCCGGCTGACGAGCCGCCCTTGCCGCCCGTTCCGCCCGCCCCGCCGATCCCGCCGTGACCGGCGTCGGTACCCCGGAAGCCGGGGGCGTGGCCATTCTTGCCGTCCGCGCCGTGCGCCCCGGCGCCACCCTTTCCGCCGGTTCCGCCGTTGCCGACCCGCCCGCCGTCGCCGCCGCTGCCGCCGGCCGCGCCGTTTCCGCCCGGTGTGGTCGCGTCGGCGCCGTTGCCGCCGGTTCCTCCGTTGCCGCCGGTGGTGGGAATGCTGCCGGTGGCGCCTTGCTTGCCGGTCGTCGACCCGGTCCCGCCGGCCCCGCCGGCTCCGCCGGCGCCGGGATCGCCGCCGTCGCCACCGCGTCCGCCGATACCGCCGTTGATGTTCAGGTCACCGTCGGCGCCGCGCCCGCCGTTACCGGCGGTTCCCGCGGTGCCACCGGTCCCGCCGGCTCCACCAGCGCCTTGGCTGCCGCCGTTGCCTAAAGCGGCCAGTGCTTGACCGCCGGCTCCGCCGGCGCCACCTTTACCGCCGGCACCTCCGGCGCCGCCGCCGCCGCCCTTTCCGCCCGCAGAACCCGCGGCGGTGGCGTCGAACCCGTGGGCACCCGTCCCCCCGGTGCCCCCGACTCCGCCCACACCGCCGGTTCCGCCAGCGCCGCCATTGCCTGCCTGCGAACCGCCCAGGCCACCCGCGCCTCCGACGCCGCCGGTCCCGCCGGGGTCTGCGGCGCCTCCCGATGCGCCAGGGGTGGTGGCCGTGGTGCCCGAAAGGCCCTGTCCACCTGCGCCGCCGTTGCCGCCGGCGCCGCCGTTGCCGACCAGGCCGCCGTTGCCGCCTTTGCCGCCGGCGCCACCGGTGCCACCTGGGGTGCCGGCAAACCCGCCGTTGCCGCCCGTGCCCCCGTTGCCGCCGGTTGTGGCGGCCTTGCCGGTGGCACCCTGTTTGCCGGTGCTGGAGCCGGCTCCGCCGGCTCCGCCGGTGCCACCGGCGCCCGGGTCACCGCCGTCGCCGCCCGCACCGCCGACACCGGCATTGGTGTTCGTCGCGCCATTGCCGCCGTCGCCGGCAGCGCCGCCGTTACCGCCGCTGCCGCCGGCGCCGCCGGCGCCCTGGCTGCCGGCCTTGCCTACTGCGGACTGAGCGATCCCGCCGGCCCCACCGGCACCGCCGACCCCACCGAAACCACCCTTACCGCCATCGCCGCCGTCACCGCCGGCCGCGCCGAACGTGGCGCCGTCCGTGCCGCGCCCGCCGGTGCCGCCGGTGCCGCCGGTGCCGCCGGTGCCGCCGGTCCCGCCGGCTCCACCGTTGCCCGCCAGCGTCCCGCCATTTCCGCCCTGGCCACCTGCCCCGCCGGTGCCACCCACACCGCCGATGTTTCCGGTTCCGCCTGCGCTGGTGGCAGCGCCCGTGCTGCCGGTGCCGCCCGTCCCGCCGGTGCCGCCCGTCCCGCCGTCGCCGACCAGGCCGCCGTTGCCTCCCCGGCCCCCGGCGGCGCCGTTGCCGCCCGGCGTGACGGCGTCGGCGCCGGCGCCGCCGTTGCCGCCGTGGCCGCCACTGGTAAGAGTGCTGCCGGTGGCGCCTTGCTTGCCGGTGACCGAGCCCGCCCCGCCGGCCCCGCCCGCTCCGCCGGCGCCCGGGTTTCCACCGTTGCCGCCTTTCCCGCCGACGCCGTTGTTGATGGTCCAGTCGCCACTACCGCCGTCACCGCCATCGCCGGGTGCTCCGCCGGCCCCGCCGCTGCCACCGGTCCCACCCATGCCCTGGACGCCGTTCTTTCCGGTGGCCGACAGTGCGAGGCCGCCGACGCCACCCGCGCCGCCTGTCCCACCGGTTCCGCCGGCTCCGCCGCTGCCGCCGTTCTGGCCATCTGGCATGAACCAGCCAGAGAGACCCAATTGCCCGTCACCACCGGCGCCACCCACCCCGCCGGTCCCGCCGGTTCCGCCCGCACCGCCGTTACCTGCCAGAGTGCCGCCGTTGCCACCGACGCCGCCGGCTCCTCCGGTCCCGCCGGTCTTACCGGGGTTGCCCGAATCGCCGAAGGCGACCGCAGCGCTGCCGGCGCCTCCTGTTCCGCCGGTGCCGCCGGAGCCGCCGGTGCCGCCGTTGCCGACCAGCCCGCCGTTGCCACCTCTGCCGCCGGCCGCCCCGGTGCCGCCCGTTGTGGCCGCGTCGGCGCCGCGCCCGCCGGTGCCGCCGTTGCCGCCGGTGGTGGCGGAGTTGCCGGTGGCGCCTTGTGCGCCGGTGGTGGAACCGCTGCCACCTGCGCCGCCGCTGCCACCTGCGCCTGGGTCGCCGCCGTTACCGCCGGCGCCGCCGATCCCGCCGTTGACCGACGTGACGCCGTTGGCGCCGGTGCCGCCGTCTCCGGCGATGCCGCCGGTGCCGCCGTTGCCGCCGACGCCACCGGCTCCCCGGTTACCGCTGTGGCCGGTGGCCGATTGGGCGACACCGCCTTGGCCGCCGTCGCCGCCGGTGCCGCCGGTGCCGCCGGTGCCGCCGTTGCCGCCGGTCTTGCCGGCGGTGCCGGGTTGGGTGGCGTCGGCGCCCTTCCCGCCGGTGCCGCCGGTTCCGCCGTCGCCGCCGGTTCCGCCCGCACCGCCCGCTCCGCCGTCGCCGGCCTGGGTGCCGCCGCGACCGCCGGTGCCGCCGGTGCCGCCGGCGCCGCCGGTGTGGCCGGTGCTGCCGGTGCCGCCGGGCGTGGCGGCGTCGCCACCGGTGATGCCGGCCGCGCCGTTTCCGCCGCGTCCGCCGTTTCCGCCGTTGCCGACCAGGCCGCCGTCACCTCCGTTGCCGCCGGACGCCCCGGTGGCTCCCGCCGTGGTGGCATCGGCGCCGCGTCCGCCGGTGCCGCCGTTGCCGCCGGTCGTGGCGGAGTTGCCGGTGGCGCCTTGTGCGCCGGTGGTGGAACCGCTGCCACCTGCGCCGCCGCTGCCACCTGCGCCTGGGTCGCCGCCGTTACCGCCGGCGCCGCCGATCCCGCCGTTGACCGACGTGACGCCGGTGCCGCCGGTGCCGCCGTCTCCGGCGCTCCCGCCGGTGCCACCGGTGCCGCCTGCGCCGCCGGCTCCCCGCGTGCCGCTGTGGCCCGTGGCGGACTGGGCCGCGCCGCCCCGGCCGCCTGCCCCACCAACCCCGCCGGATCCACCGCTGCCGCCGTCACCGCCGCTCATGCCGGCCGAACCGGCTCCGGTGGCGTCGGCGCCTTTGCTGCCGGCTCCGCCGTCACCTCCGGTACCGCCAGTTCCGCCCGCGCCGCCGGCCCCGCCATCGCCGGCCAGGGCGCCGCCGCGCCCGCCGTCACCTCCGGTACCGCCGGCGCCGCCGGTGTGGCCGGTGTGGCCGGTGTGGCCGGGTGCGGCGGCATTGACGCCGGGGGTGCCGGCCGCACCGTTGCCGCCGCGCCCGCCAGTGCCGCCGTTACCGACCAGACCGCCGTCGCCACCTCGACCGCCGGCCGCGCCGGTGGCTCCCGGGGTGAGGGCGTCGGCGCCGCGTCCGCCGTCACCGCCGTCACCGCCGCTGGTGGGTGTGAGTCCGTGCGCACCCGCCGAAGCGCCGGTGCCGCCGGCCCCGCCCGCCCCGCCGCTGCCCGGGTTGCCCCCTTGACCGCCGGCGCCGCCGGTGACGTTGCCCGCCGTGCCGTCGCCGCCGGCGCCGCCGTTGCCGGCCACACCTCCGCTGCCGCCGGCCCCACCGATGCCACCGATGGCGTGTCCACGGTCGACGCCGAACAGGCCGCCGCTGCCGCCCCTGCCCCCTTCGCCGCCTGCCCCGCCGGCCCCGCCGTCGGCACCGTTTCCGCCGGCATGGCCGGTCGCGCCGGCCAGCAGCGCGTCAGCGCCGCTGCCGCCCGCCCCGCCGGCGCCCCCTTGGCCACCGGCACCACCGGCACCGCCGAAGCCGCCGTTGCCGGCCAGCCAACCACCGGATCCGCCGTCGCCGCCCGCGCCGCCATTGCCGCCATTGCCCCCGGCCGTTCCGGCCCCGCCGGTACCCGCACCGGCGGCAAGACCGGCGGTCCCGGCCGCGCCGGCGCCGCCGGTCCCGCCCGCCCCTCCGTTGCCCAACATGACGGCCCGACCACCCTGGCCGCCAGCACCGGCGAGTGCGTCCAGGGTGGCGGCTGTTCCGCCCGCACCCCCGCCCCCGCCGTTGCCCCACAGCATGCCGCCGGCGCCCCCGGCGCCCCCGGTTCCTCCCACGGCCCCGGCCGTCAGCGCGACGCCGCCGGCGCCACCAGTGCCGCCGGAACCGAAGAGCAACCCGCCGCGACCGCCGGCACCGCCAGTGGCACCGGCCCCGCCCGGCCCGCCGGTTCCGCCGCGGCCGATCAGGCCCGCAGCACCGCCCGCGCCGCCGGCCACGCCGTCGGCGACACCGGCAGCTCCGTTACCGCCGTTGCCCCACAGCAGTCCTCCGGCGCCGCCGGCCTGTCCGGGCACCATGCCGTCGGCGCCGTTGCCGAACAGCGGGCGCCCCAGTAAGCCCTGCGCGGGCGCGTTGACCAGCTGGGAGAACAGCTGTTCGGCGGCGGCGACTTCGGCGCTCGCATACGAGTGCGCGGCACCGGTCAAGGCCGCCACGAACCGCTCGTGGACAGCGGCTACCCGGGCTCCGACCGCCTGATACTCCTGACCGAGCTGGCCGAACAGCGCCGCAATCGCGGTGGACACCTCATCCTGTGCGGCGGCGGCCAACGCGGTGGTCGACATCGCCGCCGCCGCGTTCGCCTCACTGACCGCCCAGCCGACACGGGTGAGATCTGCCGCAGTCGCCGCCATGAATTGTGGCGCAGCGATCAACAAAGACATGACAATCCTCCACTCCGGTGGGTTCGGCTCGGCGCCAAATAGTCGTGCGCTGGTTTGCGTAGCGCCCGAGGTAAGTCCGTCACCGGAGTTGCCGGGCGCGGGGGGCGGCGCGATGGCGCCGATTAAGGTGCCGTAGTCCGGATCACCCGTGTCTCGAAACCTTTGCGGATTCGCTATTCGTGAGCCGGCGTACGGCTACCCCGAAAGCCCCTGCGGTTGAACGCTGATCCTGACCGCTCGGCGCGTGGGCAACGGACATCCAGCGCCTCGCCAAGGGATCGCGAAGCAGCTGAATTGGTTTGCATGACAACATCATTCGGTGTTGGAATTGTAGGTGTCAAGGCGGTTAGGGATATCAATAACCGGTGGTGAATTCGATGCCGTCTCGCCGTCTCACGGCGACTCTGCGACCAGTGATTTTGCGGGCAGGTGGGCTCGACGACGTCTCATTGCGAGACATATTGATCGACAGGCTTCAAGGGCCCGGGATTGGTGCCGGCGACACGACCGCGACGCTATACAACTGCCCTGACTGGCATTCGAGCGGGGTCGTGATATTTGATCACAAATGGCGCCGCCGCGGGGGTTCGAGTCGTTACTATCGGTCGCGTGGATTGGCTGGCCGGAGATCGGCATCACAACGCGCGAGAGCGAATCTATGACGCCGCGGGCGCTCTGGTCGAGTCGCGGGGCTTCGACCGGCTCAGCATCGACCTCATTGCGCGCAATGTCGGGTGTTCGCGGGCCACGGTGTATCGGCACACCGGTGGCATCGAGGCCATCCGGGACGCACTTCTGATCCGGGCGACGACGCAGGTCGCGGAAATGGTCGCGGAATCGGTCGAATCCATTCCGGCAGAAGAGCGAATGGTCGCCGCGATCCTGATGTCGCTCAAGGTACTTCGTGCGCATCCGCTGTTCGCGGCGGTGGGTGCGGCCACGGCGACGGCCCGCCTCATCGAGCAGACGCTGATCGGGTCGCCGCGCATCCCGGCGGCGGCCGCCACCATCGCCGGGCTTCCTGGTGATGACCCCCTGGCAGCGCTGTGGATGGTGAGAGTGGTGCTCGGTCTGTTGTACTGGCCGGTCACCGAGATCGAGGGTGGGGAAGAGGCGATCGTGCGCCGGTTCGTCGCTCCGGTGTTCGGCTGACCGGATCTCGCGCAGGGAACGCGGGTACGGTCGCAAGGGTGGCTGCTCACGTATCCGAAAGTTTCACACTCGGCAGTGACCTGACGGTTAATCGACTCGGCTTCGGCGCGATGCGCCTGACGGGTGCGGGCGTGTGGGGCCCGCCCGCCGACCGCGACGAGTGCGTGCGGGTGCTGCGGCGCGCAGTTGAGCTGGGTGTGAATTTCATCGACACCGCGGATTCGTACGGCCCCTACGTTTCCGAGGAGATCATCCACGAAGCGCTGCACCCGTACAGCGGGCTGGTGATCGCCACCAAGGCCGGCTTATTGCGCACCGGTCCGAATGTGTGGATCCCCCTTGGCAATCCGAGCTATCTGCGCCAGGAATGCGAGATGAGCCTGCGGCGTCTCGGCGTCGAGACCATCGACCTCTACCAGTTGCACCGCATCGACCCGAACTTTGCGCTGGCCGACCAACTCGGGGAGTTGGTCAGGTTGCAGGGCGAAGGCAAGATCCGCCACATCGGTCTGTCCGAGATCGACGTGGATCAACTCAATGCCGCGCGCGAGATTGCGCCGATCGTGTCGGTGCAGAACATGTACAACCTGACGTCGCGCAAGGCCGATCCCCTGCTGGACGCGGCGACCGCCCAGGGCATCGGCTTCATTCCGTGGTTCCCGTTGGCGTCGGGCCCGCTGGCGGCGCCGGACGGGCCGTTGCAGAAGATCGCCGCCGCGCACGGGGCGACGCCCTCGCAGCTGGCCCTGGCGTGGTTGCTCAAGCGGGCGCCGGTGATGCTGCCGATCCCGGGCACTTCGCGGGTGGCGCATCTGGAAGAGAACGTCGCCGCCGCCGAGATCACGCTCAGCGATGAGGAATTCGACGCATTGTCGGCGGCGGGTGCCGCACAAAGCAATTGAATTTAATTGCATCGACTCGATGTGCTTGATTCGTTTTCACTCCGAAACGTGAACAGATCCATGTGGCGCAGCGCACAATACCTCTGCCCGAATTCGGGAACAGGGCGTGATTGGAGGCTGCCGTGTCGTTTCTCATTGCCGCTCCGCAGGTGTTGGATACCGCCGCAACGGATCTCGCACGCATCCGTTCGGCGCTGAGTGCCGCCAACGCGATAGCTTTCACCCCGACCGCCGAGGTGTTGGCGGCCGGGGCCGACGAGGTCTCGACGGCAATTGCGGCCGTGTTCGGCGTGCATGCGCACGCCTATCAAGCCATTAGTGCGCAAGGGGCCGCATTTCATGCTCAGTTCGTGCAGGCTCTCAATGCCGGCGCCCTGGCCTACGCAAGTGCCGAGGCCGCCAGCATCGACCAACTCGTCCTCGGCGCGGTGAACGCACCAACCCAGGCACTACTGGGGCGACCGTTGATCGGCGACGGGGCTGATGGCGCACCGGGCCGTAACGGCGGCGCCGGAGGATTGCTATACGGCAACGGCGGACGTGGAGGTGCCGGACTGCCCGGCCAGGTGGGCGGCAACGGCGGTGCGGCGGGCCTGATCGGAACTGGCGGTGCCGGCGGCCAGGGCGGAGCCGGTGCGGTAGGCGGCAACGGCGGCAGCGGCGGATGGCTGTTCGGCAACGGCGGCGCCGGCGGGCAGGGAGGCGCCGCTCTCGCCGGCATCAATGGCGGCAATCCCGGCCAGGGCGGTCACGGTGGCAATGCCCTGTTGTTCGGCGACGGCGGTGCAGGCGGGCAGGGTGGTACCGGGCTGGCGGGGGCCACCGGGGTGAATCCGCTAGTCGGCGGTGCAACCGCTACGGGGGTGCCGGGCTTAAGCGATTCTGTGAGCGGCAGCGCTCGTGGCACCTCCGGCGCCACCGGCGGTGACGGCGGCCTCAGCTCCACCGGCGGCGTCGGAGGAAAAGGTGGCAGTGCGCACTCCCTCACGAATTTCGCGCTTGCCGGCAACGGCGGCACTGGTGGCGCGGGTGGTAACGGCGGCGCCGGCGGTGACGGCGGAACAGCCTTCGGCGGCAACGGTAGTGCCATCGGCGGCCTCGGTGGAGATGGAGCCAGCGCCCAAGCGCTCGGCGGGTTCGGGGGTGCCGGTGGCAACGGCGGTAATGCCGACAGCGTCGGAGCCGGTGGTTTTGCCGGAGCCGGCGGTAGCGGGGGTGCCGGTGGCGCCGGCAGCGCAGGTGGTGCCGGCGGCGCTGGTGGTGCCGGCGGCGACGGTGGCCACGGCGGGATGTTCGTTGGTCAGGGCGGCCGCGGGGGCACCGGCGGCCAGGGCGGCAGCGGGGGAGCCGGCGCGGCGGGCGGTGACGGTGGCGACGCGGGCGCCGGCGGGAAGGCGACGGCCGTCGGTGGCAGTACCGGCGCGAACGGAGCCAATGGCGGTAACGGCGGCGACGGCGGCACCGGCGGCATGGGAGGCACCGGCGGATCCGGCGGTCGAGGCGGCAACGGCGGTGCCGGTGGATTCCTGGTGGGCAACGGCGGTGCGGGCGGAACCGCGGGCGTCGGTGGCGTCGGCGGCGTCGGTGGCGGCGGTGGGGCGGGCGGGTTCGGTGGTAGCGGCGGTGGCGCCACCGGGACCGTCGTCTCCGGCGCCGGCGGTTCCGGAGGTGGCGGTGGTGATGGGGGAACCGGCGGTACCGGGGGCACCGGAGGCGGCAGCAGCCTCGGGGGCCTCGGCGGTGCGGGCGGTGTGCTGTTCGGCGAAGCGGGCGTGAACGGTAGTGCTGGTCAGGGTGGTCTTGGGGGCGGCGGTGGTGTTGGCGGTGCGTCAGGGAAGGGTGGGTCTAAGGGGTTCGGTTCGTCGTCGAATGGCGCCATCGGCGCGAACGGCGACGTCGGTGACGACGGAGCACCCGGCCAACACGGCTAGCTGGTGTGTGGCTTCGAATGGGGCCTGCAGGGCCTCGGAGTGCCGTGCCGTGTAAGGGGCCTTGTTCCCTATCCGCGTTGACACCCGCGCTGACCGATCGGATGTCGACCGTTCGTGTTTATCCAACCCCTACTCACATTTGCGGGAGGTTCTCGTGTCCTATGTAGTTGCAATGCCGGAGTTGTTGTCTGCGGCGGCATCGGATGTGGACCGAATCGGTCATGCTCTGGCCGGTGCCGGCGCGGCTGCGGTAGGCCCGACCACCTCGGTACTGGCTGCCGGTGCCGACGAGGTATCGGCAGCTATCGCAGACCTGTTTGGTGGGTACGCGCGGGCGTATCAATCCGTCAGCACGCAGGCGGCGACTTTTCATGCGCACTTTGTGCAGGCACTGACCGTCGGGGCCGGCACCTACGCGGGTGCCGAGGCCGCCAACGCTTCGCCGTTACAGGTCGTGGAGCAGCAGATACTCGGAGTGGTCAACGCGCCGACCCAGGCATTGCTCGGGCGACCGCTGATCGGCGACGGAACTAACGGCGGACCGGGGCAGAATGGCGGCGCAGGCGGTTTGCTGTTCGGTAACGGCGGCCGTGGCGGCGACGGCCTGCCAGGTCAGGTGGGTGGCAATGGGGGACCCGCGGGCCTGCTAGGCAACGGTGGCGCGGGCGGCACTGGTGGCGCCGGTGCGGCGGGTGGTTCGGGTGGCACCGGTGGACTGCTGTTCGGTAACGGCGGTGCGGGCGGAACCGGCGGGGCCGCGACGGCGGGTGTCAAGGGCGGTCTTGCCGGCCACGGCGGCAGCGGTGGCAACGCCTTCTTGTTCGGCGACGGGGGCGTGGGCGGTCAGGGCGGCACCGGCCTTACCGGGGCGACCGGCACCAACCCGACGATCAGCGGGACCGGCGCCACCGGCACCACCGGGACCGTCGCCATCTCGCAAGGAGTCAATGGCAATCTGACCGGCGGTCCTGGCGGGGACGGCGGAGACACCGGGCTGGGGTCCACCGGCGGCACCGGCGGCGACGGCGGTTTCGCCGGAATTTTCGGTGACGCACTGGGGAACGCTTCTGCCGGTAATGGCGGCATAGGAGGCAGCGGTGGAAATGGCGGAACCGGCGGCTTCGGTGGGGTTGCAATTGCCGGTGCTGGTACCGCTCAAGGGGGTGCGGGCGGCAACGGGAACATCGGCAGTGCGCCCGGTGGTGCCGGCGGTGCCGGTGGTGCCGGGGGTGCTTCGATCAGCAACTCTGGTTCGTCCCAAGCATTAGGCGGTGGCGGAGGCCAGGGTGGCGGCGGTGGCACCGGGGCATCAGGCGGCACGGGTGGAGTCGGCGGCACGGGTGGTAACGGTGGTGCCGGCGGTTTGCTGATCGGCAACGGCGGCGCCGGCGGTCAGGGTGGTGCGGGCGGCGTCGGTGGAACAGGAGCAGTCGGAGGATCCGCCGGTGTGGGCGGCGACGGCGGATCCGGCGGTGCCGGCGCAGGTAACGGCATCGGAGGTACGGGTGGTGCCGGCGGCGGGGGAGGCGTCGGCGGCACCGGCGGGCTCGGCGGAATCGGCGGTGACGGCGGCAACGGCGGGCGTGGCGGACTGCTGATCGGCGACGGCGGTGTTGGCGGCAATGCCGGTGTTGGTGGGTTGGGCGGCACTGGCGGCGTCGGCGGTTCGGGTGGGGCGGGCGGCGCTGGGGGCAGTGGTTCGGGCATCTTCAATGGTGAGGGCGGCCCGGGCGGCGCGGGTGGAGACGGCGGTACCGGAGGCACCGGAGGCGACGGTGGTGGCAGCGGGGGTGGGGGCATCGGTGGTTCGGCGGGCATGTTGTTCGGTCACACGGGTACCAACGGTGCGGCCAGTGGCGGTGGCGCAGGTGGGCAGGGTGGCGCTGGGGGTGCGCTCGCCGCCGGAGGCAAGGGTGGATTCGGGTTATCCGGTGTCGGCGTTGACGGCGCCGCTGGAAAGGCTGGTGGGCAGGGCGCCTCTGGCCAACCCGGCTAGCCGGCAGCCGGGTCGGGGTCGAATACGGTGTCCTGGTGACACAAGACCGGGCCCCGCACTCCGGCGGGGGTTTCAACCCGCCCGAACCGACCGACAAGGGTGGCCCGGACTACCACCGCTTCATTGAGGCGGTGCGCAAGCTGCAGGATCATGCCCGCGCCGTCGACGCCCCCGATGCGGTGATCACCGAAGCCGCTGACCGGCTCGAAGAACTCTCGGCGCTGCTGGCGCCGTTCGACGCCGACGAGTGGCAATCGCCGTCCGGTCGCCGGATGGACCTGCCGATGCGCGGGAATGTCCTGACCATACCCATGAACGCGCGCCAGACGGATGACGGCCGGATCGAGGGCTGGGCGCGGTTCGCCCGGTTCCACCTCGGGCGCAACGGCGCCGTGCACGGCGGGTCGCTCGGCATGCTCTTCGACACGGTGCTCGGGCTGACGGCGTCGGTGCTCACCGGTAGTCGCCGCCAGCGCACGGCCTACCTCAAGATCAACTACCGCAACATCGTTCCGATCGAAAAGGAGTTGCAGTTCGACGCCGGAGTCGACAGCGAGGACGGACGCAAGATCTTTGTGTCCGGCCGCCTGCGGGACGGCGACACACTGCTGACCGAAGCCGACGCGCTGTTCGTGCGCCTTAAACCGGGGCAGCCCTGACGTCAAAAAACAACGGGACAATCCGCATCTTCAATTGAATATCCTTCAAAAACAATCTCCTTGACAAATGATTGCATAGGTGTCGAATATTGATCAGGCTCGATCGGTGGCCGATCGCTGATCGAACTGGGCATCCCACCGCATCGTGCCGGGGTGTGTCTCGGCAATAGACGGCACGAGGGATAGCGGATCGCGACAATGACCGAAATCTTCAATGCGGCAAGGCCTACGAATCGTCCCGCCGGTGAATCACCGGTCTCCGTCGCCCTCGTCATTCCCGCCTATAACGAGGAACGTTTCATCGGCAGGTGCCTCGAATCCTGCCTTCGGCAGACTTCTCCACCCGACGAAATAATCGTCGTCAACAACAGGTCGACCGACGACACCAGAAAAATTGTGCGCCGGTTCCAAGCCCGAAACCCTCTCGTCGACATTCGGTTGCTGGACCAGGACGCCTGTCAAGGCATCGTGCCCACTCGCAACCATGGCTTCGATAACGTCCGCAGCACCGTGATCGGCCGCATCGACGCCGATTCCAGCATCGCCGACAACTGGGTCGAGACGATCCGCCGTCGGTTCCGCAATCCCGTCGTCAGCGCCGTGACGGGCCCGGTGTGGTACTACGACATGCCATTCCAGCAGCCCGTCTTTCGGCTTGATCGCGCCGTTCGGGACCGGTTGTACAGGACCGCAACAGACCAACGTTTTCTGTTCGGTTCGAATATGGCGATCCGCACGTCGGCGTGGCGCGCTGTCCGTCACCTCACCCAGCTCGATCCCGAAGACCGCCTGCATGAAGATATCGACCTCGCCCTGGCATTGTTCAAGAACAAATTCGAGATCGAATACGACGCCACGCTTGTTGCCGGTGTATCCGGCCGGCGCATCGAGGACTCGCCACGCAATTTCTATCGGTACGCCATGCGCTATTTGCGGACAACCAGGGCGCACCACGTCAAGAGCGGCGGGGCGCTGGGCACGATCGCGATTCTGTTGTTGGGTTACTTCCCGGTCCGCACTTTGCGCTTGTTCTATGACGGCGAAAAGAATCGGTTCACGTTGGCGAAACTGCGCGACAAGATGCGCGGCGAGCGCGGGCGGGCACCGGTGGTCAGGCAGCTGGTGCCCGCGCGCACCGGGGCCCTGGGCGCCGCCGATCCGCAATGGCCGCCGGCGGCCTGACGCGACGTTCGCCCGCGGAGCTCCCGCGCTCGCTTCGATACCACTCCGGGCCATCGGCTTGGGCTCGCCTCGGTGGACACCGATAGCATGGTCGCGATCGATTACGCCATGCCCCCGCACCTGCCCAAGCCATGGAGAACCACGCAATGAGCGTCCCCGCACAGCCCGTCTCAGGAGCCCGCGAAGCCCCGATCCGGGTTTCTGCCGGGACCACCGCGGCGGCTGCCGTCGGCGAGGCCGGGTTGCCGAGGAGGGGTGCGCCCGACGCGATCGTGGTGGTGCGCGACCCCGACGGCAAACTGCGTGACCTCAGCTGGGTGCCGGACGCCGACGTCGAGGTGATCCCGGTGGCAGCCAACACCGACGACGGCCGCAGCGTGATCCGGCATTCGGCCGCCCATGTGCTGGCCCAGGCCGTCCAAGACCTGTTCCCGCATGCCAAGCTCGGCATCGGCCCGCCCATCGCCGACGGTTTCTACTACGACTTCGACGTCGCCGAACCGTTCACGCCCGAGGATCTGGACAAGCTGGAAAAGCGGATGCGCCAGATCGTCAAGGAGGGACAGCTGTTCGACCGGCGGGTCTTCGAGTCCAAAGACGAAGCCCGCGAGGAACTGGCGAACGAGCCGTTCAAGCTCGAGCTCGTCGATGACAAGTCCGGGGATCCGGATGTCATGGAGGTCGGTGGCGACGAGCTGACCGCCTACGACAACCTCAATCCGCGCACCCGCGAACGAGTGTGGGGCGACCTGTGCCGCGGCCCGCACATCCCCACCACCAAACACATCCCCGCGTTCAAGCTGACCCGCAGTTCGGCCGCGTACTGGCGGGGTGATCAGAACAACGCCAGCCTGCAACGCATCTACGGCACGGCGTGGGAATCGCAGGAGGCACTCGACACACACCTGGAGCTGATCGCCGAGGCTCAACGCCGTGATCACCGCAAACTGGGCGTCGAACTCGACCTGTTCAGCTTCCCGGACGAAATCGGTTCCGGCCTCGCGGTTTTCCATCCGAAAGGCGGCATCATCCGTCGGGAACTCGAGGAGTACTCCCGGCGCAAGCACGAGCAGGCCGGCTACGAGTTCGTCAACACCCCGCACATCACCAAAGAACAGCTCTACATCACCTCGGGCCATCTGGAGTGGTACGCCGACGGCATGTACCCGCCGATGCATCTCGATGCCGAGTTCAACCCCGACGGCACCGTGCGCAAACCCGGCCAGGACTACTACCTCAAGCCGATGAACTGCCCGATGCACCACCTGATCTACCGGGCACGCGGCCGGTCGTATCGCGAACTTCCGTTGCGGCTCTTCGAGTTCGGCAGCGTCTACCGGTACGAGAAATCCGGTGTCATCCACGGACTGACCCGGGTGCGCGGGATGACCCAGGACGATTCCCACATCTACTGCACCCTCGACCAGATGCGCGACGAGTTGACCTCGGTGCTGCGGTTCGTGCTCGACCTGCTGGCCGACTACGGCCTGGACGACTACTACTTGGAGCTCTCCACCAAGGACCCCGATAAGTACGTCGGCTCCGACGAGGTGTGGGACGAGGCGACCGCGCTCCTGCGCGAGGTCGGCGAGGCCTCCGGTCTGGAGCTGGTGCCCGACCCGGGTGGCGCGGCGTTCTACGGACCCAAGATCTCGGTGCAGGTCAAGGACGCGCTGGGCCGCAGTTGGCAGATGTCGACACTGCAGGTCGACTTCACCATGCCCGACCGCTTCGAGCTGGAGTACACCGCCAGCGACGGGTCCAGGAAACGCCCGGTGCTGATCCACCGGGCGTTGTTCGGCTCCATCGAGCGGTTCTTCGGCATCCTCACCGAGCACTACGCAGGGGCGTTCCCGGCGTGGCTGGCCCCGGTTCAGGTGGTCGGCATCCCGGTGGCCGACGAGCACGTTCCTTATCTGGAAGACGTTGCGCTGCAACTGAAATCGCATGGGGTTCGGGTGGAGATCGATGCCAGTGACGACCGGATGGCCAAGAAGATCGTCAACCACACCAACCAGAAGGTGCCGTTCATGCTGCTGGCCGGTGACCGGGACGTGCAGGCCGGGGCGGTGAGTTTCCGGTTCGGCGACCGCACCCAGATCAACGGGGTGCACCGGGACAGCGCGGTCGCTGCCATCGTCGACTGGATCGCCCGCCGCGAAAATGCCGCGCCGACAGCAGAACTGGTGAAAATCGCGCAGAGCGATAGGGATTGACCGGGGCCGGCCATGAGTGATGACGACACGATCCACGACCGCGGCGTCGGCCAGCGGGACCATCTGCAGCGGCTGTGGACCCCGTATCGGATGAACTACCTGGCCGAAGCGCCCGAAAGCAGGGACAGAGCGAGCCGTGGCGAGCCGTTCACCGACATCCCGCAGATGTCCGACGAAGAGGGCCTCGTGGTCGCTCGCGGCGAGCTGGTCTACGCCGTACTGAACCTCTATCCGTACAACCCCGGCCACCTGATGGTGGTGCCCTACCGGCGGGTGTCGGAGCTCGAGGACCTCACCGAGGCCGAGAGCGTCGAGGTGATGGCCTTCACCCAGAAGGCGATCCGCGTGATCAAGAAGGTGTCGCGCCCGCACGGATTCAACGTCGGCATGAACCTTGGCACCTCGGCGGGCGGCTCGCTGGCGGAGCATCTGCACGTGCACGTCGTTCCCCGGTGGGGCGGCGACGCGAACTTCATCACCATTGTCGGCGGGTCCAAGGTGATACCGCAGCTGCTGCGCGAGACCCGGCGGCTGCTGGCCGACGAGTGGGCGAAGCAATCATGAGGCGCTCGTGAGCAAGCTGCCGTTTCTGTCCCGGGCGTTCTTCGCCCGCCTCACCGACCCGGTGGCCCGGGCCGCCTTGAAGATCGGTCTGACGCCCGACATCGTCACCGTCATCGGCACAGTCGGCTCGATGGCGGGGGCGTTGACGCTGTTTCCGCTGGGCAAGCTGTTCTTCGGTGGCTGTGTGGTGTGGTTCTTCACGCTCTTCGACATGGCCGACGGGGCGATGGCCCGCGCGCGCGGCGGCGGCACCCGCTTCGGCGCGGTGCTCGATGCCACCTGCGACCGCGTCAGCGATGGTGCGGTGTTCTGCGGACTGGCCTGGTGGATCGCCTTTCGCATGCATGACAAATGGTTGACCGCGGCGACGCTGATCTGCCTGGTCACCTCGCAGGTGATCTCCTACATCAAGGCGCGGGCCGAAGCCAGCGGACTGCGCGGCGACGGCGGTTTCATCGAGCGCCCGGAGCGGCTGATCATCGTGCTGGTCGGGGCCGGGGTGTCCGACTTCCCGTTTGTGGCCTGGCCACCTGCGCTGCCGATCGGCATGTGGCTGTTGGCCGTGCTCAGCGTGATCACCTGCGGGCAACGCATGTATGCGGTGCGAACCTCGCCGGGGGCCGTCGACCGCATCCCCATCCCAGGAAAGAACGAGCAGTGATACCGCCATCAGTAGGCCTGAAACTGCCCGGCCGGCCCCGCGATCTGTTGACCGGTAGGGCCACCGACTGGGCCTATGCCACCGGCTGGCGGGCCGTGCGGGTGCTGCCGGAGTTCGCCGCGCGCAATGCATTCGACGCCGGCGCCCGTTACGCCGCCCGCAACGGTGGTCCCGAGCAGTTGCGCAAGAATCTGGCGCGCGTCCTCGGGGTCCGGCCCGCCGCGGTGCCCGACGCACTGATGCGCGCCTCGTTGGCGTCCTATGCCCGGTACTGGCGGGAAGCGTTCCGGTTGCCGACGATGGATCTGCGCGCGCTGACGCGCCGGCTCGACAGCGGAACCCACGGCCAGGACAATCTCAACGCCGGACTGGCGGCCGGCCGCGGCGTGGTGCTGGCATTGCCGCACAGTGGCAACTGGGACATGAACGGTGTCTGGCTGGCACAGACCTACGGCACTTTCGCCACCGTCGCCGAGCGACTCAAGCCGGAGTCGCTCTACCGGCGCTTCATCGACTACCGCGAGACGCTCGGCTTCGAAGTGATCCCGCACTCCGGCGGCCGGCGACCGCCGTTCGAGGTCCTGTGTGACCGGCTGCGCGACAATCAGATCGTGGCCCTGATGGCCGAGCGCGACCTCACCCGCACCGGTGTCGAGGTCGACTTCTTCGGCGAACCCACCCGGATGCCCGCCGGGCCGGCCAAGCTGGCGATCGCGACGGGCGCGGCGTTGCTGCCGTCGCACTGCTGGTTCAGCGGCGACGGCTGGGAATGCAAGATGCAGACCCCGTTGGATTGCAGCAACGGCGACGTCGGCGCCATCACCCAGGCGCTGGCCGACGAGTTCGCGCGCAATATCGCTGCCCATCCCGCAGACTGGCACATGCTGCAACCGCAGTGGCTGGCGGATCTGTCGGACGACCGGCAGGCCTGGTTGAAGGACGGCTGATGCGGATCGGAATGGTCTGCCCCTACTCGTTCGACGTGCCCGGCGGGGTGCAGTCGCACGTGTTGCAGCTGGCCGAGGTGATGACCGAGCGCGGACACGAGGTCAGCGTCCTGGCGCCGATGTCCTCGCAGGCCGCCCTGCCCGACTACGTCGTCTCCGCCGGCAAAGCCGTTCCCATTCCCTACAACGGATCGGTGGCTCGGCTGCGGTTCGGCCCGGTCACCTACCGCAAGGTGAAGAGATGGCTCGCCGAAGGCGATTTCGACGTGCTGCACCTGCACGAACCGGGCGCCCCGAGCCTGTCGCTGCTCGCCCTCGACATCGCCGAAGGTCCGATTGTGGCGACTTTTCACACGTCGACCACCAAGTCGGTGGCGATGTCGGTATTGGGCGGCATGCTGCGGCCCAGGTTCGAGAAGATCGTCGGCCGGATTGCGGTGTCCGACCTGGCCCGGCGCTGGCAGATGGAGTCGGTGGGATCGGATGCGGTGGAGATCCCCAACGGTGTCGACGTCGATTCGTTCGCTTCGGCGCCGCTGTTGGACGGATACCCGCGGCCAGGCAAGACCGTGCTGTTCCTGGGGCGCTTCGACGAGTCGCGCAAGGGCATGGCAACGCTGCTGTCGGCCATGCCCGCCGTGGTGCAGCGGTTCCCCGACGTGCAGCTGCTGATCGTCGGTCGCGGTGACGAAGACGAATTGCGCAGTCAAGCAAGCCAATTCGCCGATCATCTCAGGTTTCTAGGGCAGGTCGACGACGCCGGTAAGGCGTCGGCGATGCGCAGCGCTGACGTGTATTGCGCGCCCAACACCGGCGGCGAGAGTTTCGGCATCGTCCTGGTCGAGGCGATGGCCGCCGGTACCGCCGTGGTGGCCAGCGATCTGGACGCGTTCCGGCGGGTGCTGCAGGACGGCGAACTCGGCCGACTGGTTCCGATCGAAGACGGCCTCGAAGACGGAGAAGCGCTGGCTGAGGCGTTGATCGCGGTGCTGGACGACGACGCGCTGCGCGCCCGATACGTCGCCGCCGGAAGCGAGGCCGTCCACCGCTACGACTGGTCTGTGGTGGCCAGCCAGATCATGCGGGTCTACGAGACGGTGGCCGGCTCCGGCGTCAAGGTCCAGGTGGCCAGCTGATGGTGTGGCTCGTCGCCCTGGCCGTTCTGCTGTTCGTGCTGTTGGTCATTCTCGGCGCCTGGGGCTATCAGCGGGCCAATCGCCTGGACCGGCTCAACGTCCGCTACGACCTGTCCTGGCAGGCGCTGGACAGCGCGCTGGCGCGGCGCGCGGTCGTGGCGCGTGCGGTCGCCATCGATGCCTACGGCGGCTCGCCGGAGGGCGAGCGGCTGGCGGCCCTGGCCGATGCCGCCGAGCGCGCGCCCCGCACCATGCGCGAGACCGCGGAAAACGAGCTGTCGGCCGCGTTGGCGCTGGTCGATCCCGCGTCGGTGCCGGCGGCCCTGGTGGCCGAGCTGGCCGATGCCGAGGCGCGGGTGCTGTTGGCCCGCCGATTCCACAACGATGCGGTGCGCGACACCTTGGTGCTGGCCGAGCGGCGCATGGTTCGGCTGTTTCATCTCGGCGGAAGGGCGCCGCTGCCAACGTATTTCGAGATCGCCGAGCGGCCGCACGCGCAGCGGCACACGGGCGACCGGCTCAACCACCGCACTTCGGCGCGGGTGGTCCTGCTCGACGAGGGCGGTTCGGTGCTGCTGCTGTGCGGCTCCGATCCGGCTATCGCCCATGCGCCGTGCTGGTGGTTCACCGTCGGAGGCGAAGTCAGGCCGGGGGAGCGGTTGGCCGAAGCCGCCGCCCGGGAATTGGCCGAGGAGACCGGTTTGCAGGTCGCGTCGACGGACCTGGTGGGACCGGTGTGGCGACGTGACGAGGTCTTCGAGTTCAACGGTTCGATGATCGACAGCGAGGAGTTCTACCTCGTGTACCGCACCCGGCGGTTCGAGCCGACGCTGGACGGGCGGACGGCCCTGGAACGCAGCTACATTCACGGTGCCCGGTGGTGCGGCCCGGCCGACATCGCCGAACTGGTCGCCGCCGGTGAGGTGGTCTACCCGCGGCAGCTGGGGGAGCTGCTGCCGACCGCCAACCGGCTGATCGACTCGGCCCCGCGTGATGCCGTTGTCCCGCAGTCGATCAGCTGAGTCAGATATGCCCGGGCATGCCGCCGGCCATCGGCGGCGCCGGAATGGTGGGTGCTAGCGGAATCGCCGGCGCGGCCGGGGGCGGTGCCGGTGGCGGTGGCGGTGCTGACGGAATCGCGTAGGGACCGCCCGCGCAAATTGGGTTGGTAGGCACGGTGACGCAGCTGGGGTCACCTGGGGAGGTGGGTTGGGCATAGGGTCCGCCCTGGCACTGAGGTTCGAACGGCATCGAAATACACCGTGGGTCGTCGGGGCCGTCGGGGGCGCCGGACCCAGGATCGTCGAGCGGAGCGGGCGTCGCCCACGCGGGTGTCGGCATACTCGCCGTCAGTCCGATAAGCGCAGCCACGACAAGCATTTTCAGCCAAGTCATTCATCGCTCCTTCGCCAGTACACGGTTACGGTAGCCGCCCCGGGAATCCCAATCCGCCCAGCGCATCATGAATTCCCTGCACCGCACCCTGCTGTAGCTGCGCGGCGAGGACGGCCGGATCGACCTGGGGGAACAATCCGAAAGGCGTCGGCACGTCCTGGTAGGCGGTCCGGTCGTAGCCCAGCTCGACGAGCACCCGCAGGTCCGGCTGGACCAGGTCGGCCAGCGGATTCCCCACCAGCGGGATGGCGCGCACCGGGTTGAGCAGCGGCAGGTCGTGGGTGGGGATCAGGATGTAGGTGGTCAGACTGCCCGGGGACACCGGCTGGACGATGCCGGACGCGAACTGGGCGGCTGACAACGAGTATGACGGGTGGATATAGGCGAAGCCGGCCAGCGCGTTGGCCGTTGCCAGCAGGTTGAGCGGGTAACGGGGGAAGTCGGCGGCGCCGTCGTACTGGATGGCGTAATCCACAGTGGGATAGACGTTGGCGGGCGTCGCGCCGTTGAAAGTGAAGCCCAGGAACGGGATGGACAGGCCCGTGAAGCGTGACAGCAGGCCGCCGTCAGGCCGGTTGGGGTTGGCGATCAGCACAAAAGACAGTTCGTCGGCCGCGGGCCGCAACGCCGGCGGCAGGGACTGCAGGTAGCGCATTTCCAGCGTCGCCACCGTGGCGCTCTGGGACACGCCGAATACGACTATGTCTTTGCCCGCGGCATGCAGGTTCATGGTGGCGGTGTTGAGCCGATGCATCCCCTCGGCGATCGAGGCGTCGAAGGTCAGGCTGGTGGGTCCGGTGATGGGAAACATCTTCTGCGGTGTCACCAGAAACTGTGCGTCATAGGACGGATGGGTAGGAGTGATGAAGCTGCTCGGCAGCACCTCGAAGCCCGACCAGGGCAGAGGGTTGGGTCCGGTTCCACCCATCAGCAGCGCCGTCGTGGTCGAACTGCCGCCCCCGGCCGGGGTCAGCTCGATAAGGTTCACGCCGACGTTGCCGTCGCCGGGAAGTCCGTAACCGACGAGGTGGTTGCCGATGTTGATGAGCCCGACGTTGCAGTTGCCCTTGTTGTTGACGCCGATGTTGCCCTCACCACGGTTTCCGACGCCGATGTTGCCGTTGCCGACATTGCCGAATCCGATGTTGTTGGCGCCCTGGTTGCCCGAGCCCAGGTTGAAGGTGCCGTCGGCCCAGTCGATGCTGAGCCCGGGCAGGCCGGTGGCGGCATGCGTGGCGGACAGTTGCTGCGCCACTGCCGACACCTGCGCGTGGTATCCGGCCATGGCCGCGACGTCTTGGGCCCACATCTGTTCGTAGGCGGCTTCGGCGGCCGCGATGGCGGGGGCGTTCTGCCCGAACAGGTTGGTCGTCACCAGCGACACCAGCCCCGACCGGTTGGCGGCAACCAGCCCCGGGTGCACGACCGCAGCCTGCGCGGTCTCGAATGCGCCCGCCGCCACTCGCGCCTGTGCGGCCGTCCGTTCGGCCTGCGTCGCCGCCGACGTCAACCACGTGGCATAGGGCGCCGCGGCCCGCGTCATCGCCAGCATCGCCGGGCCCCGCCACCCGTCGGCCAGGCCCGAGGTGACCGCGGTGAACGAACGCGCCGCGGCATCCAGTTCGACGGCCAGCCCGTCCCAGGATGCCGCCACCGACAGCCAGCTGCGCGGCCCCGCACCGGCGAAGATGCGCGCGGAGGTGAGTTCCGGCGGTAGAACGGCGAAATTCATCGCGAGGCTCGTCAGGTTACAACCACTCACAGTTTCGGTGGCACACCCAACGAAGCCAACGCATCGTGCACACCCTGCACAGCACCCTGATGCAACTGAGCGGCGAGCAGCGCCGGATCGACGTGTGGGAACAACCCGAACGGTGCCAACACGTCCTGGTAGGCGGTGCGGTCGTATCCCAACTCAACGAGCACTCGCAAATCGGGCTGGACCAAATCGGCGAGTGGGTTTCCCACGAGGGGAATGGCGCGCAACGGGTACAGCAGCGGCAGATCTTCGGTGGGAAGCAGGATGTAGGTGGCGTGTACGTCCGGCGACGACACCGGCTGAACGATACCTGCCGCCAGATCGTGCGGCACCGTCATCAATCCGGAGTGCAGGAAAACGATGCCCGCAACGGCGTTGGCGGTCGAAATGAGATTCAGCGGGTATCGGGGGAAGTCGGCGACGCCATCGTATTGGACCGCATAGTCGACGAGTGGGTAGACGGAGGGCGTCGCGCCGGAGAAAGAGATACCCAATTGAGGTATGGCGAGACCGCGGGCAAACAGACCGCCGTCGGGCCGGAAGGGATTACCGGTCAGCACAAAGGACAATTCGTCTAGCCCCGGTCGTAGGTTTTCGGACAGGGAATGCAGATAGCGGATTTCCATCAGCGCTATCGCCGCACCCTGGGAGCCACCGAACACGATGACGTGGTTTCCCGCCGCAAGTTGCTCGGTAATCTCGGCATGCAGATTCACGACGCCCTGCGCCACCGAGGCGTCGAAGGTCAAGCTGCCCGGCCCGGTGAGGGGGAAAAATTCAGACGGCGTCTTCAAGTACTCGGCGGTATACCCAAGATGGAAGGGAGTGATGAAGTGCGCCGCGTACTCCAGTATCGCGGGTCTCGGCAGAGGTAGCGGGCTCTTGGTTCCGCCTATCACCAATGCTGTTACTCCCGGCCCGCCGTCCCCGACCACCAGGGCGTGCGGGTAGTCGTCGTCGGGAATCCCGAAACCGATTTGTCCGTTTCCGGTCAAGCCGATGCCGATGTTCCCATTGCCTTGATTCCCCAAGCCGAAGTTCCTGCTTCCAAGATTATGGAAGCCGATGTTTTCATTGCCGGTGTTTGCGACGCCGATGTTTCCATTGCCGTTGTTCCCGAAGCCGATGTTGTTGATTCCGGTGTTTGCGCTGCCGACGTTGAACGTGCCGTTTTCCATATTCACGCTGATCACTGGAAGCCCAGCGGCGGCGTACGCGCTGGCCACCTGCTCGCGCAGATTCTGCGCCAGCTGCTGCCACTGCGGCAGCTGCGTGGCCGCTGACGCGTTGGCGTGGTAACAGGCCATCGCAGCGACGTCTTGGGCCCATATCTGTTCGTAGTCGGCTTCGACGGCGGCGATGGTCGGGGTATTCAGGCCCAGGAGATTGGATCTTACGAGTGAGACCAGCTGGCTCCGGTTGGCCGCGATCACCGCCGGATGCACGATGGCCGCGCGGGCGGCATCGAAGGCGTCAGCGGCCAGTCGTGCCTGGGCGGCCGTTTGCTCAGCCTGGCTCGCCGCCACGCTCAACCAACCCACATACGGCCCGGCTGCGCGTGTCATCGCCTGCAGGGCATCGCCCTGCCAGGCCTCGCCTGCCAGCCCGAAGGTCGCCGATGCGACGGAGCCCGCCGCAGCCTCCAGCTCCTGCGCCAGACCATCCCAGGCGGCGGCAGCGGCCAGCATCGGTGCACGGCCGACACCTGTGCACATGCGAGTCGAATTCAATTCCGGCGGTAACACGGCAAAACTCATCGCTGCTCGCTCTCTCGGCAGATGAGTTTACGATGGTAACCGCCCGGCGCCGCCACGGCTGGAAAACTGGTTTGTCGATCACCCTTAGACTGGTGCTCGCATCCGATCCAGCCAAGGAGAGTCGTGGACAGTAGCGCCACCGAGCAGAACGGGGGCCGGCCGGCCGCGAAAGAAACCGGACCCCGAACCGGAACTGCGCGCGTCAAGCGCGGTATGGCCGAAATGCTCAAGGGCGGCGTCATCATGGACGTCGTCACCCCTGAGCAGGCCCGCATCGCCGAAGGTGCGGGTGCCGTCGCGGTCATGGCGCTAGAACGGGTGCCCGCCGATATCCGCGCCCAGGGCGGGGTGTCGCGGATGAGTGACCCCGACATGATCGAGGGCATCATCGACGCGGTCACCATCCCGGTGATGGCCAAGGCGCGCATCGGTCACTTCGTCGAGGCGCAGATTCTGCAGAGCCTCGGAGTGGACTACATCGACGAGTCCGAGGTGCTCACCCCGGCCGACTACACCCACCACATCGACAAGTGGAGTTTCACCGTGCCGTTCGTGTGCGGGGCCACCAACCTCGGCGAGGCGCTGCGCCGGATTGCCGAGGGCGCGGCCATGATCCGTTCCAAGGGTGAGGCCGGCACCGGCGACGTCTCCAACGCGACCACCCACATGCGCGCGATCGGTGGCGAGATCCGGCGGCTCACGTCGTTGTCCGAAGACGAATTATTCGTAGCCGCAAAGGAATTGCAGGCACCGTACGACCTCGTCGTGGAGGTCGCCCGGGCCGGCAAGCTGCCGGTGACGCTGTTCACCGCCGGCGGTATCGCCACCCCGGCCGATGCCGCGATGATGATGCAACTCGGGGCCGAGGGTGTGTTCGTCGGGTCGGGCATCTTCAAGTCCGGTGACCCGGCGCAGCGAGCCGCGGCGATCGTCAAGGCCACCACCTTCTTCGACGACCCGGACGTGTTGGCCAAGGTGTCGCGCGGGCTGGGTGAGGCGATGGTCGGCATCAACGTGGAGGAGATCGCCGAGCCTCATCGCCTGGCGCAACGAGGCTGGTGACCGGCGGCTGGTGACCAGCGGCTGGTAAGAACATTCCGTGGCGATCGAAGAGATCCTCGATCTCGAGCAACTCGAGGTCAACATCTACCGCGGCAGCGTGTTCAGCCCCGAGTCGGGCTTCCTGCAACGCACGTTCGGCGGGCATGTCGCCGGGCAGTCGCTGGTGTCGGCGGTGCGTACCGTCGACCCGCGCTATCGGGTGCATTCGCTGCACGGCTATTTCCTGCGGCCCGGGGACGCCAAGGAGCCCACGGTGTTCATCGTGGAGCGCACCCGTGACGGCGGATCGTTCGCCACCAGGCGCGTCAACGCCATCCAGCACGGCGAGATCATCTTCAGCATGGGCGCGTCGTTCCAGACCGACCAGGAAGGCATCGACCACCAGGACGCCATGCCGGCGGCGCCGCCGCCGGTGGGACTGCCCGGGCTGTCCTCGGTGAAGGTGTTCGACGACGCCGGATTCAAGCAGTTCGAGGAGTGGGACGTCTGCATCGTGCCGCGCGACCGGTTGAAACTGTTGCCCGGCAAGGCGTCCCAGCAACAAGTGTGGTTCCGCCACCGCGATCCGCTGCCAGATGACCCGGTGTTGCACATCTGCGCGCTGGCATACATGAGCGACCTGACGCTGCTGGGCTCGGCGCAGGTCACCCACATGGCCGAGCGGGAGCATCTGCAGGTGTCCTCGCTGGACCACGCGATGTGGTTCATGCGGTCCTTTCGGGCCGACGAATGGTTGCTCTACGACCAGTCCTCGCCGTCGGCCGGCGGCGGTCGTTCGCTGTGCCAAGGCAAGATCTTCAACCAGAGCGGTGAGATGGTGGCCGCGGTGATGCAGGAAGGGCTGACCCGCTTCAGGCGCGGCTACCAGCCGGCCACCCGGTGAGTGCGCGGCTGGTCGGCGTGCTGGCGTTGCAGGGCGACACCCGCGAGCACCTCGCCGCACTGCGCGAAGCCGGTGCCGAGGCGATCACGGTGCGCCGCCGCGCCGAACTGGACGCGGTGGACGGGCTGGTCATCCCCGGTGGCGAGTCAACCGCGATGAGTCACCTGCTGCGCGACTTCGACCTGCTGGAGCCGCTGCGGGCCCGCCTGGCCGACGGACTGCCCGCATACGGCGCGTGCGCCGGCATGATCCTGCTGGCCCGCGAAATCCTGGACGCGGGCGCGGCGGGACGCCAGGCCCTGCCGCTGGATGGGATCGATATGACCGTGCGGCGCAACGCTTTCGGGCGTCAAGTCGATTCATTCGAGGGCGACATCCCGTTTGAGGGTCTGGACGGCACGGTGCGCGCGGTGTTCATCCGGGCGCCCTGGGTCGAGCGGGTCGGCGCGGGTGTGCAGGTGCTGGCCCGGGCCGCGGGGCAGGTCGTCGCGGTGCGGCAGGGCGCGGTGTTGGCGACGGCGTTCCACCCGGAGGTGACCGGCGACCGGCGGGTGCACAAGATGTTCGTCGACATCGTGACCGGACGTTAGCTCACCGACCGACGCGCCAAGCGTGACGCTCGGCGCTCGAACGTTGCGCTGCCGTGACGCTCGATGCGCTATAGCGCCCACGTAGACTTGCTAGGCGAACTTTTCCAGCGAAAGAGGTAAGAGGAGCCGATGAGCGGCCATTCCAAGTGGGCCACCACCAAGCACCAGAAGGCCGTCAAAGACGCCCGCCGCGGCAAGGAATTCGCCCGGCTGATCAAGAACATCGAAGTGGCCGCCCGCACCGGTGGTGGCGATCCAGCGGGTAATCCGACCCTGTATGACGCCATCCAGAAGGCCAAGAAGACCTCGGTGCCCAACGACAACATCGAGCGGGCGCGCAAGCGTGGCGCGGGTGAGGAAGCCGGCGGCGCGGACTACCAGACCATCATGTACGAGGGCTACGGACCCAACGGCGTCGCGGTGCTCGTCGAATGCCTCACCGACAACCGCAACCGCGCGGCCAGCGAAGTGCGGGTGGCGATGACCCGCAACGGCGGCACCATGGCCGACCCCGGCTCGGTCGCCTACCTGTTCTCCCGCAAGGGCATGGTGACCCTGGAAAAGAACGGTCTCACCGAGGACGACGTCTTGACTGCCGTGCTGGATGCCGGCGCCGAAGACGTCAACGACCTCGGGGAAAGCTTCGAGGTGGTCTCGGAGCCCACCGACCTGGTGGCAGTGCGGACCGCCCTGCAGGAGGCCGGCATCGATTACGAGTCGGCCGAGGCCAGCTTCCAGCCCTCGGTGAGTGTCCCGGTGGACGTCGAGGGCGCCCGCAAGGTGTTCAAGCTCGTCGACGCCCTGGAGGACAGCGACGACGTGCAGAACGTGTGGACCAACGTCGATCTGTCCGACGAGGTGCTGGCCGCGCTCGACGAGGAGTGAGCGGGCTGGCCCGTTAGCCGACGTTCCAGGACGTGGAATTGGGCTGCGCCAGCCCAGGTCCCGCCAGGTCCGCTGATTGCTCGGCAATCCTTCCCCTACCAGTCAGCTATCACTCGACCACCTGCGTTCCCACTGAACCCGCACCGACAGAGACACGGCTAGATGGTCTGGGTGACCCGGCTGGTTCGTGCCCGGGTGGTGCCTGTCGAAACGAATATCGAATGACTGGCGCGAGGGCCCGCCATCGGAAACTCCGTCGACTCTGGCAAACCGCTACGGCAGACTTGCCGAGTGCTTCTGACTGTCACGACCACCCACCAGCCGGCGACCGATCTCGGCTACCTCCTGCACAAGCATCCGGACCGTGTGCAGGAGTTCAAGCAGTCCTTCGGCACCGTCACCGTCTTCTACCCCGAAGCCACCGCCGAGCGGTGCACCGTCGCGCTGATGCTGAACATCGATCCGGTCCGGTTGGCGCGGTCCCGGGCTAGGAACACCCCGGACTTCAGCCTGGCGCAGTACGTGAATGACCGCTCCTACGCAGCATCGTCGCTGCTGGGCGTGGCGATGGCCGACGTATTCAGCACCGCGCGCAGCGGACGCTGCAACTCCAGGCAAGAGCTCGCCGACTCCGCGATCCCGCTTGAGATCGTTATCCCGGTGCTGCCGTGCAGAGGCGGCCCTGACATCGCCCACCGGTTCTTCGAGCCCCTCGGCTGGACGGTCGAAGCCGAGCCGATCCCACTCGACGACGCCTTTGCCGAGTGGGGTGATTCCCGTTATCTCCGTCTCAAGCTGACCGGCACGGTCAAGCTGGCCGACGCCCTCAACCAGGTCCACGTCCTGCTCCCGGTGCTCGATGAGTCCAAGCACTATTGGCAGGGACCGGACGAGGTCGACAAGCTCCTCCGCTCCGGGGAGGGCTGGCTCGCCGGCCACCCGGACGCCAACCTCATCACCCGTCGCTATCTCGGTCGCCACGGCGGGCTCACCCGCACGGCGCTGGCCAGGCTCGCCGAGCTCGGCGACGAGCTCGAAGAGGCCATCGAGCCGGCCGAAGACGAGGAGGTCCTGCAGCCCGAGGCGCAGCGAGTGCCGCTCAACACCCAGCGACACGACGCCGTCTACCAGGCTCTGCTCGATCTCGGGGCACGTTCGGTCATCGACCTCGGGTGCGGTCCTGGCCAGTTCCTCGACCGGCTGGTCAAGACCCCGGCGTTCTCCCGGATCGCCGGCAGCGACGTCTCCACCCGTTCACTCCAGCACGCCGCACGGCGCCTGCGCGTCGAGCGGATGAGTGAGCGGCAGGCCGCGCGCGTCGAGCTGTTCCAGAGCGCCCTCACCTACGAGGACGAGCGGTTCGCCGGCTTTGACGCCGCCGTACTCATGGAAGTCGTCGAGCACGTCGACCGACCACGCCTCGAGACCCTCGAACGGGTCGTGTTCGGCGCTGCGAAGCCTACCGCCGTCATCGTGACGACCCCCAACTGCGAGTACAACGTGCTTTACCAAGGACTGGTCGGCATGCGACACCCCGACCACCGGTTCGAGTGGAGTCGTGCAGAGTTCGCCGAGTGGTCCGATCGGGTTGCCGCGACCTACGGCTACGGGGTTGTGCGACGGGGAGTCGGCGATCGCGACGACACGCTCGGCAACCCGACTCAGATGGCGATCTTCACCCGTGAGGAGGGAAACGATGACTGATCCGGCAACCCAGCAGCAGCAGCAGATCACCGTTCCCGCCATGGGCCTGATCGTCCTCGTCGGCGTCTCCGGAAGCGGCAAGTCCACCTTCGCCCGCACCCATTTCAAGCCCACCGAAGTCGTCTCCAGCGACTTCTGCCGCGGGCTCGTGGCCGACGACGAAAACGACCAGTCCGCCACGCCTGACGCCTTCGACGTCCTCCACTACATCGTCGGTACCCGACTTCGGCGGGGACTGCTCACCGTGGTCGACGCCACCAACGTCCAGCAGTCGGACCGTGCCTCGCTGATCAAACTGGCCAAGGGCCACGACGTCCTGGTCGACGCGGTCATCCTCGATGTCTCGGAGGAGGTCGCAATTGAACGCAACAACCAGCGGCCGGACCGTGACTTCGGCAGCCAGGTAGTCTCGCGCCAGCACCGCGACCTCAAGCGATCGTTTCGGCGGCTCGGCAAGGAGGGTTTCCGCCGCGTCCATGTCCTGCGCGGTACCGACCAGATCGACGCGGTCGACATCGTCCGCGAACCTGCGTGGAACGACCGCAGAGACATCCACGGCCCGTTCGACATCGTCGGCGACATCCACGGATGCGCCTCCGAGTTACGCACCCTGCTCACCCAGCTCGGCTGGCAGATCCGGTACGACGGTACGACCGCGATCGACGCCACGCACCCCGACGGACGCCAGGCAGTCTTCGTCGGTGACCTCGTCGACCGCGGCCCGGACAACCCCGGAGTGCTGCGTCTGGTCATGGGCATGGTCGCCTCCGGAAACGCGCTGTGCGTCTCTGGCAACCACGAGGCCAAGCTCGTGCGCGCACTCAGAGGCTCGAAGGTGACCGTCTCCCACGGACTTGCGGAATCGCTTGCACAGATGCAGGCCGAGCCCGAGGACTTCGGCAAGCAGGCACTCGCCTTCATGGAGGGGCTCATCAGCCACTACGTCCTCGACGACGGCAAGCTCGTCGTCGCCCACGCCGGACTCAAGGAGAGCTACCACGGACGTTCCTCCGGCCGCGTGCGGTCCTTCGCGCTCTACGGCGACACCACAGGAGAGACCGACGAATACGGCCTGCCGGTTCGCTACCCCTGGGCCCAGGAGTACCGCGGCCAGGCGATGGTCGTCTACGGCCACACCCCGGTCCCGAAGGCGGAGTGGATCAACAACACGATCTGCCTGGACACCGGTGTCGTCTTCGGTGGCGAACTGACCGCCCTGCGCTACCCCGAGCGCGAGATCGCCGCTGTCCCAGCGCAACAGGAGTGGTACGAGCCGGTCCGCGCCCCGCGTCCCCACCCCAGCCGACGCGAGGCGTCGGTTCTCAAGATCGGCGACGTCGCCGGCACCCGTTGGCTGGAGACCACCCACGCCGGCAAGGTCAAGGTCCCCGAGGAGAACGCCGCGGCCGCGCTGGAGATCATGAGTCGGTTCGCGGTCGACCCGCGCTGGCTGATCTATCTCCCGCCTACCATGTCGCCTGTCGCGACTTCGCAGGTCGAGGGCTTCCTGGAGTACCCCGAGCAGGCATTCGAGGAGTACGCGGGCTGCGGCGTCACCCGCGTGGTGTGCCAGGAGAAGCACATGGGCTCGCGCGCCATCGCCGTCGTCACCAAGGACACCGACGCCGCCGAGCGACGCTTCGGTATCGGCGATGGCACCACAGGTGTCGTCTACACGCGTACCGGGCGTCCGTTCCTCGCGGACGCCACCGAACTCGTCGACCGGCTCCGGCTCGCGGCCGAGCCGCTGTTCGAATCCTTGGACACCGACTGGCTCGCCCTCGACTGCGAGTTCCTGCCCTGGTCGGCCAAGGCCATCGACCTCATCAAGGCGCAGTACGCCTCGGTGGGCGCGGCCGCCCGGAGTGTTCTGCCCGAGGCGCTCGGTGTGCTCGAGCAGGCCGCGGCACGCGGTCTCGACGTCGGTGATCTCGCTGAGAGGTCGCGGCGCCGGCTCGAGAACGCCGTGGCATTCCGCGATGCCTACGCGGTGTACGTCCGGCCCACCGAAGGGCTCGACGGCGTGACCCTTGCGCCCTTTCAGATCCTCGCCTCGGAGGGCCGCTCGCTCGCGCTTACCGAGTCCCACGAGTGGCACCTCGCCGAACTCGCCAAACTCCAAGGCGATCTCATCACGCCGACCCGCCACCACTTCGTCGACCTCGCCTCTCAGGACGAGCGGGACCGGGCCACGCAGTGGTGGCTCGACCTGACGGCCGCTGGTGGCGAAGGCATGGTCGTCAAGCCCGCTTACCCGACCGAAGGGCGTGTTCAGCCCGCCATCAAGGTGCGTGGCCGGGAGTACCTGCGAATCATCTACGGCCCTGACTACACCGACTCGCTGGACGTGCTCCGCGAGCGCCACCTCGGCAAGAAGCGTCAGCTTGCGCTCCGCGAGCATGGTCTGGGCATCGAAGCTCTGACCGCCTTCGTCGACCACAAGCCGCTCTGGACGGTGCACCAGGCGGTCTTCGCGGTCCTCGCGTTGGAGTCCGAGCCGGTCGACCCACGGTTGTGACGTTGAGTCACATGGACCACCGCACCAACCACAGGCATCAGTCGTAACCCCGCCGCATGTCCGCCACGACTCGCGGGTTGTCCAGCGTGGACGGCTCCATCGGACGTGGCCGCACGTCCTCGGAGAACACCGTCGCGGCGTCCAGCACGCGCTGGTCCAGGTAGCGCAAGGAGGGAGCATCGCGCGGCAGCGCCGCCGCCGGCGCGGCGTCGCCGCGGCGGGCCAGGACGAAACCCCAGTCACCGAAGGTGGGCACGTGCACGTGATACGGGGTGACCGCAAAACCGCCGGACCGGATGGTCGAGACGGTGCGCCAGAACGCCTTCCGCGTCGAGAACGGGCTACCGGCTTGCACCACCATCAGGCCGCCCGGTGACAACACCCGGTCGACCAGCGCATAAAACTCTGTCGAATACAGGCGGCCCAGCACGGGCGTGTCCGGATCGGGCAGATCGACGATCACCGCGTCGAACCGGTCGGTCCGCGGGCCGCGCAGCCAGGTCATGGCGTCGTCGATCACCAGCTGCACGCGTGGGTTGTCCAACGAGCCCCCGTTGGCGTCGCGCATCGTGGTGCGTGCCAGTTCGACAACCGCCGGGTCCAGCTCGACCTCAGTGATCCGGCGCAAGCCGGGCTGGCGCAGCAGTTCGCGCGCCGCCAGCCCGTCGCCGCCGCCGAGCACCAGAGCCGACTGGGCGCCACCTCCGAGGGCCGGATAGACCAGGCTTTCGGTATAGCGGTATTCGTCCCGGGTGGAGAATTGCAGATCCCCGTCCAGGTAGAGGCGCATGTCGCGGTCGCGACGGGTGATTACGATGTCCTGATAGGCAGAGTGCCGGTGGGCGATGATCGGGTCGGCGTAGAGCCGCTGGCGGCTGGAGAGCTCGATCTCCCGGGCGTTTACCAGCAGGATCACCAGCAGCGTCAACGCCGTCGTCAGTGCGCCCAGCGCCGCCGCCAGCTGGCGCGCCGACACCAGCCGCCGCAGCAGAAACACCGCTACGATCGCCGCGGCCACCAGGTTGACAATGCCGGTGGCCGCGGCCCCGCGGATCATGCCCAGCTGAGGCAGCAGCAGGAACGGCCAGGCCAGCCCGCCGACCAGGGCGCCCAGGTAGTCGGCCGCGGTCAAGTTGGCCAGCGTACGTCCGGTATCGGTGGCCAAATCACTGCGCGGGTCCCAGGGCCCCTGCACCCGGCCGCGCTGCAGCAGCGTCATCAACAGCGGCACCTCGGCGCCGACCAGGCAACCGATCAGCCCGGTGCTCACCGCCAGCACCAGCGTCGAACCGTTGACGAAAGCGAACGCGACATACAGGGCCGCGGCGGACAGTCCGCCGACGATGCCTAGGAGCACCTCCACAGCGATGAAGGTGATCGCGGCACGCGCCAGCAGCGGTTTGATCAGCAGCGCGCCCAGCCCCAACGCGGCGATGTAGCCCGCGACGATCAGCGATGTCGCCACGATGCCGCCGCCGTTCAGGTTGGTCGACAATGTCAGCATCGCCAGTTCGTAGACGATCCCGCACGCCGCGCAGGCCGCCACCGCGGCCAGCAGGACGGCGCGCCACCGTCCCAGCGACGGTGAGACCGGTTCGGCGGCAGCGGTCGTCGTCATAACAATGCGGCCGCTGTGACTCCACCGACGGCCAGCAGCATGGCCGCGGTGGCAAAGGCCGCCGGATGCAGGGTCGGTTCCTCGACGTGTTCGTGGAAGTTTCCCGGCACCGCGATTCTCAGAATGAACAGGGCCAGTCCCTGCAAGATCACACCGATTCCGCCGTAGATCGCCACTCCCAGCAGGCCCTCACCCAGCTGATTGGAGCTGGTGGTAATGGCCGCGATGATCACGATGGCCAGTGCGGCATACATCGCGGTGGCCAGGATGGCGGCGTTGGGCCGTCGTTCCAAGAACACCAGCCGACGCAGATTGCCCGGAGTGAGCACGTCGACCATCAGGAAGCCGGCGATCAGCACGGCGATGCCCACCGCGAAGTACAGGACGGTGGCGACGGCTCCGCGCAAGATGGGATCGAGACTGACGCTGCCGAACTCCACCGCGCTGTAATTCATGAACGTCCTCCTTCGCGAATACCTACTTGACACCGCCCGGGCCGCCCGGACTGCCACCCGAGCCGCCCGATGGGGATCCGGGCGTGAACCCGGGGCCGAGGAAGACATAGGAGCCGTGACCGTATCCCGCGCCCAGGTCTTCGACCCGGATGCTGCACGCACGGGTGCCCTCGGGCCCGACGATCACGACATTCCTGCTGTAACGCAGGTACTCACTGCCGCCATTCGACGCGCGCGCCGCGGGCGTCTTGTAGTGAGCCAGTGTGTCGGCGACCTGCTTGGGCGATCCCGCACAGACATAGCGCTTCGTGCTGGCGTCGTGCGCGTACTCCTGATAGTGACCGGCGATGTACTCGCCGATATCCCGGCTGAGCAACACGATCCCGGAGACCAACGAGACCGTGGCGGCCAGCGCCAGCCCGCCGGCGATCACCAGCAGACGGTTGCGGCTCACGGCTGCCACCGGCTCGCCGTGTGGACCACCGTGCCGCCCGGCCCGGTGGGGTAGAGGTGCCAGGTCTGCCAGCGCCAGCCGTCGCCGTCGGGCTCGGCGGTCAGCGCGGTCAGCGCGGCGTCATCGCCCGGGAATACCCCGCCCAGCCAGCCGGGTACGCGGGCGCACCGGTCACGTAAGTCTTTGGCCAGGGTGCGGAAGGCGGCTTCATCGTGCGTCGCGCTGTGCGATTGAAGTCGGTAGCCGGGCGCATCCGAACGCGCGGGCAGCTCACCGCCGGTGGCGCAGGAGACCTGCTCGGAGAACTGGCCGGCGCCGTGTTGCACGGTGACGACATGGGAGGCGCCCAGGACGCCGAGCAGCAGGACACCACCGCCGGGGTGTTCCAGTCGATAGCTGGCCAGGGGAGGGGGCGCCGCCGCATTGAGCGCCAAAGCCAATCGTGCCCCGGACACGTCGGCAGGAGCTACCGCTAGGTGGTGGAGCGGCACCGCGATTAGCCCGCGGGTGCGGGATAGACGGTGATCTCACCGGTGAGGACGGTCCTGCCCGTGGATATCTCCCACGGCATGTCCGGCGCCCACCGCTCGAACGAAAGCAGCGTGGCTTTGTCGGCGCCGGAGTAGTCGACGTAATCCATCTCGCCGCCCGCCGGCAGACCCGTCGTGCCCTCGGTGGTGTAGCCGGCGTGCCCACGCTCCACTTCGTGCATGGTGACGCCGTCGACCGTGGGCGCGCCGCCGGGCTGCAGGTCGAGATCGGTGCGCTTGGACCACATCGCCAGCTCGAGGCGACCGTCGTCTTCTTCGACGCTGAACCAGACCGGCTCCTCACCGCCTTCGAGCAGGTGCTCCCACCATACGAACGGGCCCTCGCGGTAGGTGACGGAGCCGCGGACCACGTAATCGGTGCTGCCGTGGCTGATGATGGCGCCGGGACCGAGTTGGCGAGGCCCGAATTCGGTGGGCAGGCCGGTGAACGCGAGCGGGTCCGGCCGGCCGCCGGGTTTCCGGGACGCAGGCTTCTTCTTGAAGGCATAGACGAGCACCAGCAGCGACGCGATGAACAGCGCTACCGCGATCACGATCAGCTGTGCTCCCACACCAAACCCTTCCCTAGTGCGCATAACCTAACTCACGGCCGCGGCGCGTGTCCCTCACCGGCGATGTCGCATCCAGCGGCTAGGCTATCGAACAGCTGTTCGGAACTTCGGTCTTGACAACGTTGGGGAGCTGCGGTGCGGGTGATGGGTGTTGATCCCGGCTTGACGCGGTGCGGGTTGTCGCTGGTGGAAAGCGGCCGCGGGCGGCACATCACCGCGTTGGACGTCGACGTCGTGCGCACCCCGTCCGACGAGCCGTTGCACCGGCGACTGTTGGCGATCAGCGATGCCGTCGAACACTGGCTGGACACCCACCACCCGGACGTGCTGGCCATCGAGCGGGTGTTCTCCCAGCTCAATGTCTCCACGGTGATGGGTACGGCGCAGGCCGGCGGGGTGATCGCGCTCGCGGCCGCCAAGCGTGACATCGACGTGCACTTCCACACGCCCAGCGAAGTGAAAGCCGCGGTCACCGGCAACGGCAACGCCGATAAAGCGCAGGTCACCGCGATGGTCACCAGAATTCTGGCGTTGCAGGCCAAGCCCACGCCGGCCGATGCCGCCGATGCGCTGGCGCTGGCCATCTGTCACTGCTGGCGGGCGCCGATGCTGGCCCGGATGGCGGCCGCCGAGGCTCAGGCGGCGCAACAGCGCAGCAAGTATCTGGCCAAGTTGAAGGCCGCCCGATGATCGCCTCGGTGCGTGGCGAGGTGCTGGAGGTGGCACTGGATCACGCGGTGATCGAGGCGGCGGGAGTCGGGTACCGGGTGAATGCGACACCGTCGACGCTGTCCACGCTGCGGTCGGGCACCGAAGCGCGGCTGATCACCGCGATGATCGTGCGCGAGGACTCGATGACGCTGTACGGGTTCTGCGACGCAGAGACTCGCGATCTGTTCCAGACGCTGCTCTCGGTCTCCGGCGTGGGGCCACGGTTGGCGATGGCGACGCTGGCCGTCCACGACGCGACGGCGCTGCGTCAGGCATTAGCCGACGGTGACGTCACCGCGCTCACCCGGGTGCCCGGCATCGGCAAACGCAGCGCCGAACGGATGGTGCTGGAACTGCGCGACAAGGTCGGCGCCGTCGCCGGCTCCGGCGCAGCGGCGGCGGGGGTGAACGGTCACGCGGTTCGCGCTCCGGTGGTGGAGGCGCTGGTCGGGCTCGGTTTCGCCGTCAAACAGGCCGAGGAAGCCACCGACAAGGTGTTGGCCGCCGACCGGGACGCGTCCACTTCGACGGCATTGCGGGCCGCGCTGTCGCTGCTGGGTAAGGCCAAATGAGCGAGTACCCCGACGATTCCGAAGAGCGTGACGTCTCGCCCGCCCTGGCCGTCGGCGAGGGTGACATCGACGGCAGCCTGCGCCCCCGGTCGCTGCGGGAATTCATCGGCCAGCCGCGGGTACGCGAGCAGCTGCAGCTGGTGATCGAAGGAGCCAAGAACCGCGGTGGCACCCCCGACCACATCTTGCTGTCCGGGCCACCTGGCCTGGGCAAGACGTCGTTGGCGATGATCATTGCCGCCGAACTCGGGTCGTCTTTGCGGGTGACGTCGGGGCCGGCTCTGGAACGCGCCGGCGACCTCGCCGCGATGCTGTCCAACCTGGTCGAGCACGACGTGCTGTTCATCGACGAGATCCACCGCATCGCCAGGCCCGCGGAAGAGATGCTGTACCTGGCGATGGAGGACTTCCGGGTCGACGTGGTGGTCGGCAAAGGTCCGGGAGCCACCTCGATTCCGTTGGAAGTCGCGCCGTTCACGCTGGTTGGGGCGACCACCCGATCCGGTGCCCTGACGGGCCCGCTGCGCGACCGGTTCGGGTTCACCGCGCACATGGACTTCTACGAGCCGGCCGAGTTGGAGCGGGTGCTGGCCCGGTCCGCGGGCATCCTGGGCATCGAACTGGGCGCTGAAGCCGCGGCGGAGATCGCGCGCCGCTCGCGGGGCACGCCGCGGATTGCCAACCGGTTGCTGCGTCGCGTGCGTGACTTCGCGGAGGTGCGCGCCGACGGCATCATCACCCGCGATGTCGCGAAGTCCGCGCTGGAGGTCTACGACGTCGACGAGTTGGGGTTGGATCGGCTGGACCGGGCGGTGCTCTCAGCGCTGACCCGCAGTTTCGGCGGCGGTCCGGTGGGAGTGTCGACGCTGGCGGTGGCGGTAGGCGAAGAGGCTGCGACCGTGGAGGAGGTGTGCGAGCCTTTCCTGGTGCGCGCGGGAATGGTCGCGCGCACGCCGCGAGGCCGGGTGGCCACGGCGCTGGCCTGGACGCATCTGGGCATGACGCCACCCGTCGGGGTCTCGCAGCCCGGGCTGTTCGACTAGGAGGACTTGGATGGTCACCGCCGCTTTGATTTTCGCCGCGCTGGCCGCGGTCCTGCACGTCTACATCTTCACGATGGAGTCGCTGACGTGGACTTCCAAGCGCACCCGTGCGACGTTCGGCACCACGGTCGAGGAGGCCGAGACCACCAAGCTGCTGGCCTTCAACCAGGGCTTCTACAACTTGTTCCTGGCCATCGTGTCTGGCATCGGCATCGCCGCAGTGTTCACCGGCCACCGCGACGTCGGAGCAGCGCTGGTATTTGCCGGGGTCGGCTCGATGGCGGCGGCGGCGGTGGTGTTGTTGTTGTCGGCGCGGGACAAGGCGCGCGCCGCGGTGACGCAGGGGCTGTTTCCGGTGATCGCGGTGGTGCTGCTGCTGGTCGGGCTGCTGACTTAACTCCCGCAACACCAGTGCCTGCATACCTTGGCCCCACCTCGTTCGAGCGACCAACAACGGCAGCGAAAATCACCGGCTTAGCTGTGTTCGGTGGACGCAGCGGGTGCTTTAACGCCGGTATGTCCGGGTATCCCCCTTGGTATCTACCGAGGGAGATGTCATGAAAACCATCGAGGACCGCCCCGCCCGGGGAGGAATCCCGCGCTCGCGCGGCGCCGTGATCGGACTGCTTTTGGTGATCCTGGGCGCCTGGGGCGCGCTCATCCCGTTCGTCGGCCCCAACTTTGACTTCGCCTACACGCCCGGCCAGGCGTGGACGTCCGCGCGTGGTTGGCTCGAGGTGCTGCCAGGCGTGGCCACGGTACTCGGTGGTCTGCTGGTCATCGTCTCGCGTAACCGCGGCAGCGCCCTGCTCGGCGGCTGGCTGGCGGCGCTGGGCGGGGCCTGGTTCGTGGTCGGCCGGACGCTCTCCCCGTTGTCGGGCATCGGCTCGGCCGGCGACCCGGTGGGCGCCACCGACCGCAAGCGCGCCGCGGTAGAACTTGCGTACTTCTCTGGATTGGGTGTCCTGATCGCCTTCCTGGCCGGAGCGGCGTTGGCCCGCGTGGCGTTCCGGCTGGCGCGCGACGTGCGGTCCGTCGAGCCAGCGGCACATCCGGTGGAACCGGCTGCCGAACCTCAGTACAGCGGGTTGGTCGAACCCGAGCGCGACGTGTCGACCGACGCGCTGACCACGCCGCGGGACCGGTTCGCACCGGCCAGCGGGGCCGAGACGCGCCGCGGGGGGTTGTTCCGGCGCCACCGAGCGCCGGTCACACCTCAGTAGGTAGCCGGTCGTCGACACCACAACGATCGCTGGTTACCGGTCGTCTGGGCCCATTGCGTTCGATGCACGCTGCAGGGCTTAACGCCCTGCCACGAGCAGGCAGCGGGGATCAACTCGATTGACCGGCGCCACCTTCGCCGGAGGCCCCAAAGATAAATTGATACGCCGTGCCGCCGCCGCCGCCGCTGCCGGTGGTGTTGCCGCCGTTACCTCCCCGCGCCGTGAATGAGCTGCCGCCGCCCGCGCCGCCTGCGGTGCCATCACTGCCCGCGACGCCGTCCTGAAAAATCCCGAAGGTGCCGGTGTCCGCCGTCCCGCCTTGGCCTCCGCCACCGCCGATTGCCGGGGCGCCGGTGCCGCCAGCCCCTCCAGTACCGAGATTGCCTGCGCCCAGGGAAAACGCATTGCCGCCAGCGCCACCGTTTCCGGCGATGGCACCTGCGTCTCCCGCCGCGCCACCGCCTCCTCCGCCGCCGCCGAGAGCTTTGCCCTGCGTGACACCGCCGCCCCCGCCCCCGCCGCCGCCGGCTCCGCCCCTGCCACCGATCTCCCCTGAAGCGGCGGCGCCTCCTCCTCCACCGCCACCGAAACCTCCGAGCGCTGCAGATTGGGTGTGGGGGTCGGTTGCTGCTCCTCCGTTCCCACCGTTGCCGCCCCCGCCGCCGAGGCCGCCGACGGCCCCGCCGCCTCCGCCAGCGCCGCCGCGTCCGCCCGCACCCCCGCCACCGCCGCCGCCACCCAGCGGGTTCAGATTCTGGGCAGTCATCTTGCTCTGACCGCCGACGCCGCCGATGCCTCCGTTACCGCCTTGCCCACCCGCACCGCCTGCGGTGCTGCCCGCACCCGGGGCCCCGCCGGCGCCGCCGATGCCGCCAGTACCGCCCTGACCGCCGATTGCACCAGTTACGGAAGCGGGGGTTGCGGAGGTGACGGGGGCCCCGGCGCCGCCGGCGCCGCCGGTGCCGGCGGCCCCGCCGACCCCGCCGGCGCCACTTCCGATGCCGTTGATTCCGGCGCCGCCGGTGCCGCCGGTGCCGCCGGTGCCGCCTTGGCCGCCTTGGAAGCCCGCTGTTGGGGCGGTCGGGTCGGGATTGCCGTCTTGGCCGGTGGCGCCGTTGCCGCCGGTGCCGCCGTGACCGCCGGTGCCGCCGGTGCCGTTGGCCCCGGCCGCCCCGCCGTCGACGCGGGCGCCGGCGGCTCCGGCGGAGCCGCCGGTGCCGCCCTGGCCGCCTTGGGCGCCTTTGCCGCCGCCGGTGTCTCCGGTGATGGTGATGCCGGTGTTGTTGCCGCCGTTGCCGCCGGTTCCTCCTTGGCCGCCGGTGCCGCCGGCGCCGGCTTGGCCACCGCCAAATCCGTTGAATCCGGCGCCGCCGGTGCCGCCGGTGCCGCCGGTGCCGCCTTGGCCGCCTTGGAAGCCCGCTGTTGGGGCGGTCGGGTCGGAGGTGCCGTCTTGGCCGGTGGCGCCGTTGCCGCCGGTGCCGCCGTGACCGCCGGTGCCGCCGGTGCCGTTGGCCCCGGCCGCCCCGCCGTCGACGCGGGCGCCGGCGGCTCCGGCGGAGCCGCCGGTGCCGCCCTGGCCGCCTTGGGCGCCTTTGCCGCCGCCGGTGTCTCCGGTGATGGTGATGCCGGTGTTGTTGCCGCCGTTGCCGCCGGTTCCTCCTTGGCCGCCGGTGCCGCCGGCGCCGGCTTGGCCACCGCCAAATCCGTTGAATCCGGCGCCGCCGGTGCCGCCGGTGCCGCCGGTGCCGCCTTGGCCGCCTTGGAAGCCCGCTGTTGGGGCGGTCGGGTCGGAGGTGCCGTCTTGGCCGGTGGCGCCGTTGCCGCCGGTGCCGCCGTGACCGCCGGTGCCGCCGGTGCCGTTGGCCCCGGCCGCCCCGCCGTCGACGCGGGCGCCGGCGGCTCCGGCGGAGCCGCCGGTGCCGCCCTGGCCGCCTTGGGCGCCTTTGCCGCCGCCGGTGTCTCCGGTGATGGTGATGCCGGTGTTGTTGCCGCCGTTGCCGCCGGTTCCTCCTTGGCCGCCGGTGCCGCCGGCGCCGGCTTGGCCACCGCCAGATCCGTTGATTCCGGCGCCGCCGGTGCCGCCGGTGCCGCCGGTGCCGCCTTGGCCGCCTTGGAAGCCCGCTGTTGGGGCGGTCGGGTCGGAGGTGCCGTCTTGGCCGGTGGCGCCGTTGCCGCCGGTGCCGCCGTGACCGCCTGTGCCGCCGGTGCCGTTGGCCCCGGCCGCCCCGCCGTCGACTCCGCTCCCGCCCGCTCCGGCGGAGCCGCCGTTTCCGCCGTGACCACCCTGGGCGCCGATGCCGCCGCCGGTGGCCCCGGTTGTCGTTGTCCCGGTGGCGTCTCCGCCTCGGCCGCCGCCACCACCGTCGCCTCCGGTGCCGCCTTGGCCGCCGGCACCGCCATGAAGCCCGCCAATACCAACACCGCCGTCGCCGCCTTGGCCGCCCGCACCGCCGTTGCGGCCCGTCCCGCCCGGCAAGGGGTTGGCATCTGATTTGCCGATCGCGCCGGCATCACCCTGGCCGCCGGTCCCACCGGTGCCGCCCACCCCGCCGGTGCCGGCGCCCCCAGCGGTTCCCCCGGTGCCAAGGTATCCGCCGTTGCCGCCGGCGCCGCCCGCTCCGGCGGCACCGCCGTTGCCGCCGGTCCCGCCGTTGCCACCGTCGGTGTCAAATCCCGCGCCGGTGCCGCCGGTGCCGCCTTGCCCGCCCGCTCCGCCGATTCCGCCGGCTCCACCCGACCCGCCTGCACTCAGCAGCCCGTAGCTGGCCCCCCCGTCTCCGCCGACACCGCCCGCCCCGCCGGCGTACCCGAGGCCGCCTTTGCCGCCCAGCGGTCCCGCTCCCGCGGTACCGGTCGTGCCGATGGCGCCGGCCCCACCGGCCCCGCCCGTACCGCCCGCGCCGGCGCCTCCACCGATCAGGGCCCGCCCGGCGCCTCCCGTACCACCGGTTCCACCTGTCCCGCCGACACCTGCCACGCCGGCTCCGCCGGCACCTCCGGCGCCCCCGGTGCCGCCGAATCCGTTCAACAGCCCCCCGACACCTCCGGCGCCCCCGGTGCCGCCCGCGGCCCCGGCTGCGCCGATCCCGCCGGCTCCACCCGCCCCGCCGTTGCCGAACAGACCGGCATCCCCACCCCTTCCGCCAGTCTGGCCGGCGGGCCCCGATCCGCCGTTGCCGCCGTTACCCCATAGGATTCCGCCCGCTCCGCCTGCCTGCCCGGTGCCTGCGGCGCCGTTGTAGCCGTTGCCGATGAGCGGGCGTCCCAGGAAGGTGTTGGTCGGTGTGTTGATCAACGCGAGCACGTTTTGCTCGAGTATCTGAAGTGGGGCGAGGTTGGCAGCCTCGGCCGCGCCGTACGCTCCCGCGCCGGCACTCAGTGTGCGCATGAACTGCAAGTACGACTGCGCGACCTGCGCGCTAAGCGTCTGGTACTCCTGTCCGAACGTGCCGAACACCCTCGTCACGGCCGCGGACACCTCGTCGCCGGCCAGCGGGACGATCTCGGTCGTCAGAGGTGCCGCGACTAAATCGGCCGCTCGGAGTATCTCGCCGATACCATGCAAGTCGCCCGCAGCTACGGCCAACACCTCGGGCGATGCAATGACAAATGACGACATATTCGATACTCCTTGGTTCGCAATTGCCGATCGGCGATGAATGCCCGGTAACGCTACCGCGCCGGCGCAAATTCGTCATCAATTTGAATCATCAAATTGGACTATTCTGTGCGGTTTAGCATCGACGATGACACTCGATGAAGCGCGACGTTCAGGTAATGCCCGACCCGGATCGTTGGTGGGGGGTGTTAATGCGCGGAAGAACCTGTCCTACAGGGGATTTTTGGACTTGTTGAATGTTCGAGGCTCGCTGTGGGAAGGCACTCACTACGTGAAGCGGACGTAGTGGTCGTCGCTGACCGGCTGAACCTGCCCGGTTGGCCGAGGCGGATGCGAGTCATCGTGCGGCGCTAAACGACTCCGCCCCGGGGCCGCGCTGTCGATCCCAGCCTCACACCAGCTGCTGCGAACCGGGAACCCGGAGAACCGCAGACCGCCAGCGCCAGCCTGTGGTGAAGTATGCCCCGCACGCCAAGAACCCCAGTGCAACCGAGCCGTCGCCGGTCAGCGCGAAAAGTATTCGAGGATCCTTCGTGCTTTCATCCTACTTGTGGGTGGCGTAATTCGGCTAGGTGTTGGAAAACCTAGAATCATTAATCAGAATCGGATTTCAATTCTTAGAACCAGCAACTGCCGAATTCACTACTCGGTGCTGCCTCGGGCAGTTAAAAAGGCCGGTCAGTGATTCGCGCGGGTGTCGATGACTCGCTGTGCAATATCGACCAGTGAGGTGTTGCTCTCTTGGGAGAGCCGGCGCAGCATGTCGAACGCCCGCACGTCGTCGACGTCGAAGCGCTCCATGATGATGCCTTTCGCCTGGCCGATGCGGTCCCGGCTCGCCACCGCGGATTGCAGGTTCTCACTGTGATGACTGGCCATGAGGGCGGCCGCGGCGTGGGCGGCCAGCACCATGCCGATGGTCTGCCGCTCGGCATCCCAGTTCGTCGGCCGGCACCCGAACAGGTTCAGCGCCCCCGCGGTGCGTTCGTGGGTGTAGAGCCGGAAGGACATTCCGCTGAGCACGCCCAGCTGCTGGGCGGCGGCCGAGTACGCAGGCCACCGGGTCTCGCGGCGGAAGTCTTCGGTGCGCACCAAGACTTCGTCGAGCGCTGCATCGATGCACGGCCCCTCGCCGAGGGCGTGCTGCAGTGCGTCCAGCTCGTGCGGCAGGTCATCGGTACCGCCGATCGACTCGAAGTGGCCGCCTTTCTTAATCAGCAGGATTCCGGCCGTGTCCACGCCGGCGATCAGGTCCACCGCCGCGGCGGCTACTTCGGTGAAGATGTCCTCGGCCTGACGGGGTGCGGCGAGGGTGCGGGCCAACTCGGCCATTCGCAGGGCCAGATCATGGTTGGAGGGCTCAGACATGGGCTTGAGTTTGCCCGCCATAACCGTTGTCAAACCGGGGGCTTGCGCCCGACACCAGTGCGGGCGCCCGGCCGTGACGACCGGACGCCCGCTCCAGCTGTGGCGCCTACAGCAACCCGAGTAAGCGCAGATCGCTCACGTACTTGGCGATGATCGCCGGTGTGACGTGCGGGATGTCCTTCTCGGGGCCGATCTTGGCCTCTTGCACCGCCGTGCGGAACGCGTCGGTGGGAGCGATCGACCCGTTGATCGGCTTCTCCGGCTTCTGGTAGTTGTGCAACAGCGGCAGCAGCGAGGCATTGCGCTGCTTCTCCGGGAGGCCACGCAGGGTGGTCTCGAATCGCTGCAACCACTCGCCGTAGTCGGCGATCCGCTGGACGGCGCATCCGCCCGAGATCATCCAATCGACGAACTCGTCGAAGCCGATGCCGTCGTCGTAGGGGTTCATCACGTGGTAGGTGGCAAACCCGTCGCCGCTGCGCGCGCCGAGCACCGCCACGGCTTCGGCAATGAACTCGACCGGCAGACCGTCGTAGTGGGCTCGCTGCCGGTTACCCTCACCGTCCAGCTCGTAGAACGAAGCGGGTGCGATGCCGGTGGCAGCCAGGCTCAAGATCGTCCGGGTGAACATGTCCGGCACGTTGAGCTGGCCCGCCCAGGTGGTGTCGGCCAGGATCATGTCGCAGCGGAACACCGCGACCGGCAGACCGCACAGGTCGTGCGCCTCGCGCAGCAGCACCTCGCCGGCCCACTTGCTGTTCGCGTAGCCGTTGGCGTAACCGTCGTCGATCCGGCGGGTTGAACTGATCTGCCGAATGTCGGCTTCCTCGGTGAATTCACCCGACGCGATGCCGCCGCCGACCGCAATCGTCGAGGTGTAACTGAAGGGCTTGATCTTGCTGGTCAACGCCAGCCGGATCAGCTCCGCGGTACCCAGCGCGTTCGGTCCGAACAGCTGGCTGTAGGGCAACACGTGGTTGACCAGCGCAGCCGGGTCGACGATCACGTCCACCGTCTCGGCCAAGCGCTGCCAGGTGGCGCGGTCCAGACCGAGGTCCGCTTCGCCTTTGTCGCCGGCCAGCACCTCGAGATGCTTGGCGGCCAGTTCCCGGTAGTGCGCCAGCAGCTTGGGGTCGCCGCTGTCGAACGTGCCGTCCAGGCGGGCGCGGGCATCCTCGTCCGATTTCGCGCGCACCAGGCAGATCACCTTGCCGTCCACCAGCGCCATCCGCTGCAGCCATTCCAGCGCCAGATAGCGGCCCAGGAAGCCGGTGGCTCCGGTCAGCAGCACGGTGCGCACCTGGTTGCCCGGAGCCGGAAGGATGGCTGCCGCCGCCAGCGTGTCGGCGTCGATGAACTTGTCCAGCGTGAGGTCACCGGCGTGCACCTCCACGGCGTCGCGGCCGTGCACCGACGCGAACGTGGGCCGTTTGGAGCCCGGCTGACGCGCCGCCTCGATATAGGAGGCCAGCGCCTGCAGGTCGTTGGCCGGGCTGACGATGACGCCTACCGGCACCTCGACCCCGAAGATCTCCTGCAGCAGGTTGGCGAAGGTCAACGCCGACAACGAGTCCCCGCCGAGGTCGGTGAAGTGCGCGTCGGGGGACAGGTCGCTGCTCGCGGTGCCCAGCATCGCGGCCGCGGCCCGGCTCACCGTCTCCAGTACCGGTCCGTGGACTCCGGCGCGACGCAGCTCGCTCAGTTCGCTGGCCTGGCCGGCGGCCAGGTCGGCGTAGAGCTGTTCCAGCCGCTCACCGTAGTGCGCCTTCAGCTTCGGCCACGCCAGCTTGCGGATACCGGTCAACAGACCGTTCTCCAGGGTGAACGGGGTGGTCTCGACGATGAAGTCGCGCGGTACCTCGTAGGACTGCAGACCGGCGTCTTTCGCGACGTTCTGCAGCGAGTCGGCGATCATCGGCTTCAGCGCCTCGACGCCGTGCGCAGCCAATGCGTCGTCGGTCGGCACTACGACAGCCAGCAGGTAGGGGTGCGCGCTGTTTCCGTAGACGTAGATCTGCCGGACCAGCGAGCTGTTGCCGAACACGGCTTCCAGCTTGGCGACGGTGACGAATTCGCCCTGGGCGAGCTTGAGCACGTTGTTGCGGCGGTCGACGTAGCGCACCTGGTTCGGAGCGACTTCGGCAACGACGTCACCGGTGCGGTAGTAGCCGTCCTCGTCGAACACGCTGGCCGTGATCTCGGGGCGCTTGTAGTAACCGGGGAACAGGTTCTCGGTCTTGAGCAGCAGCTCCCCGCGGGGGTAGGGCTGATCGGTCGTGAAGTAGCCGAGGTCCGGCACGTCGACCAGCTTGTAGTCGATGACCGGCGGCCGCTGCACCTCGCCGTCGAACAGCACCATTCCGGCCTCGGTGGAGCCGTAGCCGTCCAGCAGGTGCATCTCCAGTAGCGACTCCGCCCATTTCTTCAACTCCGGGGAGGTAGGCGCCGAACCCGTCATCGCGAAGATGAAGCGACCGCCCAGCAGGTTCTCCCGCTGGTCGACCAGGACCTCGGCCTCAACGGCAGTGCGGTCCCCGCCTTCAAGCAACCGGGCCGGATGGCCTGGCTCCTCCTCCGACTCGTGCCTCGTCGGCATCGTCGCCAGGCGGCGGTCCACCTCGCTCTGGAACTCGCCGTAGAGCGTCTCCCAGATGCGCGGCACGAAATTCATCTCGGTGGGCCGCACCAGCGCGAGGTCTTCCAGGAACGTCGACAGGTCGCTCTTGGCGGCGAAGAATGCGGTGCCGCCGTTGCCGAGGGTGCCGTACAGGATCCCGCGTCCCATGACGTGGCTCATCGGCATGAAGTTCAGGGTGATCGACGCCGCGGTCGGTCCGAACCAGTTCTTGGCCGACCGGCGGAACATCTTGCCGACGTTGCGCTGCGGGTACATCGCGCCCTTGGGTGCGCCAGTGCTGCCGGAGGTGTAGATCAGCAGGGCCAGGGCGTCGTCGGCGAGCTCTGCGTGTGGTCGGGCCGGCGTCGCCGCACCGCGCTTGAGGACCTCGCCCAGCGTCTCGACAGTCACATCGAGGTCCGCGAGCGCGGCCACGGCGTTTTGCAGTGCCTCGCGTTCGTCGTCGACCTGTGGGTGGTAGTCGAACACCACCAGCTTGCCGGGCACGACGGCGGCCGCGTGGAACAGCTCGACGGCGTCAGTCAGCTGATTGACGCTCGCCGCGATCAGGCTGGGCTCGGTCTCGGTCACGATCGGCTGCAGCTGAGCGATCGCCGCGCTGGTCTGCAGCGGCACCGACACCGCCCCGATCTGGCCGAGTGCCATGTCGATCGTGGTGTAGTCGACGCTGTTGAAGCCCAGTACGCAGACCCGGTCACCGGGCTGGACGTCGGCGCCGGCGAGGGCGCGTCCGAACGCAGCGATCCGCTCGCCGAGTTCGCGGTAGGTGATGGTCTCGTACCGGGGAAGCAGGTTCAGCGAGGTCCGACCGGTTGCCGGGTCCGCGACGAATTCCACGGCCCGCTGGCCCAGTGCCGGCCGCTCGGCGTAGCCGTCGATCAGGGTCTGGATGACCTGGGGGAGTCGCAGGTCGGGGTCTTCCAATGCCTCTGCCACCACCGGGTCCGGCCGCGCCGCGGCGAACTGGGGATCGGTGGCTGCAAGTACTTCGGCGCGGCGGGCGATCCGCTCCTCGTGTGTGGTCGTCATATCAGATCCTCTTTGAAATGAACCGGAAGAATGAAATCTAGGTGGCGCGCCATTGCGCTGACAGAAAGAACGTTAGCTAAAGTAAAGATATTCCTCAATGTCGAACGGCTGCATGTTGGCTGTGAATTGCGCCACCGGCTTCACGCGCGGGCATCGTCGGGGTCCAGTGCGTCGAGCAGTCGCTGCATGGTCGTGCACATATGTGTGAAGTCTTCGGTTCCCACCAGCTTTGACCAGCGTGCCTCGATATCGGCCACTCGATCGCCGGCGTCGGCGAGCAGGTGTTGGCCGCGGTCGGTGAGATCGATCAGCTTGGCACGGCCGTCCTGGGGGTCGGGGCGACGGGTCAGGTAGCCCAGCGCCGCGAGGTCGTTCACCAGCTCCGACGTCGCGGCGAGGCTGAGCTGCGCTCGTGCCGCCAGCTCGGTGAGGCGGATGCCGCCCATTCGAATGTTGCCGAAGATCTGCAGGTGTGGATCGCGAATATCGCCGTAGCCCTGCTCGGCGTGTGGCGCTGCCAGATCGGTTCGAAACTGCCTTGTTAGCCGCACCAGCAATTGACCGACCGCTTGCCTGTCCGTGGGCAGGTCCCTTGACGACGCCATGGCTTGCGACAATACTACGGTTACCGAAGTTTCGGTTTCCGAAGTAAATGAGGGCGATCATGGGCGAGGATGAGTTCGTTTCCACCTGTTTGGGTCGGTTGTACGTGCAACGCCGGGGGAATGGACCGGTCACGGTCCTGTGGCACAGCCTGTTCCTCGATTCCCGGTCGTGGAGGCCGCTGATGGACGCGCTCGGCGAGGTCGCGCCGCAGCGCACGTTGCTCACGATCGACGGGCCGTCGCATGGCCGTAGCGCGCCGGTCACCCGTGACTTCACTTTCGACGAATGCGCGCATGCCGCGGCCGACGTGCTGGACGGGCTCGGAATCGACGAGCCGGTCGACTGGGTCGGCAACGCTTGGGGCGGGCACATCGGCATTCTGCTGGCCGCGGTCAAACCCGAACGGATTCGCACCCTCACCACGATCGGTACCCCGGTGCACGGCATCAGCACCCGCTTCCGGGTGACCAAGGCCTGGCCGCTGGTTGCCTTGTACCGCCTGTGCGGGCCGACCCGGCTGGTGTGCGATCCGCTGTCGACGGCCCTGCTGGGTTCGGACGACTCGGCCGAGGTCATGGCGGCGTTCCGGCAGGCCGACCGGATCGGTATGTATCACGCCGCACGGTCGATGATGCTCAAGCGGCCCGATCTCCATGACCGGCTGCCGCAGATTGCGGCGCCCATGCTGATGCTGGCCGCCCACGACGACGACGAAGGCTGGCCGCCGCAACAGGCTGAGGCCGCCTGCGCCACCATGCGCAACGCACGTGTTGAGGTGGTGACGGGCGGCGGGCGGGTGGCGCCGCTACTGGTGGATGCGAAGACGGTCGCGCGGACGCTGGTCGATTTCTGGGCGGGGCCGGTCTGAGCCGACCGCCGCCTCACAGATCGGCGAGCAGTCCCGTCAGCACGTCGACCCCTTCGATCAGCAGCTCATCGGTAATGGCCAGGGGCGGCAGCAGCCGGATGATGTTGCCGAACATGCCACAGGTCAACACGATGACCCCGGCGGCGTGTGCTGCGGTGGCCAACCGCGATGTCAACTCCGGGTCGGGGTCGGAGGTGCCGGATTTCACCAGCTCGACAGCGATCATGGCGCCGCGGCCGCGCACGTCGCCGATCCGGTCGTCGCGGGTCTGCAAGCGCAGCAGCGGCTCGGTCACCAGTCGCTCGATCCGCTGGGCTCGCTCGATCAGCCCTTCGGACTCAATGGTCTTGATGGTGGCCAGTGCCGCCGCGCACGCCACCGGATTCCCACCGAAGGTCCCGCCTAGGCCGCCGGCGTGCGGGGCGTCCATGAGCTCGGCCCGGCCGGTGATCGCCGACAGCGGCAGCCCGTCGGCGATGCCCTTGGCGGTCACGATGATGTCGGGCTGGATGCCCTCGTGCTCGCAGGCGAACATGGCGCCGGTGCGGGCGAATCCGGTTTGCACCTCGTCGGCGATGAAAACGACATCGTTCTGCCGGCACCACCGCAGCAGCGCGGGCAGGAAGCCCTCGGCCGGAACGATGAAACCGCCCTCGCCCTGGATCGGCTCGATGATGACGGCTGCCAGGTTCTGTGCGCCGACGTGCTTGTCCATCACGCTGATAGCGCGGGCCGCGGCCTTCTCACCGTCGGTGGCCAGTTCTTTGTCGACCAGCCCGTCGCGGTACGGATAGGACAGCGGAGCCCGGTAGATCTCGGGTGCGAAGGGGCCGAAGCCGCTCTTGTAGGGCATCGACTTGGCGGTCAGCGCCATCGTCAGGTTGGTCCGGCCATGGTAGGCGTGGTCGAACGCGACCACGGCGGACTTGCCGGTATGGGCGCGCGCCACCTTGATCGAGCTCTCGACGGCCTCGGCGCCGGAGTTGAACAGCACCGAACGCTTCTCGCCGTCGCCCGGGGTGATCCGGTTCAACTCCTCGGCAACGGCGACGTAGCCCTCGTACGGCGTGACCATGAAACACGTGTGGGTGAATTCGGCGACCTGGTGGCGTACCGCCTCAACGACTGGCGGGGCGGCGTTGCCGATCGTGGTCACGGCGATCCCAGAGCCCAGGTCGATGAGCCGGTTGCCGTCCACGTCCTCCACGACGCCGCCGCCGGCTCGCGCCACGAACACCGGGAGGGTGACCGCGACGCCGTGCGAGACCGCGGCGGTCCGCCGCTTATTGAGCTCCAGCGACGCGGGACCGGGGATCTCGGTGGCCAAATGACGGCTCTGCTCGAGGCTGGCCACGGACTCCTCCTCCCGCGGACGCGCAGGTCACGTCGCACGTGAAAGCCTAGCCGGTGGTTCGCTGACGATGCCGGTCGGTTTGCGACCTGCGGGAATGGCAGACTGGATCGTTAGCGACGTGCGTGCGCCCGGGTCAGACCGGCCCCACCCCCGGATTGTGCGGGGAAATTCGAGCACTACCCGATACGAAAGACAGGCGTGTTGATGGAGAGTTTTGTCCTGTTCCTGCCGTTCCTGCTCATCATGGGCGGGTTCATGTACTTCGCATCGCGCCGGCAACGCAAGGCCATGCAGGCCACCATCGACCTGCACGAGTCGTTGCAGCCGGGGGACCGGGTGCACACGACCTCCGGACTGGAAGCAACAGTCGTCAGCTTCACCGACGACACCGTCGACCTGGAGATCGCACCCGGCGTCGTCACGACCTGGATGAAGCTGGCGGTCCGGGACCGGATCCTGCCCGACGACGATGAGGACTACGAGGTGGAGAGCACCGCGTATGAGGCGGGCGAGGACGAGGCCACCGACTCCGAGTCCGGTCGGGTCGTCAAGGATTCCTGACCGGCTCAGACCGCCGCGTGCGCGATACCCGTCGCGACGCGGCACGTAGTCTTTGCGGAGGCTCTGTCCGGGCTGGACGGATCCTCAAGACCGATTCAAGGAGACAGAAGGAACGTGGCATCGTCTTCGGCGCCGGTGCAGCCTGCCCGCTATCTGTCGGTGTTCCTGCTCATGCTCGTCGGTGTCTACCTGCTGGTGTTTCTCACCGGGGACAAGAAGGCCACCCCCAAGCTGGGCATCGACCTGCAGGGCGGCACCCGCGTGACGCTGACGGCACGCACCCCGGACGGCTCGCGGCCGACCCGGGACGCGCTGGCACAGGCACAGCAGATCATCAGCTCCCGAGTGAACGGGCTGGGTGTCTCCGGCTCGGAAGTCGTCGTCGACGGCGACAACCTGGTCATCACCGTGCCGGGCAGCGACGGTAACGAGGCGCGTGATCTGGGCCAGACGGCGCGGCTTTACATCCGGCCGGTGCTGGATTCGATGCCGGCGCAGAAGGCTCCCGAACAGCCCAAACCCGGTCAGCAGCCACCCGGTGGTGAGCCCGGCGCGCCCGCTCCGGGCGCTCCTGGCGCGCCGCCGCCCGGGGTGCCTGGTGTTGCTCCGGCACCCGGCGCACCGAGCGCTCCGGCTTCGGGTGCGCCGGCGCCGGCGCCGCCGCAGTCGAGCGCCCCGGCGCCACCGCGCGGGCAACCGCGGCCGTATCCGCAGGACCCGGCGCCCAGCCCCACTCCTGCGCCCAGTCCCACCCCTGCGCCCAGTCCCACCCCTGCGCCCAGCCCCACCCCTGCGCCCAGCCCCACCCCTGCGCCCAGCCCCACCCCCGGCGGATCGCCGGCACCAAGCCCAGGGCCGTCACCAGCGCCGACCGGTGCGGCGCCAGCGCCCGAACTGCCCGCAGCGCCGGATCCGCGCAAGGATCTTGCCGAGCGCATCGCCCAGGAGAAGAAGCTGCGGCAGAGCACCGTGGGATACATCCAGAAGATCGTCATGGAGATCCAGGCCGGGCGCTGCGACCAGGACGACATCCTGGCCGGCAACGACGACCCGAAGTTGCCGCTTGTGACCTGCTCGACCGACCACAAGACCGCCTATGTGCTGGGGCCGTCGATCATCAGCGGCGACCAGATTCAGGACGCCACCTCCGGGATGAGTCAGAGCAGCCTGGGGTACGTGGTGGACCTACAGTTCAAGAGTGCCGCGGCCAACGTGTGGGCCGACTACACCGCCGCGCACACCGGCACCCAGACGGCGTTCACGCTGGACTCCCAAGTAGTCAGCGCGCCGATGATTCGAGAACCGATCCCCGGCGGGCGTACCCAGATCAGCGGCGGTGATCCGCCATTCAGTGCGGCGACCGCCAAACAGCTTGCCAATGTCCTGAAATACGGATCGCTGCCGCTTTCCTTTGAGTCGTCGGAAGCCCAAACCGTCTCGGCCACACTGGGTTTGACGTCTTTGCGAGCCGGCCTGATCGCCGGTGGGATCGGCCTGCTGCTGGTCCTGGTCTACTCGCTGCTCTACTACCGGGTGCTGGGACTGCTCACCGCTTTGTCGCTGATCGCCTCGGGTGCAATGATTTTCGCGATCCTGGTGCTGTTGGGCCGGTATATCAACTACACCCTGGACCTGGCCGGCATCGCGGGTCTGATCATCGGTATCGGGACCACAGCCGACTCGTTCGTGGTGTTCTTCGAACGCATCAAAGACGAGATACGCGAGGGTCGTTCGTTTCGCTCGGCGGTTCCGCGCGGCTGGGCGCGGGCCCGCAAGACCATCGTGTCCGGTAACGCGGTCACCTTCCTGGCCGCCGCCGTGCTGTACTTCCTGGCGATCGGACAGGTGAAGGGATTCGCGTTCACCCTGGGTCTGACCACGATCCTCGACCTGGTGGTGGTGTTCCTGGTCACCTGGCCGTTGGTGTATCTGGCCTCCAAGTCCACGCGACTGGGCAAGCCGGCATACAACGGCCTGGGCGCGGTCCAGCAGGTCGCACGCGAACGGCGGGCATCTAGTTCGGCCGCAAAGACGGGACGGGGTTAAGCCATGGCGTCCAAGCCCGAGACCAAGATCGTCGAAGCCGACGTCGACTCGAAAACCGCAGGGCCCCAACACAGTTTCCTGTCCCGCCTGTACACCGGCACCGGGGCGTTCGAGGTGGTCGGGCGTCGCAGACTGTGGTACGGCGTCAGCGGAGCGATCATGGCCATCGCCGTGCTGGCGATCGTGATCCGTGGGTTCACCTTCGGAATCGATTTCAAGGGCGGCACCACCGTTTCGATGCCGTCAACCGGCTCGGCGGGCACGATCCAGGTCAACCAGGTCGAAGACGTCTTCCACAAGACGATCGGCAAGGATCCCGAGTCCGTGGTCACCGTCGGCAAGGGTTCGTCGGCCACCGTGCAGATTCGTTCGGAAACCTTGTCCAACGAGCAGACCGAGAAGCTGCGCAACGCCCTATTCGACGCGTTCCACCCCAAGGGGGCCGACGGCAATCCCAGCAAGAAGGCGATCAGTGACGCGGCGGTGTCGGAAACCTGGGGCGGTCAGATCACCACGAAGGCGGTGATCGCGCTGGTGGTGTTCCTGGTGCTGGTCGCCGTCTACATCACCATCCGCTACGAGCGCTATATGACGCTGTCGGCACTGGCGGCCATGATCTTCGACCTGACGGTCACCGCCGGCGTCTATGCGCTGGTGGGCTTCGAAGTCACGCCGGCCACGGTGATCGGATTGCTGACCATCCTCGGCTTCTCCCTCTATGACACCGTCATCGTGTTCGACAAGGTCGAAGAGAACACGCACGGTTTCCAGCACACCACCCGGCGCACCTTCGCCGAGCAGGCCAACCTGGCCGTCAACCAGACGTTCATGCGGTCGATCAACACCAGCCTGATCTCGGTGTTGCCGGTGGTCGCGCTGATGGTCGTCGCGGTCTGGCTGCTAGGCGTCGGCACGTTGAAGGACCTGGCGTTGGTGCAGTTGATCGGCATCATCGTCGGCACCTACTCGTCGATATTCTTCGCCACCCCGCTGTTGGTCACGCTGCGAGAGCGCACCGAGTTGGTGCGCACTCACACCCGTCGGGTGCTCAGGCGACGCAGTCCTGGGACGGCGGCCGAGAAGCCGGCGGCCAAGGACGAAGCCACCGACCCGGACGCCGAGGAGGACTCCGACGCTACGACGGATGAGGTGACCGAGGCCGTCGCCGTGAGCAAACCCGCGGTCACCAACAAGCCGGCGCCCGGGGCGCGGCCGGCGCGTCCGACCAGCGCGCGGCGGCCCACCGGCAAGCGAAACGCCGGCAAGCGGTAGGTCGCATGTCCACCTGGTGCCGCCGGAGTGCCGCCCTGCTGGCCGCTGGCGTGGCGGCAGTGCTGGCGGCCTCCACCCTGACCGCATGCTCGGGCAGCGCCGCGGGGCAGGTCGACTATGTGGTGGACGGCGTCCTGACCACCTACAACACGAACACCGTGATCGGCGCCGCCTCTGCCGGTGCCCAGGCGTTCGCCCGCACCCTGACCGGGTTCGGCTACCACGGACCAGACGGGCAGGTCGTCGCCGACCATGACTTCGGCACCGTCTCGGTGGTGGGCGGATCGCCCCTGGTCCTCGACTACCAGATCGCGGACAACGCGATCTATTCCGACGGCAAGCCGGTGACGTGTGACGACCTGGTGCTGGCCTGGGCGGCCCAGTCCGGGCGCTTCGGCGGTTTCGACGCCGCCACCCAGGCCGGCTTCGTCGACATCGCCAACATCGAGTGCACACCCGGCCAGAAGAAGGCCCGGGTGTCGTTCATTCCGGACCGTGGCGTCGTCGATTACACCCAGCTGTTCACCGCGACGTCGATGATGCCGTCGCACGTCATCTCCGACACCCTCGGCACCGATATCACCACCGCGCTGTTGACCAACAAGGGCGCGGTGGCCGAGCAGGTGGCGAAGGTGTGGAACAGCGCCTGGGACCTCAAGCCAGGGATTGATCTCAAGCGTTTCCCGTCGTCCGGACCGTACAAGATCGAGCGGGTGCTGGACGGCGGCGCGGTGGTGCTGGTGGCCAACGATCGCTGGTGGGGCGCCAAGCCGATTACCAAGCGGATCACGGTGTGGCCGCTGGGTGGCGACATCCAGGACCGGGTGAACAACCGCAGCGTCGACGTGGTCGACGTGGCGGCCGGATCATCCGGCGCGTTGGCTACCCCGGACAACTACGAGCGTGCCGATGCGCCCTCGGCCGGCATCGAACAGCTGATCTTTGCCCCGCAGGGTCCGCTTGCGACAAGCGCCGCCCGGCACGCATTCGCGTTGTGCACACCGCGGGACACGATCGCCCGCGACGCCGGCGTGCCGATCGCCAACTCGCGACTGTCCCCGGCGGCCGAGGATTCGTTGTCCGCGGCCGAGGGCGCCACCGAGGCCGCGCAATTCAACAAGGCCGATCCGAACGCGGCACGTGCCGCGCTGAACCAGGGTGCGCTGACGGTACGAATCGGTTACCGCGGGCCCAACGCGCGGCTGGCCGCCACCGTCGGATCCATCGCCACCACTTGCGCGCCGGCCGGAATCACCGTTCTCAATGTAACGTTGGACACATCCGGACCGCAGGCGCTGCGGGACGGAAAGATCGACGTGCTGCTGGCCAGCACCGGCGGAGCCAGTGGCAGCGGGTCCACCGGATCGTCGTCGATGGATGCCTACGACCTGCACAGCGGCAACGGAAACAACTTGTCGGGCTATGCAAACCCGCAGGTGGACGGAATCATCAACGCGCTGGCAGTCTCCGCGGACCCCGCCGAGCGCGTCAGATTGCTCGCCGAGGGCGCACCGGTACTGTGGGGAGATATGCCGACGTTGCCGTTGTATCGGCAGCAGCGGACGTTGCTGATGTCTAAGAAGATGTATGCCGTAAGCAAGAATCCCACTCGTTGGGGAGCGGGTTGGAACATGGACCGATGGGCGTTGATGCAGTGACCAACATGAGGGGCAGGGCGCCCGTTGCCGACGTGATCGCGTCCTTGACGCGGGACGTCGCAGACTTCCCGACACCGGGCATTCAGTTCAAGGACCTCACCCAGCTCTTCGCCGACAGCGAGGCCATGTCCGCGGTGATCGACGCGTTGGCCGACGTTGCGGACGGCGCGGATTTGGTGGTCGGCATCGAGTCGCGGGGAGCCGTGGTAGCCGCCGCCCTCGCCTCCCGGCTGGGCACCGGTCTGCTGTCCATTCGCAAGAGTGGCAAGCTGCCGCCGCCGGTCTTGAGCGAGGACTACCAGATGGAATACGGCACGGCGACCATGGAGATCCCGGCGGACAGTCTCTACCTGACTGGGCGCAACGTCATGCTCATCGACGACGTACTGGCCACTGGCGGCACGTTGAGCGCGGCCAACCGACTGCTCGAGCGGGTCGGTGCGAACGTCACCGGCGCCGCGGTGCTCGTCGAACTGGAGGCGTTGGGCGGGCGGGGCGCGATCGCGCCGCTGACGGTGCACAGTCTCAGCCGCGCCTAGCTTCTGCTTGACAGGGCTGCGCAGGCCGAGGGCGCGACCCACTTTTTTGAACCGACCGGGCTGTGGCAATCATCACAAAGGACTGCCGATGAGCGACGACGACGCAGGTGATGGACGACGCCGCCGCACCGGGGTGCGTGATGAGACGGTCGAGGCCGTCGGAGCCGTGACCGAGGCGCTGGAATGGGTGGAACGCGCGCGCGGCCATCTGTATTCGTTTCACCAGCTGATGGGACGCGCAGACCTCCTGCTCGGCGAAGCCTGCGAGAAGCTGCGTGCCGCTGGACACGATGACATCGCACGGCGACTGGAGACCGAGATGGTGGGCCGCAACGTGCTGCCGGGCCGATGGACGTTCCAGATCGTCGAGGAGTTCGACGATGATTACTGGTCGGTGCTGCGCGACCATGAGCGCCAAGTCCGCGACGCGCTGCAGGGGGGTGTGCGGCACCTGTTCGAATCCGAGATGAAACAAGATCGTCGCACCATCGGCCGTCCCCACCATGAGGCCCGCCCGGACGAGAGCACCGGAAAACCGAACCACCCCGGCGGACCAGATATCCTCTAGGCGGAGGTGACTGACGTGGCGGAAGACCAGAGCACGCTGCAAGCTGCCGCGCCACCGACCGAACCGCTGCCCGTCGCGGAGATCCCCGAGCCCCCGGTAGAGCCGCTCAAGACCACCACCAGCGCATCCCGCCGCGTCCGTGCGCGCCTCGCGCGGCGGATGACCGCACGCAGCGGCGCCATCAACCCGGTGCTCGAGCCGTTGGTGGCGGTGCACCGGGAGGTCTATCCGAAGGCGGATCTGGCGATCCTGCAGCGGGCCTACGAGGTCGCCGACCAACGACACGCCACCCAGTTCCGGCATTCCGGCGACCCGTACATCACCCATCCGTTGGCCGTCGCCAACATCCTCGCCGAGTTGGGCATGGACACTACGACGTTGGTGGCCGCCCTGTTGCACGACACCGTCGAGGACACCGGTTATAGCCTTGAGCAACTCTCCGAGGACTTCGGCGAAGAGGTGGGCCACCTCGTCGACGGCGTGACCAAGCTGGACCGGGTCGTGTTGGGCAGCGCGGCCGAGGGCGAGACGATCCGCAAGATGATCACCGCGATGGCCCGTGACCCGCGGGTGCTGGTGATCAAGGTGGCCGACCGGCTGCACAACATGCGCACCATGCGTTTCCTACCGCCGGAGAAGCAGGCGCGCAAGGCCCGCGAGACGCTGGAAGTCATTGCGCCCCTTGCACACCGCCTCGGTATGGCCAGTGTCAAGTGGGAGCTGGAGGATCTGTCGTTCGCGATCCTGCACCCCAAGAAGTACGAAGAGATCGTTCGGCTGGTCGCCGGTCGCGCGCCGTCCCGGGACACGTACCTGGCCAAGGTCCGCACCGAGATCACCAACACCTTGACCGGGTCGAAGATCAAGGCGACGGTGGAAGGCCGGCCCAAGCACTACTGGTCGATCTACCAGAAGATGATCGTCAAGGGCCGCGACTTCGACGACATTCACGACCTAGTCGGCATTCGGATTCTGTGCGACGAGATCCGCGACTGTTATGCCGCGGTGGGCGTGGTGCATTCGCTGTGGCAGCCGATGGCAGGGCGGTTCAAGGACTACATCGCCCAGCCCCGGTACGGCGTGTACCAATCGCTGCATACCACGGTTGTCGGGCCGGAGGGCAAGCCGCTGGAGGTGCAGATCCGCACCCGCGACATGCACAAGACGGCCGAGTTCGGCATTGCTGCGCATTGGCGCTACAAGGAAGCCAAGGGCCGCAACGGCGTTCCGCATCCCCATGCCGCCGCCGAGATCGACGACATGGCCTGGATGCGTCAGCTGCTCGACTGGCAACGGGAGGCCGCCGACCCCGGCGAGTTCCTCGAGTCATTGCGTTACGACCTTGCGGTGCAAGAGATTTTCGTGTTCTCGCCCAAGGGTGACGTCTTTACGCTGCCGACCGGGTCCACGCCGGTGGACTTCGCCTACGCCGTGCACACCGAAGTCGGCCATCGCTGCATCGGCGCCAGGGTCAACGGACGACTGGTCGCGCTGGAACGCAAGCTCGAAAACGGCGAAGTCGTCGAGGTTTTCACCTCGAAGGCCCAGACCGCCGGGCCGTCGCGGGACTGGCAGCAGTTCGTGGTGTCGCCGCGGGCTAAGACCAAGATTCGGCAGTGGTTCGCCAAGGAGCGCCGCGAGGAGGCGCTGGAGGCCGGCAAGGACGTTATGGCCCGCGAAGTACGCCGGGGCGGACTTCCCTTGCAGCGCTTGGTAAACGGTGAGTCGATGGCCGCGGTGGCCCGCGAGCTGCACTACACCGACGTGTCGGCGATGTATACCGCGATCGGGGAGGGCCACGTCTCGGCCCGCCACGTGGTGCAGCGGCTGCTGGCCGAACTCGGCGGTATCGATCAGGCCGAGGAGGAGCTGGCCGAGCGGTCCACTCCGACGACCATGCTGCGCCGTCCCCGCAGCACCGAGGATGTCGGGGTGTCGGTGCCCGGTGCCCCCGGTGTGCTGACCAAGCTGGCCAAGTGCTGCACGCCGGTGCCCGGCGACCAGATCATGGGGTTCGTCACCCGCGGCGGCGGTGTCAGTGTGCACCGCACCGACTGCACTAACGCGGCATCGCTGCAGCAGCAGGCCGAGCGCATCATTGAGGTGCTGTGGGCGCCGTCGGCGTCCTCGGTATTCCTGGTGGCGATCCAGGTCGAGGCGCTCGACCGGCACCGGCTGCTGTCGGACATCACCCGGGTGCTGGCCGACGAGAAGGTGAACATCCTGTCGGCGTCGGTCACCACGTCGGGTGACCGAGTGGCCATCAGCCGGTTCACCTTCGAGATGGGCGACCCGAAGCATCTCGGGCACCTGCTGAATGTGGTGCGCAATGTCGAGGGCGTGTACGACGTCTACCGGGTGACGTCGGCGTCCTGAGTCTGGTCAGGCGCCGGCGCCGCCTTTACCTCCGGCGCCACCGGTGCCGCCGAAGATCCCGCCGATTCCAGTGGGAGGGTTGCCGGCAAAGCCCCCGGAACCGGGGTGTCCCAAGACCAGCGATCCGTTGACAATCTTGCCGCCGCCATTACCGCCCCTACCGCCTTCGCCTCCGTCGACTCCGGGAAAGCCGAATATCCCGGAACTTCCGTCAGAGCCTTTGCCGCCGGTGCCACCGGCGCCGCCATTGCCGCCTTTGGTGTCACCCGTGCCCCCGTTGCCGCCGCGTCCGCCCTTGCCGCCGACGTAGTTCTGGACGCCGGTGCCGCCGTGCCGCCGGTGCCGCCGTGGCCGCCGATGTCGCCGCTGCCGCCGGCACCGCCGTCGCCACCGTTGCCAGGCGAGGGATAGAAGATGGTGACTCCGTCGCCACCGGGCCCGCCGTCACCGCCGTTGCCGCCGTGGCCGCGGCTACCGGTCGCGCCGGTAGCGCCCGTGCTCGAGCCGGCGCCGCCGAGTCCACCGTTGCCGCCGACTCCGGCGTCGCCGCCGCGACCACCGGTGCCGCCGTTGCCGTTCGGAGGGGTGTTGATGGTGACGCCCGCGCCGGGTCCGCCGTTGCCCCCGTTGCCCCCGTTGCCGCCGGTGCCGCCGGTGCCGCCCGCACCGCCGGCGCCCTGAATCCCGGCCTTTCCGGCCGGAGCCGCCCCGCCCGCCCCGCCATTGCCGCCCTTGCCGCCGGTGCCGCCGATGCTGCCGGGGCCGCCTTCGCCGCCGGTGCCGCCGGACGGTGACCCGATGCCGCCGTTGGTGCCCGCGGCGCCGGTTCCGCCGGTGCCGCCGATGCCGCCGGTGCCGCCCGCGCCGCCGTCACCGGCCCAGGAGCCACCCCGGCCACCGGTGCCGCCGTCCCCGCCGATCCCACCGGGGCTACCAGCGATGCCTGGATTGTTCGACGCCACGCCGAGGCCGCCGGTGCCGCCGGTGCCGCCCTTACCGCCGTTGCCCACCAATCCGCCATCGCCGCCGTTACCACCTGCCGCACCGGTGCCACCTGCCGTGGTGGCGGCTGCCCCTTGGCCGCCGTCGCCACCATTGCCGCCGGTGCCGACGGCGGCGCCGGTTGCGCCGTTCGCGCCGGGGGTGGATCCTTGGCCGCCGGCTCCGCCGTTGCCGCCCTGTCCGGGATTGCCGCCGTGGCCGCCGTTACCACCCACGCCGTTGTTGATGCCCTGGGCTCCGGTTTGGCCTTTGCCGCCATTGCCGGCGACGCCGCCGCTTCCGCCCTGGCCGCCGGCCCCACCGAGGCCCTGATTTCCGGCTTTGCCCGCTGGCGCTGCGCCGCCGGCACCACCCTTGCCGCCCGCTCCGCCGGCACCGCCTTTGCCGCCGTCGCCGCCCATGCTTCCGTCGGAGCCCGGGGTGACGCCGTCGGCTCCGTTGGCTCCCGGCCCACCGGTGCCTCCGTTGCCACCGGCCCCACCGTTGCCGCCGATACCGCCGTTGCCGGCCAGTGCTCCGCCGTTGCCGCCGGTGCCACCGTCACCGCCGGCAGCGCCGGCAATGCCGACCAGACCTTTCGCGCCGGATCCGACGCCCGCGGCGCCCTCGTTGGCGTCGGCGCCGGAACCGCCGTTACCCCCGGCCCCGCCATTGCCCACCAAACCGCCGTCGCCACCGTTGCCCCCGACTCCGCCGGGCGTGCTCACATCGCCGAATTGCAGGCCGCCGCCGCCGCTGCCTCCGGCGCCCCCATTTCCACCGGTGGTGGCGGCACTGCCGTCCACACCCCTGGTACCCGGGGTGGAACCCGAGCCGCCGAGTCCACCCGCGCCACCTGCCCCGGGATTGCCGCCGCGGCCGCCATCGCCGCCCGGTCCCGAAATGGTGGCCGAGTCTCCACCACGCCCGCCGTCACCGCCGGCCGCTCCGGTTCCGCCGTTGCCGCCGGCACCGCCGGCACCCTGGACGCCGGCGCTGCCTCCCGGCGTGGCACCGCCGGCGCCACCGTTACCGCCCTTGCCGCCCGCGCCGCCGGCACCTCCGTCCCGACCATCGCCACCTCTGTTGCTGGGGGCGGCATCGGCGCCGTTGGCGCCCGCGGCGCCGTCGCCGCCGTGACCACCGGCCCCGCCCGCACCGCCCGCACCGCCGCTGCCGGCCACGCCGTGATTGCCGGGGCGACCGGTGAGGCCGCCGGCGCCGCCGTCGCCGCCGATTCCACCTGCCCCGCCCGCGCCACCCGATCCGCCGGCGCCGCCGGGGCCGCCGTCAGCGCCGCTCAGCGCTGCTGCGGCCACCCCGTTTGCGCCCGCGCCGGCGGTACCTCCCACGCCGCCGACGCCGCCGTTTCCGCCGGCGCCTGCCTTGCCGAATAGGCGGCCGGCCGCACCGCCTGTTCCGCCGTTACCGCCGTCGCCGCCCGCTCCACCCGAGGCGCCGGCATCACCGGCAGCCGTCGCGGACAGACCCGCCTTGCCGGCGTGCCCGTCGCCACCGGCCCCGCCGACCCCGCCGCCGCCGATCAGTCCGGCGCTCCCGCCGTTGCCGCCGGCGCCGCCGGCGCTGCCGGCGCCGAGCCCGGCTCCGCCGAGCCCACCGTCGCCGCCGTCACCGATCAGCAACCCGCCGTGGCCACCCAACCCCCCGCGACCACCCGCGCCGGCCAGTCCGGTGCCTCCGGCGCCGCCCGCGCCGCCGTCGCCGAGGATCCAGGCGTGGCCCCCGGCGCCCCCGGCGCCGCCGGCCGCGCCGCCGATGCCGCCGTCACCGCCGGTGCCGAACAGCCAGCCGGCTTGCCCGCCGGTGCCACCGGAGCCGCCGACGACCGCGATGCTGCCGTTGCCGCCAATCGCGCCGGCCCCGCCGTTGCCCCACAACCACGCGCGACCGCCGTACCCGCCGGCGCCGCCCGCCGTACCGCCAGCGCCGCCGTTGCCGCCGCTGCCCATCAACCACCCGCCGTTGCCGCCGGCACCCCCGGCCGCACTGGCTCCGCCCGCGCCACCGTTGCCGCCGGTTCCGAACAACCCCGCCGCGCCGCCGGCGCCGCCGGCGACTCCGGAATTGGTCCCGGCCGCGCCGTTGCCGCCATTGCCGTACAGCAGGCCGCCCGCTCCTCCGGACTGTCCGGGGGCGGTTCCGTCTGCGCCGTTACCGATCAGGGCCGGCCCAGCAATGCCTGCGTGGGCGCGTTAACCGCGTTGAGCAGCAGCTGTTCGATATTGGCCAGTTCGGCCTGGGCATAGGAATCGGCCGCGGCGCTCAGTGTCCCCGCGCACCGGTCTTGCCAGGCCACCAACTGCCGGCTCAAATGCTGAAAATCCCCGGCGTGCTGGCCGAACACCGCTGAGATAGCGGCCGAAACCTCGTCGGCGGCCGCCGGCAGTACCGCCACGGTGGGGGAGGCCGCTGACGCGCTCGCCGCGCTGATGGCCGTGCCAATCTTGGCCAAATCCGTTGCCGTCGAAGCCAGGACCTCGGGTGCAACGTTCATCCACGACACGGCCAACACCCACCCGTTGATCTGGCGCGCGATACGCGCGGCGACGGCTCATCAAATGTGTACGCAAGCACATTAGGTGCGGCGAGCGGCTCGACCGGTGCATATGGCGCCATCTAACTGATTCCTTAACTAATGGTCCGCACCCGGCGAATTCTGAATTCATTTCGAACAAAGAATTCAACTCAATTGCGGCGACAGGTACGTTCCGAAGAGACGTCGCGAGTGACGCCGCGCGTTGGCAAGGGGGCCATGCGCCGGCCTCGCCGGTTTGCCGGCGCCGCCTCAGCCGCCGTCGCCGTCGGGCGACCACGCCAGCCTGATGTCATGCGAAATCCGATATCCGCCCGATGGCGTCTGGTTGAGTTTCTTACGATGCGCGGTTGAGCGCGAAACAAGGGGACTGCAGCCATTCCGATCAGGAATTCTGCCGACGAAGGTCAAATGCGTTTGAATTCGATTATCAGTGAATTCGCACAGGTCGAGGACGGAACCGGCAGCGCCGCCGACACCAGGAATTCATCACACCCGCCGTGGCTAGGGTGATCCCGGCTCTGTCGTCGTCTCGACCGTCTCGGTCTGCTCGACGCCGGTCTTGTCGTTCACATCGGTGGTTGTCTCCGTGGCAGTGTCGGGCGCCCGACTGGTGCTCGACGTCGTCGTGCGGGTCGTCGGTGTGTTCGAGCCGTGGTCGTCGCTTCCGGAAAATAACGCCACCAACGCGGCCACCAGTAATAACGCCAGCCCCGAGCCCGCGACGGTCCAGATCAACATGGCCCGGCTGCTGCCTTCCCCGCCCGCCGGCACATCGGGCGGGTTGGGAGGGTTGACGGCGCTAACCCCGTGTGTGCCTCGGCCGGCGGCGGGGGAGGCAGAGCAAGGCCGGCGCCGCCCAACGCGGCGCGGGCGGCATCGGCGAGTTCGGTCACCGTCTGGTACCGGGCTTCGGGGTCCTTGGCCATCCCGCGCGCTACCACCGCGTCGAAGCCCGGCGGAATGTCGTGCCGGATCGCCGTCGGGCGCGGTGGTGGCGCGTGTAGGTGGCCGGAAATCTGCTCTTCGATACTGTCGCCGGGGTAGGGCCGCGCGCCGGTGAGGCACTCGTAGAGCGTGCAGGCCAAGGCATAGACGTCGGCCCGGGGATCCGTGATGCCGCGGAAGCGCTCGGGAGCCAGATAGGCCAGCGTGCCCATCGTCAGCCCGGTCTGCGTCAGAGCCGTGTCGGTGGTGGCGCGCGCGATGCCGAAGTCGATCAGGTAGACGAAGTTGCGGGCCTTGGCGACCAGGATGTTCGACGGCTTGACGTCTCGGTGTACCAGCCCCACCTGGTGTGCGCTGTCCAGAGCGGCGGCGGCCTGCTCGATGATCGCGACGGTCTGTGCCGGGCTGAGCCGGCCGCCGTTCTCGGCGATGAACTTGCCCAGATCGCGGCCCTCGACGAGCCGCATGTCGACATAGAGTTGCCCGTCGATCTCGCCGAAGCTGTGGATGGGCACCACGTGCGGATCGTTGAGGCTGGCCGCCGTGCGCGCCTCGCGGCGGAACCGGTGCTCGAACTCCTTGTCCTCGGCCAGATTCGGCGGCAGCAGCTTGATGGCGACGATGCGATCGGTCTGAGTGTCGTAGGCGCGATACACCTGCCCCATGCCGCCTCGTCCCAGCAGCCCCTGCAGTTGGTACCGACCGAACGAACTCTCGGCCACGCATCTCCTCCCGGTAAGCCGCCGCCGCCCCCCGGGGCTCCAGGTTAGTCGAGCAGGATCGAGGTGATGGTCACATCCACGGCGGGCGGGCCGTCCTCACCGCCGCCGGCAACACCGGCCGCGGCGATCTTGTCCAAAGTGGCCAGCCCGTCGGCTTGGATCTTGCCGAACACCGTGTACTCCGGCGGCAATGCGGAATCGCGGTAGACCAGGAAGAACTGGCTGCTGTTGGTGTTGGGTCCGGCGTTGGCCATCGCCACGGTGCCGCGCGGATAGATCACCGGTTCCTTGAGTTTGGGGTCATTGGCCGGGTACTGGTCGGTGGGGTACTCGTTGGCGAACTGATAGCCCGGGCCGCCGGTCCCGTCACCCTTCGGGTCGCCGCACTGCAGTACCGACAGCGACGGCGAGGTGGTCAGGCGGTGGCACTTGGTGTCCTTGAAGAAGCCCTGGTTGGTCAGGCTGGCGAAGCTGTTCACCGTGCATGGCGATTCGTTGTTGGCCAGCAGTAGGCCCACGTTCCCCTGAGTGGTCACCATGCTGACGCTCACCTGGGCCGGCTCGGTGGGAACCTTGCCGGTCCGCGGCGGCTTGACGGGCTTGACGGCTTTGTCCGGCGACGCTGGGTACTGGCAGTTGGCGCCGAGGTTGGCCGGCGCCTTGAACGGCGGCAATGGCACAGCGTTGCCGAGTTGCACCGGCGGTAGGCCGGCGGCCGACGAGCTGGGCGCGGCGCTGGTCGAGGTAGTCGACGCCGACGGGTTGCCCTTGTTGTCGTCCTTGCTGACGACGACGGCGACCACCACGGCGGCCACCACCGCCACCGCGGCGACCGCGCCCGCGCCGATGGTCAGGATGCGGCGCCTCTTGGCCTGTTTGGCGCGGCGCTCCAGCTGCCGCTCGAGTTTGCGCTTTGCTGTCGCACGTCGCTGCTGATTGGTCGGCACGGCCGCTATCATTCCATGGCTTCAGGGATGGAAAACTGGGACCGTGTTGATCACCGGATTTCCGGCCGGGCTGTTGCAGTGCAACTGCTACGTGCTGGCCGAGCGGCCTGGCGCCGATGCCATCATCGTCGACCCCGGCCAGCGCGCGATGGGCCAGTTGCGGCAAATCCTCGACAAGAACCGGCTCACGCCGGCAGCGGTGTTGATCACCCACGGCCACATCGACCACATGTGGTCGGCCCAGAAGGTCTCGGACACCTTCGGCTGCCCCACTTACATCCATCCCGAGGACCGGTTCATGCTCAAGGACCCCATCTACGGCATGGGCCCGCGGGTGGCGCAGGTGTTCGCCGGCGCGTTCTTCCGTGAGCCGAAGCAGGTCGTCGAGCTGGACCGCGACGGCGACAAGATCGACCTTGGCGGCATCTCCGTCAACATCGACCACACCCCGGGGCACACCCGCGGGTCGGTGTGTTTCCGCATCCTGCAGGCCGCGAAGAACGAGGCGGACGTCGTCATCAGCGGCGACACGTTGTTCGAGCGTTCCATCGGCCGCAGTGACCTGTTCGGCGGCAGCGGCCGCGATCTGTTGCGCTCCATCGTTAATAAACTGTTGGTGCTCGAAGACAAGACCGTGGTACTACCCGGACATGGCAACTCCACCACCATCGGCGCCGAACGCCGGTACAACCCATTCATCGAAGGCCTGAGCCCGTGACGGAATTCGTTGCTCCCAAGGGGGTTCCGGACTACGTTCCGCCGGATTCCGCGCAGTTCGTCGCTGTTCGCGACGGGCTGCTCTCCGCCGCCCGGCGAGCCGGCTACGGCCACATCGAGCTGCCGATCTTCGAGGACACCGCGCTGTTCGCCCGCGGAGTCGGCGAATCCACCGATGTGGTGTCCAAGGAGATGTACACCTTCTCCGACCGTGGCGACCGCTCGGTGACGTTGCGACCGGAGGGCACCGCCGGCGTGGTGCGGGCGGTGATCGAGCACGGGCTGGACCGTGGCGCGTTGCCGGTGAAGTTGTGTTACGCCGGCCCGTTCTTCCGCTACGAGCGTCCGCAGGCCGGCCGGTACCGCCAGCTGCAGCAGGTGGGCGTCGAAGCGATCGGCGTCGACGACCCGGCACTGGACGCCGAAGTGATCGCCGTCGCCGACGCCGGATTCCGTTCGTTGGGTCTGGCCGGCTTCCGGTTGGAGATCACCTCCCTGGGTGACGAGAGCTGCCGCCCGCAATACCGGGAACTGTTGCAGGAGTTCCTTTTCGGTCTCGATCTTGATGAGCAGACGCGGCAGCGCGCGCGACTGAACCCGCTGCGGGTGCTCGATGACAAGCGTCCGGAGGTGAAGGCGATGACGGCCGATGCGCCGGTGCTGCTCGATCACCTCTCCGATGCCGCCAAGCAGCATTTCGACACGGTGCTCTCGCACCTGGATGCGGTGGGGGTGCCCTACGTCATCAATCCGCGCATGGTCCGCGGCCTGGATTACTACACCAAGACCACCTTCGAGTTCGTGCACGACGGGCTGGGCGCGCAGTCCGGCATCGGCGGTGGCGGCCGGTACGACGGACTGATGAAAGAACTTGGCGGACAAGATGTTTCGGGGATCGGCTTCGGGCTCGGAGTGGACCGGACGCTGCTGGCGCTGCGCGCCGAGGGTAAGAGCGTCGCGTCCCCGGCACGGTGTGAGGTGTTCGGCGTGCCGCTGAGTGAGGCGGCCAAAGTGCGGTTGGCGGTGGTTGGCGCCGAGCTCCGTGGGGCTGGGGTGCGTGTCGACCTGGCCTACGGCGACCGCGGGCTCAAGGGCGCGATGCGCGCAGCCGACCGCTCCGGTGCGCGGATCGCGTTGGTTGCCGGGGATCGGGACCTGGACGGCGGCACCATCGGCGTCAAGGACCTGGGGTCGGGGGAGCAGGTGTCGGTGCCGGTGGAATCTGTAGTCGCTGAGGTGCTTTCGCGGCTGGGGTGAGGGCTTGCCCGGCGCTCGGTCCCGCGAGCGTGCGCGTGTTGCCAACGACACGCCGCGAATTCGGTACATTTGCGCGCGTTCAGCGCGTTCAGCGCGTTCAGCGCGTTCGGGGCGCGGGTGGGGTGGCGCGCGCGCCCTCAAACGGCGAGCGTGCGCGTGTTGCCAACGACACGCCGCGAATTCGGTACATTTGCGCGCGTTCAGCGCGTTCAGCGCGTTCGGGGCGCGGGGTGGGGTGGCGCGCGCGCCCTCAAACGGCGAGCGTGCGCGTGTTGCCAACGACACGCCGCGAATTCGGTACATCTGCGCGCGTTCGGCAACACGCCCACCCCTTGACGCAACATCGAACTCTTGTTCGAATGGGGGGTATGCGCTGGGCAGGTCAAGCGGTGGCGGTCAACGGCACACCTGTCGATGACGGGGCACTACCCGGCCTGCAGCGGTTAGGTCTGGTCAAGAGCGTACGGGTGCCGCAATTCGAGGGCGTGACGTTTCATGAGGTGTTGTGCAAGTCGGCGCTGAACAAGGTGCCCAATGCGGCCGCCCTGCCCTTCCGGTACACGGTCAACGGCTATCGTGGCTGCTCACACGCCTGTCGTTACTGCTTTGCCCGGCCCACCCACGAATACCTCGACTTCGATACCGGTACCGACTTCGACACCCAGATCGTGGTCAAGACCAACGTTGCCGAGGTGCTACGGCAGGAGCTCAAGCGGCCGTCATGGCAGCGTGACACCGTCGCACTCGGCACCAACACCGACCCATACCAGCGCGCCGAGGGCCGCTACGCGCTGATGCCCGGCATCATCAGCGCCCTCGCCGATTCCGGCACACCGATGTCCATCCTCACCAAAGGCACCCTGCTGCGCCGCGACCTGACACTGATAGCCCACGCGGCCCGACAGGTTCCGCTGTCGGTGGCGATCTCCCTGGCGGTCGGCGATCCGGCGCTGCATCGCGACGTCGAGCCGGGAACGCCCACACCGCAGGCTCGATTGGCGCTCATCACGGCCATCCGTGAAGCCGGCCTCGGCTGCCATGTCATGGTCGCGCCGGTGCTGCCGCACCTGACCGATTCGAGGGAGCACTTGGACGGGTTGCTCGGGCAGATCGCCGCGGCCGGGGCGACGAGCGTCACGGTCTTCGGACTGCACCTGCGCGGCGCCACCCGCGGCTGGTTCATGGCCTGGCTCGCCCGTGCCCACCCCGAGCTGACCAGTCGGTACCGCGACCTCTATCGCCGTGGCGCGTATCTGCCACCGAGCTACCGCGACATGCTGCGCGAACGCGCCAGACCGCTGATCGCCAAGTATCGGCTGGGGACTGACCCTCGACCGTCCGAGCCGCCGTCCACCCCGGCGGCTACCCCGGCGCAACCGACGCTGTTCTAATCCCCACGCGGCTTGGTCAACGTGAATTGATCTGCCGCGGTGACCTCGCCGAACGGATCGTTCACCACGTAATACGTCGCGTGGATCGATGTATTGCCTCCCGGTGCACCTGGGTCCACGTCGAATGACACGAATCCGTACGGGTTGTCGCGATCACGAAAGGCCGACCAGGGGGCGTCCTCCATCACATAGATGGGCGGTTTGTGTCGAACCGCGGGATCGTACGGGCCGACGCCGGTGATCACCTGGCAGCGTGGTTCGGGGAACATCAAAGCGTTGGTTGGCACCGACGTCCCGCCGCCTCCGATGACGAGGTGAACCGTTCCCCGAGTGGTGTCGATGACGTCGCGACGTGTGTCGACGGGCAGCGGGGTCCGGGTGTCGTTACCGAGGGAGCCGCGCAACGGGTGCGACCGCTCGTAATGGTGCTCGTGTCCGCACAGCACCAGATCGACGCGGTACTGGTCGAACAGCGGCAGCCACTGCTCCCGGATGCCGAGGTCTGCGCCGTTCTTCTTGGCGGTGGATATCGCCGTCTGGTGCATGCAGATAACCAGCCAGTCGATACCCGGGTCGCGTCGCGCGTCGGCGAGTTCATGCTCCAGCCAACGCCGTTGCTCACCGCCGGAATAGCCATGTACGTACGAGTTGCCGGCGTCCTGCAGGGCTACATCGTCATTGTTGAGGCTGATGACCCGCACTGCACCGGCCGTGAATGAGTACCACAAGCCCCGCAACTGCGGGCTGGCGCCCGAATCGGGCACTTCGAAGTACGTCTGGTAGGCGCCGTAACCTATTGGCCCATTGCCTAATTCGTTCTCGTGATTGCCTGCTGCCGGCATCCAGGGCCGGTGACGTGCCGAACGACTGTTGTTGGTGAACCAGTTCGACCACGTGCGGATCCGATCCTGTGCCAAGTTGGCGTAGCACAGGTCGCCATTGACGAGGTTGAACAATGGCTCCAGGCGCTCGATGGCAGCCGGGATATCGCCTGCCGCAGGCGATCCGATGTGATCGCTGATGAAACGGCCGTCGACCGATCGGTCCAGCATCGGCGTGGATTGGTCGCCGAAGCTGGTGAAGCGCAGCGCCTTTCGGCCCAGCGGCGCGGTTCTGATGGTTCCGGGCTGGGGATCGGTACCATCGTGCACCGCGGCGTAGATGTACTGGGTGTCGGGTGTCAGACCGGTCAGGCGGGCATGGTTGACGCGAACCTCCATGTTGGACTTCGCGTCTCGGTATGTGCGGGTGGTGGCCGCCACCGTGGTGCCGAAGCCAGAACTGGGTGTCCCCAGCAGGACTCGTGGATTGCGGACGGCGTCGACTGTATGCCAGGAGACCACCACGTCGGTGCCGGCGTTGCGGCCGAATTGCAGATGCAGACCACCGATGGGCGGCGCTCCGGTCCGCGCAGGCTGGTACCAGACGTCGGGTCCGGGACCGCGTGATCGCAGCAGTGCGGCCCCGCCCACCCCGATCCCCGCGCCGAGAACCCCGGCCGCGGCTCCGGTCGTGATCAGTGCGCGTCGGCTGAAGCCCGGCGGTTCGCCCTGTTCCGGATTGTCGCTCATGGGGAGTTTCTTACCGGACCTGGGTGAACGTCGGCAGAACTGCCCCTGGGCAGACCCCTAGTGCCGGTGCGGTTCCAGCAGCGCCGCCTGCCCGGTGGGCGACGGGTGCGCCGCCAGCCATTCGCGGGTCGCGGCATGCGAGCGCTCGATCAGTGTCGCCGCGTGTGAGAAGTCCGCTCCGGAGATGTTGACGGGGCAGAGGGGACGAATGACGCGCAGCTCACAGGCGGTCTCATAGCGGGCGATGTCGTCGGCCAGACGATGGTTCAGGGCCAGGGTCATGGCGTGCAGCGCCATGTTGATCGCCGACTTGGGTGTCGCGGGCAGGTCGCAGGAGTAGCCCGTGGGCAATACCCACACCGGGTCGGCGCCAAGGGCAACCGCGTGCGATACCGGTGTGTTGTTCACCACCCCGCCGTCCATCAGATCGCGGCCGTTGACCTTGACGGGCGGAAAGATCCCCGGGATGGCGGCGCTGGCCGCGATCGCATCCACCGCGTCGCCCGACGACAGCAAGACGTCGGTGCCAGAGACCACGTCGGTTGCCACCACGTGCAACGGTATGGGCGCATCCTCGAGTCGGGTGAACTGCAATTTCTCGGCGAGAATGCGTCGCAGGCCAGAGTTAGGAACCAGATGCGTGCGTCGTCCGAAGACGCCCAGCACACCCGAGAGCGGGTCAGCGGGAAACACCTGCTGCCGGGTCAGCGAGACCCATAGATCGGCCAGTCCGCGGATGCCGTCGGCGTCGGCCCGGGACGCGAGCCAGCCGCCGTTGACCGCGCCGACGGAGGTGCCCACGATCAGGTCCGGGGTGATTCCTTCGTCGGCCAGGGCGCGCAGCATTCCCACATGAATCGCTCCCAGACTGGCACCGCCGGACAACACAAAGGCTGTGGGCACATCTAGATGCTAGAGACGTTTACCCGAATTCGGCAGGTAACGAATCCGGTAGCGTTTCCGATATGACGAACGTGCACAGACTGGCAAGCGCGGTCGCCGCGGGCATCCTAGGCGCGGCCTTCGTGGCGGTGGTCCCGGCCGCGCACGCGGATCCCACCAGCCACCAGGTGACCTACACGATCACCACCACCGGCAACCTGACCGGCAACGTCCGTTACATGAACACCGATCCGCCGAGCCAGGCGGCATTCGACGCCAACTCCTCGCAGTTCTTGACCAGTGTGCCGGCCACCTTCAGCGCCGATCAGCCGCTCGTGTACACCGCGACTCTCGCCAATCCCAACCAGTGGGCGTTTGTCAGCGCCAGCGGCGGTTGCCACTGGCCGGACTGCGGGTCAGGAAGTACGCCTGAGTTGCGCTGCGAGATTGCCGTAGACGGCCAGGTGGTGGACTCACGCAGCGCCACCACCGGGGTGACCTGCTCGACGCGGCCCTGGTAGCAGACAGACAAACGCCGGCGGAGGAAAGCGGTCCCGCCGGCGTTGTCAGCTTGTTGTTATTCCGCGGCGTCCCCGACGACGAAGCCGAACAGCGAGTAGGACGTCTCTTCGTCGAAGAACAGAACTTCGTGTGCCATGGATGTTCGCACCTTTCGCTCGAATGTGACTGAGCTTCAATGGTGCAACGCCGTCCGGGGTTTCCGGCAGCCTACGAACGGACCGAATTCGAGTCCACCGAACGACGTACGGGGCTATCCACTGATCAGGTCAACGGCGCACGGACGCGGCGAGCCATTCGGAGCAATCCGGGTTCTCGGTATCCAGTGTCAGCCCGACTTCGTCGAGCAGCGTGCGGAACGCGTCGACGCTGACCCGATGAGCCTCGAACGATTGGGTCAGGCTCTGGCCGCCATACTCAAGGGTGAACTCGCCGAGGACGACGTCGCCGTCGTTGCTCAAAATGGTCATCGTCTGTCTCATGTCGCCGTCGCTGCGTTGATAGCTGCCGACCGGCCGCTGAGCGAACCAGTCCGGGGGTCGCCATTGGATGACGGCTTTGCCGGTCGGCTTGAGGTGGTGGGCAACGGTGGCGAGCAGGCCCCGGCGTCCGTCCGCACCCGGATAGTTGACCAGGCTGCTCGCCAGGAGGACGCAGTCGTACTTCTCGGGTAGCCGTAGGTCCTCGATGCGCGCCTGAACAGTCTTGGCGCCACGCACGTGGGCAAGCATGTCGGCCGAGTCGTCGACGGCCGTTACCTGAAATCCACGGTCGGCCAAAGGATTAGAGATGCGTCCGGCTCCGGACCCGAGGTCCAGCACAGAGCTGCCGGGTTCGCACAGCGCCGTGATCCGGTCGAGTTCGTCGGTCACCGACACGCGCCGGTAGATCTCGACCAGGCTGCCGTCGCGCGTGATCGGGTTGGTGGGGGTGTTCTCAGTCGACATGACGGTTCCGAGCTTAGAGGGTTTCAGGTTTGCCGGCGAGCACCCGGACCGGCGGGGACGATCAAGTCCCACCGGCCGCGGGCCGTTCTCAGTCGGAAATCTCCTCGACGACGAACGCGATCAACCCGTAGGTCGCCTCCGGGGCGGTGAACAGGGTTTCGTGAGACATGATCACTCTCCTTGGGGAATCGATAACTGCGATTTATCATTACACAATGACATAACACGTCAATGTGTAACGTTCAGTCTCGTTACACATCGGCGCGACGTGTATCCCACAGCCGGCCCCACCTGTGTCCCCCGATCGGGGGACACAGGCTAGGGATTGGTGATGACGACGACCTCCGCAGGCTCCGCGCCGACTGCCCTAAAGCCGGTGGCCGACGGACGCGTCGAAGTAGGCACTGTCGCCGCAGGTGAGGGTGACGGTGTCATAGTTTCCCGATCGAGGGAGCCGTTCGATGTCCGACACGTTCACGCATTCGAAGGCCGAATTGATGCGGCACGCCAGCAATGGCTGGACGCGGAGAGCACCGATTGGGAACTGACCACCCGCCAGAAGATTGCGCTCACGCGCCGCGCCCTGTTCGACGCCGGCCATGACTCCGGCCTGGCCGGCCAGATCACCGCACGCGGCGAGCGGGCGGCGCCTACTACGCCCAACGCCTGGGACTGGGCTTCGACGAGATCACCGCGGACGATCTGGTCCCGGTCGGGGACCCGCGGGCGCCGCTGCTTGCGCTGGGCGAGCGCGAGCGTGCGGAGTTACGGAACCTGCTGCCCGGATAGCCGGCGTCAGCCCAGGATCACCGGCACCTCCTCGAACCGGTTGAGCAGCGGAATCGGTTGCAAGCGAAGTTCTTCCGGTGAGACTGCCAGGCTCAGGCGGGGGAATCGGGTGATCAACTCGCCGATCACGATCGCGGTCTCCAACCGGGCCAGATGCGAACCCAGGCAGAAGTGAGCGCCCTTGCTGAACGCGAGATGGTTGTTGGGGCTTCGGGTGATGTCGAAGCGGTCCGGGTCGGGGAACTGTGCGGGGTCGCGGTTGGCCGATGCCAGCAGCGTCGTCACCATCGACCCGCGGGGGATGGTGACCCCGTGCAGGGTGATGTCCTCGCCGGCGAATGTCGTTGCCTCGGTGCCGCCGACGGTGCCGGTAAAGCGCAGGATCTCCTCGACCGCACTGCCGATGAGATCGGGACGCTGCTGTAGCAGCCGTAGTTGGTCGGGGTGGGTGAGGAGCGCCGCAATGCCGTTGGAGATCACATTCGGAGTGGTCTGGTAGTCGCCGGTGATGAGCAGGAATACCATCGCGACGATTTCGTCGTCGGTCAGGCCGTCACCGTCAGCGCGGGCGTCGATGAGTCCAGAGATGATGTCCGGGCCCGGATCGGTCCGCCGTTGCTCGATCAACGCGCGGAGGTAGGTGACGAAACCGTCCATCTGCTCACCGCCACCGGCCGCATCGTGGCTCAGCATCGCCGCGAACAACAACTCGATGAAGGTGTAGAACGTGGCGCGTTGTTCGCTTGAGACGCCGACGATTTCACTGACCACCGTGCTGGGGACGGGTAGGGCGTAATCCCGGTGCAGGTCGATGCATTGACCGACCTCGAATCCGTCGAGGAACTCGCGGGCGACCGCACGGACCCGGGTACCCAGTCCTGCCACCGCCCGCGGCGTGAACGGTCGGCTCACCAGCTTGCGCAGTCGCAGGTGCGACGGGTCGTCCTGGTAGACCATGGTGTCGGTGGTCAGCAGTCGGATCGCCTCGGGGACCACCGAGACGTCGTCGGCGGCACCGTCGAGCACCCGGCGGATTCGCGGATCGGTGACCAGGTCCTGACAATCCTGGTAGCGGGAGATGAAGTAGACATCCTGGTCGGGCGGGCGCAACGCCAGCCGGCCCCGGTAGACCGGTGCCTCGCGGCGCATCCACGCGTAGTAGGAATGCTGGTCGGCGTTGAAGCCGGCCGTGCCTACCGTGATCGGGTGCTCGAGCTTCACCCCAGGTCGTTGGTGTTGAACGTGTCGCACTTGTTGGGTTCGCCAGTGGAGTATCCGGCCGTGAACCACTTTTGGCGCTGCGCCGACGAGCCGTGCGTCCAGGACTCCGGGTTGACACGACCGTTCACCTGCTGCTGGATCCGGTCGTCGCCCACCGACGCGGCCGCCGACAGGGCGTCTTGGATGTCCTTGTCGGTCAACGGCTGCAGGAACGGCTGGCCGGTGCTGTCCTGTTTGACGGTGGACGCGTAATGCGCCCACACCCCGGCGTAGCAGTCGGCCTGCAATTCGGTGCGTACCCCGCTGCCGGTGGCGCCCTGCGCTCCCGACTGGGCGCGTCCGAGCACGCCCAGCAGGTTCTGCGCGTGGTGCCCGTACTCATGGGCCACCACGTACTCTTCTGCGAAAGGTCCACCGCTGGAGCCGAATTGGGTCACCAACACCTGGAAGAAATCGGTGTCGAAGTAGGCCGTCTTGTCCGCCGGGCAGTAGAACGGCCCGACGTCGCTGCTGGCCGGACCGCATCCGGTGCTCACCTGGCCGCTGAACAGTCGTAGGCGCGGGCGGGTGTATTTAGGCATCAGCTGCTTCCACACCGCATCCAGCGAGTTGCTGGTGGCGACCACGCGGCATTGCACATATTTGTTGGCATCCGCGCCCGTCTTGCACCGGTTGAGGTCGAAACCGGGCGCCACGTTCTGGGACGAGTCCAGCGGCTGCTGACTGATCACTCCGCCGGGATCCACGCCGAGCAGCATCGCCACCACCACCAGCAGCAACCCGCCGATACCCCCGCCGATGGCCATCCTGCCCATCCCGCCGCCGCCCGAGGACGACGCGGAACTGGTGTCGATCTGCATACCCTCGTTGAAGGTCATCGCACGCTCCCCGGGACTAGAGTTTTATCCGCGCCGACACAGCCTATCGCTGCTGTGTGGCGGCGAATCGGGTGTCGGTGTAACTCCGCAGGTTGCGCAGGAACCGGCGCAACGCGAGGTTGAGCAGGGGGCCGAAGACCGCCATCCCCAGACCGGCGCCGCGGGCCGGCTGCTGCGCCATGGTCCAGGTGAGCCGGCAGCCGCCGGGGATCACCGCCACCCGGTAGTCCTCGGCGAACGCCGAGACCGCCCTGGTGGAGCATGCGTTGAACCGAAACGCCATGTGCGTGAACGGTTCCCAGGCAATGAACTCTTCGTCGCCGACAATACCGCCGCGCATCTGCACGACGCGGGTGGTGCCGATGCCGCGGGGTTCCGGACTGGTCCAGGTGACCCTGGTGATCACCGTCGCCCACCGCGGCCAGGACGTCGCGTCGCCCAGCACCTCGAAGAGCTGCTCGGGTGTGATGGCGAGGTCGACACTGTTGCGGAAGCGGTAGCGCGCCGTCTCGACGAAGCTCAGGTCGACGCGTTCGCACGGGTGCACGGATCAGACACTATCCGGGGCCGTCGCTAGCGGCGGCCAGCAGCGGCACCAGTACGTCGCTGATCGGGGTTTGCAAACCGTGCGCCCGGGCTTTGCGGACGATCACCCCGTTGCGCAGATCCCATTCCATCCGGCGGTGAGCTTCCCGGTCGGCCAGGATCGAGGTGCCCATGTCTTCGGGGACCACCCGAAAAGACTCGACCAGGTGCTCCACCACGTCGTCGCCGAGTTGAGCCCCTTCGGCGCGCGCCACCGCCAGGCATTCCATCATGTACCGGCGGCCCAGCTCGGCCACGTCGTCCCGGCGGAACATGCCGGAGCGTCGCCCGGACAACGCCATCAGCCCGGCCAGAGCGTTGATCAGCAGTTTGCGCCAGTTCACGGTGACAAAGTCGGGGTCGCAGTCCACCTGGCAGCCCGCGTCACGCAGCAGCTCGGCGAACGACTCGGCCGCGGGCCCGGTGGGCAGCACCAGCGCGGCCGCACCACGCAATCGCACCCATCCGCCTGGTTGGGTCTCCGCCGAGAACCACACGCTGCCGGGAATGACATGCGCGGTCGGGCACCGCGGCGCGACCTGTTCGACCTGTTCGACACCGTTCTGCAGCACGGCGACGACGGTGTTCTCGTCGCACAGCCGGGCCAGCCAGCCCGCCGCGGCCTCGTTCTGGGTGGCCTTGACTGCCAGTATCAGCACGTCCACCGGTCCGCGGACGGCATCGGGATCGGTGTGTACCGGGCCGGGCACCACGATGGGTTCGGCGTCGTCCGGACGCAGTTCGATGCCGTCCCGCGGGCTGTGGCCGCAGAGCAGTACGCGATGGCCGGCCCGGTGCAGCAGCGCCGCCACCGTCGTGCCGACGGCGCCGGGACCCACGAGTGCGATAGCAGTAGCAATGCGGCAAAAGTACCGGGTGACATGGGCGAGGGAACCGGGCCACTAGACTGAGCAGTCAATCTGACCCGGTGTAAAGGAGTATTTGTGCTGCGCAGCCACGCCGCGGGTTCGCTTCGGGAAGGCGATGCCGGGCAGCAGGTGACCCTGGCCGGGTGGGTGGCCCGCCGCCGAGACCACGGTGGCGTCATCTTCATCGACCTGCGCGACGCCTCCGGCGTGTCGCAGGTGGTGTTCCGCGAGTCTGAGGTGTTGGCCCAGGCGCACCGGCTGCGCTCGGAGTTCTGCGTCGCGGTCACCGGTGTGGTGGAGATCCGCCCCGAGGGCAACGCCAACCCCGACATCGCCACCGGCGATATCGAGGTCAACGCGACGTCGCTGACCGTACTCGGGGAATCCGCCCCGCTGCCGTTTCAGCTCGACGAGCCGGCGGGGGAGGAGCTGCGGCTGAAGTACCGGTACCTGGATCTACGACGCGAGGGTCCGGCTGGGGCGATCCGGTTGCGCTCCAAGGTCAATGCCGCTGCCCGCGAGGTGCTGGGGCGGCACGACTTCGTGGAGATCGAGACACCGACCATCACCCGCTCGACGCCGGAGGGGGCGCGCGACTTCCTGGTGCCGGCGCGGCTGCACCCCGGGTCCTTCTACGCGTTGCCGCAGAGCCCGCAGCTGTTCAAGCAGCTGCTGATGGTGGCCGGGATGGAGCGCTACTACCAGATCGCGCGCTGCTATCGCGACGAGGATTTCCGTGCCGACCGCCAGCCCGAATTCACCCAGCTTGACGTGGAGCTCAGCTTCGTCGACGTCGAGGACGTCATCTCGGTCTCCGAAGAGATCCTGTCCGCGCTGTGGGCGCTGATCGGCTATCAGATTCCGACTCCCATCCCGCGGATGACCTACGGCGACGCGATGCGCCGCTATGGTTCCGACAAGCCCGACCTGCGGTTCGCCCTGGAGCTGGTTGAGTGCGCCGAGTTCTTCAAGGACACCACTTTCCGGGTGTTCCAGGCGCCCTATATCGGCGCCGTCGTAATGCCCGGTGGCGCTTCGCAGCCGCGCCGCACGCTGGACGGCTGGCAGGAGTGGGCCAAGCAGCGCGGCCATCGCGGCCTGGCCTACGTACTGGTCGGCGAGGACGGGACGCTGGGTGGCCCGGTGGCCAAGAACCTGTCCGACGCCGAACGCGACGGCCTGGCCGCCCACGTCGGCGCCGAGCCCGGAGACTGCATCTTCTTCTCGGCCGGGCCGGTGAAGACGTCCCGGGCGCTGCTGGGCGCGGCGCGCGTGGAGATCGCGCACCGGCTGGGGCTGATCGACCCGGCCGCGTGGGCGTTCGTGTGGATCGTCGACCCGCCGTTGTTCGAGCCCGCCGAGGATGCCACCGCCTCGGGCGATGTGGCGGTGGGCGCCGGGGCGTGGACGGCGGTGCACCACGCATTCACCTCGCCCAAACGCGAGCACCAGGACCGCATCGAGGCCGACCCGGGCGCCGTGCTGGCCGATGCCTACGACATCGTTTGCAACGGCAACGAGATCGGTGGCGGTTCGATCCGTATCCACCGTCGCGACATCCAGGAACGGGTGTTCGCGGTGATGGGTCTGGACCAGGCCGAGGCCGAAGAGAAGTTCGGATTTCTGTTGGAGGCGTTTACCTTCGGCGCTCCGCCGCACGGCGGGATCGCGTTCGGGTGGGACCGGATCAACGCGCTGCTGTCCCGCGTCGACTCGATTCGCGAGGTGATCGCATTCCCCAAGACCGGTGGGGGCGTCGACCCGCTGACCGACGCTCCGGCGCCGATCACGGCCCAGCAGCGCAAGGAGTCGGGAATAGACTTCAAACCCAAGCTGCTTGACCAAGCATGACTGACATGCCGGATACCGACACCATCAAGGCTTTCAACACCGCCATCGTCGACGAGTTCCGGTCCCACGGCGGCAAAGTCGGCGGCCAGTTCGCCGATGCCGATCTGCTGCTACTCACCACCACCGGCGCCAAGTCGGGTGAGCGACGCCTGTCCCCGCTGGCGTACTTCACCGTCGGCGGCAAGCTGATCATCATCGGGTCGTTCGCCGGGGCGCCGGTCAGCCCGGCGTGGGTGCACAACCTGCGGGCCGATCCCGCCGCACACGTCGAGATCGGCACCGAGGCCTTCGAGGTGACCGCGCACGAGCTGGACCGAGCCGAGCGCGACACCATCTTCGCTGAGATCGCCGCCGCCGCGCCCGGGTTCGCCGAGTACCAGGCGAAGACCAGCCGGGTCATCCCACTGTTCGAGTTGCGGCGCGTCTGAGTCGTTGACGCGGGCTGTCGCAGCGCGACGCCGCGGACGCGGCAGCGTGATTGACCTCGCAGGAGACGTCGGACTCGAGGCGGGGCCGCGGGCCGCGCGTGTGAGGCCCTGACCGGGCGATTAGATAGGCGTCATGAGCACTTCGTTGCGCAACGGCGCCGCGGCCGGTGGCCGCGAGGCCGCGAGGCGGCTGCGCGTCGCGTTGTGGCCGATCATGCAGACATCGGCGGCCGCGGGTGTCGCGTGGTACCTCACCCATGACGTGCTGGCCCACCCGCAGCCGTTCTTCGCGCCGATCTCCGCCGTCGTGTGCATGTCGGCGACCAACGTGCTGCGCGCTCGGCGGGCCGCGCAGATGATCGTCGGCGTCACGCTGGGCATCGTGGTCGGCGGTGTGGTCGAGGCGGTGCTGGGCAACGGTTGGCTCGCCTTCAGCGTGACGGTGTTGGTCGCGCTCAGTTTCGCGGTGCTGATCGGCCGGGGCTTCATCGCGCAGGGTCTGATGTTCGTCAACCAGTCGGCAGTGTCCGCGATTCTGGTGCTGGTCTTCGCGCACAGCGGGGGACTGGTGGCAGAGCGACTTTTCGACGCGTTGATCGGTGGTGGTCTGGCTTTCGTGTTCAGCATTCTGCTGTTTCCGGCCAACCCGGTGACGGTGCTGACCGCCGCGCGTGCGAGCGTGCTGACGGCCCTGCACGACACCCTCGTCCAGATTGCCTTGGTGATCAACGATCCCGAGCGCGCCGACCCCGAGTGGCCGCTCAGCTGCGTCGACCAGTTGCACAACCAGTTGGGTGGCCTCATTGAGGCCCGCAGCACGGCCCGGTTGATCGTCCGCAGAGCGCCGTTGCGTGTCGCGATGCGCGACACCATCGCCACCGTCGACCACCACGCCGCGCGACTCGGTCTACTGGCCGGCACGGTGTTGCAGCTGGCCAGGACGATCACCCCGCCCGTTGACGATCAGCTGGCCGAACCACTGCACGCTGCGGTCGGCGAACTGGCCCAGGCGGTTTCGGCGGCCGATACGGACGCGGCGACGGCCTGCGCGCATCTGGCCGCGGCCGGCAATCACGCCGGCCGACTCGCATCCGCGGCCCGGGACCGATCCGAGGTCGTGCTCGCCGAGATTGTCCGAACCTGCGTCGGGGACCTGCAGGAGGTCATCGACTGTCCCGGCCCGTGACCGTCACCGCGAGTCGGCCAGAAACTCCTTGACCAGCTGCTTGGGCGCCTGTGCCAGCCACGCGTCGGTGATCAGCTCCCGCAGGTCACCGACGGCGATCTTGGCCAGCCTGACCAGCACCGCCGGGTAACCGTCGAAATGCGGAGTGGTGAAATACACCGCCGGCTCGTCGGCAACCAGCGCGAACTTCACGCCCTCATCCGGTACCCGCACGCCGAGAATGTCGCCCGACGGCGGCTGCACCCCGGCGCGGGTCAGCGCTTCGATATCGGATTTGCGCAGCGGCCGCTCCCACGCCATCAACTTCTTGCCCACCCGCCAGTCGCGCGGTGACCGCTCGGCGGTCAATGGCAGCTCACCGACGATGCGGGCCACGTCGTCCCAGGTGGCCACGTTCCCATTGTGCGCCCCAAACGCCCAGCTCGGCGCGTTATCCCTAAAAGGCCCGGGTTCGGGTGCGCGCTGGGGTAAGTAACCCTCATGAGCACTTCGCTGCTGGCCAGGGCGTCACACACCGGTCTCTCGTCGGTACGACGGCTGCGCTCGGTCCTCTGGCCCATCACCCAGACATCCGTCGCGGCGGGCCTCGCGTGGTACATCGCCCATCGATTACTCGGTGAGCCCGAGCCGATCTTTGCCCCGCTGACGGCGGTGGTGAGTCTCTCGGCCACCAACATGGTGCGGGCGCGCCGCGCCGGGCAGATGATCGTCGGCGTCGTGCTGGGAATCCTGCTCGGCGACCAGGTGGTGGGCATGTTGGGCGTCCGGGCGATCACGATCGGCCTCGCGGTTCTGTTCTCGCTCTCGGTCGCGGTGCTGATCGGGCGCGGGTTCTTTGCTCAAGGTGTGACGTTCTTTAACCAAACCGCCTCGGCCGCAGTGCTTGTCGTGGTGTTTGCCCATCAGGGCAGCGTGGTGAACGAACGGATCGTCGACGTGCTGATCGGCGGCGGTCTGGCGCTGGTGTTCAGCATGCTGCTGTTTCCGGTCAACCCGGTCACGGTGCTCAGCAACGCCCGGGCCGGGGTGCTGGCGGCGCTGCGCGACATCCTCGCCCAGGTTGTCGATGCCGCGAGCCGCCCCGACGGCCTCGACGCCGACTGGCAGTTGCCGGCATTCGATCAACTGCACCACCAGCTGGGCAGGCTGATCGAGGCGCGGAGCACCGCACGGATGGTGACTCAGCGGTCCCCGCGACGATGGTCGGCGCGCGGCGTCATCCGTGACGCCGATCGGCAGGCCGCCAAGCTGGGCCTCCTCGCGGCGTGTGTCCTGCATCTGGCCCGTGCGGTCACACCCGCGCTCGCCCAGTGGAATCCGCCGGCCCTGCAGGACGCCATCATTGACCTCGCGGCCGGGATCGCACTGGCCGACGCCGATCCACGAGCTGCGACCGTGCACGCCGTGTCCGCTCGGCACTATGTGGTGGATCTGCACGCAGCGGCCGCCACCACGGGCCAGACGGTCCTCGTCGCCCTCGTCGAGTCCTGCATTGACGACTTGCAGCAGGTGATCCCGGCCGGTTGAGCGCTGTGCTGACCACGGACGTTGGTGACGGCGTGGCGTCGTGACATGACGAAGACCTCCGAGTGAAGTGCGAGCTGTCTAGGAACGCATTGCTCACCTCGGAGGTCTTCATGTCCCACCGTAATGCCCCATTGTCGGAAACTGGCCGTCTGCGACTGGCCCGTTGTGTGGTCGATCAGAACTGGCCGTTGCGCCGAGCCGCCGAACGCTTCCAGGTTTCGGTCACCACAGCGGCTCGCTGGGCCGGTCGCTACCGCGAATTAGGTGAGGCCGGGATGGCCGACCGCAGTTCACGACCGTGTTGACCGACAACGGATCCTGCTACCGCTCTCACGCATTTCGTGACGTCCTGGGCGACATCGAACATCGCCGCACCCGTCCCTACCGGCCCCAGACCAACGGCAAAGTCGAGCGGTTCCACCGCACGCTGGCCGACGAATGGGCCTATGCCCGCCTCTACACGAGCGATGCCCAGCGATGCGACGAATTCCCCAAGTGGCTGCACACCTACAATCACCACCGCGGCCACACCGCACTCGGCGGCCAACCACCCGCCAGCCGCATACCTAACCTCTCAGGTCAGTACAGCTGATGCAGTGATCTCACCCAGGCGAAGCAGCCGAGTCAGATGAGCGGCATCCCGCGCATCGGTCTTGACCCGATCCCCAGCCGGGCGGATCAATTTCGACGGCGCGGCAACCGTGCACTCGATGTCAGCTTCGGCCAACGCACGGGCCAACCCGAAACCCGTCGGACCCGCCTCATCAGCGACCCTGACCGGGCCAGGCAGCCTATGCAACCAATCCAGGATCTCGGCTTGATCCGGACACAACCGTGCCCGCTCAACGCGACCCGTCTGTTCATCGAATGCATGCGCAACCACCGAAAGTGCGTGCACGTCCAACCCGACACTCGTACCGTTGAAACTCACCGGAGGCCTCCTGATCTGCAACTGTGGCTCTACCAGTGCGAGTGTTCACTCGACACCGGCAACCCACGACCGATTGCAGCCCGAGGCCTTCGGCCTCAAGTCGCCTCCATACCGTCTAGCCCAGCGATTCCGGTTGCGACAGCGCCGGAGAGTGCGTAATCCACGCCAACAGCTTGTCGTAGATCGAGGGGTGGTTGAGCAGGTCGAAGTGATTCAAACCGGTCAGGGTGAGGCCATGGGCGGACTCGAACGGCACCCTGCGGGACCGGCCTTGGCCGGCGGCGCTTTTCGGGCGCACCAGATGGTCACCCATGAGCAGGCCCACCGCACGCGGGGCGGCGGTGGTGGAGACGAAGTGGTAGACCGCGTGCGGCAGGAAGGGCACCTCCTGGCAGCGGTCGCGAAGAAACTCGTCCGGGTCGCAGTCGCGCCAGTCCTCGTCGAGCAGCGCACCGAACCGCAGGTCCTTGACCCCGGCGCTGCGGGTGTTGAGAAACGCCGCCACGCCCCGTGTCTCGGGCAACTTGGCCAGCGCCCACGCCGCGATGTTGACACCCTTTTCCAGGTCGGCGCCCAGGTGCGGGGAGCCCAGGCACACGACGTGCCGAACCGCGTCGGTCCAGGCGTGGTCCCGGTCACGCCCGTAGTGGCAGGCGCTGCGGGATACCAGCCCACCCATCGAGTGGCCGACCAGCACGACGTCCTCCACCGCCGCCGGCCACAACTCATGCAGCCGGTTGAGCACATCGGCAAGCGCCTGACCGTTCTGCGAGATGTGGTGACCGCTGTTGTAGCGAAGGAACACCGGGGTGAAGTCGAGGTCCTTGCGCAGCCGCTTGCCGTAGGGGCGCGGGTCCTCTGCGGCGCGCGGCGCGCGCCACCATGACCGTTCGGTCATGCACCAGCCGTGCACGAAAACCGCGATCCGCCCGGTGGCCTTGGGGAACGCCCGCGCGATCGACTCCGCGGTCAGCTCGACCGGCTGCCCTTTGCGACGGACCTGCATGGACAGCGCGAAGCCGTTCTCCCGATTCGTCATCTCGTCGCCGTAGATGCCGTTGACCGCGGCGATAGCACCGGCCACCCGCGGACGTGCCTGGACGGTCTCGTGGTCGTCGTTGCTCAAGGTGTGGGCAGCCAGCGCCCCCGCGCCGTAGAGGGAACCGCGCACCGCCCCGTCGACCAGGCTGTAGATGCTCGACGCGGTGGTGTCGTGAACGACCTGTACCGGTTTGGCCGCCGGGCCTATCGAGGTGAATACCCGGCTTGCGATCCCGTGGTGCACATCACGGACCAGGGTGGTCAGCACCCGGGTGCCTTCGCCCGCGAGATCGGCTAGCGACCTTATTTCGTGACCCTGCACGTGCCTGCTCCTTTCCGCCGTTGCTCACCGGGTTCCCGTTTGAAGCCCGGCTAGACCTGGAGTACAGACTGTCAGCATGTGGTGTGAGCTACTCTGGCCGCCACCCGCCGACAGGGAGGTTCGTCTTGCCGTCTGAGGGGCCGTCTGAGGATTCCAACGGCTGGTCGGCCCCGCAGGCCGCGAAACGCTACCGGGTCACCCACCGCACGGAGTACCGCTATTCCGACGTTGTGACCAGCTCGTACGGGCGCGGGTTCCTCACTCCACGCGACTCATTGCGGCAGCGCTGCGTGGCGCACGAACTGCTCATCAACCCTGCCCCGGCCGACAGCTCCACCAGCCGCGACACGTACGGCAACATCAGCTCGTATTTCCACGTCACCGAGCCGCACCGCGCCCTGACCATCGTCAGCGACTCGATCGTCGACGTTGCGCCACACGCAGCCGGGATCTACAGCACCGGACCGGCACTGCGACCGTGGGAGCAAGCACGGCCCAGCGGTGGGCAGGGAGCGTTGGCCAGCGACTTCGTCCTGGACCTGACACCGCCCGAAATCACCGATGAGGTCCGCGAGTACGCGGCACCCAGCTTCGAGCCCGGACGCCCGCTGGTCGAGGTGCTGCGCGACCTCGCTTCGCGAATTTTCCGGGATTTCACCTACCGCTCGGGGTCGACAACGGTTTCGACCCGGGTCAATGAGGTTCTTTCCGCCCGGGAAGGGGTATGCCAGGACTTCGCGCGGTTGGCGATCGCCTGCCTGCGCGCCCATGGTTTGGCGGCCTGCTACGTGTCCGGTTATCTGGCCACCGACCCACCCCCGGGAAAGGATCGAATGATAGGCATTGACGCCACCCACGCCTGGGCGTCGGTGTGGACGCCGCAGCAGCCGGGTCAGTTCGAGTGGTTGGGACTCGATCCCACCAACGACCAACTGGTTGACCAGCGTTACATCGTGGTCGGACGCGGGCGCGACTACGCGGACGTGCCGCCGTTGCGCGGCATCATCTATACGAACTCCGAACGCAGCGTCATCGACGTCGGCGTCGACGTCGTCCCGTTCGAAGGGGATGCGCTACATGCGTGACTTCCACTGCCCCAACTGCGGCCAGCGCCTGGCATTCGAGAACTCCGAGTGCCTGTCCTGCCACAGCTCGCTGGGGTTCTCCCTGAACCAGATGGCACTGCTGGTGATCGCCAAGCGCGACGAAGACAGCGAGCACGCTGGCGCGGTGGCCGCCAACGAGTATCAACTCTGCGCCAATCTCTACGTTGCCGAATGCAATTGGCTGGTTCCCGTAGGCCATCCGGGCGGCCTGTGCGAGTCGTGCTCGCTGACGATCGAGCGGCCCAACGACAACGACACCGTCGGGATGGCGGAGTTCGCCCGCGCCGAGGCGGCCAAGCGGCGGCTCGTCGCCGAACTGCACGAGCTGAGTCTGCCGATCATCGGGCGCGACCAGGACCCCGACTACGGATTGGCTTTCCGCTTGCTCTCCAGCGCGCACGAGAACGTGATCACCGGGCACGAGAACGGGGTCATCACCCTGGATCTGGCCGAGGGCGACGACGTGCACCGCGAGCAGCTGCGGGTGGAGATGGAAGAGCCGTACCGCACCCTGCTCGGTCACTTCCGCCACGAGGTCGGGCACTACTACTTCTACCGGCTGATCCGCTCGCCCGAGTACTTGCAGCAATTCGACGAGTTGTTCGGTGACCCCGACGCTGACTATCAGGCGGCGTTGGACCGTCATTACAGCCAGGGCGCGCCGGAGGGCTGGCAGGAGACGTTCGTCTCGTCGTACGCGACCATGCACCCGGCCGAAGACTGGGCGGAGACGTTCGCGCACTATCTGCACATCCGGGACACCCTGGACACCTCGGCGTCCTGCGGCCTGGCCCCGGCGGCAGCGACCTTCGACCGACCGCCTCTGGGACCCAGCGCTTTTCCCACCATCATCGAGATGTGGCTGCCGCTGTCCTGGTCGCTGAACATGGTGAACCGATCGATGGGCCACGACGACCTCTACCCGTTCGTGCTGCCGCCCGCGGTGCTGAACAAGATGCAGCTCGTGCACACCGTGATCGAAGAGATGACGTCGCAGTTGCGGGCCGTCAGCTGAGGGCGCGTTTACCGGGGCGGCCGGCGATAGACGCGGGCGGGCCGTCCGGACCCGGCGGGTTTGCGTGACCGGCCGGTCCGTGCGTAGAGCGGGGAACGGTCCAGGCGTGCTCGTGCGGCCGTATCGGTGATCGCGGTGCAGGCTCGCAGCAGCGAGTAGACCTCGACGAACGTGGTTTCCGGACCGAGTAGGGCATAGGTGGTGCTCGCATCGGCCAGTAGGCGCTCGCCGATCCGGGTCAGCGCGGCATGGGCAATGGCGTTGTGCTGGAACGGCATCGCGTCGGGAATCTCTGCGACCGCAATGGCTCCTTCGGTACCGCCTGGAACGCGTGCCGCCACGACGATGGACACGGTGTGTCCGCGCTCGTCGCGCGCCGGGTCGCTGACCACGTCGACGACCACGATGCCGCCGGTGATTTCCGTGCCGGCCTTGTCGCGCACAATCCTTCTGGCGGCCTGCTCGACGGTCTCACCTTGCTCGGCGGCCAGCAACCCGCCGGGCAACGTCGTCGCTCCGCGGTGCGGGGTGCCGGCGCGCCGGATGAGCACGATGCGCGACACCGGCTCGTCCTCGGTGAGTGCCACCACATCGACGCTGAGCCAGGTCTGAGTCACGTGCGGGCCCAGTGATCGCGAATCGCGCTCTCGCGGCGCAGGTTCGCGCGCACCTCGGCGAAGGATCGGCAGCGCTGCAGCTCTCCGTCTTCGAAGACCGTCTGCAGTTCATCGTCGGCGTCGTGGTCGGCGTGCTCGATCAGGTAGGGGCGACCGTCGGTGCGCCGGCGCACGGCCAGCCGCCCGGTGGCCGACTTCTTGGAGCCGTCGTCGGTGATCGGGTCTTTGAGGATGTCGCGGCCCTGACCGTCGACCTGGACCCAGGTGGCTTTGACGGCCATCTTGAACGTGTCGCGGGTCTGGTACTGGTATGTGTAGGACCCGAACCCGAAAACGACTGCGGTAGAGGCAAAACCCTGATCCATCAGGTTTCGGGTGATGGAGTCGGCGCGTTCGTAGGTGATCGAATCCCCATAGATGGCGCCGACATGCGGGTCGAGTTCCCGATAGCCTTTGTCGTTGACGACGGTCCCGAACGTCTCCGCGAGCAGCCGCACCACACCCTGGTGTTCGGGTGTGCCCGCGGGGGCCTCCGGATCGCCGCACAGGATCAGCTCCGGGTCGCCCGAGTCGGGCCTGATCACAAGTCTGCCGCTGCGGGACATGATCTCGTCTGCGCGCGCCGGCAGATACTCGGTGAGCACCCGCCACAGGTTCCAGGTGTCGGAGACGACGGACAGGGTGCCGGACGGGTACAGCGCGAGCAGGCGATCGAAGGTCTGCAGCTCGCCGTCTTGGCCGCCGGCGCACATCACCGAGTGCTCGGTGGCCGGGACGCTGGCCCCGATCAGCTCGCCGTCGTTTCCCGGGTAGTACTGCTGGACGTAGCGGATGGCGGGCAGCGTATCGGTTCCGGTGAAGCTGAGCAGGTGGCCCGCTCCTGATGCGGCCGCGGCTTCGGTGCCGGACATTCCGCGGTAGGCGAATTCGTGGCCCTGAAACTTCACCGCGTCCTCGTCGCCGGACAGCGCCGCCCGCTCGTCGAGCAGTGCGCGGTTGCGCCATGCCAGCGTGGCGCTGGTGATCGGTTGCCACAGCTGCGCGGACAGTTCGGTCTCGAGATAGTTCGTCAGCCAGAAGAATCGGCGGTCGGTGTTCTCGACCGTCAGGTAGGGCACCCGCAGCGGGATCAGCGTCCCCTCCTGGACCGCCCGCACCCGCAACGGCAGGTACCCCAACGAGTGCAGCTCCCGAAAATGTTCGGCGCCAATATCATTGGGGCCCAGCAGGGCCGCCACGAACTGCTCGTACCCGGTCAGCACCCCGTCGAGTTCGTCGGGGTCGAGGTCGAAGAACACCTGCCAACGCTGCCGCAGTTGTTGAAGGTAGGCCTGCAGCCCGAAAAATACGGTGGCATCGACGTCGGCAAGCCGGGTGCCGCGCGCGGTGAGGTTCGAATAGACGAATTCGGTCCCCTTCGGATATTGGCGGCGGTGGTCCAGTTTGTAGGCGTCGGTGGCCAGCAAGGTGTCCAGCGCGCGCTCCTGGCTGTCGTTCATGACTGTGTCCCTTCAGGATTGGTGACGACGCGGCGCACCGTCTGCGTGACGTACGGAGCCAGATCGGTGATCCGGACGTGTTCGCCGCGCGCGCTCGTCAGTGAGTCGGTGGCATAGACGCACTGGTATCCGGCCAGCGCATTCCGGGAGTGTTCGGGACCGGTGAAGCCTCCGTGAGTCACCCACAGGTCCAGCGATACCTCCGCCGGTATCGCCTGCCTGAGCAGCGCGAAAGTGCCACCGCCGTCGCAGATGTCGTCCACCACCAGGAACCGGCCGGTCAGCACGCCGTCGGGAGCGGTGTAGCCCTTGAGCTTTCCGGTGGCCTGGTCCCGTGATTTCGACGCGAGGAACACCGGCACGCCGAGGTTGTCGGCCACCAGTGCGGCTCGCCCTTTCGATCCGGCGTCCGGTCCGATCACCCCCTGATAGGGACCGCTGTCGCGCACGGCATCGCTGACGATCGTGGCCAGGTCGAGTTCCCAGCGGCCGATGGTCGGGTCCGTCGCGCTCATCGCATTCAGCCACACCGGGGAGTGTGGGTCGACGGCGACGATGTCGGTGATGCCCGAGAGCGCCGCCAACCTGGCGTTGGTTCGCGCGGGGCTGGGCATGTCCTTGTCACCCCGGGCGCTCGGCAGGTACGGCATCACCAGTACCCGGCGGGCAGCCGCCGCGACCAGGGATGCCCAGTTGAACACCACAGACCAGTCCGGGCAGGACGTGCGTACCCACAGCCCCTGAACACGGGGGGAGAGTTCGGCACCGGACGTGCGCCGCACGGTCACATCACCCATCGGGTAGGCGAACACCTCGACCGGTTCGGGTGTGAGTGCGCCGGTGTCGGCGTCGAGAGTGAAGAACTCGTAATCGGTCATGGGCCCACGCTAGCACGATTACTCACAAATTGTGAGAAATAGTTGGACTGGGCGCGAAGCGTGCTGCCGGCGGAGTCGCCCGTTCGCCGTCGAGGGCCGGCAGTTGAGCGCTAGTCTGTGTAATCCCGAAGCTCAGGCGAGAGGACACCGATGTCGTACCTACTGGCACTCCCAGACCAAATAGCTTTGGCCGCAGCGGATTTGGTGAGTATCGACGCCACCCTCGGTGCCGCCAACCGGGCCGCGGCGGTTCCTACCACCGCGGTACCGGCCGCCGGCGCCGACGAGGTCTCTGCGGCGGTGGCTTCATTTTTTGCCCGGCATGGACGGCACTATCAGGCCGCCAGCGATCAGGTGGCAACCTTCCACCAGCGGTTCGTTCAGTTGATGAAGCTGGGGGCATCGTCATATGCGGTGGCCGAGGCCGCGAATGCCGATCCGCTCCAGGCCGTTCTCGGCCTGATCAATGCGCCCACTCAGACGCTGCTGGGGCGCCCCCTGATCGGCAACGGCGCCGATGCGACGACGCCCGGCGGGGCTGGTGGCGCCGGTGGGTTGTTGTACGGGAATGGGGGAAACGGCGCCGCTGGTGCGGCCAACCAAGCCGGCGGTGTCGGCGGCGCGGCCGGCCTGATCGGCAACGGTGGGTCCGGGGGTGCAGGTGGGGTCGGCGCGGCGGGCGGCGCCGGCGGACACGGTGGTTGGTGGTACGGCAACGGAGGGTCGGGCGGCCAGGGTGGCAGTGGAATTGCCGGGACAGTGGGCAACAACGGGGGAAATGCGGGCAGTGGTGGTACGGGAGGCGCCGCCGGCTTGTGGGGCGCGGGTGGGGCCGGTGGGCAAGGGGGAACCGGCGGAGCGGCCGGGGGTACCGGAGTCGGCTCGGCACTGGGCGTGGCTGCCGGCAGTGGCGGCCGCGGTGGCGACGGGGGTTCCGGTGGATGGCTGGTCGGTAACGCCGGAGCGGGCGGTCAAGGAGGGTTGGGCGGCGACGGGAGCAACGGCGGCGGCGGACGCTTCGGCGGCAGTGGTGGTACCGGGGGCGGTGGCGGTGCCGCCGGATTGTTCGGCGACGGCGGCACCGGCGGAGCCGGCGGTGCGGGCGGTCTGAACGGTGGTGTTGGCGGCGGCGGTGGCGTCGGGGGCCTGGGCGGCGACGGTGGCCGTGGTGGATGGGTGTCCGGTAACGGTGGCGTCGGCGGGCAGGGCGGAGCGGGTGGACCGGGCAATTACATCGACAACCTGGTGATCCGCATTGGGACCTATGGCGGTGCCGGCGGGATGGGTGGCGCCGGTGGCGCCGCCGGTCTGTTCGGTACCGGCGGACAAGGCGGGGCCGGAGGCGCCGGCGGAGTCACCGGATTGGTCCTGGACCCCGTCACCGAACCCGGCGCTTTCGCGGGAGCGGGCGGGGCCGGGGGTAGCGGCGGCCACGGCGGTTTGCTGAACGGCACTGGCGGGGCGGGCGGCCAAGGTGGCGTCGGCGGCGCCGGCAGAATCGCGCCAGGCGCTGGTTCGTTCGGCGGCAACGGCGGCGCCGGCGGAGATGGTGGCGCCGGCGGGTTGTTCGGCGCGGGCGGTGCGGGCGCGGCCGGTGGTGCCGGTGGTGTCAGCGGCCGATCCGGGGCAGGCATCGGTGGCGACGGTGGGACCGGCGGCGCCGGTGGTGTCCTCGTCGGCGCCGGTGGCACGGGCGGCCAGGGCGGAGCGGGTGGCGCCGGGATTCAAGTGGGCCTGACCACCGGCATCGGCGGCGGCGGTGGTGACGGCGGCAACGGCGGCGCCGGCGGCGGTCTGTTCGGCAACGGCGGGGGCGGCGGCAACGGCGGTTCCGGCGGCCTGTCCTCCGTCCCGAGCGCTGCCGGCGCCAACGGGGGCAGCGGCGGCAACGGCGGGTCGGCTCAACTGATCGGCAACGGTGGCGGCGGTGGCACGGGCGGTGCCGGCGGTACGGGCGGTCCGGCCGGGGCAAAGCCGGCGGGCAACACGGGCGTCGCAGGGCTGGCAGGCGTAGGTGGGACCGGCGGGCAGCTGTTCGGTCAACCCGCCTGAACCTCTCGCGCGGTCGGGGCCAACTAGGCGGGCATCGTGCGGCGCTCGTCGGGTCCGCCCCACAGCGGCTGCATGCCACCGGGCAGGGCCAGCTGCGTCGCGGTGATCACGTCGGACAGATCGCGCAGCGCGGTGTGCACAGCACCGAGTAACTCGGCCAGCTCCTCGCGGCTGCCGTCGGTGATCTCTTCGAGCTCAGCAGGATCCGAGCGGCGCAGGCGGGCGCTGATCTCGTCGACGATCCGTTCCGGACGCGACGATCCCGTCGAACTCGGCAGGTTCTTGAGGTTGATACGCAGCCGCTCCAACTGGAATTGCAGCGACCGGGGGTTCTGCCCGTCGAACAGCATCAGGTCGGTCACCGCCGCGACGCTGATCTTGCCCAGCGTGCGCCGCCGATAGATCACCGAGGACTCGCAGGCCTCGAGCATCGCCTCCACGATGGACTGCTCGGCGACGGTGCCGCGCACGGCGGTCAGGGTGTCGGTCAGCAACGCGCTCAGCCACAGGCCCCGTTCGATGCGCTTACCGATGTCCATCATCGTCCAGCCGACGTCATGCACCATCGACTCGCTCGCCACCCCGGCCAACGTCAGCATGCCGGCCAGCGCCTGTGACTGCGCCGAGGCCAACAAGGCGTCGGCCTCGGCCAGCGACTGCGGCGGGTCAGACCGCAGCCCCACGGCGCGCTCCACGTTGGTCAGCACCATCCAGGTGTCGTTGGACAACTGGTCGCGCACCGCCCGGGCGCACAGTGCCAGTCCTTCCACCGACTGGATCAGCGATCCCGGCCGGTCCAGATCCACGGTCATCGACCACAGCATCGAGGGCGCCACGGCGATCATCTCCGCCTTGTCCGATTCGCCGTCATCGGTTGCCCCGGTGTCGGTCCCGGTGATCTTGCCCAACGCGGCCATCAGGACCGGCACGCATTCGCTCTCTTCGGTGTCCTGGTGGTGGCGGTAGACGTGGTAGCGTTCCCGCGCCACGATCAGCAACCGGGCCATGTTCTCGGCGCGTTCCCCGTAGCGTCCCATCCAGAACAGGTCGGAAAGTACGCGCGGCGAACTGACGGCGAAGGTGCCCGCGCCGGTCTTCGCGGGTGGCCGGGCCGACGGCAGGGTGATCATCTCGGCGATCGCCCGTTCCGTCGGGCGAACCCAGATATCCTTGGCGGCAACGGTTTTGAGTGTGTAGGCGTCAGGTCCGGGCGCCACCACGTACCCCAGGCCGCCGATCATCGGTGCGTAGCCACTGCGTTGGGCGACGGTGAACAACCGCATCCCCACGCCGGCCGAGGACAACACCCCGGCGTGGTCGGTGGGCGCCGAGGAGAACGTGGGCAGTTCCTGGCCGGCCCACCGCCACGGCGCCGCCTCGATCCGCGCCGCGAGTTCGGTCAACTGTGCTGCCGAAAGAGTCGGCCCGACAAGGGTTTCGCCGCCGTCAGTGGGTTTGATCAACAGGGACGACAGGTTGGCCAGCAGGTGCGACAGTTCAGCGGGAACGCCGCCCCAGTAGACCGGCGCGGTGGGTAGCAGCGGCTCCTCGCCGAGCAGGCGCTCGGCCATCTCCGGCAGAAAGCGCAGCAGCCCAGGGCTTTCCAGGATGCCGCTGCCGAGGGTGTTGACCACGGTGACCGTTCCGCGGTGCAGCGCCTCCACCAGACCGACTACGCCGAGCCGGGAGTCCGCGCGCAGATCCAACGGGTCGGCGTACAAGGCGTCGACCCGGCGCAACACCACGTCGACGCGTTTGAGGGTGCCCAGCGACCGCATCCACAGTTTGCCGTCGCGCACCACCAGGTCGGCGCTCTCCACCAGCGGAAAACCCAGCAGCGTCGCCAGATACGCCTGGTCGAACGCGGTCTCGGAGTAGATGCCTGGGCTGAGTACCACCACCACCGGGTCCTGCACCACGTCGGGCGCGGCGTCGATCAGGCCCAGCCGCAGCGCCTGGGCGAACGGCGTGGTCGGCCGCGGGGCGATGCGCTCGTAGAGGTCGGGAATCGCGTGCGCCAGCACCCGCCGGTCAGCCAGCGCATAGCCGGCGCCCGAGGGGGCCTGCGTCCAGTCCGCGTTGACCTGGAACCCGCCGTACGGCAACCGGCTCAGATCGCAGCCGTGCATGAATAACTGGTGGTGACCGGGCACCTTGATTCCGTTGGCGGGCCGCACGTAACCGGGGTGGGCGAACACCAGCTGGGCCGGCAGCAGGCCTTCGGTGAGCAGGCTGCGCGGCCCGTACAGATCGGCGAGCACGGCATCCAGCAGGCGTGAGCGCTGCACCAGCCCGGCTTCCAGCACCGCCCAGTCGGCCGCGGAAACCACCAGCGGCAACGTGTCCAGGCTCCACGGCCCCGGCTCGGGCCCGTGACCGGCGGTGGGTGGCCCCTCGCGCGACGGGTCGGTGCCGGTGTAGGTGATGCCGTCGTGGTCGATGAGGCCGTGCACCACCGAACGCATCCGTTCCAGCCCTGCGCGGCCGCCCTGGGAGATGGTGTCGGCCAGCTCGGTCCAGGTGGCGCGCACATCGCCGTCGGTGTCGACGAACTCGTCGTAGCCGCCGCCGGGTCCGTCGCGCAGGTCGAACAGGGCTTCCTGGGCGCGCGCAGTCCGGTAACCGGCAAGCAGCCGGTCGACGTCGTAGCGGTCATCGACCGAGAAATCTGGAAGCGCCATTACTGCTGCACGGTACGCACGCGCCGTAGATCGAGGATGCCCGGCGCGCCGATGTCGGTGAGGAATCGCGCCTGCTTTTCCCGCAGCCCGGCCAGGTCGAACTTGCCCGGGGTGAACCCGGTTGCCTCGAAACGGCGGGCGCGGCGCGACTCGGCCTCGACGGCGTTGACGGGTGGCTCGTCGTAGGCGCGTCCGCCGGGATGGGAGACGTGGTAGGTGCAACCGCCGCGCGAGGTCCCGGTGGTCAGGTCGATGAGCTCGAATTGCAGCGGCACATCGGTGGAGATGGTGGGGTGCAGCGCACTGGGCGGCTGCCACGCCTTGAAACGCACCCCGCCGACATGGATGTCAGGGTTGTCGGTGGCCAGCAGCGGGACTGGATAGCCGTTGCAGATCACGGCGTAGCGGTGCCGGTCGGCGCCGATGATTCGGACCTGCACGCGTTCGACCGACGAGTCGACGTAGCGGGCGGTGCCGGTACCGGTCGACTCCTCACCCAGGGTGTTCCACGGTTCGATGGCGCCGCGAAGTTCGATCTCCACGCCGTCGAACACCGCGGTGCCGATGCGCGGGAAGCGAAACTCGGTGAACGGGTCCAGCCAACTTGTCTCGAACCCGATGCCGTGGGCGCGCAGATCGGCCGCCACGTCGGCGATGTCGTGAATAAGGAAGTGCGGCAACAGGTATCGCCCGTGCAGGTTGGCGCCATGGCGGATCAGCGGGGCGCGTAGCGGCTGCTCCCAGAACCACGCCACCAGCGAGCGCACCAGCAGCGACTGCACCATCGCCATACGCAGGTGCGGCGGCATCTCGAAGCCCCGTAGCTCCAGCAGTCCGAGCCGGCCGCGGGCGCCTTCGGGACTGTAGAGCTTGTCGATGCAGAATTCCGCGCGGTGGGTGTTGCCGGTGATGTCGGTGAGCAGATGACGCAGCGCCCGGTCGGTCACCCACGGCTTGGCTGCCCCACCGGCGCACAAGCGCGCGATCTCCGCGAAGGCGATCTCCAGCTCGTAGAGCGCCTCGGCGCGGCCCTCGTCCACTCGCGGCGCCTGTGAGGTGGTGCCGATGAACCGCCCGGCGAACAGGTAGGACAGCGAGGGGTGACGCTGCCAGTAGGTCAGCAGCGACACCAGCAGGTCCGGGCGGCGCAGCAGCGGCGAATCAGCCGGCGTGACGCCGCCGAGGGTGATGTGGTTGCCGCCGCCGGTGCCGCCGTGGGTGCCGTCGATGTCGAACGACTCGGTGGACAGCCGAGCCAGCCGGGCCTGGGCATAGAGGGTTTCCAGCTGGCGGCGCTGCTCGTCGAAGCTGGCGGTCGGGGCGACGTTGACCTCGATGACGCCCGGGTCCGGGGTGATCGTCGTCGAGCTGAGGCGGGGATCCGGCGGCGGGCCGTACCCCTCAATCACCACCGGCGTGTCGACCTTTATTACCGCGGCCTCGATGCGTGCGACCAGGTCGACGAAATCTTCCAGTGCCTCGGTCGGCGGCATAAACACGTGGAGCAGCCCGTCGCGCACCTCGGCGACCAGCGCGGTCGTCGGGGCGTCGTGGGGTTCGACCAGCACCGCCTGGTCGGGTCCGGCCGGGGGCAGCGCGTTGCTGATCCCCACCGGATCGACGGCGAACGAGGCCGGCGGTGGGCTCCAGCTGATCGAGTTCAGCGGCAGCCGCAGACCTGCCGGCGAATCGCCCTCGGTCAGCACCAGGCGGCCCCGGCGCAGCCGCCAGTCGGCGCTGGCCCAGCCGCTGCCGTCGTCGCGGCGGTGCACCGGAAGCACGAAGGCCGACGGCGTGGTGACGGCCTCGTCCAGGCGCGCCAGCAACTCGGACCGCCGCTCGTCCCCGTCGTCAGCCAGGTCGTCGTCGGCGGCTACCGCATCGCCGGCCGGCAACCGCACCGCGGCGGCAAGTCGGGCCAGCGGGTCCTCGAAGGCCGGGCGCACCTGTGACAGCGGCAGCCCGAGGCTCTCGGCGACCCCCGCCAGTACGTCGTGCGCGACCTCGGCCTCGACCGGATCGGCCTCGACCGGATCGGCCTCGGCGGACCCCCACGGATCGGCCAGCAAAGCCTCGTTGACCCACAGCGGGCGCCCGTCGGTGCGCCAATACAAGCCGATCTGCCAGCGCGGCAACGGCTCTCCCGGGTACCACTTGCCCTGGTTGCGCTGCACCAGGCCCTGCGGCGCCCACTGCGCCTTCAACCGGGCGGCCAGATCCGATGCCAGCTTCCGCTTGTGCGGACCGTCCGCGGCGGTGCGCCATTCCGCGTCGACCTGGTTGTCGACCGACACGAACGTCGGCTCACCGCCGATGGTCAGACGGACATCGCCGGCGGCCAGTCGCTCGTCGACGTGGTGGCCCACCGCGCAGATCGTGTCCCACGCGTCGTCGGTGTAGGGCAGCGTCACCCGCGGGTCCTCGTGAACGCGGGTGACGGTGTTGGAGAACTCCATCACCGAACTGCACGGTTCGGTGCTCCCGGTGATGGGCGCCGCGGAGGCCGGGTGCGGTGTGGCCGCCAGCGGGATGTGTCCTTCGCCGGCGAACAGCCCCGAGGTGGGGTCCAGACCGATCCAGCCCGCGCCCGGGATGTACACCTCGGTCCAGGCGTGCAGGTCGGTGAAGTCGGCGGCGGGCCCGGACGGTCCGTCGAGCGCTTCCACGTCCGAGGCCAGCTGCACCAAATAGCCCGAGACGAACCGGGCGGCCAGCCCCAGCTGACGCAGGATCGACACCAGCAGCCACGCCGAGTCGCGGCACGAGCCGACACCGCTGCGCAGCGTGAAGTCCGGGGTCTGGACGCCGGGTTCCATCCGCAGGCTGTAGGTGACATCGACGTTGATCGCCCGGTTCAGCGCGACCAGGAAGTCGATGGTGCGGGTGCCGTCGGGCACCGAGAAGTTGCGCACCCACGCCTGCGACAGATCGCCGGGCCCGGACCCCTCGCCGTCCTCGTCGACGGGACGCAGGTACGGCTCCAGGTCGTCAGCCAGCGCCTTGTCGTAGAGCGACCTGCCCGAATGCCACGTCTCCGCCCAGTCCTCGATGAAGAAGTCGAACGGGTTGATCACCTTGAGGTCGGCGATCAGGCCGACCGTGATGGTCAACTCCCGCGTGGGCTTGGGAAACACCAGGCGGGCGAGGAAATTGCCCAGCGCGTCCTGCTGCCAGTTGATGAAGTGCTCGGCCGGTTCGACGCGCAGCGAGTACGCCTCGATCGGCGTGCGCGAGTGTGGCGCCGGTCGCAGCCGCACCACATGGGGATAGACCTGGACCAGCTTGTCAAAGGTGTAACTGGTGCGGTGCTCCAGTGCAACTTTGATGCTCATAACCGCTGATCCCATCACAAGAGACAGCCGCCCGCAGCGCGCGCCGGTGATGGCTTGCGTTGCGGGCGGCTGTCATTCGGTCGTCAGGCCGCTCCGTGTGAACGATCTGTTTCGGTCGCTTTACCGCTGGTGACAGTCAGGAGTACTGCTGCGGCGGCGGGTACTGCCCGGGCGGCGGTCCCGGCGGATACTGGCCGGGGGCACCGGCCTGCGCCACCTCCGCGACGGGGCCGCCGGTGAGCTTGCGGTAGGTGTAGATCTGGACCAGCGCCGCGATGGGAGCGCCCACCACCAGGCCGATGTAGCAGGCGATCTGACCGACGGCGACCGCGGCGTACTGGACCAGCCAGGACAAGGCGCTGGGCCCGAGGTTGGCGCGCACCGTCGCGAAGCTGGCCTTGATGGCGTCGATCGGCGACAGTGATTTGTCGACGACATACGGCACGGCGAACTGGGTGAAGAAGGCGATCGCCAACGGCCCGACGATGGTGCACGACAACACCGACGAGGCGAGCACGATCAGCAGCGTGGTGAGCAACACACCGACCACATTCCGTGGCTTGAAGAAGGTCGCCATGCTGACCGGACGGCCGTCGGCGAGGTCCAGGCTGGCCGTGGTCAGACCGGCCTGCAGAAAGGCCGCGACGACCAAGGCGAGGATGATGCCGACGGTCATCACGATCCAGCTGATCAGCCCGAAGCTGGTATCGCTCGTCTCGTAACTGACGCCGTACCCGTAATCGGTGGTCGTGGTTGTGGTCTCGGCGGTCGCGAATGCGATCCCGAGCGGGATGCCGATGACGGCGGCGATGATCACGAAGTAGATCGCGACCGGCGCGGCCAGCGCGACGGCGTTGTCCTTGAACTTGCCCCACGACCAGTTGAACGCATCGCCGACACTGAACGGTGCTCCGCCCGGGGCGCCACCCAGTCCTGACTGGGGCGGGTAACCCTGCGGCGGGGCGCCGTAACCCGGCGGCGGCGGCGGGGGAGGAGGCGGGGTGCCGTAGCCAGGAGCCTGATAGCCGCCGGGGGCATGCTGGCCGTATTCGGGCGGTGGCGGAGGGGCGCCGTAACCGGGTGGGGGCGGAGGCGCGCCGTAGCCCGGAGGCGGCGATGGCGGCGCGCCGTGACGCGGCGGGGGCGGATAGCCCGGTGGGTTGCCGCCCTGAGGGTCGGCCGGGTTGCCTGGATATTCTGGCGGCTGGCTCATGGCTGTCCTTGGTGCCTCGTAGTTCGCTCTGGTCGGGGCTTAGCAAACGGGAACTTAGCAAATGTGGGCCCTGGATGCTCGCATTGGTGCGGCCTGCTCACCCGTCGGTGGCTTGTCCACCGAGCGTGGTATGCCTGAAGTCGTGTCCGACGGTCTGTTCGACCTGCCCGGTGCGCCGAAATCAACCGACCACGCGTCCAGCGTGTCCGGGGTCGCCGGCGCACCGCTAGCGGTGCGGATGCGTCCGGCTTCTCTGGACGAAGTGGTGGGGCAGGAGCACTTGCTGACGGCCGGGTCCCCGCTTCGGCGTCTGGTCGAAGGTTCGGGTATCGCCTCGGCCATCCTGTACGGACCGCCGGGAAGCGGAAAGACGACACTGGCGTCGCTCATCTCGCAGGCCACCGGGCGGCGCTTCGAGGCGCTGTCGGCGTTGTCGGCCGGTGTGAAAGAAGTTCGGGCCGTGATAGAGAAGGCCCGTTTCGGCGTGCTTTCCGGCGAGCAGACCGTGTTGTTCATCGACGAGGTGCACCGGTTCTCCAAGACCCAGCAGGACGCGCTGCTTGCCGCGGTCGAGAACCGGGTGGTTCTGCTGGTCGCGGCCACCACCGAGAATCCGTCGTTCTCCGTGGTCGCCCCGCTGCTCTCGCGGTCGCTGATCCTGCAGCTGCGTCCGTTGACCGCCGACGACATCCGCACCGTGGTGCGGCGGGCGATCGACGACCCGCGTGGATTGGGCGGCACGGTGACGGTGGCGCCGGAGGCCGTCGAGCTGCTGGTGCAACTCGCCGCCGGCGACGCGCGGCGGGCGCTGACCGCTCTCGAGGTGGCCTCTGAGGCTTCTGATCACGTTGCGGTCGAAACCATCGAACAGTCCCTGGACCGGGCCGCGGTGCGTTACGACCGGGACGGCGATCAGCACTACGACGTCGTCAGCGCCTTCATCAAGTCGGTCCGTGGCTCGGATGTCGACGCCGCGCTGCACTATCTGGCGCGGATGCTGGTGGCGGGGGAGGACCCGCGGTTCATCGCCCGGCGGCTGATGATCCTGGCCAGCGAAGACATCGGCCTGGCAGATTCGACGGCGCTGCTGGTGGCGGTCTCCGCGGCTCAGACGGTCGCGCTGATCGGGATGCCCGAGGCGCAGCTGACGCTGGCCCATGCGACCGTTCATCTGGCTACCGCGCCGAAATCCAACGCGGTGACGACCGCGCTCGGTGCCGCGATGGGCGATATCAAGGCGGGTAAGGCGGGTCTGGTGCCGCCACATCTGCGCGACGGGCACTATTCGGGTGCGGCGCAGCTGGGCAACGCGCAGGGTTATAAGTATTCCCACGACGACCCTGACGGGGTGGTGGCGCAACAGTATTCACCGGATGAGCTGGTGGGTGTGGACTATTACCGACCGACCGGGCGGGGGGCCGAACGAGACATCGCCGGCCGCCTGGAACGGTTGCGCGCGATCATCCGCGGGAAACGGGGACATTCACCGACGACGAGATGAATCGGCTGCGCTATTCACGGGCTACAACGTCGTCATCCGCAAGCGGGGCCGCACTGGCCGGGCGACGCCGCGCCGGGGTGATCTGGGAGGGCGGCCGCCGCAATTTCGGGCTGCGGGACGACGGCGAGCTGGCGGTGCTGCGCTGCGGCCGACGACTCCTACGCGGGTCGGACGGGCGTGTTCGCGGCGACGGTCGCGGAAGCGGCCGCGACGAGGACCCCGGTTGGCTGCCGCCGTGTTCAGCTGCCGGGTGCCTGGGCTTTCCGGGAGACGCGCCGCGTTGAGCGCCGGCTGTCCAGCCCCGCACCCGGCGTCGAGCCTGAATTGCAGGGGTTTTACTCGCACTTTCGCTGCGAATTCACCGCTTCGGTGAACCGGCGCCCTAGACCAGCTCGGGCACCCGCAAGTGAGCCAGCGCCAGCTCGAATTCGCCGACGTCGTCCTGGTCGAGGCCGAGGTCGCGCATCATCGCCGTCCGCATCGAGCGGGCCGACTCGGCGCAGCGGTCCATTGCCTCGCGGCTGTCGTAGGTCACCGATACCACGGCTCGGGCTGACGTCGGATCGACCATCAAGCTGGCGCTGCAGAAGCCGTCGAAATCTTCGACGGCCGGCAGTACGGCCCACCGGTAGTAGTCGATGCCGCGCTCGAACAGCTCCGGTCGCGTCCGCAGCCAGGTGGCCCGCACACAGGCGCCGGGGGCGGAGCGGTGGTCGCGGTGCAGCACCGCGATGCGCCACTGATCGACGACGGCGCTGCCTCCGAACATCTCGACGGCGCGGTAACGCACCGGCCACACCCGCTCGGCACTGCGCTGCATCGCAGAATCGGTTTCCCAGGAACTGGTGGCGATGCACCGGCCAGACTCGCGGTCGACCAGTAGCGATAGGCCCAGGCAGCCCTCCATCTCGTCAAGGGCAGGCATGACCACGTCGCGAACATAGTTGATGCCCATGTTGATCGACGAGCGCTGCGCCTGGATGGTTGTGGAACGTGCAAACACGATCGACCCCTCCTGTGAGTCGGGGCGGCGCCCCCGGCGGCGCCACCGGTCCACCACCACCTTCCTCCGGCACCAGCGGCTGATCAAGCCCCGTAGGCTGGTCCGGATGGATACCGATGTGCTGGATGTGGACACCACGCGTCGCCGCATCGTCGACCTCACCGACGCGGTGCGCGAGTTCTGCGGCAACCACGCCGACGGCCTCTGCAACGTCTTCGTGCCACACGCGACGGCCGGGTGGCCATCATCGAGACGGGCGCCGGGTCCGACGACGACCTGTTGGACGCACTAGAGCGGCTGCTGCCCCGCGACGACCGCTACCGGCACTCGCACGGCTCGCCGGGCCATGGTGCCGACCACGTCATGCCGGCGATCATCTCGCCGTCGGTGACGGTTCCGGTCAGTGCCGGCGAGCCGCTGCTGGGCACCTGGCAGAGCGTCGTGCTGGTGGACCTGAACCGCGATAATCCGCGGCGGTCGGTCCGGTTGAGCTTCGTCGACGGGTAGATGGAAGGCTAAGCGGCCTGATTGCGTGTTCGGCGGACAGTCCCGGCGAATAGGCTGTTATCCGACTTTCGCCCACAAGCACAGGACTAAGGAAGAAGCACAGTGCAGACACACGAGATCAGGAAGCGGTTCCTTGATCATTTCGTGAAGGCGGGCCACACCGAGGTGCCCAGCGCATCGGTGATCCTTGACGATCCCAACCTGTTGTTCGTCAACGCGGGCATGGTCCAGTTCGTGCCGTTCTTCCTCGGCCAGCGCACACCGCCGTACGCGACGGCCACCAGCATCCAGAAATGCATCCGCACCCCGGACATCGACGAGGTGGGCATCACCACCCGGCACAACACCTTCTTCCAGATGGCCGGCAATTTCTCCTTCGGCGACTACTTCAAACGGGGCGCCATCGAGCTGGCCTGGGCGTTGCTGACCAACCCGGTAGCCGACGGAGGCTATGGCCTGGACCCCGAAAAGCTTTGGGCGACAGTCTACCTCGACGACGACGAGGCCGCGGATCTGTGGCGTGAGATCGCGGGTCTGCCAGCCGAGCGGATTCAGCGCCGCGGCATGGCCGACAACTACTGGTCGATGGGCATTCCCGGCCCCTGCGGACCGTCCTCGGAGATCTACTACGACCGTGGTCCCGAGTTCGGCGTCGACGGCGGTCCCATCGCCAACGAGGACCGCTATCTCGAGGTGTGGAACCTCGTGTTCATGCAGAACGAGCGCGGCGAGGGCACCTCCAAAGAGGACTACGAAATCCTCGGGCCGCTGCCCCGCAAGAACATCGACACCGGCATGGGCGTCGAGCGCATCGCGCTGGTGCTGCAGAACGTGCACAACGTGTACGAGACCGACCTGCTGCGCCCGGTCGTGGACACTGTGGCCCTGGTCGCTGCCCGCCCGTACGACGCCGGCAACCATGCTGACGACGTGCGCTACCGCATCATCGCCGACCATAGCCGCACCGCCGCCATCCTGATCGGCGACGGCGTCAGCCCCGGCAACGACGGTCGCGGCTACGTGTTGCGCCGGCTGCTGCGGCGGGTCATCCGCTCGGCCAAGCTGCTCGGCATCGACACCCCGATCGTCGGAGACCTGATGGCCACCGTCCGCGACGCGATGGGGCCGTCGTATCCCGAGTTGGTCAACGACTTCGAGCGGATCAACCGCATCGCCGTCGCCGAAGAGACCGCGTTCAACCGCACCCTCACCTCGGGCTCGAAGTTGTTCGACGACGTGGCCGGCGCCACCAAATCCTCGGGCGCCTCCGTGGTGTCCGGCTCCGACGCCTTCACGCTGCACGACACCTATGGTTTCCCCATCGAGCTCACGCTCGAGATGGCCGCCGAATCCGGCCTGACCGTCGACGAGGCGGGCTTCCGCGAACTGATGGCCGAGCAGCGCCGGCGCGCCAAGGCCGACGCCGCCGCCCGCAAGCATGCCCACGCCGACCTGACCGCCTATCGGGAACTGGTCGACGCCGGACCTACCGAGTTCACCGGGTTCGACGAATTGACTTCTGAGGCAAAGATTCTCGGCATCTTCGTCGATGGCAAACGGGTGCCGGTGGTGGCGCACGCGGATGCAATCAACGCCGACCGTGTGGAGCTGATCCTGGACCGCACACCGCTGTACGCAGAATCGGGCGGGCAGATCGCCGACGCCGGCAGCATCAGCGGCACCGGATCCGGCGGCAGTGCCCGCGCCGCGGTCACCGACGTGCAGAAGATCGCCAAGACCCTGCACGCGCATCGGGTCAACGTCGAATCCGGCGAATTCGTCGAGGGCGACACGGTGGTCGCCGCCGTGGACCCGGGCTGGCGCAAGGGTGCGACGCAGGGCCACTCCGGCACCCACATGGTGCACGCTGCGTTACGACAAGTGTTGGGGCCCAATGCCGTTCAGGCGGGATCGCTGAACCGGCCGGGCTACCTGCGGTTCGACTTCAACTGGCAGGGTCCGTTATCCGAGGACCAGCGGACGCAGATCGAAGAGGTGACCAACGAGGCCGTGCAGGCCGACTTCGAGGTGCACACCTTCCTCGAGCAACTCGAGAAAGCCAAGGCGATGGGCGCGATGGCGCTGTTCGGTGAGGCCTACCCCGACCAGGTGCGGGTGGTCGAGATGGGCGGGCCGTTCTCGCTGGAGCTCTGTGGCGGGACTCACGTGCACAACACCGCGCAGATCGGGCCGGTGACCATCCTCGGCGAATCCTCGATCGGTTCCGGAGTGCGCCGAGTGGAGGCCTACGTGGGTCTGGAGTCGTTCCGGCACCTGGCCAAGGAACGGGCGCTGATGGCGGGTCTGGCGTCGTCGCTCAAGGTGCCGTCCGAGGAGGTGCCGGCCCGGGTGGCGAGCCTGGTGGAGCGGCTCAAGGCGGCCGAGAAGGAGCTCGAACGTGCCCGGCTGGCCAGTGCCCGTGCCGCTGCCACTAATGCCGCCGCCGGGGCGGAGCGCATCGGCGACGTCCGGGTCGTCGCGCAGCGCATGTCGGCCGGTATGACGGCCGCAGATCTGCGCTCGCTTGCCGGCGACATCCGCGGCAAGCTCGGCAGCGATCCCGCGGTGGTGGCCCTGATCGCCGAAGGCGACGGGCCGACCGTCCCGTATGCGGTAGCCGCCAATGCGGCCGCGCAGGACATCGGGCTGAACGCCAACGAGCTGGTCAAACAGCTGGCGGTGGCGGTCGAGGGCCGGGGCGGCGGCAAGGCCGACCTGGCTCAGGGTTCGGGCAAGAACCCGACCGGCATCGACGCGGCATTGGACGCGCTGCGCTCGGAGATCGCCGTGATAGCGCGGGTCGCTTGAGTGGTCGAATCACCGCAGGCACAAGGCGGCGACCCGCTGCATCCGGCTTCGTCGTCCGGCGACCCGCAGCGCCAGCCGGACCGGCCGGGCGAATCAGACCCGGGCAGGGGTCGGCGCCTGGGTGTCGACGTGGGCACGGTGCGTATCGGCGTGGCCGCCAGCGACCCGGACGGCATCCTGGCCACCCCCGTCGAGACCGTGCGTCGCGACCGGACCGGCAAACACCTGCGCCGACTGGCGACGCTGGTCGCCGATCTAGAGGCCGTCGAGGTGATCGTCGGACTGCCGCGGACCCTGGCCGACCGCATCGGTCAGTCGGCCCAGGACGCCATCGAGGTCGCTGACGCCCTGGCCGAGCGTCTGGCGCCCACTCCGGTCCGGCTCGCCGACGAGCGGCTGACCACGGTGACCGCGCAACGGTCCCTGCGGGAGGCGGGCATCAAGGCCAAACAGCAGCGTTCGGTCATCGACCAGGCCGCGGCGGTGGCGATCTTGCAGGGCTGGCTGGATCAGCGCCGTGCCTTGATCGGCAGGCCTTCGGGACGGGAAGCCTCCGATGTCTGAACGGGAGAAGGCGAAGCCGATGGCGGTCGGATCGACCGGCCACCGCAGGACGCGCGCCGCCCGCAAGAAGGAGCAGCGCACCCGTCGTCGCCGCCGGTGGGCCGGCTCGTTCGCGGCCGGACTGCTGGTCGTCGTGGTGGTGGCGGCCGTCTTCGTCGGCGCGAAGCTCTGGCACGTGTTCTCCGGCAACGAGGACGACTACACCGGCACCGGCAAACGCGACGTCGTGATCCAGATTCAGGCCGGTGATTCCACCACCGCCGTGGGCGAGACGCTGCTCAAGCGGGGTGTGGTGCGTACCGTCCGGGCTTTCGTCGACGCCGCCCACGGCAACGCCGCGATCTCGGCCATCCAGCCCGGGTACTACCGGATGCGCACCGAGATCCCGGCGGCCGACGCGGTGTCGCGCCTGGCCGATCCGAACACCAGGGTGGGCAAGCTGGTGATCCCGGAAGGGCGCCAGCTCGACGACACCACCGACATGAAGACCAACAAGACCACCCCGGGCATCCTCACCCTGATCTCGCGCGCCACCTGTGTGGATCTGGACGGCAACCAGCGCTGCGTGTCCCTGGCCGATCTCAAGGCGTCAGCGAGCAAGAGCACTCCGGCCGCGCTGCAGGTGCCGAAATGGGCGCTCGAGCCGGTCGGCGAGCTGGGCGACGACCATCGCCGGCTGGAAGGGCTGATTGCGCCCGGCACCTTCAACATCGACCCGGCAGCTTCCGCGGAAACCATCCTGGCGAGCCTGATCAGTGCCGGAACCGTGCAATACCTCACCTCGGGGCTGGAGGACACCGCCAAGGCGATCGGCCTGTCGCCTTACGACATCCTGGTGGTCGCCTCGCTGGTGCAGCAGGAAGCCAACGTGCCGGACTTCACCAAGGTTGCTCAGGTGATCTACAACCGGCTGCATGAACACCGCAAGCTGGAGTTCGATTCGACGGTGAACTATCCGCTGGACCGCCGCGAGGTCGCCACCAGCGACGCCGACCGGGCACTGCGGACCCCTTGGAACACCTATATGTCCGAAGGCCTGCCGGCGACCGCGATCTGTTCACCTGGCGTGGATGCGCTGCGGGCGGCCGAGCATCCCGCGGCGGGGGACTGGTTGTACTTCGTCACCATCGACGCCCAGGGGACCACGTTGTTCACCCGGGACTATCAGCAGCATCTGGCGAACATTGAACTGGCCAAGCGCAACGGTGTCCTCGATTCCGCTCGCTAGAAAGGCCGGGGTGCTCGGTTCGCCGATCGGGCATTCGAAGTCCCCGCAGCTGCACCTGGCCGCCTACCGCGCGCTGGGTCTGCAGGATTGGACCTACGACCGCATCGAATGCACCGCCGAGCAACTGCCCGGTGTGGTCGGGCGATTCGGTCCCGAGTGGGTCGGGGTGTCGGTGACCATGCCGGGCAAGTTCGCCGCGCTGGGGTTCGCCGACGAACGCACCGCCCGCGCCGAGCAGGTCGGCTCCGCCAACACCCTGGTGCGCACGAACAGCGGATGGCGGGCCGACAACACCGACATCGACGGCGTCGCGGGCGCCCTCGGGCAGGCGTCGGGACGGGCCCTGGTCGCCGGCTCGGGTGGCACCGCCCCGGCGGCCGTCGTCGGGTTGGCCACGCTCGGGGTGTCCGGCATCACGGTGGTGGCCCGCAATCCGGACAAATCCGCCCGACTGCTCGATTTGGGCAACCGGGTGGGGGTCCCCACGACGTACCTCGACCTGGACGACGACGCGCTGGCCGACGAAGTGGGCGCCGCCGAGGTGCTGGTCAACACGTTGCCCGCCGGGGTCGCCGCCCGCTACGCCGACACCTTCGCCGGAATCCCGGTTCTGCTGGACGCGATCTACAACCCGTGGCCCACGCCGTTGGCTGCCGCGGTGCGGGCCGCCGGCGGCCGAGTCGTCAGCGGCCTGCAGATGCTGCTGCACCAGGCGTTCGCGCAGGTGGAGCAGTTCACCGGTATGCCCGCACCGCGCGAGGCGATGACTTGCGCATTGGCGGAACTGGATTAGCCTGCCGCGCATGCGGATTGGGCTTATCGCGGCCTGGCTGATAGTCCTGAGTTGGTATGACATCCGACAGCGACGGCTGCCTAACCGGCTGACGCTGCCCGGCGCGGTGGCGATTCTGACCGGCGCCGCGTGTGCCGGGCGAGCGGCGCCGGCCCTGATGGGGGCGGTGGCACTGGCGACGCTGTACCTCGCGGTGCATCTGGCGGCGCCGACGGCGATGGGGGCTGGAGACGTCAAACTCGCGCTCGGTCTCGGCGGGCTGAGCGGCTGTCTCGGTGTCGACGTCTGGTTTCTGGCGGCGCTGGGCGCGCCTGTGCTCACCGCCGCGGTGGGGTTGATGTGGCGGATGCGCGCCGTGCCGCACGGGCCGTCGATGTGTGTGGCGACGGCCGGAGCGGCCGGGCTGGCCCTGCTGGGTTCTTAGCCCGGCGCTCCGTCGGCGCCTGGAACGCCGTGAGTTCCGGCCGTGCCGGGTGCACCGGGATGACCACCAAACGGGCCGCCGGAGCCACCGGCGCCGCCGGTGGCTCCGGTGATGGCCCCGCCTGCACCGCCGCTGCCACCCGCGCCGCCGGCACCGGACGCGGAGTGACCTCCGTCGCCACCCGTGCCGCCGGCCCCGCCGTCGCCGCCGTCGGCGCCCTTGCCGCCATTGCTAGCGGTGCCACCTCCGTTGCCGCCGGTGCCGACGGCCGTCCCGCCGACGGCGGCTCCGCCGGTCCCGCCGGCCCCGCCGCTTCCCCCGGCGCCGCCGGTGCCGGGACCCAGTGCGTCGCCGCCGCGACCGCCCGCGCCGCCCTGGCCGCCCGAACCGGCATCGCCGGCATCGCCGCCCTGGCTGCGCGAGGGTCCGCTGGTGCCGCCGTTGGTGTTCGAGGTGAGGGTGCCGGCGTTGCCGCCGCTGCCGCCCATGCCGCCGCTGCCGCCGGCACCGCCACTGCCCGTTCCGTGGGCCGTACCACCATTGCCTCCGGCGCCGCCGTCGCCGCCGGTGCTGGCGGCGCCACCGTCGCCCCCGTTGCCGCCGATATAACCGGATCCGCTGCGCCAGGCATTACCGCCCCAACCGCCGGCGCCGCCCCAGCCGTTGACCTGGATGTCGCGGCCGAGCGTCGGCTCGTAACGCAACAGAGCCGAACCGCCTTCGCCGCCGGCGCCGCCGGCGCCGGCATTGCCCGATCCGTGGGCGGCGCCGCCGTCCCCGCCGGCGCCGCCGCTGCCGTGGTAGGCCCCGGCCGAACCGGCTCCGCCACTGCCACCGTTGCCGCTTCCGGTAGCCATGCCGCCGAACCCGCCGTTGCCGCCTGCGCCGACTCCGGTCTGGGGCGGGAAGCCAGGAGCGCCTGCCTTTCCGCCGGTGCCGCCGTGGCCGCCGTCGCCGGCGAGCGAGCCACCGGACCCACCCTTACCGCCGTCGCCGCCATCGCCCCATTGGCCGACAGCTCCGGCGTCACCACCTGTGCCACCGTTGCCGGTCACGGTGCCGCCGGCGGCGCCGTCCCCGCCGGCGCCGGCCCGGCCGGCCCAGCCGCCGTGGCCGCCGTGGCCGCCGTGGCCGCCGTCTCCGGTGCTGCCCCCGGCGCCGCCGCCGCCTCCGGCTCCACCGTCGCCGGCCGCGCCCACGGTGCCCGCGCTGCCGCCGTGGCCGCCGTGGCCGTTCTGACCGGCGGCGCCTCCGTCGCCGCCCTGATTGGCGAAGCCGCCACCCCAGCCGTTGCCACCCAGGCCGCCGTTGCCGCCGCCGCCGCTGCCGCTGCCGGCGCCCCCGGTGCCGCCGTCGCCGCCATCGCCGCCGTCGCCGATGTTTCCGCTGTTTCCGCCGTTGCCGCCATTGCCGGAGACAGTCCCGCCGGCACCGCCGTTTCCGCCGTTACCGCCCATCGCGGGTCCGCCGCCGGCGCCCCCGGTGCCGCCGTTGCCACCCGCCCAGCCGGGTATGAGGGCGTCCCCACCCGCACCGCCGCGACCGCCGTTCCCGCCGCCGCCGACGGTGCCACCTGATCCGCCGTTGCCGCCGCTTCCGTCTTGCCCGCCGTTTCCGCCGTGACCGCCATTACCGCTGGGGCCGCTGCCTTGTTGGGCGGCGCGGGTCTGGCCGTTGCCACCGGTACCGCCTTCGCCGCCGGCGCCACCGGCCCCGCCGCCGGCCCCGTTGCCGCCGTCTCCGCCGTCGCCGCCGGCGCCTACCGCTCCGCCATGTCCACCGTCGCCGCCGGCACCCGTGCCGGCGGCGTTGCCGCCGTTGCCGCCGTTGCCGCCGGCCGCGCCGTTGCCGCCCGCACCGCCGGCCCCGCCGTTGCCCGATCCCGGGGCGTCACCGCCCTTGCCCCCGCTGCCGCCGGTACCCGAGTCGCCGCCGACGCCACCGGTACCGCCGTCGCCGGCTCCGACGGCTGACGCGCCGGCGCCTCCGTTGCCGCCCGCCCCGGCATTGCCCCCGGCACCGCCGTTGCCGCCGTTGCCGGAATGGCCACCGCCGGTCCCGCCGTTGCCGCCGGCGCCGCCGTGACCCCCGTTGGTGCCGGCCGCGCCTGGTCCGGCCACGGGACCGGGGATGCCGATGGGGGTGGCCTTACCGCCCCCATTGGTACCGGACAAAATCCCGCCGGCGATACCTCCACTGGTGGCACCACCGCCGCCGGTACCGCCGCTACCGCCGATGGGGTCGGTGAAGGTGCCGTTGAGCCCGGTCGTTCCCGCGCTGCCATCGCCGCCTTTACCACCATTGCCGCCGTTGCCGTAGTTGCCGGCAGCGCCGCCGTCACCGCCGTGGCCGCCGTTGACGCCGGCCGTGCTTCCGGTAGCGGCGTTGTAGCCATCCCCGCCGTGGCCGCCGTTCCCGCCGGTGCCGTGCGCTCCGGCGGAACCAGCGACCCCACTGAATGCGGTGTGGGTCCCGATCGCACCCGCGGCTCCACCCAGGCCGCCCATCCCCGCATTGCCGCCGGACCCGCCGTTGCCGCCAGCGCCGTCGTTCGTCCCCGCGACACCGACGGCGCCTGCCCCGCCGTTGCCGGCGTTGCCGCCAGTCCCGCCGGCCCCGCCGTTGCCGGCGGATCCTTGCTGGCCAGCATGACCGATGGTCGAAAGTCCACCGGCGCCGCCGTTCCCGCCGGCGCCGCCGGCTCCACCGCTGCCGCCATTTCCGCCGCCGGCCCCGCTGCCGCCCGCCACGCGGGCGTCGCCACCGGTGAGGCCGTAGCCACCTGCTCCGCCCGCTCCACCGGCGCCGCCCGCACCACCGTCACCGGCATGCCCCGACAACGTCCCGCCGGGTCCACCCCGGCCGCCATCCCCGCCGCGGCTTCCGACTCCGCCGTCGACGCCCGACTCACCTGGGACCATCGCCGACGCGCCCGCCTTGCCGGTGGCGCCGGCCCCGCCCTGCCCACCGGGTCCGCCGTTGCCGTACTGCCCGGCCGCACCGCCGTCTCCGCCGCGGCCGCCCATCATGTTGACCGATGTCGCCGCACCCCCGGCAGCACCGGCGCCGCCATTGCCGATGAACGACCCGCCCCGGCCACCCGCGCCCCCTGCAGCGCCCGCACCACCGGCGCCGCCCCGGCCTCCGTTGCCGATCAGCCCTGCGGCGCCGCCCGCACCGCCGGCCATCCCGGCGACCGTGCCGGGCGCGCCATTGCCGCCGTTGCCGAATAACAAGCCGCCCGGGCTACCGGCCTGTCCGGGGGCCTTCCCATCCGCCCCGTTGCCGATCAGCGGGCGTCCCGTCACCGCCGCAGCGGGGGCATTGACCGCGCCGAGCAGGGAGTCCAGTGTCCAGGCGTTCAAGGCCTCGGCGGCGACGTATGTCCCGGCGGCATCGTCCAGCGTTCGGGCGAACTGGGCACGACACGTGTCCACCTGGGCGCTGAGCAGTTGATATTCCCGCGCGTACCCGGTGAACATCGACGCAATCGCCGTCGACACCTCGTCCCGGGCGGCGGCGGCCAAGCTTGTGGTCCGTGCGGCCGCTGCCGAATTGGCCGCATCGATCGCCCGGCCGATGTCGCGCAGATCGCCCGCCGCTGCCGCCAATGACGTCGTGGCCACTACCGCAAATGACATGAAATCTCCCGCTGTCCCGATGCCTGACCTCGCCGTCAGGGTGGCGATCGGGTGCTGAGAAACGATGGGACAAAGATGAAATCGCCAGCTAGAGGGCCTAAACCGGGTTTGAGCCGACCGCGTGGCCGGGCCGATGCCCACCAGCCAAGCCGCGTCCACGCCAAACCGGGATGCGCAGCAGGGCAATCCACTGTCAACGGTGCGCAAGTCAGTGCCACGCGCGGCCGAGCGCACTGCGTCGCCGATTCCCTTCAGCTCCGCCGCCGCAGCACTCGACACGTCGGGTGCAGCAAACACCTCAGACAGAGCAACAGCCTGGTGAACCCGGGCTGGCTGCTTCGATACCGGCACGCAGCGGGTAGGACAGCTTCCTGCATCGGGATGGAATTCGGGTCGCGACCGACTGCGCCCGGACGCTGTTGCCGTGCTCACCCGCTGCGGTCTCCCGCACCGGGTGAAGCGACAGCCGCGGCAGGACCGACTCCCGGGTTTAGGTGAGATTCGATGTCCGGCCGGCGCTACCCGCGGAACCGCCGACATAAGGAGCGCCGCCGGTACCACCGACGCCGGGGGTCGTGCCACCGTTTCCACCCTGTTGGCCCAGGCCTTGAGTGCTCGCGCCGCCGGTGCCGCCGTTGAAGCCGCTGTTGCCGCCATTGCCTGCCGCGACCTGACCATTGTTCGTCCCGACGGCGCCGCTCCCGCCGCCGCCACCGGTTCCGCCGAACTGGCCGAGGCCGCCGGCGCCGCCGCCGAACGGGGTTGTCGCTTGGACGCTTACGCCACCGCCGGTTCCGCCGTTTCCGGCGGTGCCGCCGACGCCACCAGCAGCGCCGCCACCGCCGCCGCCGCCGCCGAGAGCGGCGATACCTGCGCCGCCACCGCCGCCACCACCGCCGCCGCCCCCGCCGCGGGCGCCCGCTTGACCGGTAGCCACGCCGCCGCCCCCGCCGTGCCCGCCGCCACCGCCCTGGCCGATGAAGCCATTGGTGCTGGTGGTGCCGCCAGTGCCGCCGACGCCGCCGGCGCCGCCAGCCCCACCAAGAGCCCCACCGGTGCCCGAGCCTCCAGTGCCTCCGGCGCCACCACCGGCCCCTCCGCCGCCGAAGCCGTTGGCGGCGCCGTTGCCGGTGTTGTGGCCGCCGGCGCCGCCGGCGCCGCCGGTTCCCCCGGTGCCACCCTGGCCGCCCACCGAGTTTCCGGCTCCGGCTACGCCGCCGGCCCCGCCGTTGCCGGCATCGCCGCCGAGGCCGCCGACTGCGCTGATGGACCCAGCACCATTCGCGTTCACGCCGCCGCTGCCGCCCGCGCCGCCAGTGCCACCCGTGCCGCCGGTCCCGCCGGCGCCGCCGCCGCCGATCTTGATGCCGGCGCCGCCCGCGCCGCCGATGCCCGCGTCGCCTCCATGCCCGCCGGCCCCGCCGGCGGTGGGCGCGAAGCCGGTGAGGCCGGTGCCACCGGCACCTCCGGTTCCTCCGGTGCCTCCGATACCGCCCGCACCGGCAGTCCCAAGAACGTTGATCGGGGTGACGACTGCGCCACCGGTGCCCGCCATGCCGCCGGTGCCGCCGGTGCCGCCGACCCCGGCAGTCGCGGCATTGATCGCGGCGTTGAAGCCATGTCCACCGGTTCCTCCGGTGCCGCCCGCCCCACCGGCGCCGCCTGCCCCGCCTAACAGCGCGAGGTTGGCGCCGCCGGCACCTCCGACCCCGCCGGCTCCACCGGGTGCGCCGTTCGGGGCCAGCGCCGAGTTGCCAGCAGCGCCGACCCCTCCGGCGCCGCCGGTCCCGCCGGCACCCGCGGCACCGGTTCCGAACAGCGAGAAGAGTTGACGGTTCACGCCGCCGACTCCGCCGTTGCCTCCCAGACCACCCATTCCGTTGTTAGCAGCTTTCATGCCCGTGCCACCGGCCCCACCTGCGCCGCCGGCTCCCGCGTTGCCCCCACCAAGGAAGCCGTTGGCGCCGCCGGCCCCGCCTGCCCCGCCCGCTTGCCCGGGGGCTCCCGATCCGCCGTTGCCGCCGTTGCCGCCGGCGCCGAACAGACCTGATGCGCCACCGGAGCCGCCGGCTTGCCCGGGGGCTCCCGATCCGCCGTTGCCGCCATTGCCGTAGAGCCAGCCGCCGTCGCCACCGGCCTGTCCGGTCCCAGGTGCGCCGTCGGCACCGTTGCCGATCAGCGGTCGCCCGGTGAGGATTTTGACCGGGTCGAGAGCCGCAAGGGCCTGCAAGGGGCCGGCATTGATTGCCTCGGCGCTGGCATAGGAGCCTGCCGCCGTCAGCACGGACTGGGCGAATGCTTCATGGAATTGCGTGGTTTGCGCACTGAGCGCCTGGAAGTCATGCGCGTAGGCGTTGAAGAGACCGGAGATGGCCGCTGACACCTCGTCGGCGCCCAGACCCGCGATACTCGTGGTCGGGGATGCCGCTGCGACGCTGGCTGCCTTGAGGGAATCCAGGATCCCGTTCAAATCGGTTGCCGCGGTACTCAGTACCTCGGGGTGGGCGATCACATACGACAAGACAACCATCCTTTTTCGATTGACTCGGGACGACAAGCGACGCATCAATGGGCCTGCGGCAAGCCACCATAATTGGAATGGGCTCCATCACATATCGAGTAGCGCTGTGCGTCCAGCTGCTCGGTAGGCAAAGGGCGTGTTCAGGTGCTATATCACCAGGTCAAGTTAGAAGAATCACATCTAGAAATTGCGTGAACTTCATTTCAGGATCGGCAGGAATATGCTAATGGAACCCGCCGGATAGTCCCGGGGCTGCATTTCGAATGCCCGCGAGTCGGATTTCGTCGACTTTAGCATTTCTGTCCGGCGCATGGACACCAATATTGCGAAATACTCGGCGCGGCGCGTCATCACCGAGTCGCAGCTGAAGTCATCGATACGGAATGGCTGGTCACGGGCGCGAATGGGGGGATTGCCGGGCGCGTGGGAAGATGTTCGGGTGTTGCGCTGGATCACTGCTGGGGAGTCGCATGGCCGTGCGTTGGTGGCCATGATCGAGGGCATGGTCGCCGGCGTCGAGGTGACGTCCACCGAAATCGCCGACGAGTTGGCCCGCCGCCGTCTCGGTTACGGCCGCGGCGCCCGGATGAAGTTCGAGCGCGACGCGGTGACCATGTTGTCCGGGGTGCGCCACGGTGTCACCCTGGGCGGCCCCATCGCGATCGAGATCGGCAACACCGAGTGGCCGAAGTGGGAAACCGTGATGGCCCCGGACCCGGTAGACCCGTCGCTGCTGGCAGACAGCGCGCGCAATGAGCCCCTGACCCGACCGCGGCCCGGCCACGCCGACTACGCCGGCATGCTCAAGTACGGCTTCGACGACGCCCGGCCGGTGCTCGAGCGTGCCAGCGCCCGCGAGACCGCCGCGCGTGTCGCGGCCGGCACCGTCGCGCGGGCGTTTCTGCGTCAGGCGTTCGGCGTCGAGGTGCTCTCGCACGTCATCTCGATCGGTGCGTCAACTCCGTATGACGGCCCGCCGCCGCGGCCGGAAGATCTGCCAGCTATCGACGCCAGCCCGGTCCGGGCATATGACGACGAGGCGGAGAAGTCCATGATCGCCGAGATCGAGGCGGCCAAGAAGGACGGCGACACCCTCGGCGGCGTCGTCGAAGTGGTGGCGTCGGGTCTGCCGGTCGGCCTTGGTTCGTTCACCAGCGGTGATAACCGGCTGGACAGTCAGCTTGCCGCGGCGGTGATGGGAATCCAGGCGATCAAGGGCGTCGAGATCGGCGACGGGTTCGCCACCGCCCGACGCCGCGGCAGCCGGGCCCACGACGAGATGTATCCGGGTCCCGACGGAGTGGTCCGCTCGACCAACCGGGCCGGTGGCCTCGAAGGTGGAATGACGAACGGGCAACCGCTGCGGGTGCGCGCGGCGATGAAGCCGATCTCCACCGTGCCGCGGGCGCTGGCCACCGTCGACATGGCTACCGGCGACGAGGCCGTTGCTATCCACCAGCGTTCGGACGTGTGCGCGGTGCCCGCTGCCGGGGTCGTCGTCGAGACCATGGTGGCGCTGGTGCTGGCGCGCGCGGCGCTGGAAAAGTTCGGTGGCGATTCGCTGACGGAAACCCGCCGCAACATCGAGTCCTATCTGCGCACGGTCGCCGACCGGGAGGCGCCGGCCACCCGGGCTGCCGGAAGCTAGCGCAGGTGGCTCCCAGGGCGGTACTCGTGGGCTTGCCGGGTTCCGGCAAGTCGACCATCGGCCGTCGGTTGTCCAAGGCGCTCGGGGTCAGCCTGCTGGACACCGACGCGGCCATCGAGCAGCAGACCGGTCGCACCATCGCCGAGATCTTCGCCACCGACGGCGAAGCCGAGTTCCGGCGCATCGAGGAGGAGGTGATCCGTGCGGCGCTCGAGGAGCACGACGGCGTGCTGTCGCTGGGCGGCGGCGCGGTCACCAGTCCCGGGGTGTGCGCGGCGCTGGCCGGACACACCGTGGTCTACCTCGAGATCAGCGCCGCCGAAGGGGTGCGGCGTACCGGCGGCAACACGGTGCGGCCATTGCTGGCCGGGCCCGACCGTGCCGAGAAGTTCCGTGAGCTGATGTCCAAGCGCATTCCGCTGTACCGGCGGGTCGCGACGATCCGGGTGGACACCAACCGTCGCAACCCCGGTGCGGTCGTCCGCTACATCGTGTCGCGGCTGCAAACTCAGGTAGAGGCCACCAAATGACAGACAACGCACCGGTTACCGTCGAGGTGGCCGTGGACCCGCCGTACCCCGTGCTGATCGGCACCGACCTGCTCGACGAGTTGCAGCAGCTGCTGGCGGGCCGGCACAAGGTCGCCGTCGTGCATCAGCCGGTGCTGGCGCACACCGCCGATGAGATACGAACCCGGCTGGCTGACAGCGGGATTGACGCGCACCGCGTCGAAATCCCGGACGCGGAAGCAGGAAAAGAGCTGCCAGTCGTCGGCTTCATCTGGGAAGTGTTGGGCCGCATTGGAATCGGACGCAAGGATGCCCTGGTCAGCCTGGGTGGCGGTGCGGCCACCGACGTCGCCGGGTTTGCGGCGGCGACCTGGCTGCGCGGTGTGTCGATCGTGCACGTGCCCACCACGCTGCTCGGCATGGTCGACGCGGCCGTCGGCGGCAAGACCGGCATCAACACCGACGCTGGCAAGAACCTGGTCGGCGCGTTCCACCAGCCGCTGGCCGTCTTGGTCGATCTTTCGACGTTGAAGACGTTGCCGCGCAACGAGATCGTCGCGGGGATGGCCGAGGTGGTCAAGGCCGGATTCATCGCCGACCCGGTGATCCTGGACCTGATCGAGGCCGATCCGCAGGCGGCGCTGGACCCCGACGGCGACGTGCTGCCCGAACTGGTCCGGCGGGCGATCGCGGTGAAAGCCGAAGTGGTGGCGGCCGACGAAAAGGAATCGGAACTCCGCGAGATCCTCAACTACGGGCACACATTGGCGCATGCGATCGAACGCCGGGAGCGCTACCAGTGGCGCCACGGCGCCGCGGTGTCGGTCGGTTTGGTATTCGCGGCGGAGTTGGCCCGGCTCACCGGTCGCCTGGACGACGCCACCGCCGCGCGTCACCGTGACATCCTCACCGCGCTGGGTCTGCCGGTCAGCTATGACCCCGACGCGCTGCCTCAATTGTTGGAATACATGGCAGGAGACAAGAAAACGCGCGCCGGTGTGTTGCGATTCGTGGTGCTGGACGGGTTGGCCAAACCGGGCCGGCTGGTGGGACCCGACCCGGGTCTGCTGGTGACGGCCTACGCCGGAGTGTGTGCCCCATGACGATCAACGTGATCAACGGCCCAAACCTGGGTCGGCTCGGCAAGCGGGAGCCCGCCGTCTATGGCAGCACCACCCACGACGACCTGGTCGCCCTGATCGAGGCCGAAGCCGCCGATCTCGGCCTGAGCGTCGTGGTAAGGCAAAGCGACAGCGAAGCCGAATTACTGGACTGGATTCACCGGGCCGCGGACGCGGCGGAACCGGTGGTACTCAACGCAGGCGGTCTGACGCACACCTCGGTGGCCCTGCGCGATGCCTGCGCGGAGTTGAGTGCACCGCTGATCGAGGTGCACATCTCCAACGTGCATGCGCGCGAAGAGTTTCGACACCACTCGTACCTGAGTCCGGTGGCGACAGGGGTGATCGTCGGACTGGGAGTGCAGGGCTACCTGCTGGCCCTGCGCTACCTGGCGGCTACGTAGCTACTTCTTGTCCGGCTTGTCGAGGTTGATCGTCTCGGTCTTGGCCTCACCGCTGTGATCACCGGTGCGGATGACCTCGGTCTTGTCCTCGTGACCGGGGTTGCCGGTGCGGATGACTTCGGTCTTGGCGTCGTCGCCGTGGTCGCCGGTGCGGATCACCTCGGTGGGAGCTTCCCGTTCGCGCTCGACGGTGGCCACCGACGACGTCCGCTGTTCGGTCTGGGCGCCGGCCGTCCTGATTTCGCCGGTGGGGCTGTCATCGGCGCGCACCGCGGAGAACACGTCGGTGTCGGCGGAGCGGTCGCGGTGCGGGTCATGGTCGGGCTTTTCCACCGGGGGAGCGTTGCGGTCGATGCGCCAACGCCCGATCGCCACGCCGACGATCGCGAACAGGAACACGATCAGCGCGGTGAATGCCGCGAAAGTAGTTAGCTCGTTGATCAAGCCGCCGGTGTAGATGCCCTTGTAGAAGAGGGCGATGATCCAGGACACCAGTCCGCTGACCACACCGGCCACCAGTCCGCCCAGCAACCAGACCATGGCCAGGTCCTGGCGACGGTCCGGGTCCGGGTTCGCCTTGGCGTCGGCGCGACCGTCGAAGTACCCCCACACCGCTGCGCAGAGGACGAAGATCGTCAGAAGCACCACGCTGATCAGCGCCGACTGGGTCTGCCACGCGTTGATCAGCGCCCCTTGAAACAGGCGAAGAACGATCATCCCGGCGGCAAAGACCAATCCACGCAGCATCCACTTGTTCATGGGCAAACAGCGTAGCGAGTACGGTCAAGGGTCGTGACACATTCCCAGCGCCGACACAACCTGAAAAACAAAATCAGTGCCGCCGGGCTAGACGCGATGCTGGTCACGGACCTGATAAATGTGCGCTATCTGTCCGGCTTCAGCGGCTCGAACGGCGCGTTGCTGGTGTTTGCTGACGAGCGCGAAGCCGTGCTCGCCACCGACGGCCGGTACCGCACCCAGGCGGCGCACCAGGCACCTGATCTGGAGGTGGCCATCGAGCGTGCCGTGGGGCGCTATCTTGCTGGCAGGGCCGGGCAGGATGGCGTCGGGAAACTGGGCTACGAAAGCCATGTGGTCACCGTCGACGGTCTGGACGCATTGGCCGGCGAACTGGACGACTGCAGCACCGAACTGGTGCGGGCCTCGGGCACCGTGGAGACGCTGCGAGAGATCAAAGACGCCGGCGAGCTGGCCCTGTTGCGGCTGGCCTGTGAAGCCGCCGACGCCGCACTGGCCGACCTGGTGGAGCGCGGTGGGCTGCGCCCGGGTCGCACCGAGCGTGAGGTGAGCCGTGAACTCGAAGGCTTGATGCTTGATCACGGCGCCGATGCGATCTCGTTCGAGACGATTGTGGCCGCCGGGCCAAACTCGGCCATCCCGCACCACCGGCCCTCCGATGCGGTGCTGGCGGCGGGAGATTTCGTCAAGATCGACTTCGGCGCGCTGGTCGCGGGCTATCACTCCGATATGACCCGCACCTTCGTCCTGGGCAAGGCCGGTAAAGCTCAGGCCTGGCAGCTGGAGATTTACGGGCTGGTCGCCGAGGCGCAGCGAGCGGGCAGGGAGGCCCTGCACCCGGGCGCTGAGCTGCGTGACGTCGACGGCGCTGCGCGGCAGGTCATCGCCGACGCGGGCTACGGCGACCACTTCGGCCACGGTTTGGGACACGGCGTCGGCCTGCAGATACACGAAGCGCCGGGCATCGGAGCGACATCCGCCGGTACACTACTTGCGGGCTCCGTGGTGACCGTGGAGCCCGGCGTCTATTTACCCGGCCGTGGCGGTGTCCGCATCGAGGACACTCTGGTGGTGCCAAGCAGCACCCCGCACCACCCTGGGCAGACCCCGGAATTGTTGACCCGGTTCCCGAAGGAACTGGCCATTTTGTAGGAGATTTAAAAGAACGTGGCGACCACTGCTGACTTCAAGAACGGACTCGTCCTGGTCATCGACGGCCAGCTGTGGACCATCACCGAGTTCCAGCACGTCAAACCCGGCAAGGGTCCCGCCTTCGTGCGGACCAAGCTCAAGAACGTGCTCTCCGGCAAGGTCGTCGACAAGACCTACAACGCGGGTGTCAAGGTCGACACCGCGACCGTGGACCGGCGCGATACCACCTATCTGTACCGGGACGGGTCGGACTTCGTGTTCATGGACAGCCAGGACTACGAGCAGCACCCGCTGCCGGAGTCGCTGGTAGGCGACGCCGCCCGGTTCCTGCTCGAGGGCCTGCCGGTGCAGGTGGCGTTCCACAACGGTGCACCGCTCTACATCGAGCTTCCGGTGTCGGTCGAACTCGTCGTCTCCCACACCGAGCCCGGCTTGCAGGGCGACCGCTCCAGCGCGGGCACCAAGCCGGCAACCGTGGAGACCGGCGCGGAGATCCAGGTCCCGTTGTTCATCAACACCGGGGACAAACTGAAGGTCGACACTCGCGACGGCAGCTACCTGGGGCGGGTCAACACCTGACCATGCCAGACGACAAAGCGAGCAATCAGCGACCGTCGCGTACGTCGCGGCCCTCCCGCCCCTTTAAAGGCCGGCATCTGGCGCGTAAAGGCGCCGTCGACCTGCTGTTCGAAGCGGAGGCCAGGGGGCTGAGTCCTGTCGAGATGGTCGACCTGCGCACCGCGTTGGTCGAGTCGAATCCGGACGTGACCCCGATGCTCCCGTATGCGGCCGTCGTCGCTCGCGGCGTCGCCGAGCACGCGGCGCACATCGACGAGCTGATCACCTCGCACCTGCAGTCCTGGACGTTGGACCGCCTGCCCGCGGTGGACCGCGCGATTCTGCGCGTCGCCGTGTGGGAGCTGCTGTACGCCGACGACGTTCCGGAGCCGGTCGCGGTGGACGAGGCGGTGGAGTTGGCCAAGGAACTGTCCACCGACGATTCCCCGGGCTTCGTCAACGGCGTGCTGGGCCAGGTGATGCTGGTGACGCCGCAGATCCGCGCGGCCGCCCAAGCCGTTCAAGGAGGTGCCTCGTGACCCGGCTGGAACTGCGTGTCGTACTGGCCGTCCTGGCCGCGGTCACGGTCGTCGTGGGAGCGGTGATCAGTGCCGCGTTCGACTGGACCATCCTTGCCTCGGTGCTGGCTATCTTCGGACTGGGCGTGGGCGCCGCGGTGTACCACACGGTCGAACGCCTGATCCTGGCCCGTCGCATCAGTACCGTGCGCACCGCCGCCAAGCCGCTGCAGCCGCTGCTGCCGGTGATGGCGGCCATCATGGGTCTGACCCAGGGTGTGGTGCGCTCGCTCGGCGACGTCACCGACCTGCCCGGACGGCGGTTCGAGCTGCCGCAGCTGCCCCTGTTCAAGTGGATGGAAAACCCGCTGAGCAAAGGCAATCGACAGATCATCGACAGCGACGACGAGTTGGACGGCTGAGCCCTCGCCGAATCCCGGACGGTCAAGATTCCGGATGGAAATGATCGCGCTTTGCGCGCGGGCGCGACACAATGGCCGTTGGTTACCAACGGAAAGCGGTCGACAGTGAAGTCAATCAGAGCCACGGTCATACTGACCTCCGCCGCAACGGCGCTGGCAGTGCTGGCCCCGGCTGACGCGCATGCGGACGGCTTCGACTTCTTCCAGACACCGTCGGGAAACATCGACTGTGCCATGGGCTTGCTGGACGGTTCCACTCTGGTCGAATGCGAGATCAGCGACCACACGTGGACGGCGCCGGCGCGCCCGACGCTCTGTATGGGAGCCTTCGGGGACCGAATCAGCATGCGGCAGGGCAGCGCGGCCAGACTGACCTGCCACAGCGATACGGTCCGGGGAACCGGATACCCGGTGTTGCAGTATGGCCAGACTCGCTCGCTCAACTCGGTAACCTGCGAAAGTCAGCAATCGGGCATCACCTGTACCGACCACGGCACGGGCCATTTTTTCCACCTTTCCCGCGATACCTACGAGCTGCAGTGACGCTCGAGAACAGGTGACGATATGAATAAAGAAAGCGCTCGCACGAGACGACTGCGCGTCTCCGCCCTTGCGGCGGTGGCCAATCCGTCCTACACACGGGTCGACACCTGGAACCTGCTCGACGACGCCTGCCGCCACCTCGCCGAGGTCGACCTGGCCGGTCTGGACAAGGCCCACGACCTGGCCAAGGTCAAGCGGTTGATGGACCGCATCAACGCCTACGAGCGCTACTGGCTGTACCCCGGCGCCGCGAACCTGGCCACCTTCCGCGCCCACCTGGAGAGCCTGTCCACGGTGCGTCTGGCCGAAGAGGTGTCCCAGGCTGTGCGGCTGCTGTCGGAATACGGCGATCGCACAGCGCTTTTCGACCTCTCGGCACCACTGGCCGACCAGGAACTGGTGGCCCAGGCCAAACAGCAGCAGTTCTACACCGTGCTGCTGGCCGACGATGCGCCGTGCACGGCCCCGGATTGTCTGGCCGACGCGCTGCGTCAGTTGCGCAATGCGGCAGAAGACATTCAGTTCGAAATCCTGTTGGCGCCCAGCGTCGAGGACGCCATCACCGCGGTCGCGCTCAACGGCGAGATCCAGGCCGCGATCATCCGCCATGACCTGCCGTTGCGTTCGCGCGATCGGGTGCCGCTGATGAACACGCTGCTGGGCGCCAACGACGACACTTCGATATCCAGGGTGTCCGACCGCTCGCACGACTGGGTCGAGTGCGGCGAGTGGATCCGCGAACTAAGGCCCCACATAGACCTTTATCTGCTCACCGATGAGTCGATCGCGGCCGGCAACGACGACGAACCCGACGTCTACGACCGCACTTTCTACCGCCTCAACGACGTCACCGACCTGCACAGCACCGTGATCGCCGGGCTCCGAAACCGATTCTCCACACCGTTTTTCGACGCACTGCGGGCGTATGCGTCGGCTCCGGTCGGCCAGTTCCACGCGCTTCCGGTAGCGCGTGGCGCCAGCGTCTTCAACTCGAAGTCCTTGCAGGACATGGGTGAGTTCTACGGTCGCAACATCTTCATGGCCGAAACCTCCACCACCTCGGGTGGATTGGACTCGTTGCTGGACCCGCACGGCAACATCAAGAAGGCGATGGACAAAGCGGCGATCACCTGGAACGCAGACCACACCTACTTCGTCACCAACGGAACCTCCACCGCCAACAAGATCGTCGTGCAGTCGCTGACCCGGCCGGGCGACATCGTGCTCATCGACCGGAACTGCCACAAATCCCATCACTACGGCCTGGTGCTGGCCGGGGCGTACCCCCGTTATCTGGAGTCCTATGCGCTGCCGCAGTTTGCCATCTACGGCGCGGTGCCGCTGAGCACCATCAAGAAGGCGCTGTTGGATCTCGAAGCGGCCGGGCACCTGGACAAGGTGCGCATGCTGCTGCTCACCAACTGCATCTTCGACGGTGTCGTCTACAACCCGCGGCGGGTGATGGAGGAGGTGCTGGCGATCAAGCCGGACATCGTCTTCCTGTGGGACGAGGCCTGGTACGCGTTCGCCACCGCCGTGCCGTGGGCGCGGCAGCGCACCGCGATGGTCTCGGCCGAGCGGCTAGAGCAGATGCTGGCGTCACCGGAATACGCTGAGGAATACCACAATTGGAAGGTGTCGATGGAGGGGGTGCCCCGCTCCGAGTGGGTCGACCACCGACTGCTGCCGGACCCCACCAAAGCCCGGGTGCGGGTCTATGCCACCCACTCCACCCACAAGTCCCTGTCGGCGTTCCGGCAGGCGTCGATGATCCACGTCCGCGACCAGGACTTTAACGCGCTGGCCCGCGACGCCTTCGGCGAGGCTTTCCTGACGCACACCTCGACATCGCCGAACCAGCAACTGCTGGCGTCGCTGGACCTGGCGCGCCGGCAGGTCGACATCGAAGGCTTCCAATTGGTCCGGCAGACCTACGACATGGCGCTGGTGTTTCGGCACCGTGTCCGCAAAGACCGGTTGATCAGCAAGTGGTTCCGCATCCTCGACGAGTCCGACCTGGTGCCCGAGGAGTACCGGGCATCCCATGTCAGCTCCTACCGCGAAGTCAGGCAGGGTGCACTCGACGAGTGGAACGAGGCCTGGCGGTCCGATCAGTTCGTGCTGGACCCTACGCGGGTCACGCTGTTCCTCGGCAAGACCGGGATGAACGGATACGACTTCCGCGAGAAGATCCTGATGGACCGCTTCGGCATCCAGATCAACAAGACGTCGATCAACAGCGTGCTGCTGATCTTCACCATCGGCGTCACCTGGTCGAGCGTCCACCATCTGCTCGACGTGCTCCGCAGGGTCGCCACCGACTTCGACCGCACGCAGGCCGCCGCCAGTGCCGCCGACTGGAAACTGCACGAACGCCGGGTCGAGGAGATCACCGAGGACCTACCGCATCTGCCCGACTTCAGCCAGTTCGACGTCGCGTTCCGGCCCGACGAGGGCAGCGTGTACGGCGACACCCGCTCGGCGTTCTATGCCGGCTACGAGGAGAAGGACCGCGAATACGTCCTGATCGGTACCGCGGGGCGGCGGATCGCCGAGGGAAAGACGTTGGTGTCCACCACATTTGTGGTGCCGTATCCGCCGGGCTTCCCGGTGCTGGTGCCGGGACAGGTGGTGTCCAAGGAGATCGTGTACTTCCTGGCCCAGCTCGACGTCAAGGAGATCCACGGCTACAACCACGAGCTCGGATTGTCGGTGTTCACCCAGGAGGCACTGGCGCGGATGGAGGCGGCTCGCGCCGCCGTCACCCGCGCCACCAAAGCGTCGGGCAATGGGTCGTCCGAGTCGGCTCGGGCGCCCGAAGCGCCGCTGGTGGCCAATGAGCACACGGTTTTGGTGAACTGAGGGGATTGGCGGTCGCGCTCGGGAGATTGAGATCTCGCCAGTCTCCCCATCGCTCCTGGGCTGCAACCGTTAGATCGGCGAACACGTTGTCCTGCTTCGCGTTCGACGGACAACGTGGCCTATGTCCGAGGCGATGCCCGGCGGGTGTCGGCATCGGTGTCGCGCAATTCGTCAGCTTCTGACACAAGTCGCCACCGTTCCGGCCGGGGAGGTGCGACCATTGAGCGCACCGGTTTCGAGAGGTCTGGGATGAGAAACCTGCCGTATCTCATCGTGGGTGTCATCACCACGCTGGTTGGCGTGTGGATTCTTGTCAAAGCTGTTCGGGAGATGCGACTGGCAGCGCGCACCCGTACGTGGCCGACCGTGCCAGGTTGCGTGACGCACGCAGAGGTCGTGTCCGACGACGGCAGTGAAGTCTTTGAGGTCGAGTACCGCTTTGAGGTCGAGGGTGTTCGACACCGCGGTGACGTCCTCCAAATGGGCCATCTGCAGAAATCGAGCGCGGTAGACAAGGAGCTGGTGGATCGCTACGCGGTCGGAACCGAGGTGGAGGTCCATTACGATCCGGCCGACCCCGCGACGGCAGTCTTGATTCCCGGTGGTGGGCGCAAGATCCATTCGAGAGCAGGTTACGCGGTGGCGTACCTTGCCGTCGGATTATTTTTCACGGCGACGACGATTCGACCAGTTCTGGCGCCCGAGGGACCCGAGGTGGCCGAGCAGACACCGTTGCCGGACGTGCCGCACTTCGCACTGAACAACCCCAGAGGCGTCGCGGTGGCCGCGGATGGTGCGGTGTATGTCTGCGACGGACCGCCCAAGACGTCGTGGACGCCGATCACGCCGATTGGGCCGCTGGGGCCGTCCCCGGGGCCGCCGGGACTACCGACAACGATGATGCCGATTCCGGGGATGCCGAATGCCCCGTCTGCACAGGCGGACGGTCGTGTACTTCGGCTGACGCCAGACCTGACTGACGCCAAGAGTGAGGTGCCCCGAACTCTGCTGGCGTCGCCCAGCGGTCTGGCGATCGACACAAGCGGAAAGATGTACGTCACCGATCGTGGCCAACTGTGGGTGTACGCGTACTCCGCAGACTCGAGATTCACCGGGGCCACGCCCCTGCGTGGTACGACAGCAATCAACGTTGCGGTGGATTCGATTGGGACCGTGTACGTTCCACAATCATCATCCGGCCGGGTGCTCAAACTACCGGCCGAAGGCAGCACCGCGACCGAATTTTTCAGAGCCCCGGACGATGGTTGGGCGACCGACGTTGCGGTCGACAGCGCGGGCAACGTGTATGTCACCGACTCGAAAAACAGTCGGGTATTCAGGATCGCGGTGGACGGCGTCCCGAGAGAGCTTCCGTTCCAGACCATTTCGCATCCCGAGGGGGTGGCGGTGGACACCGCCGGCAACGTCTACGTCGTCGATGCGGGCAATCACCGAGTCATGAAGTTGAACAAGAATTCGCCGGCCGCCACCGACTTGTTATTCGACGGACTCACCGATCCCTACGATGTGGCAGTCGACACTGCCGGCAATGTGTTGGTCACTGACCAGGGAAGCAATTTCTTGCTCAAATTCTCGCCGCCCCAATGAGTCCGGCGGGTCCAGGGCAGCGGAACCGTCGTCAATTTCGCCCCGCGCTCGGACCGCGTCCAGGGACGATCTCAGCGCAGGATCCTGGCGTAGATCAGGCTGTCGTGCGGGTCGGGTCCCATCGTCGGGTACACGGCGTGCCGGCGCAGCCGCCCTTCGAGGGAGAACCCCGCCCGCTGCAACAGCCGCGCTGATCGCGAGTTGTCGACGTGGCAGGTCGCCCACACCCGGAACACGCTGGGGTCGGCCGCCAGCTCGGCCAGCACCAACTTCAGCGCCTCGGACATAAGGCCCATGTCCCACCAGTTGCGGCCGAGGCAGTAACCGATCTCCACGGAGTGGCTGACCGGACGACGGCAGCTGACCAGCCCGACGATGTCGCCGGTGCGGCGCAACGTGATCACCCAGTTCCGGTCGTTCTCCGTCGAGATGAGCTGCTCGATGAGCACCCGGCGGGTCTCGACGGCATCCGGGTGTGTGGTCCACAACAGAAACCGGGTGACTTCCGGATCGCCGGACACACTCTCGTAGATCCCGTCGGCGTCCTCCACCACTGCCGGACGCAGCATCAGCCGGGGACCTTCCAGATGCGTCGGCGGCAGCGTGTAGGAGTAACCGCTCATAGCAGCCCGAGCGCGCGATAGGTGTGACGGACGAAGTTGGGCTGCGCGGTCCGCAGCCGGGCCAGTACCGGATTACCCGCGACGGCCGCCGCCGCGTTCACGCTCAGGTCGGGGCAGTACTGGATGAGATACAGCAGAATCAGGTCCGCGCTCGGATCGGCCTGCCACCAGGTCCCGTATGCGCCGGGCCAGCTGAACGTCCCGACACCGCCCGGGCCGAACAACGGCGTGGCCCGGGCGGGATCGGTGATCACCGACAGGTTCAGCCCGAAACCGCGTCCCACCCAGTACGGCGACCCCAGGAATTTGTGCCGCTTCTGTTCCTCGGTCAACCGGTCGATGCGCATCTCGCGCACCGACTCCGCGGACAGCACCCGGACCCCGTCGACGGAACCGTCGCCGAGCAACATCCGCAGGAAGCGCAGGTAATCGTCAGCGGTGGACCACAATCCGCCTCCGGCGTTGCAGAACGACGGGGGTTTGACGTGCGGTGGCCCCATCACGTCGTGCCGCAACTGGTCGTGCTCGTCGTGGCGGTACATGGTTGCCGCCCGCGATCGCGTGGAGGGCGCTACGAAGAACCCGGTATCGGGCATGCCTACCGGGCCCAGCACGCGGTCCTCGAACACCTCATGGAGTGGCTTGCCGTCGATCCGGGAGGCGATCACGCCCAGCACGTCGATGGAGTGGCTGTAGGTCACTTTTTCACCGGGCTGGTGCACCAGGGGGAGCGCTGCCAGTTCGGACAACCACACGTCCGAACCCTGATTGAACGGCAACCGTAGATACGCCCGCGCGATCGGTCCCGACACCGAGAAGCCGTAGGCCAGGCCGCTGGTGTGGGTGAGCAGATCTTCGATCACGATGGCGCGGCCGGCCGGATGGGTGCGATCCAGCGGACCGTGCGGGTCATCCAGCACCTGCGCGTTCGCGAGCTCCGGAACCCACCGGGCAATCGGGTCATTCAGGGCGAGTCTGCCTTCGTCGACCATGCTCATGATCACTGCCACGGTGACAGGCTTGGTCATGGATGCGATGCGAAACAGGGTGTCGCGTTGCATCGGCAGTTTCGCCTCGATGTCGCGGTAGCCGATCTCGTTGACCTGCAACAGTTCTCCGTGCCGCCAGACTACCGTGACCGCTCCCGATAGCAGCCCGGCGTCGCAGACTTCACGGATGGTCGCCTGATTGCCGTCGAGATTCACTGGGATGAGGTTAGCCCCTCGAAGTAACCGTCGGCGCGCAGGGATCGCCGGTACCGCCGGTGTGAATTCTTGTAGAACACCGCAAAGATCGGCGCGACCCGAACGGCGCGGCCCGACGCGGTGACAGTTACTTCCGGGAATGGGTTCGCATGGCGTCGAGGTCGTGTTAGTGTCGCGCTCTCCGGCAAAAGCAATCTGGGGAACAAGCTGTGAGGGCGGCGGCGTGCGGTTGACCGCAACGTCGTTGCTGGTGAACCAGGGTGCGGGTGTGCAGTCACCGAGATCCGCGACCGTTGGCCGGGGACCGGGTACCGGGCCCCGTTCAATCCGTACGACGAAGGTAGCGACTCGCTGCTCATCACCACCGGATGGATAACTCAGCAAAGGCTGGCCATGAATGGCTTGATGTCACAAGCGCAAATCTCCCACCGACGTGTCCCCTGTCGACCCTCGACCCCGATTGTCGCGATCGTGTTCGCGACAGCGCTGGTCGCGGCACTCGCCGGATGTGGACACAAATCCTCCACTGCGACCTCCCAGACTTCGGGTTCATCGGGAACCTCTGCTGCGACGTCGTCCGGGGCGACGTCCGGGGCATCCGGAACAACTGCGGCCCCGTCGCCGGAAGCGCAGCAACTCGTGCAGGACGCTTCGAAGGCGACCACTGCGCTGCACTCACTTCACGTCAACCTCCAGACCACCGACATCAACACCTTGCCGATGGAGGCCGTCAACGCTGACGTGACCAACCAGCCGGAGGGCAACGGCCAGGCCGTCGGTGACGCCATGATCAGGCTGCAGCCCAAGACGCCGGCGGTGCCCAAGCAGTTCATCGTCACCAACAAGACGATGTACACCAAGAACGAGGCCGGGGCCTACACGTCGATGGGACCGGCGGACAAGATCTATGACCCGGGCGTCGTCTTGGACAAGGACAAGGGCATCGGCGCGGTAGTCGGCAAGGTCGCCAACCCGCAGTCCGGCGGCAGTGAAACCATCGACGGTGTAGCCACCACCAAGGTGACGGGGACCATCGACCCGGCGATCATCGACCCACTGGTGCCACAGATCGGTAAGGACGCAAAGGGCCCACTTCCGGTCACCCTCTACATCGCCGACGTGAAGGCGCCGGGTGCGCCGGGCACGCCCCCGAGCGCATACCTGGTCCGGATGGTGATTGACAAGGACCAGGGCCACGTCACGATCACGCTGTCCAATTGGGGCGCGCCGGTAACCATCCCGAACCCCGCCGGGTAGCGGCTTCGGGACTTCAAACCAGTGAACTCCGGATTGAGGACCGGCCCGGACGGCGGCGATGCTGCGGGTCGGTTCTCATCCGGGATTCGGCTGGATCTGCACCGGCGGGGCTGGCCCGCTGACGGCCCGGGAGATTCTGCCTACGCTCAGGTCGGGTGAGTGTGCTTGGCGCGGTGACGTTTTCATAGGACACACGTGCTTTGAGAATCTGCCCAGAATCCGTTGAGGCCGCGCTCTCACGATGGGGCCCAGCTCGCCGCAGTCGCCGGCGCGCAGCCGATTTCACCCCAACAGACCTGCAGGAGCACGAATGACCAACGACCTCCCCGAAGTTCAGGTGCGTGGCCCGAGTCCGCACCTCGGGCCTCCACCGGGCAGGCCACCGGTGCTTCCGGATGTGTGGGTGTACAACGGGCGGGCCTACGACCTCAGTGAATGGATAGCCAAGCATCCCGGCGGCGCCTTCTTCATCGGGCGCACCAAAAACCGCGATATCACCGCGGTTATCGCCTCCTATCACCGCGACCCCGCTGTCGTCGAGCGGATCCTGGAACGTAGGTACTCGTTGGGTCGCGCCGCCACTCCGCGCGACATCCATCCGAAGCACAACGCACCGCCGTTCCTTTTCAAGGACGACTTCAACAGCTGGCGCGACACCCCCAGGTACCGCTTCGACAACCAAGAAGACCTGATGCACCGGGTGAAGGCGCGGTTGGCCGAGCCCGCGCTCGCCGCGCGGATCAAGGGGATGGACCGGCTGTTCAACGTCGTGGTGGCTATGTTGGCCATCGCGTATTTCGCGGTTCAGGCCATGCGACTGGTCGAGCCGACGTGGATGCCGCTATGGGCCTTCGTGATTGCGATGGTGCTGCTGCGCAGCTCACTGGTGGGGTACGGCCACTACGCATTGCACCGTGCCCAGCGGGGGTGGAACCGGGTGTTTTCCAACACCTTCGACTTGAACTACATCGCCTTGGCATTGGTGGTCGCCGACGGACACACCTTGCTGCATCACCCGTACACCCAGAGCGACGTGGACATCAAGAAGAACGTGTTCACGATGATGATGCGATTGCCACGGTTGTACCGGGTTCCGGTGCACACCCTGCACAAGTTCGGCCATCTGGTCACCGGCATGGCGATTCGCCTCGCCGACGTATGGAACATGACACGCAAGGTCGGTGTCCAGGAAGGCTACGGAAGCTGGCGCAACGCCTTGCCGCACTTCCTCGGGTCGGCCGGTGTGCGCCTATTGTTGGTGACCGAGATGGTCGTATTCCTGGTGGCAGGGGATTTCTGGGCCTGGGCTCTGCAGTTCGTCGTGACGCTGTGGGTCAGTACCTTCTTGGTGGTGGCCAGCCACGAGTTCGAGGACGAGGACTCCGACGACGCAGCGGGGCCGGATTGGGGTGTCGACCAGGTCGAGCACGCCAACGATCTGACGGTGATCGGGAACCGCTATGTCGACTGTTTCCTGTCGGCCGGCCTGAGTTCGCACCGCGTCCATCACGTACTTCCGTTCCAGCGCAGCGGATTCGCCAATATTGTCACTGAAGATGTGCTGCGCGAAGAAGCGGCCAGGTCCGGGGTCGAGTGGTTACCGGCCAAGAGTTTTCTCACCGACCGGTTGCCCAAACTCTGCCGCACGTACTTGCTGTCGCCATCACGTGTCGCCCGGGAGAACCACTGGGGTGTGCTTCGCGAGCACCTCTCGCCGGCGGTCTGGAAGGAGAGCGCCCGCTACGTTGCCGGCGGTTTCGTCGGAATCGGGTCGGTGTGAGCACCGCAGCCGAGCGCGGCGTCCTGCCGCCGTCCGAGCCGTCCGTGATCGGGCTGGGCCAACTGCCGCCCGCTCCACCGACCACGGTGGCGGTGATCGAGGGCCTGGCGACCGGTGGGCCGCGGCGAGAGGTCGAGCAGACCGCCGCCGCCGCGCATGTCGCTGAATTGTTCGTCGATCCCCCACAGCGCGAACGGATCCCGCGGCTGTATGACAAGACGCGGATCGACACCCGCCGGATGGCGGTCGACCCGCTCAGTGCCGAGTTCGACGCGTTCCGGCGCACCCCCGGGACCATCCGGGACCGGATGAATCTGTTCTTTCAGCACGCGGTGCCACTGGCGGTCGACACAGCGCGGCGTGCTCTGGCCGGCCTCCCGTACGGAGCGGACGAGATCGGGCTGCTGATATTCGTCACCAGCACCGGATTCATCGCCCCGGGTGTGGATGTCGCGGTCGTCAAGGAGCTCGGGTTGTCCCGGTCGGTGTCGCGGGTCGTGATCAACTTCATGGGCTGCGCGGCCGCAATGAACGCGGTCGGTACCGCAACGACGTATGTGCGCGCCCACCCGAGCATGAAGGCGTTGGTGGTGTGCATCGAATTGTGTTCGGTGAACGCTGTTTTCGCCGACGACATCAACGACGTCGTCATCCACAGCCTGTTCGGCGACGGATGCGGCGCATTGGTGATTGGTGCGAGCCAGGTTCAGCAACCGCTGCCCGCGGGCAGTGTGGTGATCCGCAGCAGCTTCACCCAGCTGCTCGACGATGCCGAAGACGGCATTGTGCTCGGTGTCAATCACAACGGCATCACCTGTGAGCTGTCGGAGAATCTGCCCGACTACATCTATCGCGGAGTCGAACCGGTGATCGCGGAGGTGTTGCGGGACAACGGATTAGCGAAATCCGACATCGATCTGTGGGCAGTTCACCCGGGCGGCCCGAAGATCATTGAGCAGTCCGTACGATCACTGGGGATTTCCGCCGACCGCGCGGCGTACAGCTGGGATGTGCTGGCCCGGTTCGGCAACATGCTGAGCGTATCGCTGATCTTCGTGCTGGAACTGATGGTGCGCCAAGCGCAGTCGGCCAAACCGATCTCAACGGGCATCGCCTTCGCGTTCGCGCCGGGGGTTACCGTCGAGGGCGTCCTCTTCGACATCATTCGGCGGTGACGGACATGACTCGTACCCTGTACCGCTCGTTGATGAGTGACAATCTGCGTTGGGACGCGTTGACACTGCGTGATGGTGACATCATCATCTCGACGCCGTCGAAATGCGGGATGACCTGGACCCAGCGCCTGGTGTCCCTGCTTGTGTTCGACGGGCCGGAGCTGCCGGGGCCGCTGTCGACGGTCTCACCCTGGTTCGACCAGACCATCCGGCCGCTCGACGAGGTGGTCGCCGTCCTCGAGGCGCAGACCCACCGTCGGTTCATGAAGACCCACACGCCGCTGGACGGCCTGGTGCTCGACGACCGCGTGACCTACATCTGCGTGGGACGCGATCCGCGTGACGCGGCGGTGTCGATGTTGTTTCAGACCGCCAACATGGACCGGGACCGGATGCGGGTACTCCACGACGCCGCGGTACCGGTCCAGCATCGGCACGGGCCACCCGGGCCCTCACCCGTCGACGAGCCCGCCGATCGCGGCCCTATCGGGGAGTTTCGGGATTGGATGGAGGGTCCGGCACATCCGCCCCCGCGGGTCGGGTTCGCTGCACCCAGGGGAATCGGCACGCTCGCGAACATTCTCGATCAATTCGCCAAGACCTGGGAGCGCCGGCACCTACCCAATGTCGCGTTGTTCCATTACGCCGATCTGCAGCGGGACCTGGTCGGTGAGCTGATCCGGCTCGCCGCCGTGCTGGGATTCGATATCAGTCACGAACGGGCGGGTGAATTGGCTCGCTACGCTTCGCTGGATGCGATGCGCTCGCGCGCGGCGGAAGTGGCACCGAATACCACCGACGGCATCTGGCACAGCAATGAGAGCTTCTTCCGCAACGGGGGATCCGGGGAGTGGCAGCACTATTTCGGTTTTGCCGAGTACCGCCGCTACAACGACCGCATCAACCAGTTGGCGCCCCCGGATCTGCTTGCCTGGGCGCATGAGGGTCGCCAGGGATGTGACCCCGACCGCTGATCCGGCGCCGGTCTGAGCCCGTCGAATGCCAAATCTGGAATGCGTCCAGTGTCATTTCCGACGTTTTGTAAATGTATTTGTCACCGGGGCATTTTGTTATCACATTTACATAACACAATAATTTCGGATATATAACTGCGGATGTGATGATGCCTCGTCTGTATACGCTGCACTGATCTCGCGAATGTAAACGTCGTATGCACGCGTAACCGCTGAATTTGGCGGCGGCCGAATCGTAATGGCGTCGGCGAATGCATCGACTCGGGCGATGTGGAGGAACCGCGATGTCGTACGTGATGGCAACGCCGGAGGCGATGACGGCGGCGGCTGCGGACCTGGCCGATATCGGAGTTGCGGTCAACGCGGTCAACACGGCCGCGGCGCGCCCGACGACCGTGGTGCTGGCGGCGGGCGCCGATGAGGTGTCGAGGGCAATTGCGGCGACGTTCGGTTCGCACGCCCGGTCCTACCAATCGATCAGCGCCCAGGTGGCGACCGTGCATGAACGCTTCGTGCAGGCACTCCGTGCAGGCGGCAGCGCCTATGCGGCGGCCGAATCGGCCAATGTCGCTCAGCAAGTCCTGGACGCGATCAACGGACCCACCCGGCTGCTCCTGGGCCGGCCCCTGATCGGCAACGGCACCGACGGCGCGGCTGGTACCGGCGCCGACGGCGGGGCCGGCGGCTTGTTGTACGGCAATGGTGGGGCCGGGGGGGCGGGCGCGGCAGGTCAAAAAGGCGGCAACGGTGGTGCCGCGGGTTTGATCGGCAACGGCGGGGCGGGCGGGAATGGCGGGGCGGGTGTAAACGGCGCATTCGGCACGGCGGGCACTGCCGGCGGGTCAGGCGGCAGTGGTGGAGCCGGCGGCTGGCTTTCCGGAAACGGAGGGACCGGCGGAAATGGGGGGCTCGGCGGGGCTGGCGCAAGCGCCGTCATGGCCGGCGCCACGGGTGGCGCGGGCGGTGCCGGCGGCGCAGGGGGCACAGGCGGTGCCGGCGGCTGGCTGTTCGGAAATGGCGGGTTCGGCGGAAGCGGCGGAAGTGGCGGAGGCAGCGGCAGCGCTATCAACTTGTTGAGCGGCGCAGCCGGGGCTTCTGGGGCCGGCGGCGGCGGTGGTACCGGTGGGGCCGCCGGCCTGATCGGTACTGGCGGGAACGGTGGAAGCGGCGGAAGCGGCGGCGGCGCTGGCTCTGGTGGCGAATTCGGCGGTGTTGGCGGCACTGCCGGCACCGGCGGCAGTGGTGGGGCAGGGGGACTGCTGTATGGCGATGGCGGAAACGGCGGTAACGGCGGTAACGGCGGTGCTGGCGGTTTCGGCGCGCAGCATGGCGGTGCCGGTGGCGCCGCCGGCTCTGGTGGTGTCGGTGGGGCCGGCAGGTTGTGGGGCAGTGGTGGGGATGGCGGGCAGGGCGGGAATGGAGGTCAGGGCGATTTCGGCGGTCTAACCGGCGGGGCCGGGGGCATGGCGGGCGCAGGCGGCTCTGGTGGAGCCGGTGGGTTGTATGGCGGCGGTGGTGCTGCCGGGCACGGCGGCGATGGCGGTGGAGGCGGATTTAGCCAGGACCGCGGCGGAGTTGGCGGCGGCGGCGGCATGGGTGGTTCCGCGGGAGCGGGCGGATTGTTCTATGGCAACGGTGGAGTAGGCGGGCATGGCGGGACGGGCGGAGCCGGTGGTAACGGGTCAGGCAATCCGTTACCCACAGGGAAGGCCGGCGCGGGCGGCGCGGGCGGCTCCGGCGGGGCAGGCGGTGTTTCGGGGCTGATCGGCAATGGTGGGGTCGGAGGTTCCGGCGGGAACGCGGGCGTTGGCGGCAACGGCGGCATCGGCGGCAATGCCAGCCAGAGCGGAACCCCCGCCGGGGCGGGTGGGACTGGCGGTGCCGGCGGAGTCGGCGGTCGCGGTGGGGCGCTTATCGGCCACGGCGGGGCCGGTGGCCTCGGCGGGGCCGGCGGTGCGGGCGGTGCGGGCGGCAGCGGCGCCAACGGATCCGCCTTTTCTCCAGAAGGTGGGAATGCGGGAGCGGGAGGTGACGGCGGGGCCGGCGGGACTGGTGGGGTCGGTGGTCAAGGCGGCCTTTTGTCCGGCAATGGCGGTGCGGGTGGGGCCGGAGGGAATGGCGGCGCCGGCGGTGTAGGTGGAACCGGTGGTCAGGGCAGCGGCGCCGCCATCAGCGGCAAGGGCGCTGTTGGTGGTGCCGCCGGTGCCGCAGGCCCCGGTGGCACCGGCGGCGCGACTCCGTTGTTCGGCGACGGTGGTGCGGGCGGTCTCGGCGGCGCCGGCAGCAACGGCGGGGACGGTGGGGCTGGTGGCCTTGGCGCCAGTAATGGCGGCGGGGGTAAAGGCAGCAGCGGTGGGGCCGGCGGCAGCGGCGGGGCCGGGGGAACATACACCGGCACTGGTGGCGCCGGTGGTTCTGGCGGGGGCGGCGGCAAAGGCGGGAGGATCGGCATCGGCCTGGGTGACGCCTTCGGGATCGCCGGAGGCGACGGCGGTGCGGGGGGCGACGGTGGCTTCGGCGGTAGCGGCGGAGTGCTCTACGGCAACGGCGGTGGTGGTGGTGCCGGCGGCGGCGGCGGGGCCGGCGGGAACAACGGCGTCGGCGCCACGAGCGATGGTGGCGACGGAGGCGCCGGGGGCAACGGCGGCAATGCACAACTGATCGGCAACGGCGGTTCCGGCGGGGCCGGCGGGTCCGGCGGCGCCGGCAACAGTGGCGGAACCGATGGGGCCGACGCTGCCGGCGGGCTCGGCGGCTTCCCCGGGTCGGTGCTGGGCAGCGCCGGTGTGGTCGGCTTACCCGGCTGAGTCCCGCCGCTGCGCACGCACGTACCAGAACGTCATCTCGACCTCGGCCCCGTCCATCTCGCGGTTCAGCGTGACTTGATCAGCCGACTCGATGTCCCAACCGGCACCGCCCAGCACCTCATGCAGCGTCTGCTCGGACACCGACGGCCTCGGCCAGTCCTCGCTTGCCTGGTTGCCATCGGAGAAGCAGCTGATCAACAGGGTGGCGCCCGGCCTGGTGGCCCGGCGCACCGCGGCTGCGTAGCTGCGCTTGGCGTCGTCGTCCAGGCAATGGAACATGCCGCTGTCGATGACGGTGTCGAACCGGTCGGAGTACCCGTCGAGCGTGGTGGAGTCGGCCACCGCGAATCGCACGTCGACACCGGCGTCGTGGGCGCGCCGCTCTGCGGTGATCAGTGCGGTCGGGGAGATGTCCAGGCCCGTCACGTGATACCCCTGCTGGGCCAAGTAGATCGCGTTGTCGCCGAGGCCGCACCCGATGTCGAGCACGTCACCGTGCACCCACCCGGAGTTGTGCCATGCGACGACATTCTCTTTGGGCGCTTTGGTATCCCACGGCGGTGTGTGCACCGGCGGAAGGCCTTCGCCCGGGCTCTCGCCGCGGTAGAGGGCGTCGAAGTCGATGTGTGGGGAAGAACGGGGAGAACTCATTTCCGCCAGGGTAGGCCGGTGGCGTGAACGATGCCCGGCGGAGGCAATCGAGTGTGCGTACAGCGCCTTCAGTGTGCGGCGGCGGCGGCGTTTTCGCTCCTGAGCCGCCGTGGACGCACACCCATTCCGAAAAAGAAGAAACTACTGTGGCAGAAGTTTTTCAAGTGACCAATTGCGTTGAGGCTCACCCGGTCGCCGCCCCGCACCGCCGCCTCGAGGCCGTGTTAGGCTGCCCCGCAGTCGACATCCTTTAACGATCCGTCCGGAGAGGCGGAGAAGGAGGTCAAGATCTCGCATGGGTGCCAATGATCCGCGGGAATTGATGTCAGCGGCCGATGTCGGTCGCACCATTTCCCGTATGGCGCATCAGATCATCGAAAAGACCGCGCTGGACAACCCGGATTCGGCTCGAGTGGTACTGCTCGGCATTCCGACGCGCGGGGTGACCCTGGCCAGCCGCCTGGCCGCCAATATCGCCGAATACAGCGGTGTGGACGTCGGTCACGGCTCGCTGGATATCACTCCTTATCGCGACGACCTGATGATCAAGCCGCCACGTCCGCTGGAAACCACTTCCATCCCGGCCGGCGGCATCGACGACGCATTGGTCATCCTCGTCGACGACGTGCTGTACTCCGGGCGCTCGACCCGGTCCGCCCTCGACGCGCTGCGCGATGTGGGCCGGCCGCGGGCCGTACAGCTGGCGGTATTGGTCGACCGCGGCCACCGCGAGCTGCCGATACGCGCCGACTACGTCGGCAAGAACGTGCCCACCTCGCGCAACGAGAGCGTGCACGTGCAACTCAAGGAAGACGACGGACGAGACGGCGTGGTGATCACCCGATGACCCCAAGGCACCTGTTGGCCGCTGGCGACCTGACCCGCGACGAGGCCACCGCGATCCTCGACGATGCCGACCGCTTCGCGCAGGCGCTGGTGGGCCGCGACGTCAAGAAGTTGCCGACGCTGCGCGGCCGCACCGTGGTGACGATGTTCTACGAGAACTCCACCCGCACCCGGGTGTCCTTCGAAGTCGCGGGCAAGTGGATGAGCGCGGATGTGGTCAACGTCAGCGCGTCCGGGTCGTCGGTGGGCAAGGGCGAATCGCTGCGCGACACCGCGCTGACGCTGCGGGCCGCCGGCGCCGACGCGCTGATCATCCGGCACCCCGCATCCGGGGCCGCGCACCTGCTGGCCGACTGGACCGCGGCTGCCGGCAGCTCGGCACCGTCGGTGATCAACGCCGGAGACGGCACCCATGAGCACCCCACCCAGGCGCTGCTGGACGCCCTGACCATCCGGCAGCGGCTCGGCGGGATCGAGGGGCGCCGCATCGTCATCGTCGGCGACATTCTGCACAGCAGGGTTGCCCGCTCCAACGTGATGCTGCTGCATACGCTGGGCGCCGAGATCGTGCTCGTGGCGCCCCCGACGCTGCTGCCGCGCGGCGTGGCGGGCTGGCCGGTCACCGTCTCGGGAGACTTCGACGCCGAACTGCCCGCCGCCGACGGCGTCCTGATGCTGCGAGTCCAGGCCGAACGCATGAACGGCGGCTTTTTCCCGTCGGTGCGCGAGTACTCGACTCGGTACGGTCTGTCCGCCCGGCGCCAGGCACTGCTGCCCGACCACGCGGTGGTGCTGCACCCGGGCCCGATGCTGCGCGGCATGGAGATCTCCTCTTCGGTGGCCGACTCGCCGCAATCGGCGGTGCTGCAGCAGGTTTCCAACGGAGTGCACGTACGGATGGCGGTGCTGTTCCATGTGCTGGTCGGGGCGGAGGAAGTCGCGGCATGACGGTGTTGATCAGGGGCGTCCGTCTGTACGGAGAAGGCGAGCAGGTCGACGTACTCGTCGATGACGGGCAGATCGCGGACATCGGCCCGGACCTGGCCGCGGCGGGGCGCCTCGAAGAGGCGCAAGACGTCATCGACGCCACCGGCCACATCATGCTGCCCGGCTTCGTCGACCTGCACACCCACCTGCGCGAACCTGGCCGCGAATACGCCGAGGACATCGAAACCGGTTCGGCGGCAGCGGCTCTCGGCGGCTACACCGCGGTCTTCGCGATGGCCAACACCAACCCGGTGGCCGACAGCCCGGTGGTGACCGACCATGTCTGGCACCGCGGCCGCCAGGTCGGCCTGGTCGACGTGCATCCCGTCGGTGCGGTCACCGTCGGCCTGGCCGGCGTCGAGTTGACCGAGATGGGGATGATGCACGCCGGCGCGGCGCAGGTGCGGATGTTCTCCGACGACGGCATCTGTGTGCACGATCCGCTGGTGATGCGCCGGGCGCTGGAATACGCCACCGGCCTGGGCGTACTGATCGCGCAGCACGCCGAAGAGCCCCGGCTGACCGTTGGCGCCGTTGCGCACGAAGGGCCCACTGCCGCCCGCCTCGGACTCGCGGGGTGGCCCAGAGCCGCCGAAGAATCCATCGTCGCTCGTGACGCCCTGCTGGCCCGCGACGCCGGCGCACGGGTTCATATCTGCCATGCCTCCACCGCGGGCACCGTAGAAATTCTCAAATGGGCCAAGCAACAAGGTATTTCGATCACCGCCGAGGTCACGCCGCACCACTTGTTGCTCGACGACGGCAGGCTGGTCAGCTACGACGGGCGTAATCGGGTCAACCCACCGCTGCGCGAGGCTTCCGACGCGCTGGCATTACGCCAGGCGCTGGCCGACGGGGTCATCGACTGTGTGGCCACCGATCACGCCCCACACGCCGAGCACGAGAAATGTTGCGAGTTCGCTTCCGCGCGCCCCGGCATGCTGGGGCTGCAGACCGCGCTGTCGGTGGTGGTGCAGACGATGGTGCGGCCTGGACTGCTGAGCTGGCGTGACGTCGCCCGCGTGATGAGTGAGAACCCGGCCCGCATCGTCGGTCTGCCCGACCACGGCCGGCCCCTCGAAGTGGGCGAGCCGGCGAACCTGACCATCGTCGATCCCGAGCACAGCTGGACGGTCAGCGGCGAAGCGCTGGCCAGCCGGTCGGACAACACCCCGTACGAAGCGATGACGCTACCGGCCACAGTGACCGCGACACTGCTGCGCGGAAAGATCACCGCACGGGACGGGAAGAGCCCGGCATGAATTCGGGCACCCTGGTGGCATCGTTGATCTTCGCGGCGGTCCTGGTGGTGTTGCTGGCGGTGGCGATCCACCTGATGATGCGGGGCTGGCGGCGCCGGGCCGAAGCGCAGGTCGACCTGATCGGCGAGCTGCCCGGGCTGCCCGACACGGTCGGCGCCCCGGCGGTGAGCACTCGTGGCCTCTACGTCGGCAGTACGCTGTCGCCGGCCTGGAACGACCGGGTCGCGGTGGGCGACCTCGGTTACCGAAGCAAGGCGGTTCTGGTCCGTTATCCCCAAGGAATCCTGGTCGAACGTATTCGCGCACAACCGATCTGGATCCCGCAGGAGTCCATCACCGCCATCCGCACCGAGCGGGGCGTCGCGGGTAAGGTCGCGGCCCGCAACGGAGTCCTGGCGATCCGGTGGCGGCTGCCGTCCGGCACCGAGATCGATACGGGTTTCCGGGCGGACAACCGTGACGAGTATGTGCATTGGATAGAGGAGGACGCCGCGTGAGTCGCGCCGAGGCAACCACGGTGAGGGGACCCCGCAAATGAGTCGTGTCAACGATCACGCAGCGCACAAAGCGATGCGGGGGCACGCCTGCCCAAGTGGGAGGTACCCCGATTGCGGGGGAGAGGAGTGGCGCGGATGAGTAAGGCTCTGCTGGTGCTCGAAGACGCCCGCGTCTTCACCGGCACCACATTCGGGGCGATCGGTCAGACGCTCGGCGAAGCCGTGTTCAGCACCGGCATGTCCGGTTATCAAGAGACCCTGACCGACCCCAGCTACCACCGCCAGATCGTGGTGGCCACCGCCCCGCAGATCGGCAACACCGGCTGGAACGACGAGGACGCCGAGAGCCGCGGCGACAAGATCTGGGTTGCCGGCTACGCGGTGCGCGATCCGTCGCCACGTGCCTCCAACTGGCGCGCCACCACCACGCTGGAGGCCGAGCTGGTCCGCCAGCGGATCGTCGGGATCGCCGGAATCGACACCCGAGCGGTCGTGCGCCACCTGCGCAGCCGAGGCTCGATGAAGGCGGGGGTGTTCTCCGGCGCGGCGCTGGCCGAGCCCGAGCAGCTGGTCGATCGGGTCCGCGGGCAGCAGCCCATGCTGGGCGCCGACCTGGCCGGCGAAGTCAGCACACCCGAGACCTACATCGTGGAACCCGAAGGCACGCCACGCTTTACGGTGGTGGCCCTGGACCTCGGCATCAAGACGAACACACCGCGGAACTTTGCCCGGCGCGGCATCCGCAGCCATGTGCTGCCCTCGTCGACGACCTTCGAGCAGCTCGCCGCACTCAAACCCGATGGAGTGTTCCTGTCCAACGGCCCCGGTGACCCGGCCACCGCCGACCACACCGTTGCGCTCACCCGGGAGGTGCTGGGTGCTGGATTGCCGCTGTTCGGAATCTGTTTCGGCAACCAGATCCTGGGCCGCGCACTGGGGTTGTCGACCTACAAAATGGTGTTCGGCCACCGGGGGATCAACATTCCGGTGATCGACCACGGCACCGGGCGGGTAGCGGTGACCTCCCAGAACCACGGCTTCGCGCTGGAGGGAGAGGCCGGTCAATCCTTCGACACGCCGTTCGGCACGGCGCAGGTCAGTCACACGTGCGCCAACGATGGCGTGGTCGAAGGGGTCAGACTTGTTGACGGGCGCGCCTTTTCAGTTCAGTACCACCCGGAGGCCGCCGCCGGACCGCACGACGCGGAATACCTTTTCGACCAGTTCGTCGACCTGATGGAGGCTCATCGATGACCGCGAGCGCGCGTGTCGGTACGGAGACACGCCGAAAACGGGCTGCAGATGCGGACGCTCGCGCCGCGGAAGGAGAGCGCTGATGCCGAGGCGAACGGATCTCAACCATGTGCTGGTGATCGGCTCCGGGCCGATCGTCATTGGCCAGGCCTGCGAGTTCGACTACTCCGGCACCCAGGCCTGCCGGGTGCTGCGCGCGGAGGGACTGCAGGTCAGCCTGGTCAACTCCAACCCGGCCACCATCATGACCGACCCGGAATTCGCCGATCACACCTACGTGGAACCGATCACACCGGAGTTCGTCGAGCGGGTGATGGCCCAGCAGGCCGAGCGCGGCAACAAGATCGATGCCCTGCTGGCCACTCTGGGCGGGCAGACCGCCCTCAACACCGCGGTCGCGCTCTACGAGAACGGGGCCCTGGAGCGCTGGGGGATCGAGCTCATCGGCGCGGACTTCGAGGCCATCCAGCGCGGTGAGGACCGGCAGAAGTTCAAGGACATCGTCGCCAAGGTCGGCGGTGAATCTGCGCGCAGTCGAGTGTGTTTCACCATGGACGAAGTGCGCGAGACGGTCCGGGAGCTCGGTCTGCCGGTGGTAGTGCGGCCCAGCTTCACCATGGGTGGCCTGGGATCGGGCATGGCGCGGTCGGTCGAGGAGGTCGACCGGATGGCCGGCGCCGGCCTGGCCGCCAGCCCCAGCGCCAACGTGCTGATCGAGGAGTCGATCTACGGCTGGAAGGAATTCGAGCTCGAACTGATGCGCGACGGCCACGACAACGTGGTGGTGGTGTGCTCGATCGAGAACGTGGACCCGATGGGGGTGCACACCGGTGACTCGGTCACCGTGGCGCCCGCGATGACGCTGACCGACCGCGAATACCAGCGGATGCGGGACCTGGGCATCGCCATTCTGCGTGAGGTCGGCGTGGACACCGGCGGCTGCAACATCCAGTTCGCGGTCAACCCCAAAGACGGCCGGCTCATCGTCATCGAGATGAACCCGCGGGTGTCGCGATCGAGTGCGTTGGCGTCCAAGGCCACCGGCTTCCCGATCGCCAAGATCGCCGCCAAACTGGCCATCGGCTACAACCTCGACGAGATCGTCAACGACATCACCAAGGAGACACCGGCCTGCTTCGAACCGACTCTGGACTACGTCGTGGTCAAGGCGCCGCGTTTCGCGTTCGAGAAATTCCCCGGCGCCGACGACACTTTGACCACCACCATGAAGTCCGTCGGTGAGGCGATGTCGTTGGGCCGCAACTTCATCGAGGCGCTGGGTAAGGTGATGCGGTCGCTGGAGACCACCCGTGCCGGGTTCTGGACGAAGCCGGACGCCGAGGGCTCGGTGGACGACGTGCTCACCCGGCTGCAGACCCCGACCGAGGGCAGGCTCTACGACATCGAGCTGGCGCTGCGGCTCGGCGGCTCGGTGGAGCAGGTGGCCCAGGCCAGCGGTGTCGACCCCTGGTTCGTCGCCCAGATCGACGAACTGGTGGCGCTGCGCGCCGAACTCGTCGATGCTCCCGTGCTGGATGCCGAATTGCTTCGGCACGCTAAGCACTGCGGACTCTCCGATCGCCAGATCGCGTCGCTGCGTCCGGAACTGGCCGGTGAGAACGGCGTACGGTCGCTGCGTGAACGGCTGGGCATCCATCCGGTGTACAAAACGGTGGACACCTGCGCCGCCGAGTTCGAAGCCAAGACGCCGTATCACTACAGCAGTTACGAACTCGACCCGGCCGCGGAGACCGAGGTGGCCCCGCAGACCGAGCGGCCCAAGGTGCTCATTCTCGGTTCCGGACCCAACCGCATCGGACAGGGCATCGAATTCGACTACAGCTGTGTGCATGCCGCAACCACGTTGAGCGAGGCCGGTTTTGAGACCGTCATGGTCAACTGCAACCCGGAGACGGTGTCCACCGACTACGACACCGCCGACCGGCTGTACTTCGAGCCGCTGACGTTCGAGGACGTGCTCGAGGTGTACCACGCCGAAGAACAGTCCGGTGCCGGGGGACCGGGCGTGGTGGGTGTCATCGTGCAGCTGGGCGGCCAGACCCCACTCGGGCTGGCGCAACGGCTCGCCGACGCCGGCGTCCCGATCGTCGGCACTCCGCCGGCGGCCATCGACCTGGCCGAGGACCGCGGCTCGTTCGGCGACGTGCTGAACACCGCTGGGCTGCCCGCGCCAAAGTACGGCACGGCAACCACATTCGAGCAGGCCCGGCGCATCGCGGCTGACATCGGCTACCCGGTGCTGGTGCGGCCGTCCTACGTGCTTGGCGGTCGCGGCATGGAGATCGTCTACGACGAGGAGACGCTCAAGGGCTACATCACCCGGGCCACCGAGCTGTCCCCCGAACATCCGGTGCTGGTCGACCGGTTCCTCGAGGACGCGGTCGAGATTGACGTCGACGCGTTGTGCGACGGCACCGAGGTCTACATCGGCGGCATCATGGAGCACATCGAGGAGGCCGGAATCCACTCCGGTGACTCGGCGTGCGCACTGCCGCCGGTGACCCTGGGCCGCAGCGATATCGAGAAGGTGCGTAAGGCGACGGAGGCCATCGCGCACGGCATCGGCGTGGTGGGCCTGCTCAACGTGCAATACGCCCTGAAAGATGACGTGTTGTACGTGCTGGAGGCCAACCCCAGAGCGAGCCGTACCGTGCCTTTCGTATCCAAGGCGACAGCGATCCCACTGGCCAAAGCCTGTGCACGAGTCATGTTGGGCGCCAGCATTTCCCAGCTTCGCGAGGAGGGGATGCTGGCCGAAGCGGGGGACGGCGGCAACGTGGCCACCGATGCGCCGATCGCGGTCAAGGAAGCGGTGCTGCCGTTCCACCGTTTCCGGCGCGCGGACGGCGCGGCGATCGATTCACTGCTCGGTCCGGAGATGAAGTCGACCGGTGAGGTGATGGGCATCGACCGTGACTTCGGCAGCGCCTTCGCCAAGAGCCAGACCGCCGCCTACGGCTCGCTGCCGACGCGGGGTACGGTGTTCGTTTCGGTTGCCAACCGGGACAAACGATCACTGGTTTTCCCGGTGAAAAGGCTGGCCGACTTGGGTTTTCGGGTTCTGGCCACCGAAGGCACGGCGGAAATGCTCCGCCGCAACGGAATTCCCTGCGACGAGGTACGCAAGCATTTCGAAGCGCCGCAGGAAGGCCGGCCGCCGATGTCGGCGGTCGACGCGATCAGGGCCGGCGAGGTCGACATGGTGATCAATACCCCGTACGGCAATTCGGGGCCGCGGGTGGACGGCTATGAGATCCGGTCGGTCGCGGTGGCCGTCAACATCCCCTGCATCACCACGGTTCAAGGCGCCTCGGCGGCGGTGCAGGGCATCGAGGCGGGGATCCGCGGCGACATCGACGTCCAGTCGCTGCAGGAGTTGCACCGCGCTATCGGCACCAGAAAGTGACTGGTTTCGGGGATCGGCTGGCGCAGGCGCGGTCGAGCCGTGGGCCGCTCTGTCTGGGGATCGATCCGCATCCCGAGCTGTTACGCGCCTGGGAGCTGCCGGTCACGGCCGACGGCCTGGCCGCGTTCTGCGACGTCTGCGTCGACGCCTATGCCGGATTCGCAATGGTCAAACCTCAGGTGGCGTTCTTCGAGGCGTACGGTTCGGCGGGTTTCGCGGTGCTCGAGCGGACCACCGCCGCACTGCGGGCCAACGGCGTGCTGGTGCTGGCCGACGCGAAACGGGGCGATATCGGGTCGACTATGGCCGCCTACGCCACCGCGTGGGCCGGCGATTCGCCGCTGGCCGCCGACGCCGTGACGGCGTCGCCGTATCTGGGGTTCGGGTCGCTGCGGCCGCTGCTGGAAGTCGCCGCGCAGAATGGCCGCGGGGTGTTCGTCCTGGCGGCCACGTCCAACCCCGAGGGTTCGACGGTCCAGCGGGCCGATGTCGGCGGACGCACGGTGGCTCAGCTGATCGTCGATCACGTCGCGCAGGCCAATCAGGGGGCGAACGGCGGGTCCTTCGGCGTCGTCGTCGGGGCCACCGTGCTGCAGGCGCCGGATCTGAGTGAGCTGGGTGGCCCGGTCCTGGTGCCCGGCGTTGGGGCGCAGGGCGGGCGTGCCGAGGCGCTGGCCGGCCTCGGCGGCGCGGCGTCGCAGCAGCTGTGGCCCGCGGTATCGCGTGAGGTGCTGAGGGCCGGGCCGGGCGTCGCGGCGTTGCGTGCTGCCGCCGAACGCATGCTCGACTCCGTCGGCTACCTCGACGCAGGCTGACGCCGCGACACGCCGCGAAGCCCCAGCCAAATGCGTGATCCGCGGCACTACGACCGGCGGTTGTCTGCTGCCGGCACGGCCGCCGACCTCACAGGTGTCCGACGCGGCCGCCTGAGTGGTGGCATAACAGCAGTTCAAGAGGGCTTTTTGCGGGTCTGGGTGGGGCGCCGCGCGTCCCGTCACGCGGTGCGGCCGGGGCGACTGTAGACGTTGCTGGACCGGCCGCTGGGCGGCCGCCGCCGGTGCCTCCCGGAGGGACTCACGCTGGACAAATGACCCCGGAACCGGGGGGCCGGGTTAGATTTCGTTCCGAACCGTGAGTACGGTCGTCTGCGCTGGCTGGAGTACCCGGCCGAGACAAAGTAGATCGACAGATATCCGAAAGATATCGATGAGAGACGGAGGAATCGTGGCCCTTCCCCAGTTGACCGACGAGCAGCGCGCGGCCGCGTTGGAGAAGGCTGCTGCCGCACGTCGAGCACGAGCTGAGCTCAAGGATCGGCTCAAGCGTGGCGGCACCAACCTCACCCAGGTGCTCAAGGACGCTGAGAGCGACGAAGTTCTCGGCAAGATGAAGGTGTCTGCGCTGTTGGAGGCGTTGCCGAAGGTGGGCAAAGTCAAGGCGCAGGAGATCATGACCGAGCTCGAGATCGCGCCGACCCGCCGCCTGCGTGGCTTGGGCGACCGTCAGCGCAAGGCTCTGCTGGAAAAGTTCGGCTCCTAGTCGGCTCACCGACCGGGAGTGCCGGTGAGCGCCGGCGGGGGACCGGATGCAGGCCATGTGGTCGTGCTGTCCGGTCCCTCCGCGGTCGGCAAGTCGACGGTGGTTCGGTGTCTGCGTGAGCGGATACCGAACCTGCACTTCAGCGTCTCGGCCACGACGCGAGCACCAAGGCCGGGGGAGGTCGACGGCGTCGACTATCACTTCGTCAGCCCAGCCCGTTTCCAGCAGTTGATCGATCAGGGCGAACTGCTGGAATGGGCGGAAATCCACGGGGGATTGCACCGATCGGGCACGTTGGCCGAACCGGTGCGCGCAGCCACGGCAGCCGGCTTCCCGGTACTCATCGAGGTCGACCTGGCCGGGGCCCGAGCCGTCAAGCACGCCATGCCGGAGGCGCTCACCGTGTTTCTGGCGCCGCCGAGTTGGGAAGATCTTGAGGCCCGGCTGATAGGTCGCGGCACCGAAACTCCCGACGTCATCCAGCGTCGGCTGGACACCGCACGTGTCGAATTGGCCGCCCAGGGCGACTTCGACGTGGTGGTGGTCAACAGTCGATTAGAGTCTGCGTGCGCCGAATTGGTATCCTTGCTGGTGGGAACCGTCCCAGACACCGTTTAGCGGATCCCGGAATTTCAAAATCGATTTTTTCACCGTTCAAAACCGTTTGAACGCACTACGAGCAGCCGAGCGCCAGGAGATTTTCTACGTGACCATTCCGCAGTCCGACACGTCGTTGACCGCCGTCGCCGCCGTGGATCAGTTTGATCCGTCGGCCGGTGGGGCTGGCGCTTACGACACCCCGCTGGGCATCACCAACCCGCCCATCGACGAGTTGCTGGACCGCGTCTCGAGCAAGTACGCGCTGGTGATTTACGCGGCCAAGCGGGCCCGGCAGATCAACGATTACTACAACCAGCTTGGCGAGGGCATCCTCGAGTACGTCGGCCCGCTGGTCGAACCCGGCTTGCAGGAGAAGCCGCTTTCGATCGCGATGCGCGAAATTCACGCCGACCTGCTCGAACACACCGAGGGCGAGTAACAGGGGCTGGCGCGCAATGGAGGGACAGCGCAGTGAGCGCAGCAAGCGCAGCCCCAAGCGCGTCGTTGTCGGAGTTTCCGGCGGTATCGCGGCCTACAAGGCCTGCACTGTTGTCCGTCAGCTCGCCGAAGCCGGCCACCGGGTCCGGGTCATTCCCACCGACTCAGCGTTGCGCTTCGTCGGCGCCGCCACCTTCGAGGCGCTGTCCGGGGAGCCAATCCGCACCGGTGTCTTCCAGGACGTTCCCGAGGTGCCCCACGTTCGGCTCGGCCAGCAGGCGGATCTGGTGGTGGTCGCCCCGGCAACCGCCGACCTGCTCGCCCGCGCGGTGGCCGGCCGGGCGGACGACCTGCTGACCGGAACGCTTCTCACCGCCCGCTGCCCGGTGATGTTCGCGCCGGCCATGCACACCGAGATGTGGTTGCACCCGGCAACCGTCGACAACGTCGCCACGCTGCGACGTCGCGGCGCGGTGGTGCTCGAACCCGCCTCCGGGCGCCTCACCGGGTCGGACAGCGGCGCTGGCCGGCTGCCCGAGGCCGAGGAGATCACCACGCTCGCCCACCTGCTGTTGGAGCGCCACGACGCGCTTCCGTACGACCTGGCGGGCTGCAGGGTGCTGGTCACCGCCGGTGGCACCCGGGAGGCGATCGATCCGGTGCGTTTCATCGGCAACCGCAGCTCCGGCAAGCAGGGGTATGCCGTCGCGAGGGTAGCCGCCCAGCGCGGCGCGGAGGTCACGCTCATCGCAGGGCACACCGCGGGACTCATCGACCCGGCCGGCGTGAACGTGGTGCACGTCAGTTCCGCCGAGCAACTCGGTAGTGCGGTGTCCAAGCACGCGCCGGAGGCCAACGTGCTGGTCATGGCGGCGGCAGTGGCCGACTTCCGGCCTACCCAGGTTGCCACCGCCAAGATCAAGAAGAGTGAACAGGACTCACCGACCATCGAACTGGTCCGCAACGACGACGTGCTGGCCGGTGCGGTGCAGGACCGCGCGCACGGCCAGTTGCCCAACATGCGCGCGATCGTGGGGTTCGCGGCCGAGACCGGTGACGCTAACGGAGATGTGCTCTTCCATGCCCGCGCCAAGCTCCGCCGCAAGGGCTGCGACCTGTTGGTCGTCAATGCCGTCGGCGACGGCCGGGCCTTCGAGGTCGACAGCAACGACGGCTGGTTGCTGGCCGCGGACGGCACCGAGTCGGCGCTGCAGCACGGATCCAAGACTCTGATGGCAAGCCGTATCGTGGATGCGATCGCAGCATTCCTGCATGGGGACGCCGCCTCAGACAGATAACGCGTGCCGGGCAGCGTCGCCCGTCGGGAACCACCCCGAGAATTTGCAGACTGGCCGTTGAGTCCGGTTTGCTTTAAGGCAACGGAAAATAATTCGCCTAACTAACGGTTGGGCGGGCATGGACTGGAAGGACGGACCAGGGTGAGCGAGAAGGGTCGGCTATTTACCAGCGAGTCGGTGACCGAGGGGCATCCAGACAAGATCTGTGACGCGATCAGTGACTCGGTCCTTGACGCGCTGCTGGCGGACGACCCGCGGTCACGTGTGGCGGTCGAGACATTGGTGACCACCGGGCAGGTGCATGTGGTGGGAGAGGTGACGACCTCGGCGAAGGAGGCCTTCGCCGACATCACCAACACGGTCCGCGCGAGAATCCTGGACATCGGTTATGACTCTTCGGAGAAGGGTTTCGACGGCGCGTCCTGCGGGGTCAACATCGGCATCGGCGCACAGTCGCCGGACATCGCTCAGGGCGTCGACACCGCTCACGAGGCCCGCGTCGAGGGCGCGGCGGATCCGCTGGACTCCCAGGGAGCCGGCGACCAGGGCCTGATGTTCGGTTACGCGATCAATGACACCCCGGAATTGATGCCGCTGCCGATCGCGCTGGCGCACCGGCTGTCGCGTCGACTGACCGAGGTCCGCAAGAACGGGACGCTGCCCTACCTGCGGCCGGACGGCAAGACCCAGGTCACCATCGAGTACGAGGACAACGTCCCGGTGCGCTTGGACACGGTTGTGGTCTCCACCCAGCATTCCGACGGGATCGACCTGGAGAAGACGCTGGACCCTGACATCCGCAAGCATGTGCTGCAGACGGTGCTCGAAGACCTGGCGCACGAGACGCTGGACTCCTCTGCCACGCGAGTGCTGGTCAACCCGACCGGCAAGTTCGTTCTGGGTGGCCCGATGGGCGACGCCGGGCTGACCGGCCGCAAGATCATCGTCGACACCTACGGTGGCTGGGCGCGTCACGGCGGTGGTGCATTCTCCGGCAAGGACCCCTCGAAGGTGGACCGGTCGGCGGCCTACGCGATGCGCTGGGTGGCCAAGAACATCGTCGCCGCCGGGCTCGCGGAGCGGGTCGAGGTTCAGGTGGCCTACGCCATCGGCAAGGCAGCCCCGGTCGGCCTGTTCATCGAGACGTTCGGCACCGCGATCGTGGACCCGATCAAGATCGAGAAGATCGTTCCCGAGGTGTTCGACCTGCGGCCCGGCGCGATCATCCGAGACCTGGACCTGCTGCGGCCGATCTATGCGCCGACAGCCGCCTACGGGCACTTCGGCCGCACCGACATCGAGTTGCCGTGGGAGCAGCTGAACAAGGTCGACGACCTCAAGCGCGCGATCTAGCCTCCCCTGCGCGAGCAGACGCAAAAGCACCCGCACGCCCGGCGTGTCGGGTGCTTTTGCGTCTGCTCGCCGGCGTCAGCCAAGCGGCGGCAGCGGGTGGTCGGGGTCCAGCCCGGCCAGGCCGTCGATGCTGTGCTGATTCCGGCCGATGGTGCCCGAGTACGCCTCGTGCGGCTGCTTGCTGTGATAGTTGTCGAGCACGGGTCGCTCGTCGACGAGTTCGTAGTAGGGCACCGCGAACCCGCACGCGTCGGCGATCCGTTCCACGTCGATCACAATTGCTGCCCGCACTCCCGCTCGAAGCTCGCCGAAATGCGCTCGCACACTGGCGAAGTCGTCGTCATCCGGGCGCAGCACCCGCCCGGTGCCGAACAGTCGCAGAATGCGCGAGTTGCGGGTGAACGAGCAGAACATCAGCGTGATCCGGCCGTTGTCCCGCAGGTGCGCAATGGTCTCCACGCCGCTGCCGAACAGATCCAGGTAGGCGACGGTGTGATCGTCGAGTACCGCGAAGGTGTCGGCGTATCCCTTGGGGGACAGGTTGATTCGACCGCCCTCAGACGGGGCGGTGGCGACGAAGAACATTGCCTGTTCGCCGATGAACTCACGCAGCGACTCGTCGATTCGGGAGAACACTTTCGCCATGGTCTGAGCCTAGCCGCGGGTGCGTCCCGTGCTGGCGCGAGCGTCCGCAAAAATGCCGGCTGTCGCGGCGTGTCGTCGGCGAAACGCGGGCGCTCGCAGCCCGGGAAAAGTGCGGGCCTATCCCGTGTATCGGTAGTCGTCCAAATCGAAATGCCTACTGCGCCAATAGGCTTCGACCGTCGTGGTGGGTCGCAGCGGAACGTCGCCGTTCTTGTCGAAGTAGTAGCTGTTGGCCAGCCGGCAGCTGTCCTGCCAGAACACTTGCCGATAGCGCCGGCGCATCATCTCGGCGAAATACCGGTCGTTGGCTTCCTCGGTGATCTCGACCCGCGTCGCACCCTGTTGGCGTGCCCGTTTCAGGCAGCGCAGGATGTGGTGGGTCTGGGTCTCGATCAGCGCGAAGTAGGACGACCCGACATAGCCGTAGGGCCCGAAGACGGCGAAGAAATTCGGGAAGCCGGGAATGCTGACGCCCTCGTAGGCCTGGGTGCGGTGCTCGTCCCAGAACCGGCTCAACGATTGTCCCCCCACGCCGGTGACCGCATAAGTCAGTACGTCGTCGGTATCGAGCACCTTGAAGCCGGTGGCCAGGATCAACACATCGACGTCGTGGGAGGCGCCATCGGTGGTGGTGACGGACGACGGGGTGATCTTGTCGATGGGTTCGATGACCAAGTGCACGTTGTCGCGGTTGAACGTGGACAGATAGGTGTTGTGGAAGCCCGGCCGTTTGCAACCCACCGCATATTGCGGCGTCAGCTGTTCGCGCACCTCGGGGTCGTCGACCTCCTGGCGCAGGTATCGGCGTCCCGCCGCCGCCATCCATTTGGCCAGTGGAAACACCGTGAAATAGTGCGCCGAGATCGGGAAACTGGCTTCGACGAAGGCCTGGCTGAGCGCCCGCTGCACCGCTTTGCCGCCGGGAATCCGCATCGCCCAGCGCACCGCCGCCGGCAGCGGAACGTCGAACTTCGGGAAGCACCAGATGGGCGTGCGCTGAAAGACTGTCAGGCTCGCGACCGCCGGCGCGATCTCCGGGATGATCTGGACGGCCGAGGCGCCGGTGCCGATGATCCCGACGCGCTTGCCCGTCAAGTCCTGGCTGTGGTCCCAGCGCGCGGTGTGCATGGTGGTGCCGTCGAAAGAATCGACCCCGTCAATGTCGGGCAGTTTGGGCACCGTCAAAACCCCGCTGGCGCTGATGATGAACCGGGCGGTGACCTCCCCGCCGGGGTCGGTATGCACCCGCCACAGGCCGTGCTCCTGGTCGAACTCCGCGGCGATCACCTTGGTGTTGAACCTGATTCGGGACCTGATGCCGTACTTCTCCACGCAGTGTTCGGCGTATGCCCTGAGTTCCCGCCCCGGTGCGTAGGTGCGTGACCAGTCCGGGCTCTGCTCGAACGAGAATTGGTAGGAGAACGACGGAATGTCCACGGCGATACCGGGATAGGTGTTCCAGTACCAGGTGCCGCCGACGCCGTCGCCGGATTCGACGATCAGATAGTCGGCGAATCCCGCCTCGTCGAGCTTGATGGCGGCGCCGATACCGGAGAACCCGGCGCCGACGATCAGGACTTCGTGGTCAGGAGCGGTAGCCATTGCGCATTCCTCCGATGGCGTTGCACGCCGCCGAACTTCGGTGGTGCATTGCTGCTATTCGCAGCGTACGGCCCGGAATCACGTTTAAGCCGTGCGGCTTCGCTAACCCGGCAGAATGCCTCGCCGCCCCTCAAGTCCTTACCAGGATGCGGTTGGGCCCGCCGGAGCCACCCCGCACCGACATTGCCGACGAACTGTGCAGACCCGCCGTAGGAAGACCAGCTGGTCCACCAGTGCGCGTCAGCCCGGCGCGCCGGGGAGCCCGGTGGCGCCGGAGCCACCCAGCAGTTGCCCGCGGGCGCCGCCGTTGCCGGCGACCCCGCCGGTGCCGCCGATGCTGCCTGTCCCGGGCGCTCCGCCGGGACCGCCGTTGCCGCCGTCGCCGCCGTTGCCGAGCAGCCTGGCGGCCCCGCCATCGCCACCCGTTCCGCCTGGACCACCAGGGGAATTAATGAATGCGGTGCCACTGCCCCCAGCACCTCCCGCGCCGCCTACTCCGCCCGCGCCGATCCAGCCGGCGGTTCCGCCGGCACCTCCCGCGCCGCCCTTCACCCCGGTGAAGGCGATCGGGTCGAATCCGCTGGTCCCACCGGCGCCACCGGCGCCACCGTTGCCGAAGAGGTTCGCGAAGCCACCGGCGCCGCCGATGCCGCCGGGCCCGCGTCCTCCGGCTGCACTTCCGGCGTTGCCGCCGGCTCCGCCGTTTCCGAACTGGCCTGCCACGCCGCCCGCACCGCCATTGCCGCCCCCGGCATTGCCGTTGCCGCCTGCGCCGCCGGCCCCGCCGTTACCAAACAGCCGGGCCGCACCGCCAGCACCGCCGGCGCCGCCGATATTGGTGCTGTTGGTGACGATCGACCCGCCGGTCCCGCCGCCGCCACCGTTGCCGTACAACAGTCCGCCGACGCCGCCGTTGCCTCCGCCTCCGCCATTGCTGAACAAGCCGGTTCCGCCGGCCCCCCCTGCGCCGCCGTCGCCGATCAGCCCGACAGATCCGCCGGTACCGCCGGCGCCGCCAGCGCCGCCGCCACCGATGGCGTTCCCGCCGGCCCCGCCGGCTCCGCCGTGGCCGACGAGCTGTACTGAACCGCCCGCGCCGCCCGCTCCGCTGAGGCCACCGCCGCCGAGTCCCGCGCCGCCCAGTCCACCAACCCCGCCGGTGCCACCATTGCCGAATAACGCGGTTCCACCGGCACCACCCGCGCCACCGGGGCCACCTAGTGCGAGGTCGGCCGGATTGATTCCACCCTGGCCCCCTTGTCCGCCGACCCCTCCGTTGCCGAACAGGCCGCCAGCACCGCCGGCGCCGCCCATGCCGCCCGCACCGCCGGGCCCGGTCATGACGGTGGCACCCACTCCACCCGTTCCTCCGGCGCCGCCGGTCCCGTACAGCCACCCGCCGTTGCCGCCCGCGCCGCCGGCGGCCCCCACACCACCGACCCCGCCGGCGCCGCCGTTGCCGATCAACCCGGCGGCTCCGCCCGCACCACCGGCCACGCCGGCGCTGACTCCAGCAGCACCGTTGCCCCCGTTGCCGTACAGCAGCCCGCCGGCCCCGCCGGCCGCGCCCGGTGTCGCGCCGTCGGCGCCGTTGCCGATCAACGGACGTCCGAGCAGCACCTGAGTGGGGGTGTTGATCGCGTTCAGCAGCGTCTGTTCGACATTTGAGGCTTCTGCGGCCGCGTAGGCGTTCGCACCGCCGGTCATCAGTTCGACGAATTGGGCATGGAACGCCGACGCCTGTGCGCTCAACGCCTGGTAGGCCTGCGCGTGGCCGCCGAACATGGCGGCGATGAGCACAGACACCTCGTCGGCACCCGCGGCCAGCACGCCGGTGGTGGGAAACGCCGCGGCGGCATTGGCGGCGGACAGCGTCGAGCCGATGTTCGCCAGGTCCGAGGCAGCGGCAGCCACCCACTCCGGCGCCGCGATCACATATGACATTGCGTACCTCCCGACAGGTAGCGTCAAGCCCGACCGGATCATCCTATGGCGAGTCCGTCGTTAGAGTCGGGTTTTCGGCGCAATCGCCAAAAACGTTCTTAAGCAAGAAAATTCAGGAGTGCAACGCCTTCTTCAGCGCGGCGAGACCGCGGTTGGTCGCCGCCGCGGCGGCCGGCACCACCAAGCCGAAACTGACGTACCCGTGCACCATGTTCGGCTCGTTGACCAGTTCCACCGGAACGCCTGCCTCGCTCAGCAATTCCGCATATCGCGCACCGTCGTCGCGCAGCGGATCGTGGTGGGCCGTGCCGATGAACGCCGGTGGCAGGCCGGCCAGCACGCCGTTACCAGGGGCCAGATTCACCGGCAGGGTGGTGTGGTCGCTGACGTCGAGGTGAGGGACGTACCAGTTCAAGAACGCCTCTATGACGTCGTCGTCGAGGATGTGTGCGTTGGCGTTCTCGATGAACGACGGCAGGCTCCGGTCACCGATGCAGGACGGGTACCACAACAGCTGGAAGACCACCGATGGCCCGTCGTGGTCGCGGGCCAGGTGCGCCATGATCGCCGAGAGGTTGCCACCGGCGGAATCACCGGCGACGGCGATCCGGGACGGATCACCGCCCAGTTCGGCGGCGTTCTCCCCGACCCAGCGCAGTGCCGCCCAGCTGTCCTCGACCGCTGCCGGGTGAGGATGCTCAGGGGCAAGCCGGTAATCCACGGACACCACGATCGCCTCCGCACCCACGGCGTGCGCACGGGCGACGTGGTCGTGGGTGTCCAGGTCGCCGAGTGCCCAGCCGCCGCCGTGGTAGAAGACGACCACCGGCAAGTCGTCCTGCGCCGCGGTGGGGGGCCAGTAGATCCGCACTGGAATATCGGTGTGTTCGCCGTAGCCGATCTTGCGGTCCTCGATCCGCAGATCAGGGAGTAGTTCCGGAGGAGCCTTGAGCGCGGCAAGCCGGGTGCGGGCAACCTCGACACCGTCGGACGCTGTGAAGGTCAGCGGAACGGCATCGAGCAGCATCTTGAGCAGCGGATCGATCTCCGGTCGGGCATTGGTCGGGTCCGTCATGGAAACAGCGTATGCAGGCGGGCCGCTACCCGTGTAGCGCAACGCGCAAGGCGGCCAAACCGCGTTCCATCGCGGCGGTGGCAGCGGGCACTACGCCGGCGTAGCCGACGTACCCGTGCACCATCGTTTCGGCGTTGTGCACCTCGGCGGGGACACCGGCGCCGGCCAGGAGCTCGCCGTAGCGGATGCCGTCGTCGCGCAGCGGGTCGAACCCGGCAACGGCGATGTAGGCGGCCGGCAGGTCAGCGAGGTTGTCCGCTCGTCCCGGAGCCATCCCGGGCGGTGGGTTCGACATGTCGACTTCCCCTGCGTACCAACGGGAGAAGTCGGCGATGGCCTTCGAATCCAGGATCAGTGCGTTGGCGTTCTCGGTAAACGACGGCAGCGACGTGTCCCACATGGTGGAGGGGTACCACAGCAGCTGGAATGTGATGGCCGGCCCGCCTTCGTCGCGGGCTCGCTGGGCGACGGCGGCCGCGATGGTGCCGCCCGCGGAGTCACCTGCGACGGCGATCCGGCTGGTGTCGGCACCGATCTCGGAACCGCACTCGGCAACCCATCTCGTTGCGGCCCAGGCATCCTCGACAGCGGCAGGGTAGGGGTGCTCGGGTGCCAGGCGGTAGTCGACGGAGACCACGATCGCATCGGCGCCGACCGCATGTTGGCGCGACGTGCCGTCGTGGGTGTCCAGGTCGCCCATCACAAAGCCGCCGCCGTGAAAGAACAACACCACTGGTGCAGTGGACTGCGTTGGCGGCCAGTAGATTCTGATGTTGATCGGTCCGCCCGGCCCGTCGATCGCACGGTCCTCGACCCGCAGTTCGGGATGCACCGCCCTGCGCGGCAGGTCACGCAGTCGTTGTCGGACGGCGTCAATTCCGTCGTCGGGCGATAGCCGAAACGGAACCGCGTCCAGTACCTTCAGCAGGATGGGATCGACTCCGGGTTTCTCGTTACCCCGAAGCAAGGCGGTGTTGTCGAAATTCGGCATGGAGGTACCGTACGCATCCCGCCTCATGGTTATGGGCTGGGTGGCCGCCGGTTGGGCGGGAATCGCCTACGGCGTCTACCTGACGGTCATCGCCTTGCGTCTGCCGCCCGGCAGCGAACTCACTGGGCAGTGGATCCTGCAGCCACCGTTCAAAGCGTCGATGGCGTTGCTGCTCATGGTTGCCGCCTTTGCGCATCCCGTCGTCCGGGAGCGACGCTGGCTGGTGTTTGCGTTGCTGTTCTCCGCCGGTGGTGACTGGCTGCTCGCGATCCCGTGGTGGACCATGTCGTTCGTTCTGGGCCTGGGGTCATTTCTGTTGGCGCACATCTGTTTTCTGGGTGCGCTGGTTCCGCACGTCGCTCCGTCCCGGCCGCGGATGGCAGCCGCCGCGGCGATGGTGGTGGCCTCGGCGTCGATGCTGACCTGGTTCTGGCCGCATCTGGACAACGGCAAGGAAAACCTGACCCTCCCGGTAACGGTCTACATCACCGTGCTGTCGGCGATGGTGTGCACCGCGCTGCTGGCCAAGCTGCCCACCATCTGGACCGCCGTGGGAGCGTTGTGCTTCGCGGCGTCGGATTCGATGATCGCGATCAGCCGATTCATTCTGGGCAACGAGGCGTTGGCGGTGCCGATCTGGTGGTCGTACGCCGCCGCCGAGATCCTGATCACGGCCGGTTTCTTCTTCGGCCGCACCGACGTGACCGCGTCCGCCGAGAGCTAGTTGTCGCTGGGCGCAGTTACGGTGGCCGCACCGTGACGAGAAAAAGTCTGTCTGACAACGTAACTGGGCCTATTGCCGGTGCGGTGGCCGAAGTGGAGCCGATCGCGCGGGTGCTGCCGATGCTGTCGGTGCCGCACCTGGATCGTGAGTTCGACTATCTGGTATCACCGGAGCAGTCCGACGACGCCCAGCCCGGAGTGCGGGTCCGGGTGCGCTTTCACGGTCGGTTGGTCGACGGGTTCGTGCTGGAACGACGCCACGACACCGACCATCCGGGAAAGCTCGGCTGGCTGGACCGGGTCGTTTCCGCCGAACCCGTCCTCACTCCGGAGATCCGGCGACTGGTCGAAGCGGTCGCCGCACGCTACGCCGGCACCAGGCCGGATGTGTTGCGCCTGGCTGTGCCTGCCCGGCATGCCCGGGTCGAGAAGGAATTGCCCGCGATACCTGCCCTGCCGGTGGTGCAGCCGGTGGATGCCGCCGCCTGGCAGGGCTACGGTCGTGGCGGTCAGTTTCTGGATGCGCTGGCCGAATCCCGGGCCGCTCGGGCGGTATGGCAGGCCCTGCCGGGGGAGTCGTGGGCGGACCGGTTCGCCGAGGCCGCCGCCCAGACCGTTGCGGCCGGACACTCGGCGCTGGCGATCGTGCCCGACCAGCGCGATCTCGACCGGTTGTGGCAGGCGGCGGTGGCGCGGGTCGACGAGGCCAGTGTGGTGGCGCTGTCCGCCGGACTCGGCCCTGCCGCGCGGTACCGGCGGTGGCTGGCCGCGCTACGGGGCAGCGCGCGCGTGGTGATCGGGACCCGCAGCGCGGTGTTTGCGCCGGTGACCGATCTCGGGCTGGTCATGGTGTGGTCGGACGCCGACGACAGCCTGGCCGAGCCGCGGGCGCCGTATCCGCACGCCCGCGAGGTGGCGATGCTGCGTGCGCATCAGGCGCGCTGCGCCGCGCTGATCGGCGGTTACTCCCGGACCGCGGAGGCGCAGGCGCTGGTGCGCAGCGGGTGGGCACAGGACATCGTCGCGGCCCGGCCCGTGGTGCGAGTTCGCACGCCGCGGGTGGTGGCGCTCGACGACAGCGGATATGCCGACGAGCGCGACCCGGCGGCACACACCGCGCGCCTGCCGTCGATCGCGCTGCGGGCCGCCCGATCCGCGCTGGAATCCGGGGCTCCGGTGCTGGTGCAGGTGCCGCGACGCGGCTATGTGCCGTCGCTGGCGTGCGGTCGTTGCCGAACGATCGCGCGCTGTCGGCATTGCACCGGACCGCTGGCGCTGACCGATCGTGGTGGCGGTGCTATGTGCCGCTGGTGCGGGCGGGTCGACCCGGCGCTGCGCTGCGGTCGATGCGGGTCCGACGCGGTACGTGCGGCAATTGTCGGGGCCCGGCGCACCGCCGAAGAACTCGGCCGGGCATTCCCGGGCACTTCGGTGGTCACCTCCGCGGGCGACGTCATCGTGTCCGAGGTGCCGGCGCGGCCGGCGCTGGTGGTGGCCACTCCCGGCGCCGAACCGTGTGCCGCGGGCGGTTACGGTGCCGCGTTGTTGCTCGATACCTGGGCACTGCTGGGCCGCCAGGACCTGCGCGCGGCCGAGGACGCGCTCTGGCGCTGGATGAACGCCGCTGCCCTGGTACGGCCCCGCGGTGCCGGCGGGGTGGTCACCGTGGTCGCCGAATCGGCGCTTCCGACGGTGCAGTCGCTGATTCGCTGGGATCCGATCGGCCACGCCGACGCTGAGCTGGCGGCGCGCGCCGAGGTGGGCCTGCCCCCGAGTGTGCACATCGCCGCCCTGGACGGCACTGCGGAGGCGGTGGCCACCCTGCTCGACGAGGCGCGGCTACCCGACGAGGTGGAGCTGCTGGGACCGGTCGATCTGCCCGCGGGAGCGCGCCGGCCGGCGGGCATTGCGGCCGATGCCGCGGTCACCAGGATGCTGGTTCGGGTGCGCCGGGAGGACGGCCTGCGGCTGGCCGCCGCACTGCGCGGCGCGGTGGGTGTGCTCAGCGCCCGGCAAACCCATGAGCCGGTTCGGGTGCAGATCGACCCGCTGCATATCGGGTGACGTGGTTCAGCGCTTCCGGGCAGTGAAAATCAAGTATTCCCAACGCATTACACCGTCGTGGAGGTACTCGGCGGCGAGCTCGGCCAGTTCCGCGTCGAGTGCGGCGGTGTACGCCGGATCTCCGGCGATCTGTCGGTAGGCGTTGACGACGGGACCGTAGTGCCGCTTGAAGTAGTCGCGACAGGCTTCGGGGGAGTCGAAGCGGTCGACCCGCAACGCACCTGATCGCGTGCGGATGTCGCTGACGTGATCGCCGAAGAGCACGCTGATGTATCTCGGGCAACCCCACCATGTTTCGTGAGGGGACCTGCGGTGCATCATCGGACGGAAGGGCCGTACGGCGGACAGCAACCGGCCGTAGAAGCCGTCCGGCGTCCAGCTCAGCACGCTGATCTTGCCCCCGCGGCGACAGACCCGGGCCATTTCGTCGGCGGTGCGCTGCTGGCGGGGGGCGAACATGGACCCGATAGACGAGAGCACCGCGTCGAACTCCTCCGCCCGGAAGGGCAGGGCCTCGGCGTTGGCCTCACGCCAACGCAGTCGCAGCCCTTGCTCGGCCGCTCGCAGCTTTGCATGCTGCAGCAGTTCGGGGGTCAGGTCGATGGCGGTCACGTGGGCGCCGGCCGCGGCTGCGGGTATCGATGCGTTGCCGGTACCGGCCGCGACATCCAGAACCAGGTCACCAGGGCCGATACCCGAGGCGGAGGGCAGTATCTGTCCCAGCGGCGACAACACCTCATCGGCGTAGGTGGGGTAGTCGCCGAGTTGCCACATGGCCCGGTGCGTGGTTGCCGGGGCTTCGCAGACGGAACTGGTCATCGGATCTCCTGCGGTGTCGAAGTCGCCGCCGCTCCCCGCAAACAAATCCGTCAGCAACTATATTGGCAAGCAACAATTAAGTTATTCCATTGTAGGAGGCTGTTACAATTTCTCTGCTCTAGCTAAGCACCGGGGAAGGGGGCTTCGATGGCACCAGAGAATGCGACCACGGATTCGCTGGACATGATCACCGATTCGTTGTTGACGGCGTCAAGGCTGTTGGTCGGTATCTCGGCTAATTCTATTGCCGCGGTAGACGACACGATCACCATCCCGCAGTTCCGCACGCTGGTCATCTTGTCCAACCGCGGTCCGGTGAATCTGGCGACGTTGGCGACCCTGTTGGGTGTGCAGCCGTCGGCCACCGGCCGCATGGTCGATCGGCTGGTCAGCGCAGGACTGATCGACCGCATGCCGCACCCAACCTCCCGTCGCGAACTGCTTGCCACCCTCACCAAGCGCGGCCGCGAAGTGGTCGCCAAGGTGACGGCCAACCGGCGTACCGAGATCGCACGCATCGTCGAGAAGATGCCCCCGGCCGAACGCCATGGGCTGGTCCGCGCGCTCACCGCGTTCACCGCCGCCGGCGGCGAACCCGACGCTCACATCGAGTTGCTCGACATGTGAGCGCCGGACCGCTCCGGTTTTCACCGCTTGTGCGCGGTGAGCAGCAGGTATTCCCATTCCATGGCGCCGTTGGACAGATATTCGTCGGCAAGCTCGACGAGCTGGGCGTCGAGTTCGGCGGCCAGTACCCCGTTGCGCCCGATGTTCTCGTACGCCTCGATCGTCGGGCCGTAGTTGTTCTTGAAGTAGTCGTGGACGTCCTGGGCGGTGTCGAATCGCGTCACCTCGAGCAGCCCGCGCTGGGTCTCGACGTCGGCGACGCGGTCCCCGAGTAGCCCGGTGATGTAGGCCTCGCGTCCCCACAGGGCAGACGGGGGCAGGTCCGACGACAGGCTGGGCCGGTAGGGCCTGATAGTCGCCAGCATCCGGCCGAAGAAACCCTCCTGCGTCCAGCTGATCAGGCCGATCGTGCCGCCCGGGCGGCATACCCGGACCAACTCGTCGGCGGCGCGCTGGTGGTCCGGGGCGAACATCACTCCGATCGCCGAGATCACCGCGTCGAATGTGTTGTCGTCGAACGGAAGTGCCTGGGCATTAGCCTCCTGGTACTGCAACTTCAGGCACTCCATGGACGCGCGCGCCTGCGAGCGCTGGAGCAGCTCCGGGGTGAGGTCGGTCGACGTGACGGTCGCGCCGGTCCTGGCCGCGGGTAGCGAGATGTTGCCCGACCCGGCGGCGACGTCGAGCACATGAACGCCCGGTCCGATACCAGCGGCGGCCACCAGCAGGGGTCCGAGCGGGGCCATCACTTCTTCGGCCATCAGCGCATAGTCGCCGAGGGCCCACATGGCCCGGTGGGTGGCCGCCAGCGTGTCGTCGGCGCGGATTGGGGTGTCGATTGTCATGGTGGGTCTCCTTGAAGTGGAGTGAAAGATGCTATTAGTAGCGTACGGACACAGTATGCATAGGCAAGTTAGTAAGTCGCTGTGACTTCGCTGTCGGACTGTCGAGCGCTTCGGTTCAGCCTGAGTTCATAGACTGTGCCGGTGCGCCTCGTCTTCGCCGGTACCCCCGAACCCGCGTTGCCCGCTCTGCGCCGCCTCCTCGAGTCACCTCGGCACGAGGTGATCGCCGTGCTGACCCGGCCCGATGCCGCATCGGGGCGGCGCGGCACGCCGGAACCGTCGCCGGTAGCTCGAGAGGCGCTGGAGCGCGGCATCCCGGTATTGCGGCCGGAACGGCCCAACTCGCGGGAGTTCGTGGCCGAGCTGGCCGACCTGGCGCCGCAATGTTGCGCCGTGGTGGCCTACGGCGCACTTCTCGGGGATGCGCTGCTCGCGGTTCCCCCGTACGGCTGGGTCAACCTGCACTTCTCGCTCTTGCCTGCCTGGCGGGGCGCGGCGCCGGTCCAGGCCGCGATCGCCGCGGGTGACACCATCACCGGGGCCACCACCTTCCAGATCGAACCAAGCCTGGATTCCGGGCCGGTATACGGCATCGTCACCGAGACCATCCGTCCGACCGATACGGCCGGCGATCTGCTGGCGCGACTGGCGACGTCGGGTGCGGAACTGCTGGCGGGCACCCTGGACGGCATCGCGGACCAGGCATTGACGCCGCGTCCGCAACCCACCGAGGGAGTCAGCCTGGCGCCCAAGATCACCGTCGAGCAGGCCCGGGTGCGCTGGGACCTGCCGGCCCAAGTGGTCGAGCGACGGATCCGCTCCGTCACGCCGAACCCGGGCGCCTGGACGCTCATCGGCGCTATGCGAGTGAAAGTCGGCCCGGTGCAACTTGATTCGACTGGACCCCAATCCCTTGAACCCGGTGAGATACGGATTGACCGCAAGAGCGTGTGGGTCGGTACGGCTTCCCAACCGGTCCGACTGGGCCAGGTGCAGCCCCCGGAAAGAAGGCGATGAACGCCGCCGACTGGACGCGGGGCGCTCGGCTCGACCCCGAGATTCGGGCGTCATGACCCAGGACCAGCCCTACCGCAAACGCCCCGACCGCAAACCCCAGAAGCCGCAGCACCGACCGCGGCGCAAACCGCTGGACCCCGCGCGCCGTGCCGCGTTCGACGCGCTGCGGGCCGTCAGCGAGCGCAATGCCTACGCGAACCTGGTGCTGCCCGCGCTGCTGCGCGAGCGCGGTATCAGCGGCCGCGATGCGGCTTTCGCCACCGAACTCACCTACGGAACGTGCCGCTGCGCCGGCCTGTTGGACGTCATCATCGGAGCCGCTGCCGGCCGCTCGCCGCAGACCATCGATCCGGTGTTGCTCGACCTGCTGCGGCTGGGCGCGTACCAAATGCTGCGCACCCGGGTGGACGCCCATGCCGCGGTGTCCACCACCGTCGACCAGGCGGGGATCGAATTCGATTCCGCGCGAGCCGGTTTCGTCAACGGTGTGTTGCGCACCATTTCGGCACGGGACGAGAAATCCTGGGTGGACGAGTTGGCGCCCCGCAACGACGCGGTCGGTTACGCGGCGTTCGCGCATGCCCATCCCCGCTGGATCGCGCAGGCCTTCGCCGATGCGCTGGGACCAGCGGCCGGTGAGCTGGACGCGGTGCTGGCCAGTGACGACCAACGGCCCCAGCTGCACCTCGCGGCCCGCCCCGGGGTGCTGACTGCCGCCGAACTCGCCGAGGCGGTGCAGGGCACGGTCGGGCGGTACTCGCCCTATGCGGTGTACCTGCCCGGCGGGGACCCCGGGCAGCTGGAGCCGGTACGCGAGGCCCGCGCGCTGGTGCAGGACGAGGGCAGCCAGCTGGTGGCCCGGGCACTGACCCTGGCTGCCGTGGACGGCGACAACGGGCGCTGGCTGGACCTATGCGCCGGGCCTGGCGGGAAGACCGCACTGCTGGCCGCCCTCGGCGCGCAGTCCGGAGCCACCGTGACCGCCGTGGAACCCGCCGGGCATCGGGCCGACCTGGTGGTGGAGAACACCCGCGGGCTGCCGGTCGAGGTGTTGCGGGTGGACGGTCGGGAAACCGGCCTGTCGGCGCAGTTCGACCGGGTGCTGGTCGACGTGCCCTGCACCGGACTGGGCGCGCTGCGTCGCAGGCCGGAGGCGCGCTGGCGGCGCCAGCCCTCCGACGTGCCCGCCCTGGCGCGACTGCAACGCGAGCTGCTGGCCGCCGCGATCTCGCTCACCCGACCCGGCGGCGTAGTGCTGTACGCGACCTGCTCGCCGCACCTTGCCGAGACGGTGGGAGTCGTCGCAGACGCGCTGCGCCGCCACCCGGTCGAGGCGCTGGACGCCCGGCCGCTGTTCGACCCGGTCGACGCGTTGGGCGGCGGCCCGTACGTGCAGTTGTGGCCGCACCGGCATGGCACCGACGCCATGTTCGCGGCTGCCCTGCGCCGGCTCCCGGAGAATTAGTAGTCTGTCGCACATGTCTGGTACGGGGGGTCCGCTGATAGCGCCGTCGATCCTGGCGGCCGACTTCGCTCGGCTCGCCGACGAAGCCGCCGCAGTGCACGGGGCCGATTGGCTGCACGTCGACGTGATGGACGGCCATTTCGTGCCCAACCTGACGATCGGCCTGCCGGTGGTGGAGAGCTTGCTGGCGGCCAGCAGCATTCCGATGGATTGCCACCTGATGATCGACAACCCGGACCGCTGGGCGCCGCCGTACGCCGAGGCCGGCGCCTACAACGTGACCTTCCACGCCGAGGCCACCGACAACCCGGTCGGGGTGGCGCGTGACATCCGCGCCGCCGGGGCCAAGGCTGGAATCAGCGTCAAGCCAGGTACCGCACTGGAGCCGTATCTGGAAATCCTGCCCCAATTCGACACGCTGCTGATCATGTCCGTCGAGCCCGGTTTCGGCGGTCAGAGCTTCATCCCGGAGGTGCTGAGCAAGGTGCGCACGGTTCGCAAGCTGGTCGACGCGGGGGAGCTGACGATCCTCGTCGAGATCGACGGCGGGATCAACCAGGACACCATCGAGCAGGCCGCTGAAGCCGGCGTCGACTGCTTCGTCGCGGGATCATCGGTCTACGGCGCGCAGGATCCGGCAGCCGCGGTTCAAGGGCTCCGGCGACAGGCCAGTGCGGCGTCGCGTCATCTGGGCATCGCTCATGACCGGCCCGAACACTCCCGCGCAGGTCAAGAGCATCGAAGAGGCCATGAAACTGGCCATCGAGCACTCTTATCAGGTCAAAGGCACCACCTATCCGAATCCGCCGGTAGGCGCGGTGATCGTCGACCAGGAGGGCCGGGTTGTCGGCGTCGGCGCCACTCAGCCGGCCGGTGGCGACCACGCCGAGGTCATCGCGCTGCGCCGGGCCGGCGGTCTGGCCGCCGGTGGTATCGCGGTGATCACCATGGAGCCGTGCAACCACTACGGCAAGACACCGCCGTGCGTGAATGCCCTCATCGAGGCCCGGGTGGGCACGGTCATCTACGCCCTCAACGACCCGAACGGCATCGCGGGTGGCGGGGCCGGCCGGCTGACGGCGGCGGGACTGCAGGTGCGGTCGGGGATCATGGCCGACCAGGTGGCGGCCGGCCCGCTGCGTGAGTGGCTGCACAAGCAGCGCACCGGCTTTCCGCATGTGACCTGGAAGTACGCGACCAGTATCGACGGCCGCAGCGCCGCGGCCGACGGATCGAGCCAGTGGATATCCAGCGAGGCGGCTCGCGCAGACTTGCACCGGCGCCGCGCGATCGCGGACGCGATCGTTGTCGGCACCGGCACCGTTCTCGCCGACAACCCCACGCTGACCGCCCGGCTGCCCGATGGCTCGCTGTCGTCACAGCAGCCGCTGCGGGTAGTGGTGGGCAGACGCGAAATCCCGCCGGAAGCCAACGTCCTCAACGACGATTCACGGACCATGGTGATCCGCACCCGCGAGCCCGTCGACGTGCTCAGGGCGCTGTCGGACCGCACCGATGTCCTGCTGGAAGGTGGCCCCACGCTGGCCGGGGCCTTCCTGCGAGCTGGCGCGATCAACCGGATCCTGGCTTACGTCGCGCCGATCTTGCTCGGTGGTCCGGTGACCGCCGTCGACGACGTCGGGGTGTCCAGCATGGCGCATGCGCTGCGCTGGCAGTTCGACAGTGTCGAGCAGGTCGGACCGGACCTGCTGCTCAGCTTGGTCGCTCGCTAGCGGTTTCGCTCACTACCGCGGACGGCGATTCGAGGGCCGGGGGCTCGGCGGCGTCCGGCTCGTCCGCGTGTTCGTGGCGACCGCCGATCAGCAGGCCGAGCAACGCACCCACCACACAGATGACGACGGTGACTTTGAAGATGTCGCCGTACATCAGCGCGAAAGCCTGCAGATACTGGTGTCCCTGGATGGTCACGCGTTCCAGCACGCTGGCATCGGGCGGGATGGTCGCCGAGAGGTGCGCCAGGTTCTGGTTGAACCGGTACAGCCCCCAGGCGCTCAGTGCCGCCACGCCGATCAGCATGCCGGTCATCCGGGCGACCACCACGGCGGCCGAGGCGATGCCGTGCTGAGCCGCGGGCACCACCCGCAGCGCCGCCGACGACAGCGGTCCGATCACCAGGCCGAGTCCCAGGCCCGCGACCAGCAGGTCGGTGTGCACTGCCGGCAGCATCAGCCCGAGGATGTCGTGCTTGCGCTGCATCAGGTCGCCGCGCCAGTACGAGATCAACCAATAGCCCGCGCCCGCGATCGACATCCCGACGAAAGCCACGACCCGGTCGCCGGCCCTGGTGGCGATCCACCCGCCGAGGACGGCGCCGATCGGTAGCGCGATCAGGAACCACAACAGCAGGCCCGCCGCCTGGTTCTGGTCCATCTGGAGCACGCCCTGGCCGAACAACTCCACATTCACCAGCGTCACCATCAGGGCGGCGCCGGCGCAGACCGAGGTGCCCAGCGCCGACAGGAACGGTCGGAAATGCACACCGGCCGGTTCGATGAGCCGGGTGCGTGCGAAACGCTCCCAAGCGAAGAACGCGAGCGCTGCGACGGCCGCGCCGATCACCAGGGGCAGGCCGTAGCTCGGCAACACCTGTTTGCCGTCGGGGTTGGGGTTGTACAGGCCGATCACGGCCAGGCCCAACGCGAGGGCCAGCAGCAGACCGCCGGTGATGTCGATCTTCTCGGGGGAGTCGCTGCGGTCGTGTGAGGGCAGGCTGAAGTGGATCATCACCATGGCGATCAGGGTCAACGGGACGTTGATCCAGAACACGTGTCGCCAGTCGTGGAACAGGAAGACGATGAAGATGCCGTACAGCGGACCCAGCACGCTGCCCAGTTCCTGTGCGGCCCCGATGCCGCCGAGGACCCCGGCGCGGTTACGCTCCGACCACAGGTCGGCGCCCAGCGCCAGCGTCACCGGCAACAGGGCGCCGCTGGCGATGCCCTGGATGGTGCGGCCCACGATCAGCACGTGAAAGGCCCGGTTCGGGTCCGGCGAGAGCAAGATGTAGTCGCCGGCCTCGATCGTCCAGTTGCCGATCTGCACCGACAGCGCGGTCACCACCGAGCCGACGATGAACATGAGCAGGCTGGCCTGCAGCACGAACTTGCGCCCGAACCGGTCGGAAGCGCGGCCCAGCAGCGGCATCGCGGCGATGTAGCCCAGCAGATACATCGTGACGATCCAGGTGATCCGCTGCAGCTGGTTCACCGGGATGCCGACACTGCTCATGATGTCGCGCATGATCGTGACCACGACATAGGTGTCGAGGGCACCGAGCAGCACCGCCAGGCTGCCCGCACTGATCGCTATTCGGCGTCCCGTTTGCATGGCCATCAGCTCAGCGGGGGCTTGGTGACCTGGACCTGCTGGCCCCAGTTGGACAAGGTCATCTGCACCGAGTTTCCGGTGCCGCGCTCCAGCCTCGCTTGCACCAGCTGGTGATCACCACCGTCCTGGATCCAGATGGTCGTCGGCACCGGATCCGACGCGCTGAACGGCGGTGCGATCGCGTTCACCGCCTGGGCCGTGGTCTTCCCGGTGATCCGGACGGTGTTCTGCCCGTTGATGTTCTCGCGGCCGTCGGCCTTCGCCTCGCTGAAGTTGGCCAACACGTTGGCAACGCCTTTGTCCGCGCTCAGAATCTGCGAGGGGTCGTACACGTCAGAGGCCTTGCCGAAATCGCTCCACTTGTTCGGCGTGAGCGTGGCGTAGAGGATCCCGTCGATCACCACGAAGTCCGCGTCGATGTCTGAGCCGGCGAACGTCAGCTTGACGTTGCCCTTGGCGGCGGTGGGCTCGGTGTTGAGGTCGCCGGTGAGGGTCTTGATGGACAAGCCCGGAATCTTGCCGTTCACCGTCAACACGATGTGAGCGCTCTTGACGGCCTTGCTGGCCTCGGTGGCCTGGGCGACCAGCTGCTGGGTGGCCTTCGCGTCGGGAAGCGGCCCGCCGCTGTCCTTCTTTTTGATCGAGCACCCTGCGGCGAGCGTGATCGCGACGCTCAGCGCAGCGAGGACAGCCAGAAGACGGCGGGATTTTTGCATACCCTGCATCGTAGAGGGTGCCCCTGACCCGGCCGGGGAACCAGGCGGGTGCGGGGCCGCTCGGACACTCATTAACCTGGTGCGATGTTCACTGGAATTGTCGAGGAACTCGGAGAGGTGACCGGCCGCGACGCGCTGGCTGACGCCGCGCGACTGATCATCCGCGGTCCGACCGTCACCTCCGATGCCGGTCACGGGGACTCGATCGCCGTCAACGGGGTCTGCCTGACGGTCGTCGACGTATTGCCGGACGGCCAGTTCAGCGCCGATGTCATGGCCGAGACACTTAACCGTTCGAACCTGGGTGAGCTCCGGCCGGGGAGCCGGGTGAACCTGGAGCGCGCCGCCGCCATCGACAGCCGGCTTGGTGGGCACATCGTGCAGGGCCATGTGGACGGCACCGGGGAGATCATCGCCCGCACCCCCTCCGAGCACTGGGAGGTGGTGCGTGTTGAGATGCCCGCCTCGGTGGCGCGTTACGTCGTGGAGAAGGGTTCGATCACCGTTGACGGGATTTCGCTGACCGTTTCCGGTCTGGGCGCCGAGCCCCGGGACTGGTTCGAGGTCTCGCTGATTCCGACCACCCGCGAGCTGACGACGTTGGGGTCCGCCCCGGTGGGCACCCAGGTAAATCTGGAAGTGGACGTGATCGCTAAATATGTGGAGCGCCTGTTGCGGGCCGGCAGCTGAGGTGGGGGCCCCACACAGCAAGGAGGTAACAAACGCGGGCCTGCGGTGGTTCATACTTGAGAGCAAAAGCAGGCAGGTGAGGACACGAGATGACCAGGTTGGACTCCGTCGAACGGGCGGTTGCCGACATCGCGGCGGGTAAGGCCGTCGTCGTCATCGATGATGAGGAACGCGAAAACGAAGGCGATCTGATCTTCGCGGCCGAGAAGGCCACTCCCGAGTTGGTCGCGTTCATGGTCCGCTATACCTCGGGGTACCTGTGTGTTCCGCTGGACGGCGAGGTCTGCGATCGGCTCGGCCTGTTGCCGATGTATGCGGTGAACCAGGACAAGCACGGCACCGCCTACACCGTCACTGTCGACGCGAGGATCGGTGTGGGTACCGGGATCTCGGCCTCGGACCGGGCGACCACCATGCGGCTGCTGGCCGACCCGGCGAGCATCGCCGCGGATTTCACCAGGCCCGGGCACGTCGTTCCGCTGCGCGCCAAGGACGGCGGGGTGTTGCGCCGACCCGGGCACACCGAGGCGGCCGTGGATCTGGCCCGGATGGCCGGACTGCAGCCGGCCGGTGCCATCTGCGAGATAGTCAGCCAAAAAGACGAGGGCGCGATGGCCCAGACCGACGAGCTGCGGGTGTTCGCCGACGAACACGGGCTCGCGATGATCACTATCGCGGATCTGATCGAGTGGCGCCGCAAGCACGAGAAGCACATCGAGCGCATCGCCGAGGCGCGGATCCCGACACGCCACGGAGAGTTCCGCGCAATCGGATACTCCAGCATCTATGAGGACGTCGAACACGTCGCGCTGGTCCGCGGTGACATCGCCGGGCCCACCGCCGAGGGTGACGACGTGCTGGTGCGTGTGCACTCGGAGTGCCTCACCGGCGACGTGTTCGGGTCGCGTCGCTGCGACTGCGGGCCTCAGCTGGACGCCGCGATGGCCATGGTGGCCCGCGAGGGCCGTGGCGTGGTGCTCTACATGCGCGGACACGAGGGCCGGGGCATCGGCCTGATGCATAAGTTGCAGGCCTATCAGCTGCAAGACGCCGGCGAAGACACCGTGGACGCCAACCTCAAGCTTGGATTACCGGCTGACGCAAGGGATTACGGTATCGGCGCTCAGATACTCGTCGACCTCGGCGTGCGTTCGATGCGGCTGCTGACCAACAACCCGGCCAAACGCGTCGGACTGGACGGGTACGGACTGCACATCATTGAAAGGGTGCCGTTGCCGGTACGGGCGAACGCGGAGAACATCCGCTACCTGATGACCAAACGCGACAAGATGGGCCACGACCTGGCCGGGCTGGATGATTTCCACGAATCGGTGCATCTCCCAGGCGAATTCGGCGGGGCATTATGAGCGGTGGTGCGGGCGTGCCGGACATCCCGGTGCTCGACGCGTCGGACATCAAGCTTGCCATCGTCGCCAGCACCTGGCATGACACGATCTGTGATGCGCTGCTGGCCGGTGCCCGCAGGGTGGCAACCGATTCCGGCATCGACGAACCCACCGTGGTTCGGGTACTCGGTGCGATCGAGATTCCCGTCGTCGCCCAGGAGTTGGCCCGCGATCATGACGCGGTCGTCGCGCTCGGGGTGGTAATCCGTGGTGAGACGCCGCACTTCGACTACGTCTGCGACGCGGTGACCCAGGGCCTCACGCGGGTGTCGCTGGATGCCTCCACTCCCGTGGCCAACGGGGTGCTGACGACCAACACCGAAGCCCAGGCACTGGATCGGGCCGGCTTGCCGTCGTCCGCCGAAGACAAGGGCGCCCAGGCCGCCGCAGCGGCCCTGACCACGGCGCTTACCCTGCGCGACCTGCGCGCTCAATCGTGACGACATCCAAGTCCGGTGAGTGGGACCTGGTGTGCCGTCCCCGCCTGACCCCGATGTTCGCCTATGCCGCGGCCGTGGTGCTGGTGGTGGCCCACATCGCGATCGGGCTGGTGCTCAAGATGGGCTCGAGCGGCGTGGTTTTCCAGACCGCCGACCAGGTGGCGATGGGTGTGCTGGGAGTCGTGCTGGCGGGCCTGGCACTGCTGTTCACCCGCCCCCGGTTACGTGTCGGTGCGGCGGGTATCTCGGTACGCAATGTGTTCAGCGACAAGCTGATCCCGTGGGCCGACGTGGTGGGCGTGTCCTTCCCGGTGGGCAGCCGCTGGGCCCGGGTGGACCTGCCCGACGACGAGTACATCCCGATCATGGCGATCCAGGCGGTGGACAAGGAACGCGCCGTGCACGCGATGGACGCCGTCCGCGACGAGTTGGCCCGCCACCGCCCGGACCTGCACGCGCGCTGATACCGGGTCGGCTGCCGCGACACTGAAACCTTGCCCACGACACGCCGACGTTGATGTGTCTGACTTCAGTCTCGGCTGACTGGGGAGCCGGTAAACCGGCGTGAGTGTCGTCGCCGGGCACCACTAGCCTGGATGCGTGCCCGATCCCGCCACGTACCGTCCCGCGCCCGGGTCCATCCCGGTCGAGCCGGGCGTCTACCGCTTCCGGGATGCCCACGGCCGCGTCATCTACGTCGGCAAAGCCAAAAGCCTGCGTAGCCGCCTGACGTCGTATTTCGCCGACGTCGCAGGTCTGCATCCGCGTACCCGGCAGATGGTGACCACGGCCGCCAAGGTCGAGTGGACGGTGGTCAACACCGAGGTCGAGGCGCTCCAGCTGGAGTACAACTGGATCAAGGAGTTCGACCCGCGCTTCAACGTCCGCTACCGCGACGACAAGTCCTATCCGGTACTGGCCGTCACCCTGAACGAGGAGTACCCGCGGTTGATGGTCTACCGCGGACCCCGACGCAAGGGGGTGCGGTATTTCGGGCCGTACTCGCATGCGTGGGCGATTCGCGAAACACTGGACCTGCTCACCCGCGTTTTCCCGGCTCGCACCTGCTCCAACGGAGTCTTCAAGCGGCACAACCAGATCGACCGGCCCTGTCTGCTCGGCTACATCGACAAATGCTCCGCGCCGTGCGTCGGTCGGGTCAGCGCCGAGCAACACCGCCAGATCGTCGCAGACTTCTGCGACTTCCTGTCCGGCAAAACCGAGCGTTTCGCGCGCGAGCTGGAACAACAGATGCACGCGGCATCGGGTGAGCTGGACTTCGAACGGGCGGCCCGGCTCAGAGACGACCTGGGCGCGCTGCGGCGGGCGATGGAGAAGCAGGCCGTGGTGTTCGGGGACGGCACCGACGCCGACGTGGTCGCTTTCGCCGACGACGACCTCGAGGCCGCGGTACAGGTCTTCCACGTGCGCGGGGGACGGGTTCGCGGTCAGCGGGGCTGGATCGTCGAAAAGTCCGGGGATCCGGGTGATTCCGGTGCCGAGCAGTTGGTAGAACAGTTTCTCACCCAGTTCTATGGCGAACAGGCTGAATTGGGTGGTGCCGCCGACGAAGCCGTCAACCCGGTGCCGCGTGAGGTGCTGGTGCCCTGCCTGCCTTCCAATCACGACGAGCTGGCCAGCTGGCTGTCCGGGCTGCGAGGTTCGAAGGTCACCCTGCGAGTGCCGCGGCGCGGCGACAAGAAGGCGCTGGCTGAGACGGTGGAGCGCAATGCGAAAGAGGCGCTGCAACAACACAAGCTGAAGCGCGCCGGTGACTTCAATGCCAGATCGGCTGCACTGCAGAACATTCAGGATGCCCTCGGTCTGGCGGATGCCCCGTTGCGCATCGAGTGTGTCGACATCAGCCATGTGCAGGGCACCGATGTCGTCGGCTCGCTGGTGGTTTTCGAGGACGGCCTGCCGCGCAAGTCGGACTACCGGCATTTCGGCATCCGCGAGGCAGCGGGGCAGGGGCGCTCGGACGACGTGGCGTCCATCGCGGAGGTGACGCGGCGCCGCTTCCTGCGGCATCTGAGCGACCAGAGCGACCCCAATATGCTTTCCGCGGAGGGCAAGTCGCGCCGCTTCGCCTACCCGCCCAATCTGTACGTGGTGGATGGCGGGGCGCCGCAGGTCAATGCGGCCAGTGCCGTACTGGAGGAGCTGGGTGTCACCGATGTCGCGGTAATCGGCCTGGCCAAGCGGCTGGAAGAGATCTGGGTACCCGCAGAACCGGACCCGGTCATCATGCCCCGAAACAGTGAGGGTCTGTATCTGCTGCAGCGAGTGCGTGACGAAGCGCACAGGTTTGCCATCGCCTACCATCGCAGCAAGCGATCCAAGCGAATGACGGCCTCGGCGCTGGACTCCGTGCCCGGGTTGGGCGAGCACCGGCGCAAGGCACTGGTCACCCACTTCGGATCGATCGCCCGCCTCAAGGAGGCCACCGTCGACCAGATCACCGCCGTTCCCGGTATCGGCGTGGCCACCGCCACCGCCGTCCTGGAGGCACTACGGCCCGACGTGACGGGAGCTCCGGAATGACGAGCAGTGACACCTCAGCCGGCATCGACGTCGTGCTGGTGACCGGACTGTCGGGCGCCGGCCGCGGCACGGCCGCCAAGGTGCTCGAGGATCTCGGCTGGTATGTGGCCGACAACCTGCCACCCCAGTTGATCACCCGCATGGTCGATTTCGGGTTGGCCGCCGGGTCACGGATCACCCAGCTCGCGGTGGTCATGGATGTGCGGTCCCGTGGATTCACCGGCGATCTGGACGAGGTGCGCAACGAACTGGCGACCCGCAACATCACGCCTCGGGTGGTGTTCATGGAGGCGTCCGACGACATGTTGGTACGCCGCTACGAGAACAACCGGCGCAGTCATCCGCTGCAGGGCCAGCAGACGCTGGCCGAAGGCATCGCCGCCGAGCGCCGGATGCTGGCTCCGGTGCGCGCCACCGCCGACCTGATCATCGATACGTCGACCCTTTCGGTGCGCAGCCTGCGGGAAAGCATCGAGCGGGCCTTCGGTGGCAACGGCGGCGCGACCACCAGCGTCACGGTCGAGTCCTTCGGCTTCAAATACGGCCTGCCGATGGACGCCGACATGGTGATGGACGTCCGGTTCCTGCCCAACCCGCACTGGGTGGACGAGTTGCGTCCGCTGACCGGTCAACACGAACCGGTACGCGACTACGTGCTCAGCCAACCCGGAGCGGCCGAGTTCCTCGAGACTTACCATCGGTTGCTGGCGCTGGTTGTCGACGGCTACCGGCGGGAGGGGAAGCGTTACATGACGGTCGCCATCGGCTGCACCGGCGGCAAGCATCGCAGCGTGGCGATCGCCGAGGCGCTCATGGGCTTGTTGCGGTCCGATCCGCAGTTGACCGTGCGGGCACTACACCGGGATCTGGGTCGCGAATGACGGACAACATCGTCGCGCTCGGCGGCGGCCACGGTTTGTATGCGACGCTGTCGGCGGCGCGCCGGCTCACCCCGCACGTCACCGCCATCGTGACCGTCGCCGACGACGGCGGCTCCTCGGGGCGGCTGCGCAGCGAGCTGGACGTGGTACCGCCGGGCGACTTGCGAATGGCGTTGGCGGCGTTGGCATCCGACAGTCCGCATGGCCGATTGTGGGCGACCATCCTGCAGCACCGCTTCGGTGGTAGTGGCGCGCTGGCCGGGCACCCGATCGGGAACCTGTTGCTGGCCGGGCTCTCGGAGGTGCTCGCCGACCCCGTCGCGGCCCTCGACGAGATCGGGCGCATTCTCGGCGTCAAGGGCAGGGTGCTTCCGATGTGCCCGATTGCCCTGCAGATCGAGGCCGACGTGTCCGGTCTGGAATCCGACCCACGCATGTTCCGGGTGATCCGGGGTCAGGTCGCCATCGCATCGACGCCGGGCAAGGTTCGCCGGGTGCGGTTGCTGCCCGCCGATCCGCCCGCGACCCGCCAAGCCGTCGACGCCATCATGTCGGCCGAACTGGTGGTGCTGGGACCGGGCTCCTGGTTCACCAGCGTGATCCCGCACGTCATGGTGCCCGGGCTGCATCAGGCCTTGCAGGCCACCCGTGGCCGTAAGGCGCTGGTGCTCAATCTCGTCGCGGAACCGGGCGAAACGGCGGGCTTCTCGGTGGAGCGCCATCTGCACGTGCTGGCCCAGCACGCGCCGGGATTCACCGTCGACGACATCATCATCGACTCCGATCGCGTCCCGAGCGACCGCGAACGCGACCAACTACGACGCACCGCGACCCTGCTGCAGGCCGAGGTCCACTTCGCCGACGTGGCCCGACCTGGTACACCTTTACATGACCCGGGCAAGCTGGCCGCAGTCCTGGATGGGGTGCTCGTGCGAGACAGGGATCCGGCGGCGCCCGCGGTGAAGGCCACCGAAGAGATGCCGATCGACGGGGTAAGACCGAGGGGTGACGACGCGTGGCGATGACGACTGAAGTGAAGGATGAGCTGAGCCGTCTGGTAGTCAAGTCGGTCAGCGCGCGGCGCGCGGAAGTCACGTCCCTGCTGCGGTTCGCCGGCGGCCTGCACATCGTCGCCGGCCGCGTGGTCGTGGAGGCCGAGGTGGATCTGGGCAGCATCGCGCGGCGGCTGCGCAAGGACATCTTCGACCTGTACGGCTACAACGCGGTGGTGCATGTGTTGTCGGCCAGCGGAATCCGCAAGAACACGCGGTACGTGTTGCGGGTGGCCAGCGACGGCGAAGCGCTGGCCCGGCAGACCGGCCTGCTCGATATGCGCGGACGCCCGGTCCGTGGCCTGCCGGCGCAGGTCGTCGGCGGCAGCATCGCCGACGCCGAAGCCGCCTGGCGGGGAGCTTTCCTGGCGCACGGCTCGCTGACCGAACCGGGCCGGTCTTCGGCGCTGGAAGTCAGCTGCCCCGGGCCGGAGGCGGCGCTGGCGCTCGTCGGGGCGGCACGGCGCCTGGGGGTCAGCGCCAAGGCGCGCGAGGTGCGCGGCGCCGACCGGGTGGTGGTGCGTGACGGCGAGGCGATCGGCGCCCTGCTCACCCGGATGGGAGCGCAGGACACCCGGCTGATCTGGGAGGAGCGCCGACTGCGCCGCGAGGTTCGCGCGACCGCCAACCGGCTGGCCAATTTCGACGACGCCAACCTGCGCCGCTCGGCCCGCGCGGCCGTGGCCGCGGCTGCCCGGGTGGAGCGTGCCCTGCAGATACTCGGCGACACGGTGCCCGACCACCTGGCGACCGCCGGTCAGTTGCGCGTCGAGCACCGGCAGGCCTCGCTGGAGGAACTCGGTCGGCTCGCCGACCCGCCGATGACCAAAGACGCTGTGGCAGGTCGTATTCGGCGCCTGCTGTCGATGGCCGACCGCAAGGCGAAAGTGGACGGGATTCCCGACACCGAATCCGCGGTGACCCCCGACCTGCTCGAAGACGCCTGAGCCGCGCGAGCTGGGGCCCTCGCGAGCAGCGAATCGGTCCTCTGCTCGCCGTAACAAATCGGCGTTGTGAGGAAGAAGTATTGGCTTCCGAAGGTGGCTGCGGGCTACGGTCGTGGGATGAAACGGCTCTCGAGTGTTGATGCAGCGTTCTGGTCTGCCGAGACCGCCGGCTGGCACATGCATGTCGGTGCGTTGGCGATCTGCGACCCCAAGAAGGCGCCCGACTACAGCTTCCAGCGACTCCGTGAGCTGCTCATCGAGCGATTGCCGGAGATCCCGCAGCTGCGCTGGCGAGTCACGGGATCCCCGCTCGGGCTGGACCGCCCGTGGTTCGTCGAGGACGAGGAACTCGACATCGACTTCCACGTCCGGCGCATTGGTGTCCCGGCTCCCGGCGGCCGCCGCGAACTCGAGGAACTCGTCGGCAGGCTGATGTCCTACAAGTTGGACCGCTCCCGGCCGCTGTGGGAACTGTGGGTCATCGAAGGCGTCGAAGGCGGCCGCATCGCCACCTTGACGAAGATGCACCACGCCATCGTCGACGGCGTCTCCGGGGCCGGGCTGGGTGAGATACTCCTGGACGTCACGCCCGAGCCTCGCCCGCCGCAGAAAGAAACGGTGGGATTCGTCGGGTTCACCATCCCCGGCCTGGAGCGGCGGGCGCTCGGCGCGCTGATCAACGTCGGCATCATGACGCCGTTCCGCATCGCCCGGTTGCTGGAGCAGACCGTGCGTCAGCAGATCGCCGCGCTGGGGGTGGGCGCCCGGCCGCCACGCTATTTCGATGCCCCCAAGACACGATTCAACGCGCAGGTTTCGCCGCACCGGCGCATCACCGGCTGTCGCGTGGAACTGGACCGGGTCAAGGCCGTCAAGGACGCGTTCGGCGTCAAGCTCAACGACGTGGTGCTCGCGCTGGTCGCCGGCGCGGCGCGCGAGTACTTGCAGAAGCGCGACGAGCTGCCCTACAAGCCGCTGATCGCCCAGATTCCGGTGTCCACCCGTACCGAGGAGAACAAATCCGACGTCGGCAACCAGATCAGCTCGATGACGGCATCGCTGGCCACTGACATCGACGACCCCGCAGAGCGGCTCAAGGCCATTCACGAGAGCACCCAGAACGCCAAGGAAATGGCCAAAGCGCTTTCGGCACACCAGATCATGGGGCTCACCGAGACCACGCCGCCCGGGCTGCTACAGCTGGCCGCCCGCGCTTATACCGCCAGCGGACTGTCGCACAACCTCGCGCCGATCAACCTGGTCGTGTCCAACGTGCCCGGCCCGCCCATCCCGCTCTACATGGCCGGTGCCAAGCTCGATTCGCTGGTTCCGCTGGGGCCGCCGGTGATGGACGTCGCGCTGAACATCACCTGCTTCTCCTACCAGAAGTACCTGGACTTCGGATTCGTCACGACGCCCGAAGTGGCCAACGACATCGACGAGATGGCCGACGCCATCGAGCCAGCTCTGGCCGAGCTGGAAGCCGCGGCCGGCCTGTAGGCCCTAACGGTCGTTGGAGTAGTTCGTCACATAGACCCAGGACAAGAACCGGGCGACTGCCTCCGCGGCTTTGTTCGCGCGCGGCGACCCGAAAATGTCGAAGGCATGCTGGGCATTGGGCAGCTCGGCGTAGGCGACCGGAGCCTTCGACACCGAACGCAACTCGTCGACGAACTCCCGCGCCTCGGCGACCGGGATCAGGGAGTCGTCGGTCCCGTGCAGGACGAAGAACGGTGGCGCGTCCACATGCACATACCGCAGTGGCGAGGCCTCTTCGTAGATTTCCCGATGGGTGTCGAGTTTGTGCTTCACCACCAATCGTTCGAGGACCTGCACGAACTGCTCGCGTCCCGGAGCGTCGGTGGAGTACCAGTCGTAGCGACCGTAGAACGGCACGGCCGCCATCACCGAGGTATCGGCGTCTTCGAAGCCGGGCTGGAACTTGGGCTCGTTGGGAGTCAGAGCCGCCAGGGCAGTCAGGTGTCCGCCGGCCGAACCACCGCTCAGCGCAACGAAGTTCGGGTCTCCGCCGTAGGCCGCGATGTTCTCCTTGACCCACGCCAGCGCCCGCTTGACGTCGACGATGTGGGCCGGCCAGGTGTGCCACGGCGACACCCGGTAGTTCATCGACACGCAGACCCAGCCCCGCGAAACGAGGTGGCTCATCAGGGGATACGCCTGCGGTCGACGCCACCCGATCATCCATGCTCCACCGGGAATCTGCAGCAGGACAGGCGCTTTGCCGTCCATTGGCAGGTCGCGGCGGCGCCAGATGTCGGCCAGGTTCGCCCGTCCGTGGGGTCCGTAGGAGACGATGTTCTGCTTGTCGACGAAGCGGCGCCGCGCCACCGTGGTGCGCAGCGGCGGATTTCGTCGTCCCCGCCGGGTCGGTTCGGTGGGCAGGTCTTTGAGTTGATCGGTGTAGTCAGGCCCGAGCTGCTCGGTCAGCCCTGCTTCCAAAATCGGTCCCGAAGTTGTTATTCCGCGGTATCGGATGACAGCCAGGATCGCCCAGGACGCCGCGGTCAACGCCAGCGCAACCTTTCCTTTCAGACCGGCGAAGTCGCCGCGTCGACCGCGACGCACGGCGTCCAGCGCGGACACCGAAGCGTACAGGCCCGGCACCTCTGACGTGGGCCAGCCGAACCAGAACACCGTCGGCGACGCATACGGGTTGCGGGTGATCGGGCGTAATCCGTTGGCGGCGTTGACGAGTTCCACCGTTGCCCGGGTCAGTGGCCGGGGCCGGCGCAGCTGCCGCAGCACGCGCCGGGCGTTCATGAGCCGCTCACCCGGGCCTTGAGTTCATTGCGCAGAATCTTGCCGGTGCTGCCGCGGGGAAGCTCGTCGAGCACGGTGATCTCGCGCGGCACTTTGTAGTTGGCGAGGTTGTCCCGCACGTGCTGCTTGAGCGTCTCGACCGTCGCAGCGGCACCCGGCTCGAGCACTACGAACGCCGACAACCGTTGGCCGTACTGTTCGTCGTCGACGCCGATCACCGAGGCTTCGGCGACGTCCGGGTGGGCCGCCAGCGTCTTCTCCACCTCGATCGGGTAGATGTTCTCACCGCCGGACACGATCATCTCGTCGTCGCGCCCCACCACGAACAGCCGGCCGTTCGTGTCGAGGTATCCGACGTCACCCGAAGACATATAGCCGGCGTGAAAGTCCTTGGTCTTGCCGGAGGTATAGCCATCGAACTGGCTGCCGTTGTGCACGTAGATGGTGCCGACCTCGCCGGTGGGCACTTCCTGGAAATCCGAGTCCAGAATTCGAATCTGGGTTCCGTCGGCCGGCTTGCCCGCGGTATCCGGTGCGGCGCGCAGATCCGCCGGAGTGGCGGTTGCGATCATCCCCGCCTCGGTGGCGTTGTAGTTGTTGTAGATCACGTCGCCGAACTGGTCCATGAAGGCGATGACGACGTCGGGCCGCATCCGCGAACCCGACGCCGCGGCGAAACGTAACGACTTGCAGCTGTACCGATTCCGGACCTCGTCGGGCAGTTCCATGATCCGGTCGAACATCACCGGCACCACCGCGAGGCCGGTCGCCTGATGGCGGTCGATCAGGGCCAGCGTCGCTTCGGGATCGAACTTGCGCCGGGTGACCACGGTGCAGGCCAGCGAGGAAGCCAGCACCAGCTGGGAGAAGCCCCACGCATGGAACATCGGCGCCACGATCACGATGGGCTCCTCGGCCCGCCATGGCGTCCGGTCCAGCACACCCTTGAGCGTCTTGATCCCGCCGTTGCCGCCGGAATGTTTGGCGCCCTTGGGTGTTCCGGTGGTTCCGGAGGTGAGCAGGATCAGCTTGCTCTTGCCGCCGGTGCGCTGGGGCCGTTGGCCGGTGTGGGCTTTGATGAGCTTCTCGACGGTCACCTCGTGCGGTTCGTCGGCCCACGCCACGATCCGGGTCGCGTTCGGCGCGTCCGCCAGCGCCCGATCCACCGTCGGGGTGAACTCCTCGTCGTAGACGATCGCGTCGACGCCCTCGCGGCTGACCACCTCGGCCAGCGCGGGGCCGGCGAAAGAGGTGTTGAGCAGCAGGACATCGGCGCCGACCCGGTTCGCCGCCAATAGCGCGTCGATGAACCCGCGGTGATTGCGGCACATGATGCCGACCACCTTGGGTGGTCCGCCCGGTTGGGCCTGCAGCGCGGCGGCGAATGCGTCGCCGCGCTGGTCCATCTGTCGCCATGTCAGGGTGCCGAGTTCGTCGATCAGCCCGGGCCGGTCGGGGCAGCGTTGCGCCGCACCGGCGAAGCCGGCGGTGAAACCGATTCCTTCACGGGCCATCGCGACGGCCACTCGCATATAGCGGTCGGGCCGCATCGGCGCGATCATGCCCGCACGGCGCAGGGTGGCGAGCACGCCGCGAATCTCTTCAAGACGAGATGCCATGGCTCAGCCCACAATCGGGAATCGACGCTTGGCGGCGAGCTCGTTGAGCCCCTCTTGCATGACTGACCGGACATACTCGTCGACTTTGTCGACATCCGGGTCATCGCCGAATTGTGCTGCGATGTCGATAGGTTTGAGCACCTGCATCTTGATCTTGGCCGGCAGCGGGACATTGGGCGGGATGGCGGCGCTGAACCCGAAGGGGAATCCGAAGGAAAGCGGCAGGATGTCGCTGCGCAGGAGCTTTTTGATGCCTAGATTTCGGGCCAGCCAGGTGCCGCGGGTGAGGTACAGCTGAGTCTCCTGACCGCCGATACCCACCATCGGCACGATGGGGACTCCCGCTTCGATCGCGGTGCGGACGTATCCCTTGCGGCCATTGAAGTCGATGACGTTCTCCACCGACGTCGGCCGGTAGGCGTCGTAGTCGCCGCCCGGGAAGACGACGACCACCCCTCCGGAGCGCAGTGCCGCGGCCGCGTTCTCCCGGTTGGCCCGGATGTAGCCGGTCTTGCGGAAAAAGTCCGCCGTCGGGCCCATGAACAGGATGTCGTGGCTCAGCGTCAGCACCGGGCGGTCGTAGCCGAACTTGTCGTAGAAGTCAGTGCTGAAGATCGGGACGTCCATCGGGAATTGACCGCCGGAGTGGTTGGCGACAACCAACGCCCCGCCAGGCGGGAACCCATCGAGGCCATGCACCTCCGACCGGAAGTAGGTCTTCAAGACCGGCCGCATGACGCTGATCATGCGCCGGGTCATGCCCGGATCGAACTTCCCGATATCGCCCCGTTCCGGGTCTTCGTTGTCGTTGCTCACTGAGGCTCCCTTGCCGTCGAATCCCTCAGATCGTAGCGACCGCCCCCGCGGTTGTGTGCCGGCATCGTGACCGAAAGCCTCCCGTGGAAGCCGCCGAAGGTGCACAGTGTGCTTGGTTCCAGGTTCACGCTGCTGCAGAAGGGACTCTCAGGGTGGCCGAAGCGGGAAATGTGGTGGGTTCCGGGTGCGTCGCGTTGATCGCCCGGCAGATGGACGCGATTCGCGACACTTTCACCACCGAGCTGTTCGACATGATGAGAGGCGAGATCCAAGGGCTCAAACACGACCCGCGAATGATGGACCTGTGGCACGCGAGCCTCACCGAGAACTTCGTCGCCGCGGTGCATTACCTGGAACGGGATGCGCCGACGGCGCTGCTCGAGGCGCCCCCCGCCGCGCTTGCCTACGCGCGGGCGTCCGCACAGCGGGACATCCCGCTGGCGCCACTGGTTCGGGCGCATCGACTGGGACATGCGCGGTTCCTGGAAGTGGCGATGCAGTACGTGTCGCTGTTGGAGCCGCAGCAGCAGGTGCCCACGATCATCGACCTGGTGAATCGCTCGGCCCGCGTCATCGACCTGGTGGCCGATCAGCTGATCCTGGCCTACGAGGAGGAGCACGACCGCTGGCTGAGCCGGCGTAGCGGTCTGCAGCAGCACTGGGTCAGCGAGGTGCTGGCCGGGACCCCGGTCGACGTGCAGCGCGCCGAGAAGGTGCTGCGCTATGGGCTGGACGGGCGCCACGTCGCGGCCGTGGTGTGGGTCGACGACACGGTGCCCATCGACCAGGTGGTCGCTCGGTTTGACGAGGTGCGCTGCTTGATGGCGGCCGAACTGGACGCGGCCGGCCGATCGCTGCTGGTGCCGACCGACGAACGTGAGGCGCGGCTGTGGTTCTCGGTCGGCGGTGCAGCCGACCTGTGCAGCATCCCAAGCGCATTCGAATCGGCGAGCATCGGGGCGCGGGTGGCGTGCGGCCGGTTCGGCCACGGACTGCGTGGCTTCCGGGCCACAATGAAACAGGCCGAGCTGGTGAAGACGGTGGTACTGGCCGGCGGAGACCGCCACAGCAGGCCGGTCGTCTGCTACGACGACGTGGCGCCGGTGGCGTTGATGGCCGGCGACGTGGACGAATTGCGGCGCTTCGTGGCCGACACGCTGGGCGACCTCGCCGGCGCCGGTGAGCGCAACGAGTGGCTGCGCGAGACTCTGCGCGAATTCCTGATCCGCAACCGCAGTTTTGTCGCCACCGCCGAAGCAATGATATTGCACCGCAACACAATTCAGTACAGGGTCGGGCAAGCGATGGAACTTTGCGGGCAGAACTTCGATGATCCCGACGCGGTGTTCAAGGTCCAGACCGCGCTAGAGGCCTGCCGATGGATGGCGCCGGCTGTGCTGCGGGCACAAAAGTAATCGACAGATTCGGTCTCAGCGCATAGCCGGTCGGCGGTCCCTGCGAGTTAGCGTTTGCCCACGTCAACCGCCAACCGAAAGAGGCAGACATGGACCGGCCCGCCGCCAACAGCAGCCAGGCCGATTGCGCGTTGCGGCTGATCACTCAGATCTGTAAGCGGACCAATCTGCAGATGGACATCTATCAGCGGGCGATCGTCGTCGCTGAACAGCAGGGTCGCCCAGATCAGGTGCGTGAGCTCCGGCGGTTTCTGGGCATGCAACGTCAGGACCGAAACCTCCTGCGCGAACTGCTCGACCGCGACAAGTCGGCGGGGGTCCCAGCGGGCAAGCCATCCGTGTGTGATGAGGGGTCACGCGGATGGCATTGCCGCTGGCGGGCTTCCCGGCGGCGGTGCTGCCGCCGGGCCGGCCGAGCACGAATTGCATTGCACCGCAGTAAGTTACGAAACCCGCTCGGGTAGGTCTACACCACGGTCGGGTGGTGCCGATAGATTGGACGGGCCAGACAGATTCCTCCTGGAACGAGGCCAGCCATGGGATTCATCTCACCGGACCTTCCCGATGTCGATCATGACACCTGGCTGACCCTGCCCCGGGCAAAGCGACTGCAGGTCGTCACCCGGCACTGGGCGGAGAACGGCTTCGGAACGCCGTACGCGGTGTACCTGCTGTACCTACTCAAGATCGGCCTGTACGTCGCGGCTCCGGCGGCCATCATCGGACTGACACCCGGTCTGGGCGGGCTGAGTCACATCGGCGACTGGTGGACGCAACCGATCGTGTACCAGAAGGTCATCATCTTCACCCTGCTGTTCGAGGTCCTCGGCCTGGGTTGTGGCTCCGGGCCGCTCACCGGACGCTTCATGCCGCCGATCGGTGGTGTCCTGTACTGGTTGCGTCCCAAGACAATTCGCCTGCCGGCCTGGCCGGACAAGGTGCCTTTCACGCGCGGCGATTCGCGCGGCATCGTCGACGTCGTGCTGTACGCGATCGTGCTGGGCGGTGCGGTGTGGGCGCTGGTGTCCCCGGGGCACGGCGGGCCGGTGACGGGCGGCGGTGACGTCGGTCTGATCGACCCGGTGCTGGTCATCCCCACGATCGTCGCGCTCGCGTTGCTGGGCCTGCGTGACAAGACGATCTTCCTGGCCGCCCGCGGCGAACATTACTGGCTGAAGTTGTTCGTGTTCTTCTTCCCGTTCACCGACCAGATCGCGGCGTTCAAGATCATCATGCTGTGCCTGTGGTGGGGAGCGGCGACGTCCAAGCTCAACCACCACTTCCCTTACGTGGTGGCCGTGATGACGAGCAACAACGCGCTCCTGCGCAGCCGTCTCTTCCTCCCGGTCAAGCACCTGCTCTACCGCGACCACGTTGACGATCTTCGCCCCACCTGGCTACCGAAGCTGATGGCCCACGTCGGTGGCACCACAGCGGAATTCATCGTTCCCACGGTGCTGGTGTTCTTCGCCGGCGATCATCCGTGGCGGTGGTTCCTGATCGGATTCATGGTGTTGTTCCACCTCAACATCCTGTCCAACCTCCCGATGGGGGTTCCGTTGGAGTGGAACGTATTCTTCATGTTCTCGCTGTTCTATTTGTTCGGGCATTACGGCGCGATCGGCGCCACCGAGCTGAGATCGCCGCTGCTGTTGGCGCTCATCGCGATCGCAGTCGTCGTCGTCATCGTGGGAAACATGTTCCCCGAGAAGATTTCGTTTCTGCCCTCGATGCGCTACTACGCCGGCAACTGGGCGACCAGCACCTGGTGCTTCCGCACCGGCGCCGAGGACAAGATCGAAGCCAACGTAGTGAAAAGCTCTGCGCTGGTTGTCAATCAGCTCACCAAGCTGTACGGCGCGGCAACCGCCGAGGTGATGTCGGACAAGGTGGGGGCGTTCCGCGCCATGCACACCCACGGACGTGCCCTCAACGGCCTACTGCCCCGGGCAATCGAGAACGAAGCCGACTACAGCGTGCGAGACGGCGAGATCGTGGCCGGACCCCTGGTCGGGTGGAACTTCGGTGAAGGTCACCTGCACAACGAGCAGTTGTTGGAAGCGCTACAACGGCGCTGCAGCTTTGAGGACGGTGACGTCCGCGTCATCGTCCTGGAAGGTCAGCCGATCCACATTCAGAAACAGTGGTACCGAATCGTCGACGCCAAGACCGGTCTCATCGAATCCGGCTACGTCGACGTCCGCGAGATGCTGACCCGCCAACCGTGGCCGGCGCCGGGCGACGAGTTCCCGGTGCACGTCACGACGGAGCCCGTCGTCCACGGCACCTCATGACGAAAGCGATCATCGTCGGCGCCGGGCCCAATGGTATGGCCGCGGCGATCCATCTCGCCCGGCAGGGCATCGACGTGCATGTCCTGGAAGCCCAGGACACCATCGGAGGGGGAGTGCGTTCTGGCGAACTGACGGTGCCCGGCGTCATCCACGACTACTGCTCGGCCTTTCATCCCCTGGGTGTCGGATCACCGTTCTGGCAGGAGATCGAACTCGAGAGTTACGGGCTGACCTGGAAGTGGCCGGAGGCGGACTGCGCTCACCCGCTCGACGACGGATCCGCCGGGATGCTGTACCAGTCGGTGGCCAAGACGGCCAAGGGACTGGGCGCCGACCGGCTCCGCTGGCGCGCCGCCGTCGGCGGACTCGCCAAAGGCTTCGACGACCTGGCCGATGACCTGCTGCGTCCCGTCATCAACATCCCGCGTCACCCCGTCCGGCTCGCGCTGTTCGGTCCGCGCGCGGTGCTGCCCGCCACCGTGGTGGCTGGCTACTTCCGCACCGAGCAGGCGCGGGCCCTCTACGGCGGCGCGGCCGCGCACGCCTTCACCCGGCTCGACCGTCCGCTGACGGCCTCACTCGGGTTGATGATCCTGGCCAGCGGACACCGTTACGGCTGGCCGGTCGCCGAAGGCGGATCGGGGGCGATCACCAAAGCTCTGAGCGCAGCCTTGGACGCCGAAGGTGGACGGGTCACCACCGGGGTTAAGGTGACCAGTCGGCGCGACATCCCCAACGCCGACATCGTCATGCTCGACCTGAGCCCCGCCCAGGTGCTGGCCATCTACGGCGACGCCATGCCAACCCGCATCACACGGTCCTACCGCCGCTATCGCGAAGGGTCCTCGGCGTTCAAGGTGGACTTCGCGATCGAGGGCGACATTCCGTGGACCAATCCCGACTGCGCCCGCGCGGGCACGGTGCATCTTGGCGGCGGCTTCGAGGAGATCGCCGACACCGAACGCCGTCGAGCGCAAGGCACCATGGTCGAGCGCCCGTTCGTGTTGCTCGGGCAGCAGTACCTGGCCGACAGGTCGCGTTCGGCGGGCAACATCAACCCGATCTACGCCTACGCGCACGTACCGTTCGGCTACACCGGTGACGCGACCGCGGCGATCGTCGACCAGATCGAGCGGTTCGCCCCCGGATTCCGCGAGCGCATCGTTGCCACGGTAAGTACCAGCACCGCCGAGCTGGAAGCCCACAACGCCAGTTACATCGGCGGCGACATCATCGGTGGCGCCAACGACAGGTTGCAGATCCTGTTTCGGCCGCGCATCGCGGTCGACCCGTATCGGATCGGCGTGCCGGGGGTCTTTCTGTGCTCACAGTCCGCGCCGCCGGGAGCCGGAATCCACGGATTGTGCGGTTACCACGCCGCCGAATCTGCGTTGCGGTGGTTGCGCACCACCTGACTGAATCCCTGCCCGGCGGCGTCAGCCCGCAGCCTCGCCGGCGTCAGCCCGCGGCCCCGCCTGGGCCGGCCGGCAGGGGCTGGCCGGCTACGGGCCCACCTGCCGGCGCCGGCCCGGTCGGGTCGCCTTTGCCCGTCCCGGACATGGTGGTGATCGGAGCGCCAACCGGTGCACCCGCCGGTACGGGGGCGCCGACGGGGACCGGTCCGGCGACGGGGACCGGTGCGCCGATGGGTACGGGTGCGCCGATGGGTACGGGTGCGCCGATGGGTACGGGTGCGCCGATGGGTACGGGTGCGCCGATGGGTACGGGTGCGCCGATGGGTACGGGTGCGCCGATGGGTACGGGTGCGCCGATGGGTACGGGTGCGCCGATGGGTACGGGTGCGCCGATGGGTACGGGTGCGCCGATGGGTACGGGTGCCGCCACCGGCCCGGGAACCACCACCGGAGCGACTGCCGGCACGGCTGCGGCGCCCACCGGTCCAGGCACCACGACCGGAGCACCGACACCGGACATGCCGGTGATAGGAGCGCTGGCCGGGCCGCAGTTCTCCGTGGGCGCCGGTCCACCGGCGGGGGTCGCCGGCGCCCCGGCCGGTGCTCCACCTGCGCCCGCGGCTCCACCCGCGGCCCCAGCGCCACCGGCCGCGGCCGGGCCGCCGTAAGCGCAGCACACCGGTACTCCGCCCGCGCCCGCCGCGCCTGCGGCTCCGGGGATTGCAGCGGGGGCGCCTTCGGCTCCGCCGGCCGTACCCGACATTCCCTGGATGCACGCGTGGCCACCGGTCTTCAGCGGCACCGCTGCCGCAGTCGGACTCAGCGACAATGCGGCCCCGCACACCCCCGCGGCGGCAGCAAACACCTTGAGGTTGAATCGATCGAAGATCGTCATCAACGTCAGCTCCTTCATTCGCGCTCCAGCAGATCCGTCGGGTCGTATCCCGACGACCGGGTTGATTGTCAGACGCCGATCCAAGAGACAAACGGTGCCGCACCGTGCCGTTTCCAAATGGTGACGTTCGGGAAGGTTTAACCCCTTGTCGAACGTTGTGCCGGGTAAATGACAACGCCGCCGCCGGTCAGGCCGCGCCGTGGATTGTGCACTGATCTAGGCTGACGGCGAGCGCTTACCAGCGGACACAAGGAAGAGGAGAGACACGTGACGGTCCGAGTTGGCATCAACGGCTTTGGTCGAATCGGACGCAACTTCTACCGAGCCCTGTTGGCTCAGCAGGAGCAGGGCCTGGCGGCTTCCGATGCCGCGATTGAGATCGTGGCCGTCAATGACATCACCGACAACCACACCCTGGCGCATCTGTTGAAGTTCGACTCGATCCTCGGACGGCTGCCCTATGACGTGAGCCTGGAAGGTGAGGACACCATCGTGGTGGGCCCCGCCAAGATCAAGGCGCTGGCGGTGCGGGAGGGACCCGCGGCGCTGCCCTGGGGTGAGCTGGGCGTCGACGTGGTGGTCGAGTCCACCGGTCTGTTCACCAACGCCGCCAAGGCCAAGGGCCACCTGGATGCCGGGGCCAAGAAGGTGATCATCTCCGCCCCGGCCACCGATGAAGACATCACCATCGTGCTCGGGGTCAACGACGACAAGTACGACGGCAGCCAGAACATCATCTCCAACGCCTCGTGCACCACCAACTGCCTGGCGCCGGTCACCAAGGTCCTCGATGACGAGTTCGGCATCGTCAAGGGGCTGATGACCACCGTCCACGCCTACACCCAGGATCAGAACCTGCAAGACGGTCCCCACAAGGACCTGCGTCGGGCACGGGCGGCGGCGCTGAACATCGTGCCGACCTCCACCGGGGCGGCCAAGGCCATCGGGCTGGTGATGCCTCAGCTGAGAGGCAAGCTGGACGGGTACGCGCTGCGGGTGCCGATCCCGACCGGTTCGGTGACCGACCTGACGGTCGAACTGTCCAAGCCGGGCTCGGCGGAGGAGATCAACGCGGCGTTCAAGGCGGCTGCCGAGGGCAGGCTCAAGAACATCCTGAAGTACTACGACGCCCCGATCGTCTCCAGCGACATCGTCACCGACCCGCACAGCTCGATCTTCGACTCCGGGCTGACCAAGGTCATCGACAACCAGGCCAAGGTCGTCTCCTGGTACGACAACGAATGGGGCTACTCCAACCGCCTCATCGACCTGGTCAAGCTCGTCGGCAAGTCGCTCTAGCCGTGAGCGTCCCGACTCTGAAAGACCTGCTCGCCGAGGGTGTTTCGGGCCGCGGCGTGTTGGTGCGCTCCGATCTGAACGTGCCACTCGACGATGACGGCAACATCACCGACCCGGGGCGGATCACCGCATCGGTGCCGACGTTGAAGGCGTTGTTGGACGCAGGCGCCAAGGTGGTCGTCACCGCCCATCTCGGCCGCCCCAAGGATGGCCCCGACCCCAAGTACTCACTGGCGCCGGTTGCTGCCGCGCTCGGTGAGCAACTGGGCCGGCACGTGCAATTGGCCGGGGACGTCGTGGGCACCGACGCGCTCGCCCGCGCCGAGGGGCTTACCGACGGTGACATCCTGCTGCTGGAGAACATCCGCTTCGACAAGCGCGAGACCAGCAAGGACGATGGCGAACGCCTCGCGCTGGCCCGGCAGCTTGCCGAACTGGTCTGGCCCGGTGGAGCTTTCGTCTCCGACGGGTTCGGTGTGGTACACCGTAAGCAAGCTTCGGTGTATGACATCGCCACGGTGTTGCCGCACTATGCGGGCACATTGGTCGCCGACGAGATCGAGGTGCTGCAGCAGTTGACCAGCTCGACCCAGCGGCCGTACGCGGTGGTGCTGGGCGGATCGAAGGTGTCGGACAAACTCGGCGTGATCGAGTCGTTGGCCACCAAGGCCGACAGCATCGTGATCGGTGGCGGCATGTGCTTCACATTCCTTGCCGCGCAGGGCTATTCGGTGGGCAAGTCGCTGCTCGAAGAGGACATGGTGGACACCTGCAGCAGGCTGCTGGAGACCTATCACGACGTGTTGCGGCTGCCGGTGGACATCGTGGTGACCGAGGAATTCGCCGCCGATTCACCGCCGCAAACCGTGGCTGCCAACGAGATTCCAGATGATCTGATGGGTCTGGACATCGGCCCAGGATCGGTCAAGCGGTTCACCACGTTGCTGTCCAACGCCAGGACCGTCTTCTGGAACGGGCCGATGGGCGTCTTCGAGTTCCCGTCCTACGCCGAGGGCACCCGGGGTGTCGCCGAGGCGATCGTCAAGGCGACCGGCAAGGGCGCGTTCAGCGTCGTCGGCGGCGGTGACTCCGCTGCCGCGGTGCGCGCCCTGAAGATTGCCGAAGACGCGTTCTCACACATATCCACCGGCGGCGGTGCGTCGCTGGAATACCTTGAGGGCAAATCACTTCCGGGCATCGAGGTGCTTGGTGAGCCCCAGCCGACCGGAGGTGACTCGTGAGCCGCAAGCCGTTGATCGCCGGCAACTGGAAGATGAATCTTAACCACTTCGAGGCGATCGCCCTGGTGCAGAAGATTGCATTCTCGTTGCCGGACAAGTACTTCGACAAGGTCGACGTCACCGTGATCCCGCCGTTCACCGACCTGCGCAGCGTGCAGACCCTGGTGGACGGCGACAAACTGCGGCTGACTTATGGCGCGCAGGACCTCTCGCGGCACGATTCCGGTGCCTACACCGGTGAGATCAGCGGGGCGTTCCTGGCCAAGCTGGGCTGCAGCTTCGTCGTGGTCGGACATTCCGAGCGTCGCACCTACCACAACGAGGACGACGCGTTGGTGGCCGCGAAGGCCGCGGCAGCGCTCAAGCACGAGCTGACCCCGATCGTCTGTATCGGCGAGCACCTGGAAGTCCGCGAAGCCGGCAACCATGTGTCGCACAATGTCGAACAGCTGCGTGGTTCGCTGGCCGGCCTGTCGGCCGAGCAGATCGACAACGTCGTCATCGCCTACGAACCGGTCTGGGCGATCGGCACCGGCCGGGTGGCCAGCTCGGCCGACGCTCAGGAAGTGTGCGCGGCGATCCGCGAGGAACTGGCCGCGCTGGCCTCACCGCAGGTCGCGCAGTCCGTGCGGGTGCTCTATGGCGGCTCGGTGAACGCGAAGAACGTCGGCGACCTGGTGGCTCAGAGCGACATCGACGGTGGTCTGGTCGGCGGGGCGTCGCTGGACGGGGAGCAGTTCGCGACGCTGGCGGCGATTGCTGCCGGGGGGCCGCTGCCCTGATCGTGCCGTGCGCACGCGTTGGCAATGATCAGGGCAAGACACCGACCATGCGCAACACGAGTAATAGCGGCATCAATATGAAGAAAAACGCGAATATCGCCGCGGTCGCGATGGTGGCGCCGACGTTATTGTATTTCTGCGGCGGCGGACCGAGCGAACCGAAGCCGTAAGCCCATATCGGCACTTTATATTCAAGTTCGACCAGGCGGCCGGCGGGGACGTCGACCTCGGTGTAAGCCGGGCCCATCTGTGGCGGCAACCAGTAGTCGACGTGCACTTCTACGCGATGCGGGCCGGGTCGTGTCGGGACCACATTGCGACCCCAGTGGGCAGGCGGGGCCGGATACCCATCGACCAGTATTGTCGGCTTGAACAGGGCCATCATGATCGCAGGGGGGAAGTAACGGGCGGTGACTGCGATGCCCTGGCCCGGTGAGGACGAACAACCAGGTTGATGCTGAAGCGCAGGTTGCTGTGGATTCCGGGCGTCGGGTCCCAGCTGCCAGGCATCACTCATGGCGGTCAACGATAATTCATCACTCGGGCATTCCAATAGGCCCACAGCCCAATCTGCGGCGTCGGTCAACGGGGTGATCGCGTGTGTGCTGAACCGCGAAAAATTGAATGCAATACGAACTCTGGGGCGCTCCGAGAATTTGGCGCTGCGGCACCAAAGTCCACTATCGTTGCCGACCTGAATTACCCGACTTGTTGGCCGCGTGCGAACACGACAGCGCCGATGTGAACGACAGCGAAACGTACCGCGCAGCGCTGGTGACGCCCGCAGCGGGCTCCCCACCGGCTCATGAGGCGTCTAGTGTCCTGAGTCATTAATTTGGGTGCAGTAGTTGCTGATGCTGGCCAGGATTTGGTCGGCGGTCTTGGTCCATACGTACGGCCTGGGGTTGTCGTTCCAGGTGTCGATCCAGGCGCGGATGTCGGCGTTGAGTTGACGGACCGAGGTGTGGGTGCCGCGGCGCAATTTTTTGGTGGTCAATTCGGCGAACCAGCGTTCGACGAGGTTGAGCCAGCTTGAGCTGGTCGGGGTGAAGTGCAGCACGAACCGGGGATGTGTTGTCAGCCAACGCTTTACCGCTGGGGTCTTGTGTGTTGAGGCGTTGTCGAGGATGACGTGGCAGTCCAGGTCGGCGGGCACTTCGTGGTCGATCTTTTTCAGGAAGGCTAGGAACTCCTGGGAGCGGTGTCGGGCGTGCAGGGAGCCGATGATCTTGCCGCTGGCCAGGTCCAGGGCCGCATACAGGCTCGACGTGCCGTAGCGCACGTAGTCGTGGCTGGCCCGCGCCGGCGTACCGGGCAGCATCGGAAACACCGGCTGCGTCCGGTTGAGCGCCTGGATCTGGGTTTTCTCATCGACGCAGAGCACCAGGGCACGCTCGGGCGGGTCCATGTAGAGCCCCACGATGTCGCGGACCTTCTCCACGAACAGCGGATCCTTAGACAGTTTCCACGAATCCTGCTTGTGCGGCGCCAATCCAAACGCGCGCCATACCCGCGAGACCATCGACTGGCTCAACCCGAGGTGGGTGGCCATCGACCGTGTCGACCAGTGCGTGGCATCGGCAGGGGTGGTCTCCAACGTCGCCGTGATCAACGCTTCGATCTGCCCATCGCCCACCATCCGAGGCCTCCCCGGCCGCGGCTCGTCGAGCAGCCCATCACAGCGCTGTTCAACAAAGCGGTTACGCCACCGCTGGACCGTTGTCCGTGAGATTCCCATCCGGGTAGCCATGTCGGAATTGGACTCACCGTCAGCGGCCGCCAACACAATTCGCGACCGTAACGCCAACCCCGCAGCACTAGTTCGACGCCGAGCCCAGCCCTCCAACTCGGCACGTTCAGCATCGGTCAACACGATCACGGCAGCCTGTGGCATGGGCACAACCCAGCTTAACAGCTGGACCGTAATTAATGACTCAAGACACTAGCGGTACTTGATCAGCAGGGCCACGCCGACGATGGACACCAACCAGATGCCGACGATGAATAGCGTCAACCGGTCCAGGTTCTTCTCCACGACCGTCGAACCGGAGAGGCTCGACTGCACACCGCCACCGAACAGCGTGGACAGGCCGCCACCCTTGGCGCGGTGCAGCAGCACCAGCAACACCACCAGCACGCTGGTGACCACCAGGGTGATCTGTAGAGCCAATTCCATAGCGGGCAGCCTACCGAACGTCGGCGAAAGACCTGCGACCGGCAAGCCGGGCGTCAGTTGGGCGGCCCGTCCGCCAGCGCCACCGGTACGGTCCGGCTGACTCGCTGACCGTCGAGATAGGTCACCGATACGGTGTCGTTGGGGCGGTGCCGATCGATGACATCGGTCAGCTCGGTCGCGTCGGCGATCTGTGTGCCGTCGACCGCGGTGATCACATCACCACTGCGCAGGCCCGCGGCCTCGGCGGGGGTGCCGCCCAGGACCCCGGCGACGGGAACGCCTCCTTGACCACCGCCGCTGGTCACCGCGACGCCCAGGATGCCGGTGGGTCCGACGTGCACCGAGCCGGCGGAATTGCCCGAGCGGATCGAGTCGGCGACGGACAGCGCGCGGTTGCTCGGGATGGCGAAGCCACCGGTGCTGGTCATCTGATAGGTCTCCGACGCGGCAGTGACGATGCCCACAACCCGGCCGCTACGATCCACCAACGGTCCGCCGGAATCGCCGGGGCGGACATTCGCGTCGAAATCGATGAGGTTGGAGAGCTGCTCACTACTGCCGGTGAGTTGATCGTTGGCGACGATGCTTTGGTTGAGCGCGCGGACGTTGCCCGACGCGGGGGTCAGTCCTCTGCCGTCGGCAAAGCCAACGGCCGTCACCGGATCGCCGACCCGCACACTCGACGAGTCGGCGGTGGGTGCGACGGGCAGGCCGCTGGCGCCGCGGAGCTGCAGCACGGCGATGTCGTTCTTGCGGTCGTACCCGAGCACGTCTGCCGGGTAACGCTGGCCGTTGCCGATGTTCGACACCGTGATGGTGGTGGCACCCCTGATCACGTGGTTGTTGGTCAGCACGACGCCGTCGGGGCTCAACACGATGCCGGTGCCGGTGCCGGTGGCTCGCGCACTCGGAATCTCGGTGTCGACGCGCACCACGCCCGGCTCGACCGGGGTCGTGTCCACCACGAGGTCCGGTGCCGATTTCGCACCGCCCAACAGCGACGACACGTCGGCCGACGCCTGCGGTGAAGTGCTGAGGCCCACGGTGCCCAGGATGAGAACCATGGCCAGCCGCCTTATCCAGACCAGGGCTGACTCCGGTGAACGACTCTTCGTTGCAAGCATCTGCCCCTTTACCCCGGCTCAAGGCGCTCAAACTCACCGGCGCGGCAGCAATGGTGCCCGGATGGCCGACTCGGGGATCGGCACCGATACTTGGACACATGGTTGACGTGACCGAAACCGCCCTGGAGCCGATCGGCGATGTCCATCGCACCAAGTTGGGGCGCGAAGCGACCGAGCCGATGCGCGCCGACATCCGGATGCTGGGCGCCATCCTCGGTGACACCGTGCGTGACCAGAACGGCGAAGAGGTCTTCGACATTGTCGAACGTGCGCGGGTGGAATCGTTCCGGGTGCGGCGCTCGGAGATCGACCGCAACGAGGTGTCCCGCATGTTCGACGGCATCGACATCCACCACGCCATTCCGGTGATCCGGGCATTCACCCACTTTGCGTTGCTGGCCAACGTCGCCGAGGACATCCACCGCGAGCGTCGCCGTGGCATCCACGTCGCCGCCGGCGAGCCACCCCAGGACAGCAGTCTGGCCGCCACCTACGCGAAACTCGACCGCGCAGAACTCGATTCGGCGACCGTTGCCAAAGCGCTCGAGGGGGCGCTGGTCGCTCCAGTGATCACTGCCCACCCCACCGAGACCAGGCGACGCACCGTCTTCGTCACCCAGCACCGGATCACCGAGCTGATGCGTCTGCATGCGGAGGGACACACCCAGACCGACAGCGGCCGCAGCATCGAAACCGAACTGCGCCGCCAGATTCTCACGCTGTGGCAGACCGCGATCATCCGGCTCTCCCGCCTGCAGATCTCCGACGAGATCGCCGCGGGCCTACGCTATTACCCCGCCTCGTTCTTCGAGGTGCTGCCCAAGGTCAACGCCGAAGTGCGGGAGGCGCTGCGCGCCCGCTGGCCCGACGCGGACCTGTTGGCCGGGCCGATGTTGCAGCCGGGTTCCTGGATCGGCGGCGACCGCGACGGCAATCCGAACGTCACCGCCGACGTGGTGCGGCTGGCCACCGGCAGCGCCGCCTACACCGCGCTGGCGCACTACCTCGCCGAACTCGACCAGCTCGAGCAAGAGCTGTCGATGTCGTCGCGGCTGCTCAGGGTGACCCCGCAGCTCGCCGAACTGGCCGAAGGGTGCCAGGACAAGGCCCGCGACGACGAGCCCTACCGGCGGGCGTTGCGGGTAATCCGATCCCGGCTGAGCGCGACCGCCGGGCAGATCCTCGACGAGCAACCACAGCACCTGCTGGACCTGGGCCTGCCGGCGTACACCACGCCCGGTGAGCTGTGCGCCGACCTCGACACGATCGACGCCTCGCTGCGCACCCACGGCAGCGCGGTGCTGGCCGACGACCGACTGGCGCTACTGCGAGAAGGAGTGCACGTCTTCGGTTTTCACCTGTCCGCGTTGGATCTTCGGCAGAACTCCGACGTGCACGAGGAGGTGGTAGCCGAATTGCTGGCGTGGTCCGGGGTGCATCCCGACTACGCATCGCTGCCCGAAGACGAACGCGTCGAGCTGCTGGTGACCGAGCTCAGCACCCGCCGCCCCCTGGTGAGCACCCGGGCAAAGCTGTCCGAGCTGGCGCGCAAAGAGCTCGACATCATCGGCGCCGCCACCTACGCCGTCCAAACCTATGGTCCCGCGGCGGTTCCCAACTACGTGATTTCGATGTGCCGCTCGGTGTCGGACGTGCTCGAAGCGGCGATCCTGATGAAAGAGGCCGGGCTGCTGGACGCCTCGGGAGAGGAACCCTACTGTCCGGTCGGGATTTCGCCGCTGTTCGAGACGATCGATGACCTGCACAACGGTGCGGCGATCCTGCAGGCGATGCTGGACCTTCCGCTCTACCGCGCTATGGTGGCCGCCCGCGGTGACATGCAGGAAGTGATGCTGGGGTACTCCGATTCGAATAAGGACGGCGGCTATATGGCCGCCAACTGGGCGGTCTATCGCGCCGAGCTGGCTCTGGTCGAGGCCGCGCGCAACGGCGGAATCCGGTTGCGGCTGTTCCACGGTCGCGGCGGCACGGTGGGCCGCGGCGGTGGCCCCAGCTACCAGGCCATCCTCGCTCAGCCGCCGGGGGCGGTGAATGGATCGCTGCGCCTCACCGAGCAGGGCGAGGTGATCGCCGCCAAGTACGCCGAACCGCAGACCGCTCGACGCAACCTGGAAAGCCTGTTGGCCGCGACGCTGGAGTCGACGCTGCTCGACGTCGAGGGTCTCGGTGACGCGGCCGAGCCGGCCTACGCCGTGCTCGACGAGATCGCCACCCTCGCGCAGCGCGCCTACGCCGAATTGGTTCATGAGACACCGGGTTTCGTCGAGTACTTCATGGCATCGACGCCGGTCAGCGAGATCGGGTCGCTCAACATCGGCAGCCGTCCCACCTCCCGTAAGCCCACTTCGTCGATTTCGGATCTGCGGGCCATCCCGTGGGTGCTGGCGTGGAGTCAATCGCGGGTGATGCTGCCGGGCTGGTACGGCACCGGTTCGGCATTCGAGCAGTGGATCGCCGCGGGCCCGGAGAGTGAAGAGGACCGGCTCGGGGTGCTACACGAGCTCTACCAGCGCTGGCCGTTCTTCCGCAGTGTGTTGTCCAACATGGCGCAGGTGCTGGCCAAGAGCGATCTGGGGCTGGCGGCCCGCTATGCCGAGCTGGTCGACGACGAAGCCTTGCGCAGCAGGGTCTTTGACAAGATCGTCGACGAACACCACCGCACCATCGCGATGTACAAGCGCATCACCGGCGAGGAGGACCTGCTGGCGGACAACCCGGCACTGGCGCGCTCGGTGTTCAACCGCTTCCCCTACCTGGAGCCGTTGAACCACCTGCAGGTGGAGCTGCTGCGCCGGTACCGCTCGGGTGAGGACGACGAGCTGATGCAGCGCGGGATCCTGTTGACGATGAACGGACTCGCCAGCGCGTTACGCAACAGCGGATAACGGGCAACCCCTTCAGGCGAAGGGAGTCCGATGACCGACAACACTCGTCCGGCCACCGCGGCACGGGTGGCCCAGAACGGCGTCTTCGAGAAGCTCGCACGCGCCGGGTTCGTGGTGAGCGGGGTCTTGCATCTGCTGATCGGGTACCTCGCCATACGCGTTGCGCTCGGCGACGGTGGCACCGCTGACCAGTCGGGTGCCCTGGCGGCTTTGGCGGCGCGTCCCGGCGGTAAGTTCGCTCTCTGGCTCGCCGCTGCCGCGCTGCTGACACTCGGGCTGTGGAGGCTCACCGAAACGGTGCTCGGCCGGGCCTGTGAGCGCGACTCGCAGGACGAACCGGGCGGCATGCAGCGGGCCAAGACCTTCGGCGTGGCCATGGTCTACCTGGGATTCGCGTACTCAGCCTTCGGATTCGCTCATGGTGCCGGGGAATCCTCGGGTGAGCAGAGTTCGACCATGAGCGCCCGCCTGCTGCAGAGCACCGCCGGCACCCTCGCGCTCATTGCCGCCGGAGTGGGTGTCGTCGCGGTGGGCGGATACCACGTCTACAAGGGAGCCGGCCGCAAGTTCGTCGACGATCTCAACGGCGACGCCGGCACGCTGGTACGCCGCATCGGGATCGCGGGTTACGTCGGTAAAGGGCTGGTCATCGCCACCGCGGGTGTGTTGGTGGTGGTCGCCGCCTCGCGATCGGAGCCGAATAGGGCCACCGGACTCGACGGGGCTCTCAAGACCCTGGGCGCCCAGCCCTTTGGAGTAGTGCTGCTGATCGCCGCCGGCGCGGGGATCATCACCTACGGCCTGTACAGCTTTGTCCTGGCCCGGTCAACCAAGATGTGAAGGCGCCGGCCCGCCGGAGTTGCCGTTGTCGAAGATGTTGTCGCGCAACGGTCCGGGCGTGGCCGCGGGATCGACAAACCATTCGTGCCGGAAAATGGCGCCCAAGATAGGGGACGGCACTCGCAACAGCGCCCCGTAGACACGAGCCGCAAAGCCGGTGCCCAGCTGTGAGCGATGGGCGGCGACCGCATCCCGCTTCTGCCCTACAAACGTGCGGACGTCGACGCGATGCGTGATGCTGGCCGCCGGCGCGTAGGCGTCGCCGAGCACATCCGGGTCGTAAGGCGAGGGAAGGCGCAGCAGAGTGCACAGGTCGCTGATCCGGCGCAGCAGTTCGCGGGGCATGGTCGCTTCGAGAACTCTTGGCGTGCCGGCCAATTCGGCGGCCCGTTTGCCGACATGATGTACCTGCACATGGTCGCGGTGTCCGTACCCGCCGTTGGCCTGGTAGCTGAGCAGCAACTGTGCGTCCTCGGACCGAAGTATCGCGGCGAGGCGCTGCGCGGCCTCCTCGACGTCCGCACGGCCGAAACGCACCCGGCCCGGCGGGTCCGGATAGAAGTCGGGACCGTATCCGCTGTCGGCGTAGCCCAGGCACTCGGTTCGGTGGGCACCGAGTATGCCTGTGCTCGTGAGCAATTCGTCCAGCCGGGTGCGGTCGTCGCCGCTGTCCATCCGTCCGTCGGTGGCCGTGACGACTATCACCCGATGACCGGCCGCCGCCGCTTTGGCCAGCGTGCCTCCGGTCAGGATGACTTCGTCGTCCGGGTGGGCGTGAAAGGCGACGACGGTGGACACGGCTTAGCGAACGGCCACGTAGTCGACCGGGCAGCGTCCCTCGGCCCGCGCCACTCCACCGATCTGCGCTGGAACGGGCCGCGGATGCGTGTCCCAGCCGGGGTTCAGTTCGTAACCGCGCAACAACTGCGTCATGGCTGCTGTCATAGCGGCCAGCGAGAAGGGTTGCGCCGGACACGAATGGCGGCCGTGACCGAAAGCCGTCACCAGCATCGGCGACGGCAGACCGGTGGGCTCGGTCAACCGGTGCCGGGTCCATCGGTCCGGATCCCACTCGGAAAGCCCAGGTCCTGCCGAGGCATTGAGCAACGGCAACAGCGTGGCGATAGTCCAGCCCGGCGGCACCCGGTAGGTGACCTCGCCGGTGTCGAGGTCCACCGGTGACAACACTGTTCGACTCATGATCGAGCGCTGTGCCAGGCGGGTGGACTCCAGCGCGCAACGCTGAGCGAATTCGTTGTCGTCATTGCGGATCCGCTCCTGGTGTGCCGGGCGTTCGATCAGGTCGACCAGCGCCCAGCCTAGCGCGGCCGCCAGGTTCGACATGGACGCGATGTGGATCAGAGCGACGTCGTGGGCGATGCCGCGCATGCGGGTCTCGGTGGATTCATCCGACCACGCGTCGACGATCCGGCCGAACAGACTGTGGGTATCGACCTCGCCGTGCGCGTAGCGTTGCGCCGCGGCCGCCACGATCTCGCTGATCTGGTCCAGCGCGGCCCGCTCGGCGCGCTTGTCCGAGGCGGCCACCGCAGCCATCCGGTCGGGATGGACGAACGCGTCCGAGCCGTCCAAGGTGTCGAAGGCCTCGACCAGACGCTCGAAGGCGGCACCGTCGGAGCAACCTGGCCCGGCCCACGAGGCCAGCCCCATCCGGTGGCCGAGCCGGCGGGTGAGGTCGAAGACATCCACCGAACCGGACGAACCCAGTTCCGTGGCAGTCTGCCGCAACGCCCGGTCCAGATTCGTCAGGTAGCCGGCGACGTCGTCGCGACGAAACAGGTTGCCGGGCAAGGTGCGACGCCCGGCGAAGATCTCGTCGGGCAGTTTGCGCCGCAACATCAGGAAGTCGGCAACCCCCTTGCTGGCCTGCTCTTCCGGCAGGGCGTAGAACGACTCGACACCGGCGGGGGAGAAGGTGAACAGATACCGGTCCCCGCCACTTTTCAGGGCGAACGTGTCGCCGCAGCGATCGCGGGCAGCAGCGATGGCAGCGACCGCGTCTTCGACGGCCTCATCCCACGGCAGGCCGGTTGCTTCCGCGTACGGCGGGGCGGGAATGGGGTTGGCGCGCGTCACGGAGTCAGCGCACGCCCCGGTTTCGGAGTCTGTCCATCACCCCGCGCATCACGTGTTCGGTGGCATTGATCGGCATCATCATCGTCTCGCCCCAGCTCACGATGTTGTCCATCCGTTCCAGGATGGCCTCCACCGGTTGCAGCACCGCGAGCAGGCGCTTGGCGAGATCGTCGAGGCTGGACAGGGTTCCATCCAGATGGTCCAGGCCGGTCTCCAGACGTGTGACGGTGCTGTTGAGCGCCGACAGCGACCTGTTCAGCTCAACCAGGGAAGCGCCGAGCCCGTCCAGGACGTCCTCCACCTGCTCTACCGTCTTGTCGGCATTCAATGCCGCCTGGGTGAGCGTCTTCATTCTTTGCCGAGCCGGGGTGGGGCGGTCGCCGCTTCTGTCTGCCATGAAGGTCATTATTACCCGCTCGACACCGGCGGATACAGACCTCTCAGAGTCTGCGCGACCTCAACGGGACAGTTTGCCCGCGGCGCCCTCATCGAGCAGCCACCGGGTGATCTCGCGCCCGACCGCTCCGGCGGCGGGCAACGACACCGGATCGGCACCACCGATGGCCGCCGCCACCGCGTCGGCCTTGCCCTCGCCCGACACCAGCAGCCACACCTCGCGGGAACGCTGAACGGCCGGCAATGTCAACGTGATTCGCTGCGGCGGTGGCTTGGGGGAGTCCGCCACCGCGACCACCATGCGGCCGGTCTCGCGCACCGCGGGGGTGTGCGGGAACAGCGAGTTGATGTGCCCTTCGGGTCCCATGCCCAGCAGATGGACGTCGAAACTCGGCGCCGGCTCACCGGGCGCGGCATAGGCCGCCAGGATCTGCTCGTACGCCAGGGCCGCGGCCTCGAGATCGGTGCCGAAATCGCCGTCGCTGGCCGCCATCGGGTGCACCTGGCTGGCGGGAATGTCGATGCGATCGAGCAGCGCCTCGCGGGTCTGCTTCTCGTTGCGTTCCCCGTCGTCTTCCGGGACGTAGCGTTCGTCGCCCCAGAACAGGTGCACCGCAGACCAGTCGACCGGGTGTGACGCCAGTTCGCGCAGCAGTGCGACGCCGTTACCGCCGCCGGTCAACGCGATCAGCGCTTGTCCCCGCGCCGCCGCTGCGGCCGCAATGGTTTCCACCAGTCGCTGGGCCGCGGCGCGTGCGAGACCCTCTGTGGTGGGAAATACCTCGATATCGATGTTCATTGGTACTGCACTTTCTTGATGCCCTCGAGCGCGGCGTGGTAAATCTCGTCGGCATCCAGTCGACGCAGGTCCTCGGCCAGGCATTCACCGGTTACCCTGCGTGCCAACGGAACCAGTGCTTCTGGCTTGGCCGTTCGGCTCAGTTTTGCCGTGGTTCCGTCCTGCGGCCGGCTGAGCACGATGGTCTCGCTCTTGCGTACCAGCTCCACCGTGAGCTCGCCGACCTCTCGCCGGACCGGGCCGTCGATCCGGCTGGCCAGCCAGCCCGCCAGGATGTCCAATGCGGGTTCTGTCTCCAGGCCGCTGATGCGAGCCGATTCGATCGGCTCGTGCGGTGGCAGGTCGACGGCCGAGGTCAGCAACGCCCGCCAGTAGGTGATGCGGCTCCAGGCGAGGTCGGTGTCGCCGGCCGTGTAGCCGGGCAACCGGCTCTTGATCGCGGCCAACGGGTCGACGGCATTGGTGGCATCGGTGATGCGCCGAATTGCCAACTTGCCCAACGGATCCTGGGCGGGCACCGCCGGAGCATTGTCGGGCCACCAGGCCACCACCGGGATGTCGGGCAGCAGGAAGGGGATGACGACGCTGGCGGCGTGTCCGGACAGGGGACCGGAAAGACGGAGCACCACCACCTCCCCGGCGCCCGCGTCACCGCCCACGCGGATCTGCGCGTCCAGACGGGGTTCGTCGGCATAGGCGTTGCCGCGCATCGTCACGATGATGCGGCTGGGATGCTCGTGGCTGGCGTCGTTGGCCGCCTGGATGGAATCCTCCACCACGGCTTCGCTGTCCGGCGCGATGATCAGCGTCAGCACCCGGCCCATGGTGACGACGCCTGCCATCTCGCGCATTTCGTCGAGCTTCTTGTTGACCGCAGTGGTCGTGGTGTCAGGCAGTTCGACGATCACGTACGCCGCTCCTCCTCACTGCTGCCCCGCGAGCGGGCGGGCCCTCCCCTTGGTGGGGTGCGTGCCCCACCGCTTCGTCGCCGGCGCGAAACACTACGCCCTCACTGCTTGGTCGTTGGCGGGACTCATGGGCGCCGCCATTCCCGGCCGCTGCGGCGCAGCATCTCGAACGCCGATTCCGGCCCCCACGTGCCCGCCTCGTACGGATCCGGTTTGCCGTGCGACGCCCAATTATTTAAGGCCGGATCCAATATCTCCCAAGCCAATTCGACTTCGTCGTTCACCGGAAACAGCGACGGTTCACCCAGCAGCACGTCCAGGATCAGCCGCTCGTAGGCTTCCGGTGACTCCTCGGCGAACGCCGAGCCGTAGGAGAAGTCCATGTTGACGTCGCGGACTTCCATCGCGGTGCCAGGCACTTTCGAACCGAACCGCAAGGTGATGCCCTCGTCGGGCTGCACCCGGATGACCATGGCATTGGTGCCGAGCTCGTCGGTCATGGTTGCGTCGAACGGCAGATGCGGTGCCCGCTTGAAGACAAGCGCGATCTCGGTAACCCTGCGGCCCAACCGCTTTCCGGTCCGCAGATAGAACGGCACGCCGGCCCAGCGCCGCGTGTCGACCTCGAGGGTGATCGCGGCGAACGTCTCGGTTACCGAGTCCTTGGCGAAGCCCTCTTCGTCGAGCAGTCCCACCACCTTGTCGCCGCCCTGCCAACCGGCGGTGTACTGGCCCCGGCTGGTGGTCTCGTCGAGCGGCTGCGCGAGCTGCGTCGCCGAGAGGACCTTGATCTTCTCCGTCTGCAACGACTTCGGAGTGAAGCTGACCGGCTCCTCCATCGCGGTGAGCGCGAGTAGTTGCATGAGGTGGTTTTGGATTACGTCACGCGCTGCGCCGATGCCGTCGTAGTATCCGGCTCGCCCGCCGAGTCCGATGTCTTCGGCCATGGTGATCTGTACGTGGTCGACGTAGTGGGCATTCCAGATCGGGTCGAACAACTGGTTGGCGAAGCGCAGCGCCAGGATGTTCTGCACCGTCTCCTTGCCCAGATAGTGGTCGATGCGAAACACCGACTCCTCCGGGAAGACGGAGTTGACGGTCCGGTTGAGATCCTGCGCGCTCTTCAGATCGTGGCCGAACGGCTTTTCGATGACGACTCGGCTCCACCGATTGCCCTGCGGCCGCGCCAGTCCCGACTTTTCCAGCTGTTCGCAGACCACGGGGAACGACTTGGGCGGGATCGCCAGATAGAACGCGTGGTTTCCACCGGTGCCGCGCTCGGCGTCCAGCTTCTCCAGCGTTTCGGCGAGCCGGTTGAACGCGTCGTCGTCATCGAAAGCGCCTGGGACGAAACGGAAGCCCTCGGCCAGCCGGTCCCAGTTCTCCTGCCGGAACGGAGTCCGGCAGTGTTCCTTGACGGCGTCGTGTACCACCTGGCCGAAATCCTCGGTGTCCCAGTCCCGGCGCGCGAAACCCACCAACGAGAACGTCGGAGGCAGCAGTCCGCGGTTGGCCAGGTCATAGATGGCCGGCATCACTTTCTTGCGGGCCAGGTCACCGGTGACCCCGAAAATCACCATGCCGCAGGGGCCGGCGATTCGGGGTAGCCGCTTGTCCCGCTTGTCGCGCAGTGGGTTGTGCCACTGCGCTTCAGCGGCTGGGGTCATGAACGCCGCTCCTGCCTATCGCCGCGTTCTGCATCGTCGTCGCCGGCGCGACTCATTTGTCGGCGGAGTCGAGTTGCGCCTGAGTCTCCTCGATCAACTCGCTCCAGGATGCCTCGAACTTCTCGACTCCTTCGTTCTCCAGTGCCAGGAATACATCGGTCAGATCGATGCCGATCGCGTCCAGCTTGTCGAACACCGCTTGGGCCTCCGACGCGGTGCCGGTGATCGTGTCGCCGTGGATCGTGCCGTGATCGGCGACGGCGTCAATTGTCGCCTCCGGCATGGTGTTCACCGTGTTGGGAGCCACCAGCTCGGTGACGTAGAGCGTGTCGGAGTAGTCCGGGTTCTTGACGCCGGTGGACGCCCACAGCGGGCGCTGCACCCGGGCTCCGTCGGCCTGCAGCGCCTGGAATCGCTCGCCGCCCTCGAAGACTTCCTGGTAGGCCGCGTAGGCCAGCCGGGCGTTGGCGACCGCCGCCTGGCCGAGCAGCGCCCGCGCGTCGTCGGAGCCGATCTCGTCCAGACGCTTGTCAATCTCGGTGTCCACCCGGGAGACGAAAAACGATGCCACCGAATGGATCTTGGACAAGTCGTGGCCGGCCTGCTTCGCCTTCTCGAGCCCGTCGAGGTAAGCGTCCATCACGGCGCGGTAGCGCTCCACCGAGAAGATCAGCGTGACGTTGACCGAGATGCCTTCGGCCAGGGTGGTGGCGATGGCGGGAATGCCCTCTTCGGTGGCCGGGATTTTGATCAGCAGGTTCGGCCGGTCGACGATCTTCCACAGTTCCACGGCCTGCTGGGTGGTCTTGTCGGTGTCGTGGGCCACGCGAGGGTCGACCTCGATCGAGACCCGGCCGTCGACTCCGTCAGACGATTCCCACTGCGGCCGCAGCACGTCGCACGCGTTGCGGACGTCGTCGGTGGTGACGGTGCGGATGGTGGCGTCGACGTCAGCGCCGCGCTCGGCCAGCTCGGCGATCTGGTCGTCGTAGGTGTCGCTGTCGGCCAGCGCCTTCTGGAAGATCGACGGGTTGGTGGTCACCCCTACGACGCACTTGGTATCGATCACTTCCTGCAGGTTGCCCGATTTGATCCGGTCCCGGGACAAGTCGTCGAGCCACACGGATACCCCCGCAGCGCTGAGCGCGGCGAGGTTTGGGTTCTGGGTCATCTGATCACCTTTTCTCAGTTATCCAGTGCTTCTTCCGCAGCGGCAGCGACGGCTTCGGCGGTGAAGCCGTACTCGCGGAACAGCGTCTTGTAATCGGCGGATTCCCCGAAATGCTCGATCGACACGATCTTGCCGGTATCGCCGACCAGCTTGTGCCACGACTGCGCGACACCGGCCTCCACAGCCACCCGCGCCGAGACCGACGGAGGCAGCACGCTGTCGCGGTACTCGGAGGGTTGCGACTCGAACCACTCCACACACGGCATCGACACGACCCGCGCGAGAATGTCGCGCTCGGCCAACAACTTCTGGGCCTCGACGGCGAGCTGCACCTCGGAGCCGGTGCCGATCAGCACCACGTCGGGGTCGTCGTCGCCCTCGGGGCCGCCGAGCACGTAGCCGCCGCGCGCCACGCCGTCCAAATTCGTGCCTTCTAGTACCGGCACGTTCTGACGAGTGAGGATCAGGCCGACCGGACCGCTGCCGTTGCCCCGGGCCAGGACCGTGCGCCAGGCATACGCCGTCTCGTTCGCGTCGGCCGGGCGTACCACCGACAGATTCGGAATGGCCCGCAGCGCCGAGAGATGCTCGATCGGCTGGTGCGTCGGGCCGTCCTCGCCCAGGCCTACCGAGTCGTGGGTCCAGACGTAGATGGTGTCGATATCCATCAACGATGCCAGCCGCACTGCCGGACGCATGTAGTCGGAGAACTGCAGGAACGTGCCGCCGTAGGCCCGGGTGGGGCCGTGCAGCACGATCCCGGACAAGATGGCGCCCATCGCGTGCTCGCGGACGCCGAAGTGCAGCGTCCGGCCGTACCAGGACGCGGTGTAGTCCTTCGTTGAGATCGACGGTGGACCGAACGACTCGGCGCCCTTGATGGTCGTGTTGTTGCTGCCGGCCAGGTCGGCCGAACCGCCCCACAGTTCCGGCAATTTCGGGCCCACCGCATCGAGCACTTCATTGGACGCTTTGCGGGTGGCGACGGCGTCGTCGCCGGCTTCCCAGTGTGGGAGGTCGGCGTCCCAGCCCTCGGGCAGTTCCTCGGCGGTCAGGCGGTCCAGCAGCGCCTTGCGCTCGGGTTCACGCTGCGCCCACGCGTCGAAGTCGGCCTGCCACTTCTCGTGCGCTTCCTTGCCCCGGTCCACCAGCTTGCGGGTGTGCGCGATGACCTCGTCGCGCACCTCGAACGTCTTGTCGGGGTCGAAGCCGAGGATCTTCTTGGTGGCTGCCACCTCGTCGTCGCCGAGCGCGGCGCCATGGGCCTTGCCGGTGTTCATCAGGTTGGGGGCAGGGAAACCGATGATGGTGCGCAACGAGATGAACGACGGTCGGCCGGTTTCGGCCTTCGCGTTGGCGATCGCCTCCTCGATGCCGACGACGTTCTCGCCACCCTCCACTTCCTGGACGTGCCAGCCGTACGCGCGGTAGCGCGCGGCGGTGTCTTCACACAGGGCGATGTTCGTGTCGTCCTCGATGGAGATCTGGTTGCGGTCGTAGAACACGATCAGGTTGCCCAACTGCTGCACCCCGGCCAGCGACGACGCCTCGGACGTCACGCCTTCTTCGATGTCCCCGTCGGAGGCGATCACATAGATGTAGTGGTCGAACGGGCTGGTGCCGGGTTCGGCGTCCGGGTCGAACAGGCCGCGTTCGTAGCGCGCCGCCATTGCCATCCCGACGGCCGATGCCAATCCCTGACCGAGGGGGCCGGTGGTGATCTCGACGCCTTCGGTGTGCCGGAACTCCGGATGTCCGGGAGTCTTGGACTTCCAGGTGCGCAGTGCCTCAATGTCAGAGAGTTCGAGGCCGAAGCCACCCAGGTAGAGCTGGAGATAGAGGGTCAGGCTGCTGTGACCGGCCGATAAGACGAACCGGTCGCGGCCCAGCCAGTGGACATCACTGGGATCATGGCGCATCGCGCGCTGAAACAGCGTGTACGCCAGCGGAGCCAGGCTCATCGCGGTCCCGGGGTGACCGTTGCCGACTTTCTGAACGGCATCGGCGGCCAGCACCCGCACCGTGTCGACCGCAGCCGAATCGATCTCGGTCCAGTCGTCGGGGTGGTGCGGTCGGGTGAGCTCGGAGATCTCTTCAAGTGTGGTCATTCAGTCCTCAGTCCTGGGGTCATCAAACTGATCAATCCCACCCTAGTGCGGGATTGCTGGCGCATGCAGGCCCAGATTGCGGGTACCCGCGGCAGCCTGTGTGAAAATAGCGTGTCGTGGGTTGGTGGTCGCCACCAACGCCGCGGCGGGCGAATAGGTCGAAAATTTCGGGTAGATCGACCCTGCAGGGCTGTGGCCGTCTTGGCGCGGTCTACCATCATGCGTAGTAGAAGCTGCGCGCGGCTGCGATTTTTCCCGAGGAGTTAATGCGTGAGCGTTCGCGGCCGCCCAGACATTGAGGCGCCGGGCCGGACTTCAGGCCGGATCACCGGCACCCTCCTGGCATACCTGGCGTTGACCAAACCCCGGGTGATCGAGCTGCTGCTCGTCACCGCGATCCCAGCGATGCTGCTGGCCCACCGTGGCTCGGTGAATCCGCTGCTCATCCTCAACACGCTGGTCGGCGGCATGATGGCCGCCGCGGGCGCCAACACGCTCAACTGCGTGGCCGACGCCGACATCGACAAGGTGATGAAGCGCACCGCGCGGCGTCCGCTGGCGCGGGCCGCGGTGCCGACGCGCAACGCCCTGGTCTTCGGCCTGGCGTTGAGCGTGACGTCGTTCTGCTGGCTGTGGTGGACCACCAACCTGCTGTCGGGCCTGTTGGCGGTGGCCACCATCGCGTTCTATGTGTTCGTCTACACGCTGCTGCTTAAGCGACGCACGGCGCAGAACGTGGTGTGGGGCGGTGCGGCCGGGTGCATGCCGGTGATGATCGGCTGGTCGGCCGTCACCGGGACGATCGGCTGGCCGGCGCTGGCGATGTTCGCGGTCATCTTCTTCTGGACTCCGCCGCACACCTGGGCACTGGCGATGCGGTACAAGGAGGATTACAAAGTCGCCGGCGTGCCGATGCTGCCGGCGGTGGCGACCGAGCGTCAGGTGACCAAGCAGATCGTGATCTACACCTGGCTGACGGTGCTGGCGACTTTAGTGCTGGCATTGGCGGCCGGTTGGCTCTATGCCGCGGTGGCCGTGGTGGCCGGGGTGTGGTTCCTGGCGATGGCTCACCAGTTGTATGCAGGAGTGCGGGCGGGTGAGCCGGTGAAGCCGCTGCGGCTGTTTTTGCAGTCGAACAACTATCTGGCGCTGGTGTTCTGCGCGCTGGCCGTGGACTCGGCGATCGCGCTGCCCACGCTGTTCTAGGTTCAGCCCACCTCCAGCGCGAGCGTGCGTCGCGGTACAGCGACACGCCGGTGGGGCCGTCATTTGGTGCACGCTCGGGGCTCGGCCGAACCATCCAGAACCATCACGATCCAAACCTCTGCTCCGCGGCGTCCCTGCTTCAACCCCCAGCAAATGCTTTCGTGCGCAACAGCTTTCGCGTACTTCCAGCCAGTCCTAGGCAAGCGCAAGTCGGCACTCCGCGCGGTCCCCATTTGCGGTACTCCCCGTCGCGATATCGGATCTTGTTGTACCCGAAACCGAGAGGAGTGTTCGGTATGACGTACTGCGTCGTTCCCACAGGGCCGTGCACCTCCTGTGCGGCTACCGGGGATCCGCTCGGCATCGGCTGACGATGACTGCTCCCATCTGGATGGCTTCGCCTCCAGAGGTGCATTCGGCGTTGCTGAGTAGCGGTCCGGGCCCGGCGGCGTTGCTGATCGCCGCCCAAGCGTGGGCGGCGTTGAGTGCCGAATACACCTCTGCCGCCGACGAGCTCGGCGCAGTCCTGGCTGCGGTCCAAGGCGGCGCCTGGCAGGGGCCGAGCGCCCAGCCCTACGTTGCCGCCCACCTGCCATGCCTGCAGTGGCTGACCGCGGTGAGCGCCAAGAGTGCCGCGACGGCTGCCCGGCACGAAGAGGTGGCGGCGGCCTACACCGCCGCACTGGCGGCCATGCCGACGCCGCTCGAGCTGGCGGGCAACCATGCCGCACACGCCGTGCTGGTCACCACCAACTTCTTCGGCGTCAATACCATTCCGATCGCGCTCAACGAGGCGGACTACGTCCGCATGTGGGTCCAGGCCGCCACCACCATGGCCACCTACCAGGCGGAGTCCGGCGCGTCGGTTGCCGCGACTGCGCCGACGGGCCCGGCGCCGCAGATACTCAACTCACCCGCTGCCGCGGTGTCGGACCCGATACAGCAAGTCCAACTGATCCCTCAGCAGCTATTCCAGTTCGCGCTGCGGCTCATCGGGATCAACTGGGATCCCGCCGCCGGCACCCTCAATGGAATCCCTTACGCCTCCTACACGGTGCCGGGTCAACCGGGTTACTGGGTTTCCCGGCTCTTCCTGTTCGTCCAGGACTTCCAGGGGCTTCAGGACTGGATCCAGCTTCTGCTGACCAATCCGGTGGCAGCCCTGCAGTCCCTCGCCGGCATCACTCCGGCACAGATCATCGTGTACCTGGTGGCTCATCCCGTGCTGGCTGCGGCCCTCGCCACGTCACCGCTGTGGTCGACGCTGGCCACGCTGCCTGCCGCAGCCGCCGGTCTGGCCGCGCTGGCGGCACTGGCCGCCATACCGGCCGCCGCGCCCGTGGTCGCGCCGGCGCTGGCGCCCGCCGCAGACGTGGCCACCGCGGTCCCGGCCGGTGTCTCCCCGACCCTTGCCGGGTCGGTGGCGCCGGCGCCGCCCACCGCCCCTGCGTCCACGGTGAGCACCATCAGCTCGGCGTCGCCATCCTCGCCACCGCCCGCGCCCGCCGGCCACGCTTTCCTGCCTTATGCGATCGGCGGCGGCCCGGGAGTCGGTTTCGGACCGGTGCATCGCAGCAACGCGAGCGCAAGTGTGCGTGCGAAAGCCGCGGAACCGGACAGCGCTGCCGTCGCCGCGGCCACCGCGGCCCGCCGAAAGGCGCGCAAGCGTCGGCAACGGGGCGATCCGCAGCGGGCGTACGCCGATGAATTCGCCGATCTTGCAAGCGATGAGGATTCACAATCGACGTATTCGTCACACGGCGTGGGCGCTCTGGGGTTCACCGGAACGGTGTCGCGCGAGGTTGCCCAGCCAGCTGGACTGATCACGCTGGCCGGCGACCCGTTCGGGGGCGGGCCGACGCTGCCGATGCTTCCCGTCACATGGGAGTCCGAACCGCCCGAGTAGTGAGGCAGGGGCACGGGCGAGGCGGCGGAGCTATTTCACAGCGTGGAGCAGGGACGCGGGCGGTGCGAGATGACACCCGGCGCTACGCCAGGCCAGGCGAACCATCCTTTCCTACCAACCGTCCACCGGCTCCACCGCGACCGATACTGCCCACGGCCACACCCGTCCCGGCGTTGCCGCCGTTGCCGCCATCGCCGATCAGCCAGGCGTCCCCGCCGGCACCGCCGCTGCCGCCGGTGGCAGCGGCCCCCGTCGCTGACGTCCCCCCACCGGCCCCGCCGTCACCGCCATTGCCGATGAGTCCACCCTTGCCGCCGGCCCCGCCGGACCCGCCATTTGCGGCTGTGCCCAGAGATGCCGCACCACCGGCACCGCCGGCGCCGCCGGTGCCGAAGATCAGGCCGGCGCTGCCCCCCGCTCCTCCGGTCCCGCCGTTGCTGTGGTCGCCGAACCCGCCGGTGCCGCCGCCCCCACCCTGACCGAAGAGCATGGCAGCGCGTCCGCCGGCGCCGCCTGCTCCACCACCGCCGATAAGTAACCCGGCGTTGCTGCCGGCTCCGCCGGACCCGCCTGCTCCACCGTCGCCAGCCAGCATGCCGGCATTCCCGCCGGCTCCTCCGGCACCGCCGCTGGCCGGGCTGTGGCCGCCGCTGCCGCCGGCACCGCCAGAACCGAGAAGCATGCCTCCCGCTCCACCGGTCCCGCCGTGCCCACCGGCCGAGTCACCGAACCCGGCGGTGCCCCCGGCACCGCCATCGCCTATCCAACCTGCGCGGCCCCCGGCGCCGCCCGCTCCGCCGGTGCCGCTGATGCTGCTGAGTCCGCCGGCTCCGCCGGCGCCACCGGATCCCAACAGGCCAGCGTCGCCTCCTGCCCCGCCCGCACCCGCCGTGCTGAACGGCCCGCTGGAACCGCCGACCCCGCCGTGTCCGCCATCGCCGACTAACAGGCCGCCGTTGCCGCCATTGCCGCCGACCCCACCCCGGTCCTGGCCCGACCCGCCGTTGCCGCCGGCGCCGCCGGGACCGAACAGGCCTCCCGCGCCCCCGGCGCCCCCGGCCCCGCCACCCGCCGGACCCGCTCCACCGTTGCCACCGTGCCCGCCCGCTCCAAACAACCCGCCGGCACCGCCGGCCCCACCTGCACCACCCACTCCGGCGGCCAAGTCTCCGCCGGCGCCGCCTGCGCCTCCGGTACCGAGGAGACCGGCAGCTCCGCCCCGGCCGCCGGGCAATCCCGGTGCTCCCGATCCGCCGGCGCCACCGTTACCGATCAAGATCCCGCCAGGCCCGCCGTCAGCGCCCGATCCCGGAGCGCCGTTGACGCCGTTGCCGATCAGCGGACGTCCCAACAATCCGACGGTGCTTTCGTTCACTGCGTCAAGCGCCATCTGTAGCGGCGAAGCGCTGGCCGCTTCGGCGCTGCTGTATGCATGGGCGCCTGCGCTCAAGGCCCGCGCAAACTGGTCCTGGAACACTGCGGCTTGGGCGCTGAGCTGCTGATACGCATGGGCGTATTCGCTGAACTGCGCCGCAATGGTGCTGACACTTCGTCGGCGCCGGCCGCCAGCACCCTCATCGTCGGGATCGCCGCGGCTCCATTGGCGGAGCTGAGCGCCGCGCCGATATTCGTAAGATCGGTTGCAGCCGAACCGATTACGCTCGGCGTTGCGGTCATGAACGACATCACAACTCCCACTTTTGCCCAATCGATAGGAGGGAAGTGTAGAGCGTCCGAGGACCTCGCGCGGCCTCTTGCAATGCGTCAGCGATTTTCGTAAGCGGCACAACCACGTAGAGCCTGATTGTTCAGGGCATCAGCACGATCGAGCCGGTGGTCCTGCGGCCTTCGAGGTCGTTGTGGGCGCGCGCGGCTTCGGCCAGGGGATAGGTTCCGCCGACCTCGACCCGGACGGCCCCGCTGCCGATCACGTCGAACAGTTCTGCGGCCCGCCCGCTGAACTCCTCGCCGCTACGGATGAAGTGGGCCAGTGAGGGCCGGGTGAGGTACACCGACCCGGCGTAGTTGAGTTGTTGCGGATCTACCGGCGGAACCGGTCCGCTGGCCGCGCCGAACAGGGCCAGAGTCCCGCGCACGGCCAGACTGGCCAGGCTGGCGTCGAACGTGGTGGCGCCCACGCCGTCGTACACCGCTGCCACGCCGGCGCCGTCGGTGAGCCCGCGAATCTGTTGTCCGAACTGGTAGGCATCGGTGGGGTAGGGAAGTACTTCGGCGGCGCCCGCCTCCCGCGAGAGCCGCTCTTTCTCCGGCGTCGACACCGTCGTGATCACCCGCGCCCCCAAATGGGTCGCCCATTGCGTCAGGATCAGCCCGACGCCCCCGGCGCCGGCGTGCACCAGCACGCTGTCTCCACCTTGAACCGGATACACAGCCTTGACCAGATATTGCGCCGTCAGCCCTTTGAGCAGAGCCGAGGCGGCCACTTCCGAGCTGATGCCGTCGGGCACGCGTGCCGTCAAATATGCCGGCGCCGTGCATGATTCGGCATACGAACCGTTCGCCGAGGCGCTCACCACGCGGTCGCCGACATTGATGTCGCCCGCGGTGTCCGGCCCTAGCGCCACCACCGTCCCGCACACCTCGGAACCCAGTACGAACGGAAGCGGGCGCGGGTACTGCCCGGAGCGGAAGTAGGTGTCGATGAAGTTGACGCCGATGGCTTCGGAGCGGATCAGCAGCTCGCCGGGCCCCGGCTCGGGCTGGGAGATGTCGTTGTAGCGCAGGACTTCGGGGCCGCCGGTTTCGCTGACTTGGATCGCATGCATGCCGATATCATGCCCGGGCATGAAGTTAGCCCGACCGGACACCTTCCATCCGCGCATCGTGTTGGCCGGTGGTGCGCAGCGCGCCGCCGGTGACGACGCCGGGTTGGTGGCGGCACTGCGTGCTCGAGGGCTGCATGCCCGGTGGCTGGGATGGGACGACCCCCACGTCGTCGACGCACACCTGGTGATCCTGCGCGACGCCGGCGACTATTCCGCCCGACTCGACGAGTTCCTTGCCTGGACCACCCGCGTGCAGAACCTGCTGAACCCCCCACCGATCATCGCCTGGAACGTCGAGCGCCGCTACCTGGCGGAGCTGGCGCAGCGGGGGGTTCCGACCGTGCCGGGGGAGCTGTATGCGCCTGGGGATCCGCTGCGGCTGCCGTCCGACGGCCGTGTCTACGTCGGTGCCCCCGTCGGAACCGGCCTGCGGCGGTTCACCGACCGGTTGGATGCTCGGGACTACATCGAGGGCCGCCAGGAAAACGTGTTCGTACAAGAAACCGGTGACGAGCCGGAGACCGTCCTGGTTTTCCTCGGCGGCAAACCGTCGCACGCGTTCACCTGGCAGGACGGCGGCCTGCATCAAGGTGAGGCGGATTTCGACCTCTGGGATGTCGGCGCAGCCGCGGTAGCAGCTGCCCAGGGTGAATTGCTGTACGCGCGGGCACATCTGGCCGGACGCCGGCTGCTTGAACTGCAGCTGGTAGATCCGGCGCTGGGGTGGCTGCGGCTGGACGCCGAAACCCGCGGTCTAGCCCAGCGCGAATTCGCACTGGCCGTCGAGTCAGCCTTGGAGCGCCTCGGGTTGGGTCCGTTCTCGCATCGACGCCCATAGCGCCGCGGTGGCCGCGGTGCAGGCCGCGGCACCGGCAACGTGCAGCGCGACCAGCACGGCCGGGACCCCGGTGTAGTACTGGGCGGTTCCCACGCCGGCCTGGGCGACCACGACCGCGACCAGCACGCCCAGCCGCCGCAGCACCACGCGGCCGGCCTGCACCGCCCACAGCCCGAAGCCCAGGCCGATCAGTAGCGACAGATACGAGACCAGCAGCGACGAGTGCGCGTGCACCAGGGTGTTGATCTCGACCTTGAGCCGCGGCACCGTCCGGCTCGGGCTCTTGTCACCGGCGTGCGGCCCGGCGGCGGTCACCAGGGTGCCGGTGATTAGCACCGCGGCCAGGTTCATCGCGCTCAACGCCGTCAGCAACCGCATTGGCCTGGCGACCCGCTCGCGTACCTCGCCGTCGTCGGGTTCCCCAACTTTGACGAACAGCAGCACCGAGAGCCACACCATCGTCATCGACGCCAGCAGGTGAATCGCCACCGTCCACCACAGCAGTCCGGTGCGCACGGTGATGCCGCCGATAACGGCCTGCACAACGGTCGAGGCGGGCATGAGCCAGGCGTACACCAGCACCTCGCGGCGCCGGCGTGCCCGCGTCACCGCCAACACGGCCAGGGCCGCGGTGATGACCACCGCGAACGTGATCATCCGATTGCCGAACTCCACGGCCTGGTGGATGCGCGGTACCTCCGATACCGCTATCGGGGTGAAGCTGCCGGGGAAGCATTGCGGCCAGGTGGGGCATCCGAGCCCGGACGCGGTGACGCGCACGATGGCCCCGGTGACCGCGATGCCCCCTTGAGTCAGAATCACCGCCGCGGCGACGATGCGCTGGACGCGCAGGCTGGGGTTGGGGAGCAGGTCCACCAACCGCATCAGCGCTCGTCCGACGGCCACCGCCCGATCGTAACGACGACTACGTCACGTAGTAGAACTGGGCCTGGCTGGTCTTCAGCATTGGTTCTGCATCCCGGGCGCGGCCTCCTCGAGATTTTGCGACGTGGACGCAGACTCAGCGCTTTCACACAAACCGGAACCAGCGCCGCGCCGCCAGCGCTCCCGCCGCACCCCACACGGCGAGCACCGCTAGCCCGAACCAGTCCACCGACAAGCTCATGGCCTGCGACAGCGACTCCGTCAGTGCGCCCGACGGCGTCAACCGCGCTGCCCACTTCACGCCCGTCGGAATCATGCCCGTCTCCAGGGTCAGCGCACCGAACCCGGCGAGGGCGAACCACAACAGGTTGGCCAGCGCCAGCACGATCTCGGCGCGCAAGGTGCCGCCGAGCAACAGGCCCAGGGCCGCGAACCCCGCAGTGCCCAGCGCGATCACCGCGCCGCCCAGCGCCAGGGCCGCCACCGGCGGACGCCAGCCCAACGCAAAACCGATCAATCCCAGAACCAGTGACTGCAGGAAGACGGTGAACACCACCGCCAGCGCCTTGCCGGCGATGATTCCCCACACCGGCAGCGGCGTCGCCCCGAGCCGCTTCAATGCCCCGTAACGGCGATCGAACGCGACAGCGATGGCCTGCCCGGTGAACGCGGTGGAGATCACCGCCAGCGCCATGATCGCGGGGGTGAACACCGCGGCGCGATGCTCGCCGAACGAACCGAAAGGCAGCAGGGTCAGCCCGATCAACAGGGTGATTGGGATGAACATCGTCAACAACAACTGCTCACCGTTGCGCAGCAGCAGCTTGGCCTCCAGGCTGAACTGTGCGACCAGCATGCGCGAGACGGCACTGGGACGCGGGTCGGGGGTGAAGGTTCCGGCCGGGAAAACCTCGCTCACGATCGCAACCTCCTGCCGGTCAGATCCAGGAAGACGTCCTCGAGGCTGCGCTGCTCCACGCGCAGGTCGGTGGCCAGCACGTCGATCCGCGCACACCACGCCGTGACCGTTGCCAGCACCTGCGGGCCGACCGCGCCTTCGACCAGGTACTCACCCGGGGACACCTCGCTAGCTCGGTAGTCCTCGGGCAGCGCGGCGGTCAATAACGCCAGGTCGAGTTTCGGCGGCGCGCTGAAGCGCAGCTGGTCCTTGGCGCCGCTGCGCATCAGTTCCGCCGGGGTGCCGGCAGCGACCGTTGTGCCGTGGTCGATGATCACCAGGCGGTCGGCCAGTTCCTCGGCCTCTTTGAGCTGGTGGGTGGTCAGTACCACGGTCACGCCGTCGCGGCGCAGCGCATCGATCAGCTCCCACACCAGCAGCCGGGCGTGGGCGTCCATGCCGGCGGTCGGCTCGTCGAGAAACACCAGCTCGGGGCGGCCGACCAGGGCACACGCCAGCGCCAGCCGTTGTTGTTGTCCACCGGAGAGCCGTCGGTAGGTGGTGCGGGCGGCTTCGGTGAGGCCGAGGGTTTCCAGCAGCCAGCCCGGGTCCAACGGGTCGGCGGCGTACGAGGCCACCAGGTTGAGCATCTCGCCGGCACGCGCTGCCGGGTAACCGCCGCCGCCCTGCAACATCACGCCGATGCGGGGGCGCAGGCGCGCGTTGTCGGCGATCGGGTCCAGCCCCAACACCTCGATGCTGCCAGTGTCGGGGCGGATGAAGCCCTCGCACATCTCGACGGTGGTCGTCTTTCCGGCGCCATTGGGACCCAACAACGCAAACACCTCGGCGGCATGCACCTCGAGATCGAGGCTCGAAACGGCCTTCACGGACCCGTACTGCTTGCATACCCCGCGCAGTCGTACCGCTATATCGCGGTCGTGGGGGACGGAGCTCACGTGGAATCAGCGTAGGCGTCGGGTGCCGCCTCGGCGGACGGGGTGGCCTCAGCAGAAGCCGGAGTGACCAGTGTCACCGGTGGCTCGGGCTCGACGGTCTCCTCCGGAAGGGCTTGCCACGGTAGCCGGTGATAGGTCAGCGCGATGAGCACGACCACGATGAAGGCGCTGGCCAGGGTGGCGTCGATGATCTGGAACAGCGCGAAGCGGTCGCCGTTGGCGGTCGGTCCGAAGATGCCGACGATGAGGGTGACGATGATCGCGGCGGCCCGGAACTTGGTGCGGGTAGCCCAGGCGGCCAGCGGGATGATCGCCCACAACAGGTACCAGGGCTGCACGACGGGGAACAGCAGCACCGTGAGGCCCAGCGCGACCCCGAGGCCGCCGATCGGGTGGAGCCGGCCGCGGAAGACGGCCACCAGCAGCCAACAGACCATCACCATGATGATCAGCACGCCGATCGCACGGGTCAGCGACAAGATGGCAGTGGTGTGATCACCCAGGCCCAGCAGGATGCCGACCTGGCCGGTGCCGAGCGCCAACAACGTCGGCGGCGACATCCAGCTGCGCACCACATTGGCGGTACCCAGGGTGTAGATCCAGCCGAAGCCGAGCCCACTGGCCCAGCCGACGAGGCCCATCACCGCCAGCGTCAAGGTCGCCATCGCGGTGCCGCACAGCAGAAACGACTTGAGGGTACTGCCGCAGCGGTAGGCCAGTGCCATCGTGACGAAGCCCAACGCCAGCAGCGACGGCAGCTTCACCTGCGAGGACAGCACGATCAGGATCGAGCCGGCCAGCAGCAATCCCAGGGGTTGCCAGTCCGGCCCGAGCCGCCACGACTGCGGCTTGAGCGGGCGCTGTGAATCGATGCCGCGCAATGCGAACTCGGCACCGGTCAGCATCAGACCCAGCATCAGCGCCTCGTTGTGGATGCCGGCGACCAGGTGCATGAACAGCAGCGGATTGGCCGCCCCCAGCCATAGCGCGCTCACCTCGGCCACCCCGCACCGGCGCGCCAACCGCGGCGTCGCCCACACGATCAACGCCACACCGAACAAGACGACGAGCCGGTGACACAACACCGCGGCGACGATGTTCTCCCCGGTGAGCGCGGAGATTCCCCGCCCGATCCACAGAAACAGCGGCCCGTAGGGCGCGGGAGTCTCGCGCCACAGACTGGGCACCGACAGGGTGAACACGTGACCCAGGCCCAGACCGGAGGCCGGTCCCACCCGATACGGGTCGAGTCCTTCCAGTGAGATCTGGCTCTGGGCCAGATAGGAGTAGACGTCCTTGCTGTACATCGGGGGTGCGATGAGCAGCGGCAGCATCCACAACACCAGCGTGCGGTCGAGCTCACCGCGCGACATCCGGCGCTTGCCGGACGCGAAACGGCCGAGCATCAACCAGGCCAGCGCCATCATCACGGCGCCGGTGGTGGTCATGGTCAGCGACACCGTTTGAATGCGCGAGGGCAGGTTCAGCAATCGCACGCCGAAGGTCGGGTCCTGAACCACCGGCCGGGCGCCGTCGCCCAGCGCGCCGATCGCCATCAGCACCGTGCCCGTGGCGCCGAACAGCCGGGTGCGCTGCATCGCGGTGTGCTCGGCGGCGTTGAGCGGCTTGCCCACCGTCTGCTCGTCGCCGTGCAAACTGGCGATCGACGAGCTCAACGTATGGTGGCGGGCTGCCATCAGAGCAGAGTAGACCGCGCCACTGTGCGTAGACCGCTGGGTTCGTCGGTCATGTTGTGGAGTTGTCGTCATCCTCGGGTGTCACGCCGCGCCCGGTGTGCAATCGCGCGGCGAAGACCGTGGTCAGCAGAAACGTGCCGCGTCTGTTTGTTGCGGTCCACGGATCGTCGGCGAGCCTCGCCTCGGGACGCCGTCGTCAGCTCTGCACCAAATCGGGCAACGGATCGGCACCCGTCAGCCAGTGGCGTCCGGTCTGGCGGGGTGCCTCCCACTTGGGGACGCTGACCGCATCGTCTTGCCCGAGGTCCTGCGGGGTCGGGCCGATACGGTCGGCCAAGGCGGCCAGCGCACGTAGATCGAAGTTGTACACCTCGGTCAGGCAGAGCACCGCGGCCTTGGTCATCGGGTAGACGGCGTTGGCCGGCCCGCCCATGGCCCCCCGGGCGATCGGCGCGAACCCGCCGTTGCCCGAGCAGGTGTTGACCACGTGCCCCTCGCCCTGTTCGAGCAGGATGGGCACGAAAGCCTTGATGTCGTGGATGACGCCCAGCACGTTGACATCGATCCCCCAGCGCCAGTCTGCAAGGTCGTGTTCCCACAAGTAACCCTCGGAGACGCCGCCCGTTCCGGGATTGTTGAAGACGACGTGCACGGCGCCGAACTGCTGCAACGCTTCGTTCGCCAGCGCCTCGACCGAGGAGTAGTCGGTGACGTCGGTGACCAGGCCGGCGACCTCGAACCCTGCGCTCTTGAGTTCGCGGGTCGCTGCGTCGAGCGGCTCGGCGAGGACGTCGGCCAGCAGCATCTTCATGCCCTCTTGGGCGAAGCGCCGTCCCAGGGCGCGGCCGATGCCCCCGGCCCCGCCGGTCACGACCGCCACCTTGCCCTGAAGGTCCGTGCCTGCGGCCATCGTCAAATGGTTGCGCAAATCGACCTAATTTTTCGTATTTTTCGAGGCAATGTGGAGCGGTGGTCGCCACTGCGCTGGGGTTCGCGCGCAATGTCCCCGCATGCGGTGCCCCCGCGTATCAAGTGTTTTCTCTGCTCTTCTCGTTTGTTGCTCAGATCACGTAAGGGGACCCTTGCTGGACCGATCCCCGGAATTGCGACACACTGGTGTTGTGAAAATCCAATCCGAATCGCCAGCTGCCGTGCCCGCAGCTGTTGCTGTCGGCTCGGATGGCCACACTCGGCGCACCATCGTCCGCCTGCTGCTCGAATCGGGTTCCAGCACCGCCACCGAAATCGGTGACCGGTTGGGCCTGACGCCCACCGGCGTCCGGCGACACTTGGACGCGCTGATCGACGCCGGTGAAGCGGAATCCTTCGCATCGGCCTCCTGGCAGCAGGTGGGCCGGGGACGGCCCGCCAAGCGCTACCGCTTGACCGCGGCCGGCCGCGCCAAGCTCGACCACGCCTATGACGACTTGGCTTCCGCCGCAATGCGACAACTGCGGGAGATCGGCGGCGAGGATGCGGTGAAGACGTTCGCGCGGCGGCGGATCGACGCGATCCTGTCCGGTGTGGAGGCCGCCGACGGTCCCGAGGAAGACGCCATCGAAGCCACCGCAGATCGCATCGCGCAGGCGCTCACCAAAGCCGGTTACGTCGCCACGACGACCCGGGTGGGCGGACCCATCCACGGCGTGCAAATCTGCCAGCACCACTGCCCGGTCTCCCATGTCGCCGAGAAATTCCCGGAATTGTGCGAGGCCGAACAGCAGGCGATGTCCGAGGTGCTCGGCACCCACGTGCAGTTGTTGGCGACGATCGTCAACGGTGACTGCGCCTGCACCACCCACGTACCACTTACTCCGGCGCCCAGCCCGCGCCTGAGCCGCAACCCAGCCCAAGTAAGCACTGAAGGAGCGTCCTGATGACACTCGAAGCTGCACGGACCGTCGAGCCGATGACCCAGGAACAGACGATCGACTCTCTGGGCAGGTACGGCTACGGCTGGGCGGACTCTGACGTTGCGGGCGCCGCGGCACAACGCGGGCTGTCCGAGGCGGTCGTGCGCGACATTTCGGCGAAGAAGAACGAGCCGGACTGGATGCTGAACATCCGGCTCAAAGCGTTGGGCATCTTCGACAAGAAGCCGATGCCGAACTGGGGTTCCAACCTCGAGGGCATCGACTTCGACAACATCAAGTACTTCGTGCGCTCCAGCGAAAAGCAGGCCGCGACGTGGGACGATCTGCCCGCGGACATCAAGAACACCTACGACAAGCTGGGCATCCCGGAAGCCGAAAAGCAGCGCCTGGTCTCCGGTGTCGCCGCCCAGTACGAGTCGGAGGTCGTCTACCACTCCATCCGTGAGGATCTGGAGAAGCAGGGCGTCATCTTCCTGGACACCGACACCGCGCTGCGCGAACACCCCGAGATCTTCAAGCAGTACTTCGGCACCGTCATCCCGGCCGGGGACAACAAGTTTTCCGCACTAAACACGGCCGTGTGGTCGGGCGGCAGCTTCATCTACGTGCCGCCTGGCGTGCACGTCGACATCCCGCTGCAGGCCTACTTCCGGATCAACACCGAGAACATGGGCCAGTTCGAGCGGACGTTGATCATCGTCGACGAGAACGCCTACGTGCACTACATCGAGGGCTGCACGGCGCCGATCTACAAGTCGGACTCGCTGCATTCGGCGGTGGTGGAGATCATCGTCAAGCCCGGTGGCCGGTGCCGTTACACGACCATCCAGAACTGGTCGAACAACGTCTACAACCTGGTCACCAAGCGGGCCCGGGCCGAGGCGGGCGCCACCATGGAGTGGGTCGACGGCAACATCGGATCAAAGGTGACCATGAAGTACCCGGCGGTCTGGATGACCGGCGAGCACGCCAAGGGCGAGGTGTTGTCGATCGCCTTCGCCGGTGAGGACCAGCACCAGGACACCGGCGCCAAGATGCTGCACCTGGCGCCCAACACGTCGAGCAACATCGTGTCCAAGTCGGTGGCGCGCGGCGGTGGCCGCACTTCCTACCGCGGCCTGGTTCAGGTGAACAAGGGTGCGCACGGGTCGAAGTCGAGCGTGAAATGCGATGCGCTGCTGGTCGATACGATCAGCCGCAGCGACACGTACCCCTATGTCGACATCCGCGAGGACGACGTCACGATGGGCCACGAGGCCACCGTCTCCAAGGTCAGCGAGAACCAGCTGTTCTACCTGATGAGCCGCGGCATGACCGAGGACGAGGCCATGGCGATGGTGGTGCGCGGGTTCGTCGAGCCGATCGCCAAGGAACTGCCGATGGAATACGCCCTCGAGCTCAACCGGCTGATCGAACTGCAGATGGAGGGTGCGGTCGGATGACTCACGCCAACGACGATGCAGCGCGTAGCGGTGAAGAGGATCGGCGCCGATGACGACAGCGCTGAACAAGGGGGAGCTGTTCTCGTCCTTCGACGTCGACGCCTTCGAGGTTCCGCACGGCCGCGACGAATTGTGGCGCTTCACCCCGCTGAAGCGCTTGCGTGGATTGCACGACGGCACCGCGGTAGCCACCGGCACCGCAGCTATCGCGGTCAGCGAGCGGGAGGGCGTGCGGATCGAGTCGGTGCGCCGCGGCGACAAACGCCTCGGCGAGGCCGGTGTTCCCGTTGATCGTGTTGCCGCTCAAGCATTTTCGTCGTTCAACGCAGCGATGTTGGTCACCGTCGGTCGTGACACCCAGGTCGGGGAGCCGATCACCATCACCGTCGCCGGTCCCGGGCAGGGCGCCACCGCCTATGGGCACCTGCAGATCCGGGTTGAAGAACTCGGTGCGGCCGTCGTCGTCATCGATCACCGTGGCAGCGGAACCTACGCCGACAACCTGGAATTCGTAGTCGACGACGCCGCCCGGCTCACTGTCATCTGGGTCGCCGACTGGGCCGACGACGCGGTGCACGTCAGCGCCCATCACGCCCGGCTTGGCAAGGACGCGGTGCTGCGCCATGTCACCGTCACGTTGGGCGGCGAGGTGGTACGGATGGCCGCCAACGTGCGGTTCGCCGGTCCCGGTGGGGACGCCGACTTGATGGGGCTGTACTTCGCCGACGACGGCCAACACCTCGAGTCTCGGTTGTTGGTCGACCACGCCCAGCCGGACTGCAAGTCGAACGTGTTGTACAAGGGTGCGCTGCAAGGAGATCCGTCGTCCAAGCTGCCCGACGCGCACACGGTGTGGATCGGAGATGTTCTGATCCGTGCCGAGGCGACCGGCACCGACACCTTCGAAATGAACCGCAACCTGGTGCTGACCGACGGCGCGCGCGCGGACTCCGTGCCCAACCTGGAGATCGAGACGGGCGAGATCGCCGGCGCGGGACACGCCAGTGCCACCGGGCGATTCGACGACGAGCAGCTGTTCTACCTACGCTCCCGAGGCATTCCCGAAGAGCAGGCCCGCCGGCTGGTGATCCGCGGCTTCTTCGGCGAGATCATCTCCAAGATCGCCGTGCCCGAAGTGCGCGAGCGCCTCACCGCAGCTATCGAACACGAACTGGAAAAGACGGAGAAGGCAACTACCGCATGACAATCCTGGAAATCAGAGACCTACACGTCAGCGTCGTCAACCCGAGCGGCGCCGACGGCGAAAGCGAGATCCCGATCCTCAAAGGGGTCGACCTGACCGTGAAATCCGGTGAGAAGCATGCCCTGATGGGGCCCAACGGTTCCGGCAAGTCGACGCTGTCCTACGCGATCGCCGGACACCCCAAGTACGTTGTCACCTCTGGTTCGATCACGCTGGACGGCGAGGATGTGCTGGCGATGAGCGTCGACGAGCGGGCCCGGGCCGGACTGTTCCTGGCGATGCAGTACCCCGTCGAAGTGCCCGGCGTCTCGGTGTCGAATTTCCTGCGCTCGGCCGCCACCGCGATTCGCGGGGAGGCGCCCAAGCTGCGCCACTGGGTCAAAGAGGTCAAGGCCGCGATGTCCGCGCTGGAGATCGACCCTGCGTTCGCCGAGCGCAACGTCAACGAGGGCTTCTCCGGCGGTGAGAAGAAGCGCCATGAGATTCTGCAGCTCGAGCTGCTCAAGCCGAAGATCGCCATCCTCGACGAGACCGATTCCGGCCTGGACGTTGACGCGCTGCGGGTGGTCAGCGAGGGCGTCAACCGCTACGCCGACGCCGAGAACGGCGGCATCCTGCTGATCACGCACTACACCCGCATCCTGCGCTATATCAAGCCGGAGTACGTGCATGTCTTCGTCGGCGGCCGCATCGCCGAATCGGGCGGCTCGGAGCTGGCCGACGAACTCGAGCAGAACGGCTACGTGCGCTTCACGCAGGCGACCGCAGGCGCGTAGGCATGTTGGACCTCACGGCGATCCGCGCCGATTTCCCGATCCTCAAGCGGATCATGCGCAGCGGAAATCAGTTGGCGTACCTGGATTCCGGGGCGACCTCGCAGCGCCCCCTGCAGGTGCTGGACGCCGAGCGCGAGTTCCTCGTCACCTCCAACGGCGGCGTGCACCGCGGTGCGCACCAGCTGATGGAAGAGGCCACCGACGCCTACGAGCAGGGTCGCGCTGACATCGCCGCGTTCGTGGGCGCCGAGCCCGACGAGCTGCTGTTCACCAAGAACGCCACCGAATCGCTGAACCTGGTGTCGTACGTGTTCGGTGACAGCCGTTTCGGGAACGCCGTCGGACCGGGCGACGTGATCGTCACCACCGAGCTCGAGCACCACGCCAACCTGGTGCCCTGGCAGGAACTGGCTCGGCGCACCGGCGCCACCCTGAAGTGGTTCGGTGTCACCGAAGACGGTCGCATCGACCTGAACTCGTTGCGGCTCGACGAGAACGTCAAAATCGTCGCCTTCAGCCATCATTCGAATGTGACCGGCGCGCTGGCGCCGGTCGGCGAACTGGTCGAGCGGGCCAGGGCAGTCGGCGCCTTCACGGTGCTCGACGCCTGCCAGTCGGTGCCGCACCAACCGGTCGATTTTCACGCGCTCGGGGTCGACTTCGCCGCGTTCTCCGGGCACAAGATGCTGGGCCCCAACGGGATCGGCGTCCTGTACGCCCGCCGCGAGTTACTCGCCGTCATGCCCCCCTTCCTCACCGGTGGGTCAATGATCGAGACGGTCACCATGGCGACCTCCACCTACGCGCCCGCCCCGCAGCGCTTCGAAGCCGGCACCCCGATGACATCACAGGTCGTTGGACTGGCCGCTGCCGCGCGCTATCTGGACGCGGTCGGCATGGCGGCGGTCGAGGCGCACGAACGTGAGCTGGTCGCCAAGACCATCGAGGGCCTGTCGGGTGTCGAGGGCGTGCGCATCGTCGGGCCGGCCTCGATGGAGAACCGCGGGTCGCCAGTCTCTTTCATCGTCGACGGCGTGCACGCGCACGACGTCGGCCAGGTGCTCGACGACGAAGGCGTGGCCGTACGAGTCGGACACCACTGCGCGCTGCCGCTGCACCGGCGGTTCGGCCTGGCGGCCACCGCGCGGGCGTCGTTCGCGCTCTACAACAGCGACGAGGAAGTCGACCGCCTGATAGCGGGTGTACGACGGTCCCTGGAATTCTTCGGAAGAGGCTGACGTTGCGTCTCGAGCAGATGTACCAGGACGTGATCCTGGACCATTACAAGCACCCGCACAATCGCGGATTGCGGGAACCCTTCGGCGCAGAGGTGTTCCACGTCAACCCGGTCTGCGGCGACGAGGTCACGTTGCGGGTCACACTCTCCGAGGACGGCCAGACCGTCGCCGACATCTCCTATGACGGGCAGGGTTGCTCGATCAGCCAGGCGGCGACGTCGGTGTTGACCGAACAGGTCATCGGGCACAGCGTGCCGGATGCACTCAGGACCATCGACGCCTTCACCGAGATGGTCGCCTCCCGCGGCAACGTGCAGGGCGACGAGGACGTGCTGGGCGACGGGGTGGCGTTCGCCGGAGTGGCCAAGTATCCGGCTCGGGTGAAGTGCGCTCTGCTGGGCTGGATGGCGTTCAAAGATGCGCTGGCACAAGCGCATGCCGGCTTCGAGGAGGTTGCACAATGAGCGAAACCACCACACCTGACGAGCTCTTGCTCGCCGACGTCGAAGAGGCGATGCGGGACGTAGTCGACCCGGAACTGGGTATCAACGTCGTCGACCTCGGCCTCGTATACGGCCTGAATCTGGAAAAAGGCGACGAGGGTACCGTCGCGCTGGTCGACATGACCCTGACGTCGGCGGCCTGCCCGCTGACCGATGTCATCGAGGACCAGTCACGTTCCGCGCTGGTGGGCAGCGGTCTGGTCGACGAGATCAGGATCAATTGGGTCTGGAACCCGCCGTGGGGACCGGACAAGATCACCGAGGACGGCCGCGAGCAGCTGCGCGCCCTCGGCTTCACGGTCTAGCCGCTTGCTGTTGCGCCGAGTGTGACGCGGGCGGAACACTCGCCGCCAAGTCTTTTCAGCGCCTCGTGGCGGTGAGTCACGGCGTCCCGTTGACGCCGGGCGTGCCGAACAGCGCCCCGCCCGCGCCGCCACCGCCGCCGGGCCCGTCCGCGCCGTCGGACAATGCGCCTGTCCCGCCGGCGCCACCGTGCCCGCCGGTCCCGCCGTTGCCCACCAGACGGCCGTTGCCGCCGTTGCCGCCGGCTCCACCGGCCCCGCCGAAATCGAAGCCGTCGCCGCCGGCCCCGCCGGCCCCGCCGGTCCCGCCGGCGCCGTACCACCAGCCGCCATTACCGCCGGCGCCGCCGTTGCCGCCGACCCCGCCGATGGGGCCGAATGTGATGCCCGGGCCGCCAAGCCCGCCGACACCGCCATTGCCGATCAGCCCGGCGTCGCCACCTGCCCCGCCGGCGCCGCCGGCCCCGGCTTCGCCGTTACCACCTGCGCCTCCCTGCCCCCCTGTCCCACCGTCGCCGAACAGTCGGGCGCGGCCGCCGGCGCCGCCGGCGCCCCCGGTGCCGCCCTCGCTGCCGTTGGCCCCCCCGCCCGTGGCGGTGCCGGAGCCCCCGGTGCCGCCGATCCCGCCGGTCGCACCGGCACCGTACAACCACCCGCCGGTGCCGCCGGTGCCGCCGGCTCCGCCCGCGCCTCCGTAACCGACCGCGACGGTTCCGCCAACCCCTTTGCCGGTTCCGCCCTTACCGCCGGCGCCGGCCCCGGCGCCCTGGCCGATCAGGCCGGCGTTGCCTCCTGCACCGCCGGTCCCGCCGGCCCCGCCGACGCCTGTACCGGTGCCAGTGCCGTCGCCGCCGCCGCCGCCGTCCCCGCCAGCGGCGCCCGAACCGTACAGCCACCCGCCGTGGCCGCCTGCTCCGCCGTGGCCGCCGGCTCCGCCGACGGCGCCGGCGTTGATGCCCGTGGCTTCTGCCGTGGCACCGGCACCGCCGGCTCCGCCTACGGCGCCGTTGCCGATCAGCCCGGCGCTACCGCCGGTCCCGCCCGCGCCGCCGGCTCCGCCAGTCAAGTCGCCGTTGCTTGCTCCGCCGCCTCCACCGGCTCCGCCGACGCCACCGTTGCCATAGAGCCACCCGCCATTGCCGCCGGCCCCGCCAGATCCGCCGATGCCGCTGGCCGAGCCGGTGCCACCGGCCCCGCCGGCACCACCCGGGCCGATGAGCCCGGCCTGGCCGCCCGCACCGCCGGCCCCGCCCGGCGTGCCGGTCGCGGTGGGTCCTGCGCTGCCGTTGCCGCCCGCGCCACCCGCACCGAAGAGCAACCCACCGTTGCCGCCCCGCCCGCCGGCCTGACCGAGCTGTCCGATCGCGGCGGCGCCGCCGTCGCCGCCTGCGCCGCCGTTTCCGATGAGGCCGGCGGACCCGCCGGCCCCACCCGGTTGGCCGGTCCCGCCGGAGCCGCCATTTCCGCCGTTGCCGTAGAGCAGACCACCGGGTCCACCAGGCAGGCCGCTTCCCGCCGGCGCGTCGGCTCCATTGCCGATCAGGGGGCGTCCCAGCAGCATTTCGGTGGGGGCGTTGACCATAGTGAGCAGGGCTTGCTCCGCGCTCTGAAGCGGCGCGGCGTTGGCGGTTTCGGCGGCCGCATACCAGCCGCCGGCCGTGATTAACGCCTGCTCCAACCGCTCGTAGATGAGCGCCGCTTGTGCGCTGACCGACTGATAAGTCACCGCATGGCCGGAAAACACGGCCATGACTGCAGCCGAGACTTCGTCAGCGCCCGCGGCCAACACCCCAGTGGTGGGAGCCGCCGCCGCAGCGTTGGCCACCGCTATCGCCGTACCTATGCCGGCCAGGTCAGAGGCCGCCGCCGTCAGTGCCTCCGGCACCGCTATCACAAACGACATGCGTCAGAAAACGTCTTCGGAGACGCGCATGATCTCGTCGTCGATGTTTTCCAGCACCGTCCGTACTCCGGCCAACTTCGGCAGCACATTCTTGGCGAAGAATGCCGACACCCCGATCTTGCCCTCATAGAAAGCGATGTCGGCGGCGGACGGCTCGCCGGCCAGAGCCGCCGCGGCGACATTCGCCTGCGCCAGCAGTCGCCAGCCGATCAGCAGGTCCCCGACGGCGAGCAGGTAGCGCACCGAGCCGAGACCCACTTTGTAGATGTCGGTGGGATGCTGGGCGGCCGACATCAGATACCCCATCAGCGCACCCGTCATTCCGGTGACGTCTTCGACCGCGGCCTGCAGCAACTCGGCCTGGTCCTTCAACGACTCGGTAGTGGTCTCGATGGTCTTGTTGATCTGGGTCGTCACGTGCTGCAGGGATTGGCCGTGGTCGCGCACGATCTTGCGGAAGAAGAAGTCCATCGCCTGGATCGCGGTGGTGCCTTCATACAGCGAGTCGATCTTGGAATCTCGGATGTACTGCTCGAGCGGATAGTCCGTAAGGAAGCCCGAGCCGCCCAGCGTCTGCAGCGATTCGGTCAACACCTCGTAGGCCCGCTCGGAGCCCACACCCTTGACGATGGGCAGCAGCAGATCGTCGACGCGGTGCGCCAGATCGTGGTCTGCGCCCGAAACATGTTGCGCCACAGCATCACATTGATGCGCGGCGGCGTACATGTACACCGCCCGCAGACCCTCGGCGTAGGCCTTCTGGGTCATCAGGCTGCGGCGCACGTCGGGGTGGTGCATGATCGTGACCCGCGGCGCGGTCTTGTCCGTCATCTGGGTCATGTCCGCGCCCTGCACCCGTTCCTTCGCATACGCGAGGGCGTTGAGGTAGCCCGTGGACAGGGTTCCCGCGGATTTGACCCCGATCGTCATGCGCGCGTTCTCGATCACATGGAACATCTGAGCGATGCCGTCGTGGACACCGCCGACCAGATACCCGACGGCCGGGACGTCGGTGGCGCCGAAGGTCAGCTCGCAGGTGGGGGAGGACTTCAGGCCCATCTTGTGTTCCAGCCCGGTGACGTACACCCCGTTGCGCTCACCGAGTTCGCCGGTCTCCGGGTCGAACAGGAAGTTAGGAACATAGAACAGGCTCAGGCCCTTGGTGCCCGGTCCAGCGCCCTCGGGTCGCGCCAGCACCAGGTGGAAGATGTTCTCGGTGGTGTCGCCGACATCACCGCCGGAGATGAACCGCTTGACTCCTTCGAGATGCCAGGTGCCGTCGGGTTGTTCGATCGCCTTGGTGCGGCCCGCACCCACATCCGAGCCGGCGTCAGGCTCGGTGAGCACCATGGTGGCCTGCCATCCACGCTCGACTCCCATTGCGGCCCAACGCTTCTGCTCGTCGTTACCCTCGACGAACAGCGATTGCGACAGGATCGGGCCGAGGTTGAAGAAGCAGACCGAGGGGTTGGCGCAGTAGATCATCTCGTTGACCGCCCAGGTGAGCGGCGGCGGCGCGGCCATGCCGCCGATCTCCTCGGCCAGGCTCAGACGCCACCACTCGGCGTCCTTGATCGCCTGGACGGTCTTGACCAATTCCGGTGCGACGCTGATGGAGTGGGTGGCCGGATCGAACACCGGGGGATGGCGGTCGGCGAAGGCGAAAGACTCGGCCACCGGGCCTTCGGCCAACCTGGCCGCCTCCGACAGGATGGTGCGGACCGTGTCGTCGTCCAGGTCAGCGTATTTGCCGGTGCCCAGGACGGCGCCTACGTCAAGAACTTCGAACAGATTGAACTCGAGGTCGCGCACGTTGGCGATGTAGTGCCCCAATGTGGTTCCTTCCACTCAGACTGATCGGCCCGATGATCGGGCACAGTCTTGCTGCTGGGAGAAAACGTACGCAACCGTAACCAGTCAGAGGGGTTGTTGACCTGGTCCGTCTATCAGCCGTTCGGGCCGGGCTGGCCGAACAGCAGCCCGCCTCTGCCGCCGAGGCCGGGCGTGCCGAGCGCACCTCCGCCACCGCCCGCGCCACCGTTGCCGAACAGTAGGGCGTTGCCGCCGTTGCCGCCGCGGCTGGTCGCGACTCCTCCGCCGGCATTACCGCCGTCCCCGGCGCCGAAGAACAGGCCGCCATCGCCGCCGTTACCGCCGTTGGCGTTGGTGAAGCCGGTGCCGCCGAAGCCGGCGCTCCCGAAGAGAAGTCCCGCGTTGCCGCCATTGCCTGCGGCGCCTTGGGACAACGCGTCTCCGCCGTTGCCGCCGCCGCCCAACAGGTAGGCCCGGCCGCCGGCGCCGCCCCCGCCGAGGAAGCTGCTGCCGCCATTGCCGGCGTTTCCGTACAAGACCCCGCCGTTGCCACCCGCGCCGCCGATTCCGCTGCCGACAACACTGTTGCCGCCGTTGCCGCCGGCGCCGAAGAGGAAGGCTGAACCACCGGCGCCGCCGGCAGCGTTGCCGCCGCTGTTACCGCCGAAACCGCCGTTGCCGAACAGCCAGCCACCGGCGCCGCCGGCGCCGCCGACCCCGCCCGCTCCGCCGGAACCACCCCGTCCGCCGCTGCCGAGCAGACCCGCGGCCCCGCCATTGCCGCCGGCCACTCCAGCTACCGCCGTCGAGAAGCCGTTGCCGCCGTTGCCGAACAGGATTCCGCCCGCCTGGCCGTTCGGATTGGCTGCGGTTCCGTCCGCGCCGTTGCCGATCAGGGGGCGGCCCAGCAGCGCATTGGTGGGCGCATTGATCAGGTCGAGGACAGGCTGCAACGGGCCGATATTGGTGGCCTCCGCCAGGGAGTAGGCATTCGCGCCCCCGGACAGCAACCGCACGAACTGCTCGTGAAACGCCGTGGCACCGGCGCTCAGTGTTTGATACGACTGCGCGTGTGCGCCGAAGATGGCGGCGACGGCTGCCGAGATCTCGTCGGCTCCCGCCGCCGCGACGGCAGTCGTCTGGGCAGCCGCCGCGTTGTTGGCATCGCTGATCAGTGATCCGACCCGGGCCAGATTGCCCGCCGCCTGAGACACGAAATCGGTATTGGCAACCACAAACGACATCTCGTACCTCCACAGCAAAGAGTCGGCGATTTCAGAATCGTATCGCGATTCGGCAGCGATGCATCCTTTTCGAAAGTCTTTTTGGAGGCAATTTCGAGCCGAAATTAAGTAGTCCACCAAAGGAATTCGCCGCCTGCCGCGGGCGCGCACGGCAGGCGCTCAACACTCCGCCGCAACGCTGCGCGGGTTGCGTATCACGAAGTGCCATAAGCCAATTCAATGGCATACCGGAACCAAATCGAGACCTCCGGCGCCGGAAGCGTCAATACACTTGGACCATCCTGCCGCAATCCCAGCACCGAGAGCATCCCTTGTGAGGCCGCCGGAATGACACTGACCGCCTTCGAAGTGGCCGCCCGGGAGGTCTCTTTCGACCGCGTTCCCCTCCGCGCTGCCCGAGGCATGAGTTGGCGCGCGGCGTTGTGGTCGGTGCTGTCCGTGCGGTGGGCGACCGTTGCCCTGGCGCTGTTCCTGGCCGGGGCGGGGGCCCAGCTCACCGGCGCGCAGACAGCCGTGTGGTGGATGTTGTACCTGGGGTGTTACCTGGCCGGCGGCTGGGGCCCGGCCTGGGCAGGCGCGCAGGCACTTCGCAACAAGGCGCTCGACGTCGACCTGCTGATGATCGTCGCCGCGATCGGTGCGGTGGCGATCGGTCAAATCTTCGACGGAGCTCTGCTGATCGTGATTTTCGCGACCTCGGGAGCCCTCGACGAGGTTGCCACCAAGCACACTGCGGATTCGGTCAAGAGTCTGATGAATCTTGCGCCCGATGAGGCCGTGCTGGTCGACGGCGCCGGCGACGAGCGGGTGGTGCCCGCCGATCAGCTGGCGGTGGGCGACCGCGTGGTGGTGCGGCCGGGGGAGCGGATGCCTGCCGACGGCGTGGTGCTGTCCGGTACGTCCGAGGTTGACCAGTGTTCGATCACGGGTGAATCGATGCCCGTCGTCAAGGTCACCGGCGACGAAGTGTTCGCCGGCACGGTCAACGGATCAGGTGTGCTGCGCTTGGTCGTCACACGCGATCCGTCGCACAGCGTGGCCGCCCGGATCGTGGCATTGGTGTCGGAGGCATCGGCCACCAAGGCTCAAGCTCAACTGCTTGTTGAGAAGATCGAACAGCGCTACTCGATGGGGGTGGTGGCGGCCACCGTGGCGCTCATCGCGATCCCGCTGATGTTGGGTTCTGCGGTGCAACCGGCTCTGTTGCGCGCCATGACTTTTATGATCGTCGCGTCACCATGCGCGGTGGTGTTGGCCACCATGCCGCCGCTGCTGTCTGTGATCGCCAACGCCGGCAGGCATGGAATTCTGGTGAAGTCCGCCGTCGTCGTCGAACGGCTCGCCGACACCAGCATCGTCGCACTGGACAAGACCGGCACACTGACCTGCGGGATGCCACGCCTCACCGCCGTAGAAGCGCTGCGGCCGGAACTGATCGACGTGTCGAGGTTGCTCGAATTAGCCGCTGCTGCAGAGCAATTCAGCGAGCATCCACTGGGTAGAGCAATTGTCCGGGAAGCGCGTCGAGGCGGTGTCGCCATTCCGGCCGCCGACGACTTCCGCGCGGTGCCGGGCCGCGGCGTGCGCGCCACGGTGGGGCCCGACTTCGTCGAGGTATGCAGTCCGCACGGTTTCGGTGGGATGCTGCCGGGTGAAGTGACCGGTCTGATCGATGCCGGTGCCACGGCCGCAATCGTGGTCGTAAACGGGCTGGCCGTCGGCGTGCTGGGGCTGACCGATGAGATCCGTTGCGACGCGGTGGACTCCGTTGCGGCCCTGACGGAGTTGACGTCGGGCCCCCCGGTGCTGCTGACCGGCGACAATCCCGGCGCGGCCCGGCTCGTCGCCCGCGACACCGGGATCGTGGACGTGCGCGCCGGGTTGCTACCCGAACAGAAGGTCGCGGCCGTGCGTGAACTGCAGGCCGGCGGTCACCGGGTGCTCGTGGTGGGTGACGGCGTCAACGACGCCCCGGCGATGGCCACGGCGTCTGTGTCGATGGCCATGGGTGCCGGCTCTGACCTCACCCTGCAGACCGCCGACGCAGTGACCGTGTCCGACGAGCTGCACACCATCCCGACGATCATCGGGTTGGCCCGACAGGCGCGTCGGGTGGTGATCGCCAACCTCGCCCTCGCCGGCAGCTTCATCACCGTGCTGGTGTTGTGGGACCTTTTCGGGCAACTGCCGCTGCCGCTGGGGGTGGCCGGTCACGAAGGGTCGACGTTGCTGGTCGCGCTCAACGGCATGCGCCTGCTGAGTAACCGAACCTGGCGGTCTGCCGCGGCGCGTTGACGTACGCTCGAGTGCTGATGGGCACTGGATCTACGCGGGACCTGACGGCAGCCGATTTCCGGCAGGCGGTCAGGGGCAACGAGAACGTCTTCGTGTACTTCTGGGCGCCGTTGTGCGCACCGTGTGAGGTCTTCACGCCGACGTATGAGACGTCGGCGCAGAACTGCCCGGACATCGTGCACGGCAAAGTCAATTTCGAGATCGAGCGGGATCTCGTCGAGACGGCCGGCGTGACGTTGCTGCCGACGCTGATGGCTTTCAAGAGGGGGAAACTGGTTTTCAAGCAGCCTGGCATCGCGAATCCCATGGTGATGGCCGAGCTGGTGAAGCAGCTCCGGGCGTATCGGGCCCAACCGACAACACCCAGCCTGCTGTGAACGGGCGGGGAACAACAACTACGACCTCGGCGTTAGGGCGGATGTGACTACCCAAGACCTCACTGCTGCGCAGTTCAACGAAACCATCAACGGCAACGACATGGTGCTCGTCGACTTCTGGGCCTCCTGGTGCGGCCCGTGTCGTGCTTTCGCCCCCACCTTCAAGGCGGCATCGGAAAAGCACCCCGACGTGATCTTCGCCAAGGTTGACACCGAGGCCGAGCAGGAGTTGGCTGCGGCCGCCCAGATCCGGTCCATCCCCACGCTGATGGCGTTCAAGAAGGGCCAGTTGCTGTTCAACCAGGCCGGCGCACTGCCTCCTGCGGCGTTGGAGGATCTGGTGCAGCAGCTCAAGGGCTACGAGTTCGAAGAGGCGACCGAGGTCTGAGCGAAACCCCGCTGTGGTGACGCTCGCTGTCCCGCGCCGTGCCTGCGTTACCGTTTCCAGGTGAGTTTGGTCCTTCTGGAATACCCGCGGCCCGAGATCGCCCTGATCACGCTGAACCGTCCCGAGCGGATGAACTCGATGGCGTTCGACGTCATGGTGCCGCTCAAAGAGGCTCTCGATGAGGTCACCTACGACAACTCGGTGCGTGTGGTGGTGCTCACCGGCGCCGGCCGCGGCTTTTCCTCGGGGGCCGACCACAAATCCGCCGGGGCCGTTCCGCACGTCGAGGACCTCACCCGGCCGACGTACGCGCTGCGGTCCATGGAGCTGCTCGACGAGATCATCCTGAAGTTGCGGCGGCTGCACCAACCGGTCATCGCCGCGGTCAACGGTGCGGCGATCGGCGGAGGACTGTGCCTGGCACTGGCTGCCGACATCCGGGTGGCCTCCACCAGCGCCTATTTCCGCGCGGCCGGCATCAACAACGGCCTCACCGCCAGCGAGCTCGGCTTGAGCTACCTGCTGCCCAGGGCCATCGGGTCTTCGCGGGCATTCGAGATCATGCTGACCGGCCGCGACGTCTCCGCCGAAGAGGCCGAGCGGATCGGATTGGTGTCGTGCCAGGTGCCGGGCGCCCAACTATTGGACACCTGTTATGCGATTGCCGCGCGCATGGCGGCCTTCTCGCGGCCAGGTATCGAGTTGACCAAACGCACGCTATGGAGTGGACTGGACGCCGGCAGCCTCGAGGGACACATGCAGGCCGAAGGTCTCGGACAGCTTTTCGTCCGTCTGCTCACCTCCAACTTCGAAGAGGCGGTTGCCGCACGCGCAGAGCGGCGCCCCGCGGTATTCACCGACGAAAAATAGCGCCGAATGACCAAGGAGCGAATGTGATCACGGCTACGGACCTCGAGGTCCGCGCTGGTGCGCGCATCCTGCTCTCGCCCGACGGTCCCGATCTGCGGGTGCAGCCCGGCGACCGGATCGGACTGGTCGGCCGCAACGGCGCGGGCAAGACGACGACCATGCGCATCCTGGCCGGGGAGGGCCAACCGTATGCCGGTTCGGTCACCCGTAAGGGCGAGATCGGTTATCTGCCACAGGATCCCAAAGAGGGTGACCTGGACGTGCTGGCCCGTGACCGGGTGCTCTCGGCGCGCGGGCTCGATGTGCTGCTCACCGACCTGGAAAAGCAGCAGGCCCTGATGGCCGAAGTTGCCGACGACGACGCGCGCGACCGGGCGATCCGCCGTTACGGCCAGCTGGAGGAGCGGTTCGTCGCGCTCGGCGGTTACGGCGCCGAAAGCGAGGCGGGCCGCATCTGCGCCAGTCTCGGCCTGCCGGACCGGGTGCTGACCCAGCAGCTGCGCACCCTGTCCGGCGGCCAGCGCCGGCGCGTCGAACTCGCGCGCATTCTGTTCGCGGCTTCAGAAGGTGGGGCTGGTGCTTCAGGTTCCGGCACGACCCTGCTGCTCGACGAGCCGACCAACCACCTCGACGCTGATTCGGTTGGCTGGCTTCGGGATTTCCTGCGCTCCCACAGCGGCGGGCTGGTGATCATCAGTCACAACGTCGACCTGCTCGCCGACGTCGTCAACCGGGTGTGGTTCCTCGACGCGGTGCGTGGCGAAGTCGACGTCTACAACATGACCTGGCAGAAGTACCTCGACGCCCGCGCCACCGACGAACAGCGTCGGCGCCGGGAACGGGCCAACGCCGAACGCAAGGCCACCGCCCTGCGCAGCCAGGCTGCCAAGCTCGGTGCCAAGGCCACCAAAGCCGTTGCGGCACAGAACATGTTGCGTCGCGCCGACCGGATGATGGCGGCGCTGGACGAAGAGCGGGTTGCCGACAAGGTGGCCCGCATCAAGTTCCCCACCCCGGCTCCGTGTGGGCGGACTCCGTTGGTGGCCAAGGGTCTGAGCAGAACCTATGGCTCGCTCGAGGTGTTCACCGGGCTCGATCTGGCCATCGACCGTGGCTCGCGCGTGGTGGTGCTGGGACTCAACGGCGCCGGCAAGACCACGCTGCTGCGTCTGCTGGCGGGTGTGGAGACGCCCGACACGGGGGGTCTAGAACCCGGACACGGTTTGCGGATCGGCTACTTCGCTCAGGAGCACGACACTCTGGACAATGACGCGACGGTCTGGCAGAACATCCGGCACGCCGCGCCCGAATCGGGCGAACAGGACCTGCGCGGCCTGCTCGGGGCTTTCATGTTCACCGGTCCGCAGCTTGACCAGCCGGCCGGCACGCTGTCCGGCGGTGAGAAAACCCGCCTTGCGCTGGCCGGGCTGGTCGCCTCGACGGCCAACGTGCTGTTGCTCGATGAGCCGACCAACAACCTCGACCCGGCCTCGCGTGAGCAGGTGCTCGACGCGCTGCGCAGCTATCAGGGCGCCGTGGTGTTGGTGACCCACGACCCGGGCGCGGCCGAGGCGCTCGACCCGCAACGAGTGGTGCTGCTGCCCGACGGCACCGAGGACTACTGGTCAGAAGAGTATCGGGACCTCATCGAGTTGGCCTGAGCGTTCGCTGCGCCGATTTCTGCCAAAGTGACCCCCGGCGTAAATAGCTACGTCCGTGGCGAAGCCGGGGAGCGCACCGAGTTCTCCACCAAATCCAGCACCGCGGCCAGGCGCTGCGGATCCTCACCGGAAGCCAGCCGGGCCACCAAGCCGTCCAGCACCAGATCGAGGTAGCAGTGCAACACGTCGGCGGGTACGTCGTCACGCACTCGCCCGGCCTGCTTCTGGCGGTGTAGCCGTTCCGTGGTCGCTGCCGCCAGTTCGGCCGAACGCTCCGCCCAGCCGCGACTGAACTCTGGGTCGTGGCGCAGCTTGCGGGCGATCTCCAGCCGCGTTGCCAGCCAGTCGAACTGCTCGGGTGCGGCGAGCATGTCGCGCATCACCTGGATAAGCCCGGAGCGCGACGCGACCTCCGCCATCCGCTGGGTGTCTTCGCGCGCGAGCGCGAAGAACAAGGCGTCCTTGTCCCGGTAGTGGTGGAAGATCGCGCCGCGCGACATCCCGATCGCCTTTTCCAGTCGGCGCACCGTGGCCTGGTCATAGCCGTACTCGGCGAAACAGCGACGTGCACCGTCGAGGATCTGACGGCGCCGAGCCTCCAGATGGTCCTCGCTGACCTTCGGCACTGGCGGGCGCGGTGCTCGGTTTAGCCGGACTTGGCGGACTTGAGCATGTTGCGCAGCACGTACTGCAGGATGCCGCCGTTGCGGTAGTAGTCCGCCTCGCCCGGTGTATCGATGCGGACCACCGCGTCGAACTCGACCTTGGACCCGTCCTCCTTGGTGGCGGTCACCTTCACCGTCTTCGGCGTCTTGCCGTCGTTCAGCGCCTCGATGCCGGTGATGTCGTAGGTCTCGGTGCCGTCCAGCTTCAGCGACTTGGCCGACTCACCCTCGGGGAACTGCAATGGGATGACGCCCATGCCGATCAGGTTGGAGCGGTGGATTCGCTCGAACGATTCGGTGATCACCGCACGCACGCCCAGCAACAGCGTGCCCTTGGCCGCCCAGTCCCGCGACGAACCGGAGCCGTACTCCTTGCCGCCGAGCACCACCAGCGGAATGTTCTGCGTCGCATAGTTCTGCGCCGCGTCGAAGATGAACGCCTGCGGACCGCCGTCCTGGGTGAAGTCGCGGGTGTAGCCGCCGGAGACGTCGTCGAGCAGCTGGTTCTTGAGCCGGATGTTGGCGAACGTCCCGCGGATCATCACCTCGTGGTTGCCGCGGCGCGAGCCGAGGGAGTTGAAGTCCTTGGGCTGGACCCCGTGTTCCTCGAGGTACTGCGCCGCCGGGGTGCCCTTCTTGATGGCGCCGGCCGGCGAGATGTGGTCGGTGGTCACCGAGTCACCCAGCAGCGCAAGGACTCTGGCGCCCTTGATGTCTTTGACGGGCTCGGGTTCGGCGGGCATGCCGTCGAAGTACGGCGCCTTGCGCACGTAGGTGGAGTCCTCGGCCCACTCGAAGGTGTTGCCCTCCGGGGTGGGCAGCGACCGCCACCGGTCGTCGCCCTTGAAGACGTCGGCGTAGGACTCGGTGAACATGTCGCGGTTGATCGAGGAGGCGATGGTCTCTTCGATCTCCTCGGTGGTGGGCCAGATGTCCTTGAGGAATACGTCGTTTCCGTCGGTGTCTTGCCCGAGTGGGTCGTTCTCGAAGTCGAAGTCCATGGTGCCGGCGATCGCGTAGGCAATGACCAGCGGCGGTGAGGCCAGGTAGTTCATCTTGACGTCGGGGGAGATGCGGCCCTCGAAGTTTCGGTTGCCGGAGAGCACCGCGGTCACCGACAGGTCGTTGTCGTTGATCGCCGCCGAGATCTCGTCGGGCAGGGGACCGGTGTTGCCGATGCACGTGGTGCACCCGTAGCCGCCCAGGTAGAAGCCCAGCTTCTCCAGGTAGGGCCACAGGCCGGCCTTGTTGTAGTAGTCGGTCACCACCTGCGAACCGGGCGCCATGTTGGTCTTCACCCACGGCTTGGCGGTCAGGCCTTTCTCGACGGCGTTGCGGGCCAGCAGGGCGGCGCCCAGCATCACCGACGGGTTGGACGTATTGGTGCAGGACGTGATGCCGGCGACGACGACAGCACCGTGGTCGAGCACGAATTCGCCACGCTCCTCGGACTTCACATCGATCGGCTGGGAGGGTCGGCCCGAGTGGCCGTTGGCGGCGGAGGGTAACCGGTCAACCTCGCCGTCGTCGGCGAAGGACAACGTCACCGAGTCGCTGGCCGGGAAGGACTCCTCGACGGCTTCGTCGAGCTTGGTCTCCGGCGCCGGGTGGTTCTCCTCCACGTAATTGTGGATGTCCTTGCGGAACGCAACCTTGGCCTCCGACAACGGGATTCGGTCCTGCGGGCGCTTCGGCCCCGCGATCGAGGGCACCACGGTGGACAGGTCGAGCTCCAGGTACTCGGAGTACTTGGGCTCGTGGTTCGGATCGTGCCACATGCCCTGTTCCTTGGCGTACGCCTCGACGAGCGCAAGCTGTTCCTCGGAGCGGCCGGTCAGGGTCAGGTACTTGATGGTCTCTGCGTCGATCGGGAAAATTGCTGCGGTGGAACCGAATTCGGGGCTCATGTTGCCCAGCGTGGCGCGGTTGGCCAGCGGCACCTCGGCCACACCATCGCCGTAGAACTCCACGAACTTGCCGACCACGCCGTGCTTGCGCAGCATGTCGGTGACGGTGAGCACGACGTCGGTGGCGGTGACTCCGGGCTTGATCTCACCGGTCAGCTTGAAGCCGACGACGCGTGGAATCAGCATCGACACCGGCTGGCCCAGCATGGCGGCCTCGGCCTCGATGCCGCCGACCCCCCAGCCCAGCACGCCCAGGCCGTTGACCATCGTGGTGTGGCTGTCGGTGCCCACGCAGGTGTCGGGGTAAGCCACGCCGTCGCGGACCATCACCGTCCGAGCCAGATACTCGATGTTGACCTGGTGGACGATGCCGGTGCCCGGCGGCACCACCTTGAAGTCGTCGAATGCGCCCTGGCCCCAGCGCAGGAATTGGTAGCGCTCGCCGTTGCGCTCGTACTCGAGCTCGACGTTGCGCTCGAAGGCGTCCGCCCGGCCGAATACGTCGAGGATCACCGAGTGGTCGATCACCAGTTCGGCCGGCGCCAGCGGGTTCACCTTCTCCGGGTCGCCGCCCAGATCTTCGACGGCCTCACGCATGGTGGCCAGGTCGACGATGCACGGGACGCCGGTGAAGTCCTGCATGACCACCCGGGCGGGAGTGAATTGAATCTCGATGCTCGGGTCCGCGGCGGGGTCCCAGTTGGCGATCGCCTCAATGTGCTCTTTGGTGATGTTGGCGCCATCCTCGGTGCGCAGCAGGTTCTCGGCGAGGACTTTGAGGCTGTAGGGGAGTTTCTTGGTGCCCTCGACAGCATCCAGACGATAAATCTCGTAACTGTTGTCGCCGACCTTGAGTGTGTCGCGGGCTCCGAACGAATTCTTGCTGCTCACATCAACTCCCGAAGATTTAGTTCTCGCCGCCGACGGGCCGTGTCGACGGGTGCGGTGCAACTTTAACAGTACGCTTGTCCTGCAATACGGGGGGCTGCCCGTAGTTCCCAGTCTTGTCCAGTGCGGTTCCGGACGAAAGGGCGGCTGCCGTGTTCATTGAAACTGAAACCATGCACACCGCTGTCGGCGCGTCGTGTGCCTGGTCGCAGTGTCGCGGTGCGGGGCGCGCGACCACCCGAAGCAGAGCCGGTACGGTGCTCCTAGCACCGTGGGAGGAGCGAGGACTTTGACCTATTTGCCGCAGACCGATTTGCCGCAGACGATCCCGTTCCTGCCCGAATACATCCCGCAGGACGTCGACATCAATTCGATCAAGGCTCAGGTGGCCGTTGACGGCGTCGCCGCGACGCCGAACGTCGAACCCGGCCTGCAGGAAGTGGTCAGCCAGGCCCGCGGGGACGGTATCAATCTCAAGATCGTGCTGCTCGATCACAACCCGCCCAACGACACACCGTTGCGGGATATCGCGACCGTCGTCGGCGCCGATTACCCCGACTCCACGGTGTTGGTCCTAAGTCCGAGCTACGTCGGCAGTTACAGCAGTCACTATCCGCGCGTCACCCTGGAAGCCGGCGAGGACCATTCGAAAACCGGCAACCCCGTGCAGTCCGCGCAGAATTTTCTCAACGAGCTCAATACGCCCGAGTTCCCCTGGACGGCGCTGACGATTGTTTTGCTGATCGGTGTGTTCGCGGCGGCCGTCGGTACCCGGTTGATGCAGCTGGGCAACCGCCAGCCAGCAACGTCGGCTCCGGCAACTGAGGTTGCTTCGAGCGACGATGCCCAGGGCCTTTAACCTGCTCTTGACCTATTAGTCGGCGTTGATACAACGAGTCCGTCGCTAGTTGCGGCAAACCTTACAGGTCACTGTTCGGTCACAGTAAACGCACTTCCAGAGTGCAATTTGTGACTTGCGTTTCTTTAGCGGCAGCTGTGACGTACGGTGCGATTGATGCTTCTGATGCCTATCGCAAGTTTCCCGAAAACCCGCGTCGTACACCCGATTTAGCCCATAGGAGACCGCAGTCGCATGAGACGGAAACGCCCGGGCTCTGCTTCGCGAACCGCCGCCAGGCTGGTACGGCCAGCCGTGCCGACGGTGCTGAGCGTCGCGCTGCTGTTCGGAACGCCCGAACCCGGAGTGGCCTGGGCTGACCCGTCGGCTGACTCGATGGCGGTGCTGATCGCCAACGTCGCCAAGGCCAGCCAGCGTCTGGAAGACCTGGCCAATACCGTCGAGATGGAGCAGGAGGGCGTCAACAAGGCGCTGGTGGCGGTCGAGGAGGCCCGGGAACAGGCTGAGGTCGCCGGGCGGGAACTCGAGGTTAGCCAGCAGTCTGTCAAGGATGCGACCGCGGCCATCGCGGCCGCACAGCAGCGGTTCAACACCTTCGCCGCGGCCACGTATATGAATGGGCCATCGGACGGCTTCCTTACTGCCCGCAGCCCCGAGGACATGATCGCTGCCGCGTCGGCGGCGCAGACCATGACCACGAGTTCGCAGGCGGTGATGGCCAGGTTGCAGCGGGCGCGTACCGAGCAGGTCAACAAGGAATCCGCCGCGCGCCAGGCCAAGCAGAAGGCCGACAAAGCCGCCGCCGACGCCAAATCCAGCCAGGATGCGGCGGTGACGGCGCTCAGTGACACCCGGCGCAAGTTCGACGAACAGCGCGAAGAGGTCAATCGTGTGGCCGCCGAGCGTGAGCAGGCCGAAGCCAAGCTCCAGGCCGCACAACTCGTCGCCTGGCACGCGTCCGGCGGGCAGGGCACGCCGCCGTCAGGCATGTGGGACGCGGCCGGCGGACCCGGCGGTGGGCGCCGCTGGGACGGCTGGGACCCGACCCTGCCGCAGGTGCCCAGCGCCAACATCCCCGGTGACCCGGTCGCCGTAGTGAACCAGGTGCTGGGCTATTCAGCGACGTCAGCCCAGGTCACCGCCCAGATGGGACACAACTTCCTGCAACAGTTGGGCCTCATCAAGCCGAACGATCCCGTCGCCAGCGGGCCGGCGGCCGCGACCACCACTGCCGGCCGCATCCCGCGGGTCTACGGGCGGCAGGCCTCCGAGTACGTCATCCGTCGCGGAATGTCGCAGATCGGGGTGCCCTACTCCTGGGGCGGTGGCAACGCCGCGGGTCCCAGCAAGGGCATCGACTCGGGTGCCGGCATCACCGGCTTCGACTGTTCGGGACTGGTGCTCTACTCGTTTGCCGGAGTGGGTATCAAGCTGCCGCACTACTCCGGTTCGCAGTACAACCTGGGCCGCAAGATCCCTACCGCCCAGATGCGCCGCGGCGACGTCATCTTCTACGGCCCCGGCGGTAGTCAGCACGTGACGATCTACCTCGGCAACGGCCAGATGCTCGAGGCGCCCGACATCGGTTTGAAGGTGCGTACGGCGCCCGTCCGTACCAGCGGTATGACGCCCTTCGTCATCCGCTACATCGAGTATTAACGAGGTTTCATGCGTCACAAGCGATTTCGTTTCTCCTTGGTCTGGATCACCGCGTTGGTGACCGGGCTGTTGATCGCTGTGGGCGCTCCGGCCCCGGCTTCGGCCGAGCCGGGTGAGTGGGATCCCACCCTGCCGGCCGCGATCAGCGCCGGCGCTCCTGGCGATCCGCTGGCCGTGGCCAACGCCTCGTTGCAGGCCACCGCGCAGGCCACCCAGACCACGCTCAATCTCGGCCAGCAGTTCCTGTCTGGGCTGGGCATCAACCTAGGCGGCTCGGCCGCTCCGGCGGCCGCCAACACCAGCGGCAGCCGGATCCCGCGGGCCAACGGGCGGCAGGCCATCGAGCACGTGATCCGGCGGGCCGGATCCCAGATGGGGGTTCCGTACTCCTGGGGCGGAGGCTCGCTGGATGGTCCGAGCAAGGGCGTCGACGACGGTGCCGGCACCACCGGTTTCGACTGCTCCGGCTTGATGCGGTACGCCTTCGCCGGCGTCGGCGTGCTGATTCCGCGGTTCTCCGGGGACCAGTACAACGCCGGGCGGCACATCCCGCAGAACGAGGCACGGCGCGGCGACCTCATCTTCTACGGCCCGAACGGTGGCCAGCACGTCACCATGTATCTGGGGAACGGTCAGATGCTGGAGGCGTCCAGCCTGGCGGGCAAAGTCACCGTCAGCCCGGTGCGCAAGCCGGGCATGACCCCGTATCTGACTAGGATCATCGAGTACTGAGCCGGTTGGGCGAGCCTGAGAGTCGCCTAATAGCGAACCGGTGACGTCGACGGAATTCCAGACGCCTGGAATAGTTGAACGCGGGCACGTTGCTGCCCCGCGACAGTGGTCGTGACAGCAGTCGTGTCCGAATGAGCTCTGGAGGGTTATTGATGACAACGGCAGGTGGCGGTTACCCGGGCCAGGGTGCTCACTCGGGCCCACCCACCCAGGAGGCGCCGATAGCCGGCCCCGGCGGTGGGGCGGACGGACTGGCCGCCGAGGTGCACACCCTGGAGCGGGCGATCTTCGAGGTCAAGCGCATCATCGTGGGCCAGGACCAATTGGTGGAGCGGATGTTGGTCGGCCTGCTCGCCAAGGGCCACGTGCTGCTGGAAGGTGTTCCCGGCGTCGCCAAGACGTTGGCGGTCGAGACCTTTGCGCGGGTGGTCGGCGGTACGTTCGCGCGTATCCAGTTCACGCCCGACCTGGTGCCTACCGACATCGTCGGTACCCGCATCTACCGGCAGGGCAAGGAAGAGTTCGACACCGAACTCGGCCCCGTGGTGGTCAACTTCCTGCTCGCCGACGAGATCAACCGTGCCCCGGCCAAGGTGCAGTCCGCGCTGCTCGAGGTGATGGCCGAACGGCAGGTCTCGATCGGTGGCAAGAGATTCCCGCTGCCCAACCCGTTCCTGGTGATGGCGACGCAGAACCCGATCGAACAGGAGGGCGTCTACCCGCTGCCGGAGGCGCAGCGCGACCGCTTCCTGTTCAAGATCAACGTCGGCTACCCGTCGCCCGAGGAAGAGCGCGAGATCATCTACCGGATGGGCGTCACCCCGCCGCAGCCCAAGCAGATCCTCAACACCGGTGATCTGCTGCGCTTGCAGGGGGTCGCGGCCAACAGCTTCGTCCACCACGCACTGGTCGACTACGTGGTCCGCATCGTGACCGCCACCCGGCACCCCGAACAGCTGGGGATGAACGACGTCAAGACCTGGATCGCATTCGGCGCCTCGCCGCGTGCGTCGCTGGGCATCATCGCCGCGGCGCGCGCGCTGGGCCTGGTGCGGGGGCGTGATTACGTGATTCCGCAGGACATCATCGACGTCATCCCGGACGTGCTTCGGCACCGGTTGGTGCTGACATATGACGCGCTCGCCGACGAGATCACCGCAGAGACCGTGATCAACCGGGTGTTGCAGACCGTCGCGCTGCCGCAGGTGAATGCCGTTCCGCAGCAAGGACATTCGGTGGCACCGGTGATGCAGGGCGCCGCGGCGGGCGGTCGGTGAGAGATAAGAAGGCGGTTCACCACCCGCCCTCGATGATGCGCGGCACCATCGACGACCCGAAGTTGTCGGCGGCGCTGCGCACCCTCGAGCTGACCATCAACCGCAAGCTGGACGGCATCCTGCACGGTGACCACCTGGGTCTGATCCCGGGGCCGGGCAGCGAGCCGGGGGAGTCGCGGATCTACCAGCCGGGCGACGACGTGCGGCGGATGGACTGGGCGGTGACCGCGCGTACCACCCACCCGCATGTCCGGCAGATGATCGCCGACCGGGAGCTGGAAACCTGGCTGGTGGTGGACATGTCCGCCAGCCTGGACTTCGGCACCTCGGTGTGCGAGAAGCGGGACCTCGCGGTGGCCGCAGCGGCGGCGATCGCCTTCCTCAACGTCGGCGGTGGCAACCGGCTTGGCGCGCTGATTTCCAACGGCGAGAACATGATTCGGGTTCCGGCGCGGTCGGGTCGGGAGCACGTGCACACGCTGTTGCGCGCCATTGCGACCACGCCCAAGGCGCCGGTCGGCGTCCGCGGCGACCTGTCCGCGGCGATCGACGCGTTGCGCAGACCGGAAAGACGTCGCGGAATGGCGGTGATCATCAGCGACTTCCTCGGCCCGATCAATTGGATGCGTCCGCTGCGCGCGATCGCGGCCCGCCATGAAGTGCTGGCCATCGAGGTACTCGACCCGCGCGACGTCGAACTGCCCGACATCGGTGACGTGGTGCTGCAGGACGCCGAATCCGGGGCGGTACGCGAATTCACGATCGACGCGCAACTGCAGACCGATTTCGCTCGGGCTGCGGCCAAACATCGCGAGGACGTGGCCCGCACGATCCGTGGTTGCGGTGCGCCGGTGATGACGCTGCGCACCGACCGCGACTGGATCGGTGACATCGTCCGTTTCATCTCCTCCCGCCGGCGCGGGGCAATGGCGGGACGCCGGTGACGGATATCTACAAAATGACGGGTCTGCTATGACGTTGCCGTTGCTGGGGCCGATGTCGCTGTCCGGCTTCGAACACTCCTGGTTCTTCCTGTTTCTGTTCGTTGTCGCCGGTCTGATCGCGCTTTATGTGGTGCTGCAACTGGCGCGCCAGCGGCGCATGTTGCGCTTCGCCAACATGGAGTTGCTGGAAAGTGTTGCGCCGAAACGACCTTCGAAGTGGCGGCATATCCCGGCGATCCTGTTGGCGGCGTCGCTGGTGTTGTTCACCATCGCGATGGCCGGCCCGACCAACGATGTGCGTATCCCGCGTAACCGCGCCGTGGTGATGCTGGTGATCGACGTGTCGCAATCGATGCGCGCCACCGACGTCGAGCCCAACCGGATGGTGGCCGCGCAGGAGGCGGCCAAGCAGTTCGCCGACGAGCTCACTCCAGGAATCAACCTCGGCCTGATTGCCTATGCGGGCACCGCCACCGTGCTGGTGTCACCGACGACCAACCGGGAAGCAACCAAGAACGCTCTGGACAAGCTGCAGTTCGCCGACCGCACCGCCACCGGGGAAGGCATCTTCACCGCCCTGCAGGCGATTGCCACCGTCGGCGCGGTGATCGGCGGCGGCGACACGCCCCCGCCGGCGCGCATCGTTTTGTTCTCCGACGGCAAAGAGACCATGCCGACCAACCCGGACAACCCCAAGGGCGCGTTCACCGCGGCCCGCACCGCCAAGGACCAGGGCGTACCGATCTCCACGATTTCGTTCGGTACCCCGTACGGCTTTGTCGAGATCAACGACCAGCGCCAGCCGGTGCCCGTCGACGACGAGACCTTGAAGAAGGTCGCGCAACTGTCCGGCGGCAATGCTTACAACGCCGCCACGCTGGCGGAGTTGAAGGCCGTCTATGCCTCTCTGCAACAGCAGATCGGCTACGAGACCATCAAGGGTGACGCGAGCGTGGGCTGGCTGCGGCTCGGCGCTTTGGTGCTGGCCATCGCCGGTCTGGCCGCGTTGCTGATCAACCGGCGGTTGCCGACTTAGCTCTATTCGAAGCCCTATTCAAGGCCCGAGTTCATGGGCGATGATCGCATGTTATCCGCTCAATGACTTGAGATTGCCCCCGAAGGGTGCTCAATGGCAGACGAATTTGAAGTGATCTTCGTCGGTGCGGCGGCGACCGTGATCGGTGTCGTGCTGCTGCTAAAGGGTGTTCGCGCGATGGCGCGGGACAAACCCGGCCGTGGCTGGCCGAGTGCGCCGGGCCGGGTGACGAATTCTCAGATCACCCTAGGACAGAATTCCAGGCTCGTGGTCGAGTACCGCTACGAAGTGGACGGTGTCTCGTACGAGGGCGACGTGCTGCACGCTCCCAAGTCCACACGTTCGCTCGCCGATAACGAGGCGCTTTGGGAGCAGTACCCGGTCGGCGAGCAGGTAACGGTCAATTACGATCCGGCCAACCCGTCGACGGCCGTCCTGCTGTTGGGCACGCATTCCGCGCGGGTGCCGGTGATGCTGGCCTCGTCGTTGGTGATGCTGCTCTTCGGCCTGTCGACCGTGACGAGCGCAATCGCAAGCGAAGCGGGCGAGCCGTCGAATCCGGCGGCCTCGCAAGCCGTCACGACTATTTCCGGCCTGCACGCCCCGACGGGAATTTCCATCAGCCGCCGCGGCATCGTTTACCTGTGCGACAACGGATCCACGGCCTCGTCGGCGCCGGAGCCGGGGCCGCAGTCACATCCGAGCGGACGCGTGCTCCGGGCGGGGGACTCCCGAGACTTGACCGGCGGGACGCTGAACTTGCCGGTCGGGCTGGCATTCGGTGCCGGAACGATCTACGTCACCGATCACGACCCCGCTAGCGATTCCGGCCGGCTCTGGGTGTTCACGCTCGGGGAAACCGACGGCAGGTCGGACATCATCGTCAACGGCGTCAAGCCGCTGGCGCAGCTGCATTCGCCGGGCGGTGTGGCGGTGGACTCCACCGGGTCGGTGTACGTTGCCGAGTCCGTTTCCGGGAGGGTGCTGCGTTTCGGCCCTGGCGTCGCGAGCAGCACCGAGTTTTTCAAGTCCCCCGACGATGGCTCGGTAACCGATGTCGCGGTCGACAGCGCCGACAACGTGTATGTGTCCGACTCCAAAAGAAGTCGGGTGTGGAAGATCCCGACCCACGGCGACGGTACCCCCAAACAGGTGGCGGCCGAATTCCTGGCGCATCCGCAGGGGTTGGCGGTGGACGCCGCCGGCAACCTTTACGTCGCCGACTCCGGGAATAAACGGGTGCTCAAATTTGCGGCCGACCTCACCGAGGCTACTGAGGTGCCATTGGACCATCTCGATAATCCGTATGGTGTCGCCGTCGATAGCCGGGGTCAGGTTTACGTGACCGACAACGGAACTGGGCGTGTCCTCATGTTCTCACCCGACCACAGTTAGGTCATACCACCGTCGCTTGCCGGCGTGATTTCCTCGTGCCCGTTGCTGTGGGCGTCGTGGCCGCCGCCGCTACCGTTGCGGCGTTCACGCAGCGCGGTCAGGGCACGCTGCTCGCCGGCATGGGCGGCCTCGCGCAGCGCCGCTGCCTCGGCCGGTGGATCGGCGAACAGGAAGCTGCCCTGGCCGGGTCGCCCGCCAAGGCCGAGCTTGTTCATCCGCTTGGGAATCGGTGTGCCCTGGTATTCCAGCGGGATCGGGTGACCGGCTTCGTCGACCGCACCCAGCGGCTGGTGCAGTTCGACGTAGGCGCCGTGCGGCAGGCGTCTGATAATGCCCGTCTCGACGCCGTGTTCGAGCACGGCGCGGTCACTGCGCTGCAGGCTGATGCACCAGCGGTAGCTGATGAAGTAGACGAAGGGCGGCAGCACCACCATCCCTATCCGGCCGATCCACGTCATCGCGTTCAATGAGATGTGGAACTGGTAGGCGATGATGTCGTTGAACGACGAGAACGTCAGCACGATGTAGAACGCGATCGCCATTGCCCCGATCGACGTGCGCACCGGGACGTCGCGGGGACGCTGCAACAGGTTGTGGTGCGCGCGGTCACCGGTGAATCGCTTCTCCAGGAACGGATAGGCAACGAGGGCGCCCAGCATGACACCCATCAACACGGCGACGGCGACGGCGGCCGGAACGGTGTAGTGCCCGATGTACAGCTCCCAGGCTGGCCACAGCCGGACCAGGCCGTCGGTCCACATCATGTAGAAGTCGGGCTGCGAGCCCGCCGCGACCTGAGAAGGCTTGTAGGGCCCCAGGTTCCAGATCGGGTTGATCTGCAGCAGCCCACCCATCAGGCCCAGCACTCCGACGATCGCGGCGAAGAAGGCACCCGACTTCACCGCGAACACAGGCATCACCCGCACGCCGACGACATTGTGCTCGGTCCGGCGGGGACCCGGGAACTGGGTGTGCTTCTGGAACCACACCAGTGCCAGGTGCACGCCGATCAGCGCCAGCATGATTCCGGGGAAGACCAGTATGTGGATGGCGTACAGCCGCGGGATGAGGATGTTTCCCGGGAAGTCCCCGCCGAACAGCCCCCAGTGCAGCCAGGTGCCGATCACCGGAATTCCCAAGGTGATTGACGACAACGCCGCCCGCAGACCGGTGCCCGAGAGCAGGTCGTCGGGAAGTGAGTAACCGAAGAAGCCCTCGAACATGGCCAGGATCAGTAGCAATGACCCGACCACCCAGTTGGCCTCCCGGGGCCGCCGGAACGCGCCGGTGAAGAAGACGCGCGCCATGTGCACCATGATCGAGGCGGCGAACATCAACGCGGCCCAGTGGTGCACCTGACGCACGAACAGCCCGCCCCGCACCTCGAAGGAAATGTTCAGTGCGGTTTCATACGCCCGCGACATTTCTACGCCGCGCAGCGGCTGATAGGCGCCGTTGTAGGTGACCTCGCTCATCGACGGGTCGAAGAACAGCGTCAGGTAGACCCCGGTCAACAGCAGCACGATGAAGCTGTAGAGCGCGATCTCGCCGAGCAGAAACGACCAGTGGGTGGGGAAGACCTTGTTCAGTTGGCGCCGTAGTGCCGCGGACGGGTGATAGCGGGTGTCGACCTGGTCGGCCTGGCGGGCCAGCAACGCGCCGGCATCGATTTTCGGACTCATGGGCGAACCTTCTGACTCGGCAGCTTTGCAGTACAAATCTTCCATTAATGTACTACTAGTTCAATAGTGAAAGGGCAATACGCTTCTGGCTGCGGTGTCCATCAGCTAGCTTTTTCCTGAACCATCTGCGAGAACTGGTAGCGGAAAGGACACGCATCGATGGCCCCTGGCCGCGGTCCCCAGGCCGGCGAGACGGGCGAGGACGCCCGGATCGTCCGAACCCGGGCCGACGTCGCGCGTACCGCCTTCGACGTGCTGGTGCGGGAGGGATCCGACGCGCTGACGCACGCCCATGTCGCCGAGCGGGCGGGATACTCCAAAACCACCCTCTACAAGCACTGGCCTACTCGGTTCGACCTCGCGGCCATTGCGCTGGAGGCCCTCGGCGAGGTCGAGCATCACCAGCCGACCGGCGATCTCCGCACCGATCTGATCGGCGAGCTCACGACTTTCCGCCAGGCCGTGCTGGACCATCGGCTCGATCAGGTGCTTTCGGCGATGGCCCAGTGGGCGACCGACGACATGATGAGAGAAGTCCGCAACAAGATCAATACCGACGGACAGCGGACCATTCGCGGCATCCTGCAGGATGCCTTCGACGGTGCGGAATTGGAGGCGGCGATCTCGATGCTTTCCGGCGTCGTCGCGTGCCCGTCGCTGATGTTCGGCACTCTGCCGGATGACGACGTCATCGGGGCGGCGGTGGACATGGTCCTGCGCAGTGCCCGCCGGTCTTGACGACGGCCCAATTTCGGCCCTACAGCGTCCAGGCGCTAGGTTGACGGGGTGACTGACACAGCCACCGATACCACCCGCGAGGCCGCCACCGACGGCGGCAAACCCCCCTTCGTATCCCGGTCGGTCCTGGTCACCGGCGGAAACCGCGGGATCGGACTGGCGATCGCACAGCGGTTGGCCGCCGACGGCCACAAGGTTGCCGTCACGCACCGCGGATCCGGGGCGCCGGAAGGGCTGTTCGCCGTCGAGTGTGACGTCACCGACAACGACGCCGTGGATCGCGCCTTCAAAGAGGTCGAAGAGCACCAGGGCCCGGTTGAGGTGCTGGTGTCCAACGCCGGAGTCTCCGCGGACGCGTTCCTGATCCGGATGACCGAAGAGCGGTTCGAGAAGGTCATCGACGCGAACCTGACGGGCGCGTTCCGCGTGACCCAGCGGGCCGCACGCAGCATGCAGCGGAAGAAGTTCGGCCGGCTGATCTATATCGGTTCGGTCTCCGGCAGTTGGGGCATCGGCAACCAGGCCAACTACGCGGCCTCCAAGGCCGGGGTGATCGGCATGGCACGCTCGATCGCCCGGGAGCTGTCCAAGGTCAACGTGACCGCCAATGTGGTCGCCCCCGGATACATCGACACCGATATGACGCGAGCCCTGGATGAGCGAATCCAGGAAGGGGCGCTGCAATTCATCCCGGCCAAGCGGGTCGGCACCGCCGCCGAGGTCGCCGGCGTGGTCAGCTTCCTGGCCTCCGAGGACGCGAGTTACATCTCCGGCGCGGTCATCCCGGTCGATGGCGGTATGGGCATGGGCCACTAAGAGAGCAAAAGGGGACTCACAATGACAGGACTGCTCGAAGGCAAACGGATCCTGGTGTCCGGGATCATCACCGACTCATCGATCGCGTTTCACATCGCCAAGGTCGCTCAAGAGCAGGGCGCTTCGCTGGTGTTGACGGGATTCGATCGGCTGCGGCTGATTCAGCGAATCGTGGACCGGCTTCCGGAGAAGGCCCCGCTGATCGAACTCGACGTGCAGAACCAAGAGCACCTCGACAGTCTGGCCGGCCGGGTGCAGGAGGTCATCGGCGAGGGCAACAAGCTCGACGGCGTCGTGCACTCGATCGGATTCATGCCGCAGAGCGGGATGGGCATCAACCCCTTCTTCGACGCGCCCTACGAGGACGTCGCCAAGGGCATCCACATCTCGGCGTATTCGTACGCCTCGCTGGCAAAAGCGTTGTTGCCCATCATGAATCCCGGTGGCGGCATCGTCGGCATGGACTTCGACCCCACCCGCGCGATGCCGGCCTATAACTGGATGACGGTCGCCAAGAGTGCGTTGGAATCGGTCAACCGCTTCGTCGCGCGGGAGGCCGGCAAGTTCGGTGTGCGCTCGAACCTCGTTGCGGCAGGACCGATCCGGACGTTGGCGATGGCCGCGATCGTCGGCGGCGCGCTGGGTGACGAGGCGGGTGCCCAGATTCAGCTGCTCGAAGAGGGTTGGGACCAGCGGGCGCCGATCGGCTGGAACATGAAGGATCCCACTCCGGTCGCCAAGACGGTGTGTGCGCTGCTGTCCGAATGGCTGCCGGCGACAACGGGTGACATCATCTACGCCGACGGCGGCGCCCACACCCAGTTGCTCTGATACGCAATGCAATTCGATGCGGTCCTGCTGCTGTCGTTCGGTGGGCCGGAAGGGCCCGACCAGGTCCGGCCGTTCCTGGAGAACGTCACCCGCGGCAGGAACGTGCCGCCGGAACGGCTGGATGACGTTGCCGAGCACTACCTGCATTTCGGCGGCGTCTCACCGATCAATGGCATCAATCGTGCGCTGATCGCCGAACTGCAGCGGCAACAGGGCCTGCCGGTGTATTTCGGCAACCGGAACTGGGCGCCCTTTGTCGAGGACACCGTTGCCACCATGCGCGACAACGGTATCCGTCGCGCCGCGACCTTCACCACGTCGGCGTGGAGTGGCTACTCCAGCTGTACCCAGTACGTCGAGGACATCGCCCGGGCGCGGGCGGCGGCCGGTGCCGGGGCGCCGGAGCTGGTGAAGCTGCGGACCTACTTCGACCACCCGCTCTTCATCGAGATGTTCGCCGACGCGGTCCGCGCCGCGGCCGCGACTGTGCCACACGACGCGCGCCTGGTGTTCACCGCGCACTCGATTCCCACGGCCGCCGATCAGCGTTGCGGGCCCAACCTCTACAGCCGCCAAGTCGCCTATGCGGCAGGGCTGGTTGCGTCAGCGGTCGGGTATTCCGAACACGATCTGGTTTGGCAGTCGCGCTCTGGACCACCGCAGGTGCCATGGCTGGAGCCGGATGTCGGCGATCATCTCACGGCGCTGGCCGATGCCGGCACGGAGGCCGTGATCGTTTGTCCGATTGGCTTTGTCGCCGACCACATCGAGGTGGTGTGGGATCTAGACCACGAGTTGCGTTTGCAGGCCAACGAACTGGGCATCGCGCTGGCTCGCGCCGGGACGCCCAATGCTGATCCGCGATTCGCCCGCCTGGCAATCGATTTGATCGACGAGCTGCGCGCCGGCCGGGAGCCGGTGCGGATCGCCGGCCCCAGCCCGGTGCCCGGCTGTCTGGGCAGTATCGACGGCGACCCGTGCCGTCCGCCGCACTGCGCAGCGGGCTAGTTGCTAGTCCGTCCAGGCGGAATGCAGGATGGCGTCGACCGCCGCCATGCGCGCCGACCGCACGACAGCGGTCAACGGCCGCAACGCATTGTTGGCGATCTGACCTTCTGACGACGATTGCGCGCCGATCAGTTCCGGGGCGGCGGTCATGCGGTCTGGTAGCCGGCTGAGCCCGGCGCTGACCGCGATGATCGCGTCGACATGCGCCGCGTTCTCCAGCACACGCAGCGCACGTGACGGCGCATGATCGGGAACCCGGTGTTGCCGTTGCGATTCCAGCAATTGCTCGACCAGGCCACGTGGGTTGTCGACACCACTGGACGATCCCAGACCCATCACGCCCAGTGCGTCGGCGGCTGAACGCACCGCGGAGCGCAGCTCGTATTCGGCGCCGCCGAGGTCGTGACAGTCGTAGGCCGGAGGCCCGGGGAGCGAGTACACCATCCATGTGAGCGCACACAATTCGGGCTCGCCTGCCCCGTCCTTGTCTTCGCAATCGCTGTAGGTGAAATCGGGGACAAGGCCGATCGCGGTGTGCGGGTCGGTCGGATGGCTGATGATCACGGCTTCACCGGCGGTCAGCGCGTCGGCCGCGAACTGCGTTCCTGCGAAAAGGCCGCGTACATCGCCGGGTACCGGCAGGACCACGTTGATGGTGCCGCGCAGCGACGCCGTCGAGCGGCCGACCGCCCCCCGCAATGTCTGCAGTAGGCAAACCGTACCGGCCTCGTTCACATCGGGCCAGGGCAGGCCGGTGTGGCCCGCGGCGACGGCATCATACGCGGCCACCGATTGCCTTGGCGCCCAGAGAGATAACGCGTCCAGGACGTCGTCGGGCGCGGCCTTGCCGGCGAGCCAGGCGTTGGCCCACATGGACAGCGAAACACTTGGGCACCACATGACCTCGCAGTGTAGTTGTTCACCGCCACTGAGGTGGATCACGCGTATTCTGTGCCCATGCCTGCCGCGCTGATCTGGCTGATCGCCGCACTGCTGCTCGCTGGTGCCGAAGCGCTCACCGGGGACATGTTCTTGCTGATGCTGGGCGGTGGCGCCCTGGCCGCGGCCGGCACCAGCTGGCTGACCGACTGGCCGGTGTGGGCCGACGGACTGGTGTTCCTGATCGTGTCGGTGCTGCTGCTGGCTGTGGTGCGGCCGGAGCTCAGGCGGCGGCTGACGTCGGCCAAGGCTCCGGCCATGGGCATCAAGGCCCTCGAGGGCAAGAAGGCGTTGGTGCTCGACCGGGTGGCCCGTGACGAGGGGCAGGTGAAGCTGGACGGGCAGGTGTGGACAGCGCGCCCGCTCAATGACACCGACGTGTACGAACCCGGACAGTCGGTGACCGTCGTGAAGATCGACGGCGCCACTGCGGTGGTCTTCCAAAGTTTGTAAGAGTTCGTTGGGCTTTCGAGAAAGGGAATCCCGGTGGAAGGTGCGGTAGCTGGTCTGGTGTTGCTGGCCGTTCTGGTGATCTTTGCGATCATCGTGGTGGCCAAGTCGGTCGCGTTGATCCCGCAGGCCGAGGCCGCGGTCATCGAGCGGCTGGGTAGGTACAGCCGCACGGTCAGCGGTCAGTTGACCCTGTTGGTGCCGTTCATCGACCGCGTCCGGGCGCGGGTGGACCTGCGTGAGCGGGTGGTTTCGTTCCCACCGCAGCCCGTCATCACCGAGGACAACCTCACCCTCAACATCGACACCGTCGTCTACTTCCAGGTGACTGTGCCGCAGGCGGCGGTGTACGAGATCAGCAACTACATCGTCGGCGTCGAGCAACTGACCACCACGACGCTGCGCAACGTGGTCGGCGGCATGACCCTCGAGCAGACCCTGACCTCCCGCGACCAGATCAACGCTCAGCTGCGCGGCGTGCTCGACGAGGCGACCGGTCGCTGGGGTCTGCGGGTCGCCCGGGTGGAGTTGCGCAGCATCGACCCGCCGCCGTCGATCCAGGCCTCGATGGAGAAGCAGATGAAGGCCGACCGTGAGAAGCGCGCGATGATCCTGACCGCCGAGGGCACCAGACAAGCGGCGATCATGCAGGCCGAAGGGCAGAAGGCCTCTCAGATCCTGGCTGCCGAGGGCGCCAAGCAGGCCGCTATCCTGTCCGCCGAAGCCGATCGGCAGTCGCGGGTGCTGCGTGCCCAGGGCGAGCGCGCCGCCGCCTACCTGCGGGCTCAAGGTGAGGCCAAGGCCATCGAGAAGACGTTCGCCGCCATCAAGGCCGGCCGGCCCACGCCCGAGATGCTGGCCTACCAATATCTGCAGACGTTGCCGGAGATGGCGCGCGGCGACGCCAACAAAGTCTGGGTCGTGCCCAGCGATTTCAATGCGGCGTTGCAGGGCTTCACCCGCCTGCTGGGCAAGCCCGGCGAGGACGGGGTGTTCCGGTTCGAGCCGTCTCCTGTTGACGAGCCACCCAGGCACGCCGCCGGCGCTGACGATGCCGATGTTGCCGACTGGTTCTCCACCGAGACCGATCCGACGGTCGCTCAGGCGGTTGCCAAGGCGGAGGCGATAGCCAACAAGCCGGTGGAGCGCCCACTGGGCGGGCCCCCGGAGTTGCGTCAATAGGATTGACGGATGAGCACTTTGACTTCACCCAAGACCTATGCGGCGCTCGCGACGTTCCACGCTGTGGACGCGGTAGCGTGCGCCGTGCAGGTGCCCCCGATCAAGAAGGTGTTGGACACCGTCGAAGTGCCCGAGAACGTCCGCCCGGTCCTGCCGGTGGTGAAGGCGGCCGCCGCGGTGGGGTTGGCGTCGGTCACCCGGTTCCCGGGGCTGGCCAGGCTGACCACGGCGATGCTCACCGTGTATTTCGTGCTGGCCGTGGGCGCCCATATCCGGGTCCGGGACAAGGTGGCCAATGCGCTTCCGGCGGTGTTCTTCCTGGCGCTGTTCGCGGCGATGACGGCGAAGGTACCACGGGACGCTTAGTTCAGCCGTACCTCGAGCGTCTCTTCGAGCACGCGCTTGAAGTTCTGCCATGCGCGCGGGTAGCGGGCACGGTAATCCGCCAACACCCGGTCGACCCCCCGCTGGCTGAGGATCCGTGCCCACCCGACGGGCGTCCGACGTGCTCGGGCACTCAGCGTCGGGGATCCTCCTCGTCTCGCGGGTGCCACGCGCTTCGCCGCTGGCCGCGAGGGTGCGCTGAGGTGCAGCGACACGCCGGTGGGTGCGGCATTTTGTGCACCCTCGCGGCTGGACGGGGACGGGAGAGGGCTACCGCGGCGCGGTCGGCGACGCGCTCGGCGCGGCCGAAGGAGGTGCCGGCACCTGTCCCGGTGCAGGCGGCTGCTGCCCACCCGGGCCACCCGGCCCCATCGGACCGGGAAACGGCGGCCGCATCCCGGGGCCGCGCGGCCCCATGGGCGGTGCCATGCCGAGCGGCCCCTTGGGTCCGGCCATCGGACCGCCCGGACCGCCCGGACCGCCGGGACCACCCGGTCCGCCGGGCGGCATGAAACCGTAGTGCGATGCGCCGGCCGGGCCGAACCCTGGGCCAGGGGCGGCGGGGAGGCCCGAAGCCGAAAGCCATGATCAGAAATGCGGCGCCCGCGGTGAAGAAAGCACCGAAGAGCCCGCCAACGAGGCCGGCGCCAAGCACCACTCGCGTGGAATGACGGCGTTTCTCCGCCACCACGGGTGTAACGGGTGTAACGGGTGTAACGGGTGCGACGGGCGACGCGGGCTCGGGCACGGCGGCTGACGAGTCAGTCGTCGTGGTGTGGTCGGCGGTCATGAGACTCCTCACGTCGTCGGATTGGTGGTAATCGCGACGGTAGAAGCCGAACTTGAAGTGGATCTGAAGAAATCAAGGCGGCCCGGGCGGCACGGGCAGCGAGGGCCGCTCGGGCAGCAGGCCGGGCGACGTCGACGTCGGCGCGATGGTGGACGGCGGCGGCGCCGGCGCCGAGGAGAGCTGCGGGTACGGCGGTGGGGGCAACTGGACGCGGACAGTGAAAACCAGGCCGGTCACCGCGAAGGCGGCCGCCGCGCCGAGAGCCACGCCGGCGAGCCCGGCGCCGACCAGCGCGCCGGTGGAATGCCGACGAGGTGGTGCTGGATTGTTGCTGACGTCGGAGTTCATACGGGGATTGTGCGCTGCCACCGTGAAATACCGCCGGAAATTCGCGGGCACGTCACGGTCGCGACTAAGAATGGGGGCATGACGACGGATCAGTTCAGTGTCGGCACGCCGCGCGTACTGGTGGTCGAGGACTCCGAAACCATCCGGGAAATGGTCAGCGAAGCATTGACCGATGCCGGGTATCACACCGACACCCGTTGCGATGGAACAGGATTGGAGCAAACACTGGCGGGTCTGCGGCCCGATCTGGTGGTGCTCGACATCATGCTGCCGGGACGGGACGGATTCGAACTCATCGACGTCGTCCGCGAGTACGGGGACGTCGGAATCGTGTTGATCACCGCCCGCGACGGGCTGCCGGACCGGTTGCGGGGCCTCGACGGCGGCGCCGACGACTACGTCGTCAAACCCTTCGAGCTCGCCGAGCTGGTGTCGCGGGTGGGCGCGGTGCTGCGGCGGCGAGGGCGACTGCCCACGGTGGTGCGGTTCGGCGATGTGATCCTCGACGCCGAGGCCGGCGTGGCGGCTCGCGACGGACACCCGCTGGACTTGACGGCCACCGAATTGCGGTTGCTGCAATTCCTGATCGAGCAGCGCGGCCGGATCGTCAGTGCCAATCAGATCCTCAACGCTGTCTGGGGTTACGACGCCTACGACGCGAACCTGGTGCAGGTGCACGTCAGTAGCCTGCGGCGCAAGCTCGAGACTTACGGGCCACGGATCGTGCAGACCGTCCGCGGCATCGGCTACCGCCTGCAGCCGCAGCGATCATGACCCAAAACCCCACCACCGCCACCCCGTCGCTGCAGCGGCGCGTAGTGCTGCTGGTGGTGGCCCTGCTGGCCGTCCTGCTGGCGGTGCTCGGCGTGACGATCGACGTCAGCCTGGGCCTGCAGGCGCGTCGCAGCCTGCACGACCGCCTGCTGGCCGCCACCTCGCGCGCCGACGCCCTGGTCGCCGCCAACACCCCACCTGATCTGCTGGCGGCCCAGCTCAACGGCGGTACCGTGCGGGCGCTGGTGGTCATGGCGGACGGCGCCACCTTCGGTGACCCCGGTATCAGCCCCGACATCAAAGCCGGCCCGGTGGTGCCGCCGCCCGGGCCTCCGCCTCCGTTCGGTCGCCGGCCAGGACCGTTGCCCGTACCGCCGACAGGACCACCCCCGCACCCGCCGCCCGGGCCGCCGCCTGACGGCACCGCCACGGTGGTGGTGCACCCATTGCCCGATGGCGCCCGGCTGATTCTGGTCGCCGATACCACGCAGACCACCCAGGTGACCCGACAGTTGCGGCAACTGATGATCGGTGCCGGATTGGTGACACTCGTGGTGGCCGCGCTGCTGCTGATTGCTGTCAGCAAGGCGGCCCTGCGGCCCTTGGGCCGGTTGACCACCCTGGCCGGGGACATCGCTACCGGCGACCGCGGCCGACGGCTGCTCCCATCTCGTACCGACACCGAATTAGGGCGGGCGGCAAGCGCTTTCGACGGAATGCTGGACGCTCTAGAAGACTCCGAGCAACGGGCCCGGCAGGCCGCCGAGGCCGCCCAGCGAGCCGAGGCCGCTACCCGGCAATTCCTGGTCGACGCCGCGCACGAGTTGCGCACCCCGATCGCGGGCATCCAAGCCGCCGCCGAACAGCTCACCGCCCACGAGAGCGGCTCGGAAGGCAGCGCGCAGTACCGGCGGGCCAGCCTGCTGCAGTCCGACGCCCGACGCGCGGGCCGGCTGGTGGCCGACATGCTCGATCTCAGCCGCATCGACGCCGGGCTGCCGCTGGACATCCACGACACCGACCTAGCCGGTGTCGCGGACAGTGAGGCGCAGCGGGCCGCGATGCTGGCGCCCCAACTGTCGATCGAGCGCACCGGCGCCGAGCAGCTGACCGTCCGGGCGGACCCAACGCGCGTCGCGCAGATTCTGTCGAACCTGCTGGACAACGCCCGACGGCACACCCCCTCCGGCGGCACCGTCACGATCGACGTGACCGCGGACCCGGGGGCGGCCCAGGTCACCGTGACCGACACCGGCCCGGGCATCCCTGACGACGAGTGCTACCGCGTCTTCGAGCGGTTGGTGCGGCTGGACGCCGGACGCGCCCGCGACCACGGCGGTGCCGGGCTGGGACTGCCGATCGCCCGCGCGCTGGCGCGAGCGCACGGTGGTGATTTGGTGTGCCTGGCTCACGACGGGGGTGCGCAGTTCCGGCTGAGTCTGCCCCTGCCCGGTTTGCCGTCGAAATGGCAGTGACGGCTGCGCATTCGGCCCACAGCGCAACCGTGGCGGCAACTTCGCCGGCAGAGGAAGGCGCCCAGTCAGCCGGTCACCACGGTCAGGCCCCACTGGTCGAGCCACGGCCGCACCAACTCCGCAACGGAAAACGTTGCGGGAAGCGAACATCCGGGATTCGGGTCGTTGGCTCGCCCGCCGCGGATGTGAATTCCCACCGCTGCCGCGCCGTCAGGCTGGATGAGGTACACGGGTCCGCCGGAGTCGCCGCACTGGCTGGTCGCCAAGAACACGACCTTGCTTTCGGTGACGTCGGTGACCTGCCCACATTCGACCCGCCCGGTCTTCATCCCGAATTTGCACAGCTGCTGGCCGACCTGCACGTCATCGGCAACGCGGGCGACCGGCATCGCCCCCGCGATCGAGGCACTGCGTGGAATGGCGTCGGAATCGAGGGTGATGAGCCCGATGTCGTGGGCCTCGCCGCGGGTGCCCTCGCTGACGGTCTGTGTAAAGGTCCCCACACTCTGATACGGGCCGCCGCCGTGATTCATGCTCACCCGGCTGGCCTCGCCGGGCTTGTTGCAGTGGCCGGCGGTGAGCACCCCGTTCTGGCCGGTGGTGGTGCGCACCAGAAATCCTGCGGTGCAGACCATGCCGCCGGTTCCGTCGGTGTAGGTGACGGCGACGGCGGTGCCCGGCCCGATCGTGGGTAACGCGGGCAAATCGACGAGGGGTTGCGCGACGGGCTTCCGGACTCCTGGAAGGAAGATGGCGACCACAAACGCTGCCGTGCTCAGCAGCGCGACAAGCGACAGGCGCCAGCTGTAGATGCGCGACTGCCCGCGCGCCAGCAACGGCCACGACGCTACGACGGCCGAGAGGAACGCTCCGGCCAGCAGCACGATCGTGCGCATGAACTGCGCCTGTGACATCAGAATCGACCCTACGCGGCGGGCGCAGCGCTCAGGGTGTTACCGCCGGTTCGTGCTCGGGCGCGGGCTGGGGCGCCGGCTCGGCGGTGTGCCGGTGGTGTTGCCGGTACTGGCGGATCTCGTAGCCCAGTCCGCACAATCCGAGCGCTCCGGTGCACACCGACACCAGGACCATCAACGGGTTGGCGTCCCCGGCGAACGCGTTGCCCAGGATCACCACGGCAGCGGTGCCGGGCAGCAGGCCGGCGACCGTGGACCACATGTACGGCACCACCCGCACGGCCGAGGCGCCGGCGGCGTAGTTGATCGCCGAAAACGGCACGAAAGGGATGAACCGCAGCGACAGGATGGCCAGCCACCCCCGCTCGCGCAATCGCTGATCGAGCCGCCCGATGGTGCGGCTGCGCACCAGGCGGTTCAACCGCCATCCCGTCGCGCGGACCAGCAGCGTCGCCAGAACGGCGCTGGCTGTGCTGGCGGTCACCGCGATGAGCACCCCGATTACCGGCCCGAACAGCAGACCGGCCGCCAGCGTGAACGCCGTGCGGGGGAACGGTAGCACCGTGACGACGGTGTGCACGAGCCAGAACACCAACGGAAACCACGGCCCCAACGAGCGGGCCCAGTCGCGCATCTCCAGCGCCGTGGGCAGCGGAACCAGCAGCGCCACCACCACCAGAACTGTGATTCCCACCACGGTTGTGATGATGCGCGGTACCGACGCCTGACGCGCCGCCGCGACCAGAGCGATGGCGATACCGCGCACCGTATCGGTGGTTCTGCTGATCGCGGTGGTCGTCACGGCTCCCTAGGGTACGGGGCCAAGATGAATATCCAGTTTCCCCGGGCTGGCCTTTCGCTGTGGCGCCGTTCTGCTCGGCGGCACCTCGATTCCTGGATTTCGGTGCCGATCAATTAGCCTGGTTAGCTAAGCGACAAGCCGGAAGTGAGCCGAAGCAAGACAGTCTGTTGCTGCGGATACAGGAGTAAATCGGTGTCCATTGACGTACCCGAACTCGCCGACCTAGAACAGGTTCGCGGGCGCTGGCGCAGTGCGGTTGCCGGTGTATTGGCGAAGAGCGCCCGGATCGATCCAGCCGAGCTGGGCGACCGGCCTGAGCATCGCCTCGACACCCCGACCTATGACGGCTTCGTCATCCGGCCGCTCTACACCGCTTTCGACGAGCTGCCAGAGCCGCCGCTACCAGGGCATTGGCCCTTCCTGCGCGGCGGCGACGCATCACGCGACGTCAAGTCCGGCTGGAAGGTCGTGGAGGCGTTTCCCTTGCCGGGCGCCCCGGTGGGCGAGGCGAACGCGGCGTTGCTGGCCGCGCTCGGCGAGGGGGTCAGCGGGCTGCTGTTGCGGGTGGGGGAGTCGGGCGTGGCGCCCAATCAGCTGGCGGCGCTGCTCGACGGCGTCTACCTGAGCATGGCTCCGGTCGTCCTCGATGCCGGCGTTGACTACGTAGCGGCCGCTGACGCCATATTCACCCTGCTAGACAAGGTCGAGGCCGATCAACTCGCGCTGGTGTCGGTCGACCTGGGCGGCGACCCTTTGACCGCGACGCTGAGTGAGCGCAGCGCCGCGACGCTCGACGACGTCGTCGCCGTGGCGCGGCGCGCCGCCGACCGGCAGGGTGTGCGGGCGATCACCGTCGACGGACCCGCCTTCCACAACCTGGGAGCCACCGCGGCCTGGGAGCTCGGCGCGACGATCGCCGCGGCCGTAGCCTACCTGCGGGTGCTGACCGAAGCGGGGTTGCCGGTGCCGCAGGCCCTGCGTCAGATCAGCTTCCGGCTCGCCGCCGACGACGACCAATTCATGACGGTGGCCAAGATGCGCGCCGTGCGTCAGTTGTGGGCGCGGGTTGCCGAGGTGGCCGGCGACCCCGACGGCGGCGCGACCGTCGTGCACGCCGAGACCTCGTTGCCGATGATGACCCAGCGCGACCCGTGGGTGAATATGCTGCGGTGCACGCTGGCGGCCTTCGGCGCCGGTGTGGGCGGCGCTGACACGGTGCTGGTCTACGCGTTCGACGTGTCCATCCCCGGCGGCTGGCCGGGCACGGGCACTAGCTTCGCGCGCCGGATCGCCCGCAACACTCAGCTGCTGCTCCTGGAGGAGTCGCACGTCGGACGGGTTCTCGACCCGGCCGGCGGGTCGTGGTTCGTGGAGGACCTCACCAAACAGCTGGCCGAGCGGGCCTGGCAGCACTTCCAGTCCATCGAATCGCGCGGCGGGTTCGTCGACGCCCGCGACTACCTGGTCGCGCAGATCGGTGAGCTGGCCGCGCGGCGTGCCGAGGACATCGCACACCGCCGCATCGCGATCACCGGCGTCAACGAATTCCCCAACCTCGGTGAAGCCCCGCTGCCGCAGGGTGATTCGCTGAGCAGGGCCGGCCACGTCCGGCGCTATGCGGCCGAGTTCGAGGCGCTGCGCGACCGCTCGGACGGCTATCTCGCCGAGCACGGCAAGCGACCGCAGGCGCTGCTGCTGCCGCTGGGCCCGTTGGCCGAGCACAACATTCGCACCACGTTTGCGGCAAACCTGTTGGCATCCGGTGGCATTGAGGCGATCAACCCCGGCACCGTCGACGCGGCGGGCGTCGCGCAGGCCGCCATGGCAGCGGGGTCACCCAAGGCGGCGGTCATCTGCGGCACCGACAAGCGCTACCCCGGTGAGGTGTCCGGCGTGGTGCGGGCCGCCCGCGACGCCGGCATCGCGCGGGTGTACCTCGCCGGCCCGGAGCAGGCGGTGGCCGGAGTCGAGCACCGGCCCGACGAATTCTTGACCATGAAAATCAATGCAGTCGAAGCGCTTTCGAATCTGCTCACCAGGTTGGGGGCTTAACGGTGACGTTCCACGATGTCGCCGGTGAAGCGGCTCCGGTCACAGTTCCCTCGTCAATTGGAAGCTTTGCCGACGTTCCGCTGCGCAGTGATCGGAGCGCGCCGAAACCGACGGCCGCGGCCGTCGAAGAGCATGTCGCCGCCGCGGCCAAGGCCCATTGGTACACCCCCGAGCAACTGCAGTGGCAGACACCAGAAGGCATCGACGTCAAGCCGGTGTACATCGCCGACGACCGGGCCGCGGCGGGCGACGAAGGTTACCCGCTCAACAGTTTCCCCGGAGAGGCGCCGTTCCTGCGCGGACCCTACCCGACGATGTACGTCAACCAGCCGTGGACCATCCGGCAGTACGCCGGATTCTCCACCGCCGCCGAGTCCAACGCCTTCTACCGCCGCAACCTGGCCGCGGGCCAGAAGGGTCTGTCGGTGGCCTTCGACCTCGCCACCCACCGTGGCTACGACTCCGCCCATCCGCGCGTGCAGGGTGACGTCGGAATGGCGGGTGTGGCAATCGATTCCATCCTCGACATGCGCCAGTTGTTCGACGGCATCGACCTGTCCGCGGTGTCGGTGTCGATGACCATGAACGGTGCTGTGCTGCCGATTCTGGCGCTGTACGTGGTGGCCGCCGAGGAGCAGGGGGTGCCGCCGGACAAGCTGGCCGGCACCATCCAGAACGACATCCTCAAAGAGTTCATGGTCCGCAACACCTACATCTACCCACCCAAGCCGTCGATGCGGATCATTTCCGACATCTTCGCCTACACCAGCGCCAAGATGCCGAAGTTCAACTCCATCTCGATCTCCGGCTACCACATCCAAGAGGCTGGCGCCACAGCCGATTTGGAGCTTGCCTACACCCTGGCCGACGGCGTCGAGTACATCAAGGCGGGCCTGGACGCCGGCCTGGACATCGACAAGTTCGCGCCGCGGCTGTCCTTCTTCTGGGGCATCGGGATGAACTTCTTCATGGAGGTCGCCAAGCTGCGCGCCGGCCGGCTACTGTGGAGCGAGCTGGTCGCCGAATTCGAGCCGAAGAGCGCCAAATCCCTTTCGCTGCGGACCCATTCGCAGACCTCGGGCTGGTCGTTAACCGCCCAGGATGTGTTCAACAACGTCGCCCGCACGTGCATCGAGGCGATGGCCGCGACCCAGGGGCACACCCAGTCGCTGCACACCAACGCGCTGGACGAGGCGCTGGCGCTGCCCACCGATTTCTCCGCCCGCATCGCGCGCAACACCCAGCTGGTGCTGCAGCAGGAGTCGGGCACCACCCGACCCATCGACCCTTGGGCCGGTTCGTATTACGTGGAGTGGCTGACTCACCAGCTGGCGCAGAAGGCGCGCGCCCACATCGAGGAGGTGGCCGAGCACGGCGGCATGGCCCAGGCGATCAGCGAAGGTATCCCGAAGCTGCGCATCGAGGAGGCGGCCGCGCGGACCCAGGCCCGCATCGACTCCGGTCAGCAGCCGGTGATCGGGGTGAACAAGTATCAGGTGGTCGAGGACCAAGAGATCGAGGTGCTCAAGGTCGAAAACAGCCGGGTTCGCGCGGAGCAGTTGGCCAAACTCGAAGAGCTGCGGGCGAATCGCGACGCTGGTGCCGTCGAGGCCGCCCTGGCCGAGTTGAGTCGCGCGGCCGCGGCCAGCGGCCCGGCCGGCGAAGACGGGCTGGGTAACAACCTGATGGCGCTGGCGATCAATGCGGCCCGGGCCAAGGCGACGGTGGGGGAGATCTCCGACGCGCTGGAGAAGGTCTACGGACGTCACCAGGCTGAGATCCGCACCATCGCCGGGGTCTACCGTGACGAGGTGGGAACAGCCCCCAATATCGCCAAAGCCACCGAACTCGTCGAGACATTCGCCGAGGCTGACGGCCGCAGGCCCCGGATCCTGATCGCCAAGATGGGCCAGGACGGGCACGACCGGGGCCAGAAGGTGATCGCGACGGCGTTCGCCGACATCGGGTTCGACGTCGACGTCGGGTCGTTGTTCTCCACCCCCGAAGAGGTCGCTCGGCAGGCGGCCGACAACGACGTGCACGTCGTCGGGGTCTCCTCGCTGGCCGCCGGCCACTTGACGTTGGTGCCGGCATTGCGCGACGCGTTGGCCGAGGTGGGGCGCCCGGACATCATGATCGTGGTCGGCGGTGTCATCCCGCCCGGCGATTTCGACGAGCTCTACCAGGCCGGTGCCGCCGCGATCTATCCGCCCGGAACGGTGATCGCCGACTCCGCGATCGGCCTGCTGCACAAACTGGCCGACCGGCTGGGATATGACCTGGACTAGTGTGCGCCATGCCACAGAGGTCACGCCAGACCCAGGAGTCACGCAGGACTCGTGGGTGCGAAGGTGACTTTGCGTCGAGACTGATGCCACGCACACCGTGCGCGGCGTGTCGTGTGCCTAGGTTCAGTGTCGACGCGACCGCGGGGTGGCCGCCTAGATGACATCCGTCGAGGAACTGGCCGACGCGATCCGCTCGGGCGACCGCGCGGCGCTGCCCCGGGCCATCACGATGCTCGAATCCACCCGCTCCGACCATCGCGAGCAGTCGCAGCAGTTGCTGCTGGCGATGCTTCCGGATGCCGGCAACGCGCACCGGGTGGGGATCACCGGCGTCCCCGGGGTGGGTAAGTCGACCACCATCGAGGCGCTGGGCATGCACCTGATCGACCGCGGCCACAAGGTCGCGGTGCTGGCCGTCGACCCGTCGTCTACGCGCACCGGCGGCTCGATTCTGGGCGACAAGACCCGCATGGCACGTCTGGCGACGCACCCCGACGCCTACATCCGGCCCTCTCCGACATCAGGGACGCTCGGCGGGGTAGCAAAGGCCACCCGGGAAACCGTTGTCCTGTTGGAGGCGGCGGGCTTTGACGTGATCTTGATCGAAACCGTCGGAGTCGGGCAGTCCGAGGTGGCGGTGGCCAACATGGTCGACACCTTCGTGCTGCTCACCCTGGCGCGCGCCGGGGATCAGTTGCAGGGCATCAAGAAAGGCGTCCTGGAGCTTGCCGACATCGTGGTGGTGAATAAGGCCGACGGTGAGCACCTCAAGGACGCACGGGTGGCTGCGCGCGAACTCTCCGGCGCGATGAGGTTGATCCATCCGCGCGAATCGCTCTGGCGTCCACCGGTTCTCACAATGAGCGCGGTCGAGGGCACGGGGTTGGCCGAGCTGTGGGAAACGATCGAGAAACACCGCGAAGTGCTTACCGAAGCCGGCCAGTTCCAGGCGCGCCGCCGCGAGCAGCAGGTCGACTGGACCTGGCAGATGGTGCGCGATGCGGTCCTGGACCGGGTGATGTCCAATCCAGGGGTGCGCAAGATTCGACCCGACGTGGAACGTCAGGTCCGCGACGGCGAGCTGACGCCGGCTCTAGCGGCCCAGCAAATACTTGAGATCGCGACGCCCTAACGGAAAGGTAACTTTGTCCCGGTTTGCCCCGTGGACTCTACGAAAGCAAAGTAAATTTAACGTTGTGACGGTAGACATCGGAGTCGATCGCCGCGCTGTTCCTTCTCACGATGCCCCAGACGCAGGGCATGGTGTGTTCGGTGCCGCGGACTCCCACTTTGGTTGCGTCGTTCGTGCTTTCTCCACCATGTTCCCTGGTCACCGCTTCGGCGGTGGGGCGCTGGCGGTCTATCTCGACGGGCAGCCCGTCGTCGACGTCTGGAAGGGTTGGGCCGACCGCGACGGCAAGGTGCCGTGGTCGGCCGACTCCGCGCCGATGGTGTTCTCGGCGACCAAAGGCATGGCCGCCACGGTGATTCACCGCTTGGCCGACCGCGGTCTCATCGATTACGACGCACCGGTCGCCGAGTACTGGCACGCCTTCGGCGCCAACGGCAAGGCGGACATGACGGTTCGCGAGGTGATGAAGCACACCGCCGGCCTGTCCGGCCTGCGCGGAGCCAAGCAGGAAGAGTTGCTGGACCACGTCCTGATGGAGGAACGGCTGGCCGCGGCGTCGCCCGGACGGCTGCTGGGCAAACCGGCTTATCACGCGCTGACGTTCGGCTGGCTGATGTCCGGGCTGGCCCGGGCAGTCACCGGGAAGGACATGCGCGTCCTGTTCCGGGAAGAGCTGGCCGAACCGCTGGGAACCGACGGCTTCCACCTGGGCCGCCCGCCCGCCGGATCGCCCACCCGGGCGGCTGAGATCATCATGCCGCAGGACATCGCGGCCAACCCGATCCTGACGTGCGTGGTGCAGCGGATAGCCAATCAGCTCTCCGGCGGGTACCGCTCGATGTATTTCCCGGGCGTGATTGCCGCGGTGCAAGGCAACATGGCGATGCTGGACGCCGAGATTCCCGCCGCCAACGGGGTCGTGACAGCCCGCGCGCTGGCGCGGATGTACGGTGCGATCGCCAACGGCGGAGAAGTCGACGGGACCCGTTTCCTGTCCCGGCAGTTGGTCGCCGGGCTGACGGGCGAGAAAGTCATCCAGCGCGACCGCAACCTCTTCGTGCCGATGGCCTTCCACCTCGGCTACCACAGTCTGCCGATCGGCAATGTGATGCCCGGCTTCGGTCACGTCGGATTGGGCGGCTCGGTGGGCTGGAACGACCCCCAGACCGGGGTGGCGTTCTCCATCGTGCACAACCGGTTGCTGACGCCGTTCGTTGCCACCGACCACGCCGCGTTCGTGGCGCTGTACAAGATGATCCGGGACGCCGCCGGCAAGGCGCGCAAGCGTGGATACCGACCGGTGCATGGGCTCGGGGCGCCCTACACGGAGCCGGGTCAGGTCGCGGGCTGAGCCGAGTGTTACGAATCTTCGAGGCGGAAGCCAACTTTCATGGTCACCTGGTAGTGCGCGACTTCGCCGTCCACCAGGTGACCACGAACGGATCCCACCTCGAACCAGTCAAGGTTGCGCATGGTCTGCTTGGCCCGGTTCAGGCCACTCTTGATGGCTGCGTCAACCCCATCGGGTGAGGTGCCGACAATTTCGATCACGCGGTAGGTGTGGTTGCTCACGGTGGCGACGATATACCCGCCTGTGGGCTGATCGAGGCTATCGAATGCGGCGATTTGCGCTGTGGTCACGATGAGCGGGTCGGCGTCGTCGTGCGCGGTCTGTTATCGGCCGTCGCCGTGGACGCGCTGCAGAGATGTTTCCGCCGAGTGGATCGGTCTCCACGTAACCCGCCTCCTGGTTGCATCTGCAGTTGTCGTCTGGTGCAAGGGCTCGGAGCCCCCTACACCGCGCCCGAGTCAGGTCGCGGGCTGAAGAGCCGGTCGGTGACCGGCGCGGGAACGGGTGAAGGTGCGGGTGGATCAGACGTGCGCGCCCGCCTACGAGCAGCCGTACGCCGACTCGTGCTGGGGCGGACGGCCGCGGTCCGTTGTCGCATAGATCACACAGCACCTGCGAATTCTCTGCTGAGTTCATTATTTCGCCGAGGCCAACCGGCGGACTGAGGCATGATGCCCTGGGGGCTTCGCATAACGGACCACAGATAGAGATATATGAAGCTCGCGCAGTCTTTCGATCCCCGAAGAAACGCCCTGAACGCGTTGCGGTTGGGGCTGGCACTCTCGGTCATCATCTGGCACTCCTATCCTCTGACGGCCCACTACATGCCATCGGCGGCGATTCAACAATTTGTGGGTTCGATCGGCGTCGACGGCTTCTTCGCCATATCAGGGTTCTTGATTACCTCGAGTTGGCTCCGACATCCGCGCCTGCGCGATTACTCCGTGGCGCGGGGTTTGCGAATACTGCCGGGTTTTTACGTGTGCATGATCGTGACCGCCTTCGTGATCGCTCCGATCGGAGTGGCGATGCAAGGGGGTTCGGCCACCAAGCTGCTGTTGTCCAGCGGCCCGATCGACTACGTCGTGCGAAATGCCGCGGTGCTGATGGCGCAATTCGATGTTGGTGGAACGCCCACTGGGGTGCCCTGGTCAGGAGCCTGGAACGGTTCGCTGTGGACACTCGGATATGAGCTGTTCTGCTACATCGGTGTCGCATGCTTCGGTGTAGCAGGACTGCTCGGACGTCGCTGGTTCCTTCCCGTCCTCACGGCGTTGGCGTGGTCGTTGCTACTGGCATCCATGCTGCTGGCCTGGCCGGCGGCGGCCATGGAACCGGCGCGCCTGGCTTTGATGTTTCTGGCCGGCGCGCTCATCCAGCAGTGGCAGCACGCAATTCCCGCCCGGTGGTCACTGGTTGCCGGCAGTCTGCTCATCGCCGTGGCTGCTGCGTGGCTGCCGGACTACCGGTTGGTCGCCGCCTTCCCCGTCGCATACGCCGTGATCGTCGCGGGCACGCTGATCCGCGACGAGCGATTCCGGCTCACCAACGACCTGTCCTACGGCGTGTACATCTACGCTTTCCCGCTCCAGCAATTGCTGGTCATCGGCGGACTGGGCACGCTGCATCCGATGGTGTTTGCCATCCTTGCCACGATGGTGACCCTGCCGACGGCCGCGCTGAGCTGGTTCCTCGTGGAAAAGCCGGCGATGTCGCTGAAATCGCGTCTGCTGCGCAGATGGTCGAAGAGGGCCGCCTCGGTCAGCTGAAGCCACCGTGAGCGGGCTGGACGGTACGCGTGTGAGATGCCGCGCCAACGACGAATCCTGTATGCGGGAAACACCTTTGATGGTCGTCTGGTACTGCGCGACGGCGCCGTCCGCCAGGCGGCCGCGAACGGATTGCACCTCGAACCAGTCGCGCGCATCGTCTGCTTGGCGCACGCCAGTCCGCTTTGCGGGGTCGCATCGGCCCCGTCGGGGAAAATTCCCACGATCTCGATCACACGGTAGGTGTGGTTGCTCAACGGCTCCACATCGCTTCGGTGGTATGAACTCTTATCGAGGTGATGACCGTGGTGGCCGAGGCGCGCCGCTCAGGTCCGCGCCGACGGACATCGGGGCACCAAGGCTTGTTGCGGTCCGTGGCCACCAAACGCACGATTGTGCGTGGGACGAGCGGAGAAGCGGGTAAAACCCTCTAGACCACCGATACGGAGCAGGTGCGCAGCGACTGGCTTGCGCCGGAGTTACTTGGATGACGGGGACAGAAATGCACAGGGACGTTGGGTTTCCGGCAGAAAATGTGGCCGAGGGCCGACGCGGGGATCCGCCGGCCGAGTGCGTGGACGAAGACATGGTTGTGTCGGCGTCGGCAGGCATCCCACCGACCGTCTCGACGGCGGGCTCGGGCACCAAAGCGCTCTTGACGGCGATCGCCTGCACCGTCTTAGGTTTCCGCCTCACCATCATCTCATCATTCGCTTCCGGCGTGCCGATCCTTGATCAGTGGGATGCGGAGGCATCGGGACTGTATTCGCGGTACTTGAAAGGTGTTCTGAATGTCACGGATCTTTTCGCTCCACATAACGAGCATCGCATCGTCTTTACTCGCCTGCTTGCCTTGGTCCATCTCGAACTGGCGGGGGAGTGGAACACGCGCCTGGAGATGATCATCGGCGCGATCGCGCTCGCCGTGCTGGTCACCTGGCTGGCGGCGTTGTTGCTGCCACTGGTTGCGCCGCGCCACCGGGTGCTGACGGCGTGTTTCATCGCGTTGCTGTTCGCGTTGCCCCTCGACTTCGAGAACACGCTGTGGGGATTTCAGTCTCAGGTCTACCTGTCGTTACTGTTTGGGCTCGCGACGCTGGTCGCGTTCGCGCAAGCGCGACCATTTTCGCCGCGTTGGTTCGGCGGATTGGCTGCTGCGACGCTTAGTTATTTCTCCTTCGCCCTAGGGTTAGCAGCGATCATTGCCGCCGTGATCGTGGTGGGCGTGCAGCTGATCACCCGCGCGAGGAGGCGTTGCGGCCGCGAACTCGCTGCCGTAGGAGTACTTGGATTGGTTGCGGTCGTCTTAGTCGTCTGGGGCGCTCAGGGTGCGCGACCCAAATCCAACTTGTGGACGTTCCTGGAAGGACTGGGGATGTTCACCGGTCTGATCCTCGCGGCAGCGGTGCCGCTTGTCCTGTTGTGTCGGCAGAAGATAAGGCAAGGTGCGAGCATCACCGACCCGGTGTGGTTGATTGCGGGCATTTTTGGTTGGGTCGTCATTCAGCTGGTGTTGCTCGCATACGGACGCGGGACCGTCATCGCGCCGCGCTATATGGACGTCGTGCTGCTCCCGTATCCGCTGGCGTTCGTGGCGGTGATCACGATTGCCGGTCGAGCGCATGCGGCGAGATCCAGGCAGCGGGCGTTGCCCGCTCCCTCGGCATGGGTGTTCGCCGTCGTGACAGTCATTGCAGTCGCGGGCTATCTGTCGGTGTTGGCGTCCAGCTACTGGGCCAAAGCGACAGATCAACAGGTCGCCGATGTCCGGGCCTACCTGGCGACCGGAGACGTCAACCGCCTTGCAGAGCGGGGTACCCCCAGCCATGGCGTAGCTCTCGTGTTTCCCGATCCTCAGCGGCAGGGTCGAGTCCTGCGGGATCCGGATATCCAGGCTATCCTGCCACCGGAACTGCGGCCCGCGGACGCTGACAACACCAACGCGCGAAACCGTATGTTACTCAAGGGAAGATTCGCCAATGCGACGGCGACCGCTGTGCACTCCATATCCGCGGTCGGTCCCGCGCTGCTGGCGTTGGGAACGGGCGTGTTCTTCGCTCTCGGAACGGCGGATAACCCGCGCGGCCGGCGTGAGTCGAGCGGTTGAACTTTTCGTCCGCGACATTGCGCGATCAGTCGAGCTTCTCGAAGTCCTCAATTTGCTTCTGGGTCAACATCATTGGGTCGGCGCCGCCATGGGCGCGTCGTTCCCAGTCGATCGTCCAGCCCACGGCGTCGCGGAAGCCGAGTCGGTTCTGCCAGCCGAGTTCGGTCTGTGCCTTGGTGGCATCAAGGGCCAGCAGGTTCGCCTCGTGGGGGTGCTCGCCGGGTTGGCGTTCCCAGTGCGCGCCGCCGCCCCACAGTTCCGCGGCGTAGGTCGCTACTTGACCGACTTCGACGAAGCTGTCCCGGCCGGGCCCGATGTTCCACTGCCCCGAGCCCGAACCGTCCAACAGTGCGTCAGTGATCGTGAGGTAGCCGTTGAGGCAGTCGAGCACGTGCTGCCAGGGCCGCACGGCATGCGGGAACCGCAGCAGAGGCGCCTGGCCGGTCGCGTAGGCGCGCACCAGGTCCGGCATCAGCCGCTCGTGGCTGACGTCGCCGCCACCGATGACGTTGCCGCCGCGGGCGATCGCGGTGGGGCAGCCCGGGAAACTGCGGATCCACGACTGTGTCAGCAGATCGGCCATCGCCTTGGACGCGCTGTAGGGGTCGTCGCCACCGAGTGGATCGGTCTCGACATAACCCGCCTCCCGATCGACATTGCGGTACACCTTGTCGGTGGTGATCACGAGGTGCGCACGCACCGACGGGGTGGCCCCGACGGCCTCCAGCACGTTCATGGTGCCCATCGCGTTCGTCTCGTAGGTGAAACGAGGTTCCCGGTAGGACTCACGGACCAACGACTGGGCGGCCAGATGGATTACGACGTCTGGGGCGGCAGCCTGAATGGCCGACATCGTCGCTTCGGCGTCGCGGATGTCGACCCGGTAGTCGTTGACGAGGTGGCCGCCCAACGCGGCCCGATCGAAGAGGCTCCCGGAGGGAGGATCCAACGCGAGGCCCGACACCTGGTGCCCGCGGCCCAACAGGAGCAACGAGAGCCACGGGCCTTTGAAGCCGGTGTGCCCGGTAACGAGGTAATGCACGAGTTCTCCTGTGAGGGCTGCGCTGGTGATCAGCACATTAGACGGCAGCATCGCAACCTACCGCATGCGCTTCGGATCGAAACGCCACACCACGCATACCTGCGGTATGAGCCCGAAACGCCGCATCATCAGGGAAGAAATTTCGTAGGCTCGATCCAGCACATTCACCTTGACTGCCGGTGACCGTCTGATCGCGTCCGCTTGAGACGTGATCAGATGAATTGAGGGAGGGGCGATTCGCGTGGCGTATCAGCACAACAAGCGCATCTGCATTGTGGGCGGCGCGGGACACGTCGGATTGCCGTTGGCGCTGGTGTTGGCGGACGAGGGCTACACGGTCGACATCCTGGATACGAACGCCCTGGCACTGAAAACGATCATGGCCGGCAGGATGCCCTTTATCGAGAATGGCGCCGAGGAGTTGCTCAAACGGCTACTGCCGACCGGGCGTCTCTCAGCGAGCACCGATTCCTGGATCGTCCGCAACGCCGACATCGTCATCTGCGTCGTCGGTACGCCGGTCGACGAGTTCCTTACGCCGCAGGCCCACACCTTCTTTCGGATCATCAACGAGATCAGCCCGTACTTCCACGACGAGCAGACTCTGGTGCTGCGGAGCACCGTCTACCCGGGACTCACCCAGCGCGTGCACGACCTATTCCAGGAGCGCGGTATCGGCGTGCACGTCACGTTCTGCCCGGAGCGCATTGCACAGGGACACTCGATCCGCGAACTGCGCCTCATTCCCCAGATCATCAGCGGGTTCGACGACGAGGGTCTTCGGGTGGTCCGCGAGCTTTTCTCCGGAATCACCAGTGAGATCATCGAAGTAGGGCCGCAGGAAGCCGAACTGGCCAAGTTGTTCTGCAACAGCTACCGCTACATCCAGTTCGCCGTTGCCAACCAATTCTATCTGCTCAGCCGCGAGGCCGGGCTGGACTACAACCGTGTCCACCATGCCGCAACGTACAAGAACGGTCGGGTCGACAGCCTGCCTCGAGCCGGATTGGCCGCCGGCCCATGCCTGTTGAAAGACACGATGCAGCTCGCCGCGTTCAGCAACAACAACTTCATGCTGGGCCATTCGGCCATGCTGATCAACGAGGGTCAGCCGCAGTTCATCGTCAACATGCTCAAGCGCCGGGTCGATCTGCGGGACAAGACCGTTGGCATCCTGGGCATGACGTTCAAGGCAGACTGCGACGACACGCGCGACTCGCTGAGCTTCAAGCTGCGGCATCTGCTGATGCTGGAAGCCAAAGAGGTGATCCGCCACGACCCGTTCCTGGACGGACCGGACTACCTGCCGCTGGACACCCTGATCGATCGAGCCGACGTCATCGTCGTCGGAGTTCCACACTCGGAGTACCGGGGACTGCGGGTGCCCGAGGGAACGATCGTGGAGGACGTCTGGGGTTGCCTCGACCTCAGCGACGCTGACGACAATGCTTCGAATGGAGCCGAATTGGCGACTTTGGGGATGGGAGCTGCAGCCCGGTGAGGGTATTCGTGACGGGCAGTGCGGGTTTCATCAATGGTTACGTCGTCGACGAGTTGCTGCGGGCGGGTCACGAAGTCGTCGGCATCGACAACTACTCCAAATACGGTCCCGTCGCGAAAAGTTATGACAATCATCCGAATTACCAGTTCGTCGAAGGCGACGTCAAAGACGTCGACCTGATGTTCCGACTGGTGGAGGGTTGCGACCAGATGGTCGCCAGCGCGGCACGCATCGGCGGCATCACCTACTTCCACGAATACGCCTACGACCTGCTAGCCGAGAACGAACGCATCGCCGCCGCGCACTTCGATGCGGCAATCTACGCCTACCAGAAGGGCTGGCTGAAGAAGGTCAACGTGATCAGTTCGTCGATGGTGTTCGAGAACGCCACCGTCTTTCCAACCCCGGAGAAGCACATCACCGAATGCCCGCCACCCACCAGCACTTACGGATTTCAGAAGTTGGCGTGCGAGTATTTCGCGCACGGCGCCTACGAGCAGTACGGTCTGCCGTACACCATCATCCGTCCCTTCAACTGTGTGGGCACGGGCGAGCAGCGCGCTCTCGGGGGACGTGAAATTCCCAGCGGAAACGTCAAACTCGCGATGAGCCACGTCGTCCCGGATCTTATTCAGAAGGTGGCGAAGGGCCAGGACCCGTTGCACATACTCGGCGACGGCACCCAAGTCAGGCACTACACCTACGGCGGAGATCTGGCGCGGGGCATCCGCACCTGTATGGAGCACCCCGCCGCCCTCAACGGCGACTTCAACCTCTCCACCCCCGAGGCGACGACGGTAGTCGAACTGGCCGAGGTGATCTGGCGCAAGATGCGTCCTGACACACCCTTTCGTTACGAGAGTGATCCGCCGTTCGAGCACGACGTCCAGCTGCGCTCACCAGATGTGCAGAAGGCATCGGAAGTGTTGGGGTACTCCGCAACGACCACCCTCGATGCCATGCTCGATGAGGTCATCCCCTGGGTTGTGAAAGCCGTCGAAGCGGGAACGATCTGACGCGCCGTCAAGCGGACCCGGAGGACGACATGCGCGGCGCGGGGGAAACCGACCTACAGCAGTTGTACCGCAACCGATTCGGCCATGATCTCGAGGCACGTTCGGAGATCTGGAACGTGCTGGTCCGCGACTTCTTCCAGGCCTGGATCAGGCGCAGCGACACCGTCGTCGACCTGGGGTGCGGTTACGGTGAGTTTCTGAATCAGCTGAAAGCCGCGCGGCGAATCGGCGTCGACCTGAATCCGGACAGCGCACGGATGGTCGATCCGGACATCGAGTTCCATGAAGCCCGCGCAGACCAACTCGACTTCCTCGACGATGGGTCGGTTGACGTCGTCTTCAGCAGCAACATGCTCGAGCACCTGCCGAGCAAGACCGACGTCGAGCGCACCATCGCCGAAGTTCGGCGGATACTGCGGCCGGGTGGGCACTTCATTGCCCTGGGCCCCAACATCAGGTTTCTCGCCGGCGCCTACTGGGACTTCTGGGATCACTCGGTACCGATCAGCGATCGCTCTCTGACAGAACTGTTGCGGATCAACGACTTTGAGGTCATCGAGACTCACCAGCAGTTCCTGCCCTATTCGACGTATTCGCGGTTGCCCAAGGCGCCCATCCTGGTCCAGATGTATCTGCGGTCCAAGTGGGCCTGGCCGGTGTTCGGCAAGCAATTCGTGATTCGAGCCCGCAAGCCGCCCGAGCCGACCGCCAACGAGCGGCTGATCAGCGTCGTGATCCCGGTCTACAACGAGGGCGCGAACATCCAGGTCTGCGTCAGGCGGCTCGCGGAAACCCTGGCGGACACCCCGCACGAAATGCTGATCTGCTACGACTTCGACGAGGACACGACGCTGCCGGCGCTTGCCGCGATGCCCGACCGCCCTCCGACGGTCCGGCTGGTGCGCAACTCCCTGGGCAAGGGCGTGGCCAACGCGCTGATCGCGGGTTTCGCCGCAGCCCGTGGCGATGTCATCGTCAGCAGCATGGCCGATCTTTCCGATCCGCCGTCGGTGATTCCGTTGATGGCGGCCAAGATTCGCGACGAGGGTGCAGATGTCGTCAGCGGCTCGCGCTACATGCCCGGAGGTTCGCAGACGGGTGGGCCGCGGTTGAAGACGATGATGTCGCGCACGGCCGGTCTGAGTCTGCACTACGTCGGCAGGCTGCCGACCCACGATGCCACGACCAATTTCCGCGGGTACAGCCGTCGGTTCCTCAGCGAGGTCGCGGTGGAAAGCGTGCGTGGATTCGAGGTGGGTTTGGAACTCACCACCAAGGCGCATCTGCTGGGGTACCGAGTCGATGAGGTGCCCAGCAGCTGGGAGGACCGAACTGCTGGGGAGAGCAAGTTCGACCTGGTCGGATGGGTGCCGGCGTACTTGCGGTGGTACGGGCTTGCGATGCGGCGTCCCGCGCTGCGGTGGGTGGGCAGCGGGGCGGCCGGGCTGGGGGTGCTGAATGTCATGCAGCGGTACCGGCAGCGAAAGGCGCTTCCTCTTAGAGGATTCGGCTGAGGGAGGCTTCAGTCGATGCGTGCGAAGCGGATGCGTGACGAGATCTCATCGACGGACGTAGCAGCCGATGCGCCGACGAAGCGAAACGGCCTGCTCGCCGCAGTCGACTGTACCGACCGCGTCGCCGTTCTCGCCGCGCTGGCTCGGTGGCGTGGTTGCCGCGGTCTTCGGCCATTTCAGCTTGGCCACGGGTCTTGGCGACCGTGCCCGCCGTCCGATTGTTCGTGGCGCTGCAACTGGCAACGAACGCGAGGAAGCGGTCCGGCCGGCGAAGTCGCTGCACTTGTCGTCATGGCGTCGATCGCGGCAGCGATGGCGCTCTGCGGCGCCCGCAACACCGAAGCGAAGTCCACCCCATGGACTTTCGTTCTGGGACTCGGCATCTTCGCCGCTCTGACGGTCGCGGGAGCTATCCGAATTGTCGTGTACAGTCGGCACCTTCTGGCCGAGCGGCCCGATGTCTCCGATCACGCAGGGCTGCTTCTAAGAATTTCGGGTTGGGCCACCTTCCAACTCGTGCTGGTTGCAACGGACGGAAACCGGATCGCCGTGCTAACTCGATGTCGTGCTGCTCGTCTATCCCGTGACTCTGGTGACGGCGTTCGCACACTCGGACAGAGCGCGCACCACTGAAGTCGGTCCGTGAGCGGGGCGTGGCCGCTGTTCTGGGTGTTCGCCGTGATGGCTGTCGCAACGGTCGCCGGTTGCGCGACCGCATGCTTCTTCCAGGGGTGCCCGCCGACGAGACGGATATCGCGATGGAGGCGACTCTGGCCTCCGGACGCTCCTTCCTAGCGCTTGGGGTCGCGTTGTTTTTCGGAGCCAGATCTGCGCAAAGACTGGGGCCAACGCGCGCGGAGCGCGGGTGACCGACTTAACGAGAGCTCGGTCAGTCGTAACTCCGCGGGCTCCGGCAGCAGCATCGCCGAATAACCTCACTTGCTAGGTTGTGCATCGCTACTGTTACTTGACGGATCCGTATGTATGGGGAGGCATCGCGTGGCTGGTGGCGGTCAATCAGGCCGTGTGGACTCGGTCAGCGTTGTGATTCCTGTCTACAACGGTGCCGTGACCTTGCCTGACGTGGTCAAGGAGCTCGAACAGCTGCGTTCCACCCAAGAAACCCCTGCCGGTCGTAGGTTCCGGGTCGACGAGGTCCTTCTCGTCTGGGACCGCGGTATCGGAGGTAGTCAGGAAGTTGTACGGCAGCTGGCGGCGCGCGACGAATGGGTCCATCCGGTCTGGTTGTCCCGCAACTTCGGACAGCATCCAGCGACTCTCGCCGGTATGACATCTTCGGGTGGGGACTGGATCGTCACGATGGATGAGGACGGACAGCATGATCCGTCATACATCGGCGAGCTGCTCGACACGGCCTACCGCGATCGCACGCAACTGGTCTATGCCTCGCCGTCGAATCAACCACCACACGGACTTTTTCGCAATGTCGCCTCTTGGCTCACCAAATGGTTGTTCGTGCGCGTCCTCGTACCCTCTGACGGGCCGAAAGCGTTCAACAGCTACCGGCTGATCCTTGGGGAGGCCGGACGAAGTGTCGCGGCCTACACCGGTGCCGGGGTATTCCTCGACGTCGCTCTTTCCTGGGTTGTCACCAATCCCTCGACCTGTTCGGTGCCGATGCGCCAAGAGGGGCGACCGGCAAGCGCGTACAACTTTCGGCGCCTGGTGTCCCATTTCTGGCGCCTTGTCATCTCGTCGGGTACCCGGCCCCTTCGTTTTGTGTCCATGATGGGAATCTTGTTTGCCCTCTTGGGTTTTGGCGTCGCCATATACAGCGTGATTCAGAAGATGGTCGGTGACATCACCGTGCAGGGGTGGACGTCGGTGTTTGTGGCGACACTCGTCGTCGGGGGAGCCGTCTTGTTCGCGCTCGGAATCATCGCCGAGTACATCGCCGCCGCAGCCACGATGGCGATGGGCAAACCCGTGTACGTGATCGTGCGCGATCCGGCCGACGTCTTCGATAGCTCCGCGGACTGAGGATGCGCACCTCGATCACGGCTCGCCCCTGCACCGGACGAATTCGAGCTGTAGCCCGATGACAGTGACGTTGACGGGCGCTACGGGATTCGTCGGTAGACAGATACTGCGTCACCTCCTTCAACGGGGCTGCGCGGTGCGGGTGCTTGTCCGCGACCCATCCCGTTTAGAGGATGTGCCGCCCGGCGCGGCTTTGGAGATTGTGCAGACACCTGACTTGTTCGCAGAGTCGAGCGGTCGGTTAAAGGAACTGCTCGACGGCTCCGAGACCGTCGTGCATGCAGCCTGGTATGCGGAGCCGGGCAAGTACCTGACGTCGCCACTGAACATGGCGTGCCTCACCGGCACGCTCAACCTGGCCCAGGCATTCATGGCGGTTGGGGGCAAGCGATTCGTCGGTATCGGTACCTGCATGGAATACGACCTTTCCGCTGGCCTCCTGACGACAGACACGCCGTTGGCGCCGGATACTTTGTATGCCGCCTGCAAGGCTTCGGCCTACCAGGTGCTGCGCAACCTTTTTGCCGCCGAGGGGGTGGGCTTCGCGTGGTGCCGCGTCTTCTACCTGTACGGCGAAGGAGAAGACGAGCGGCGACTGGTGCCGTATATCCGGACCCAACTGGAAGCGGGGAAGGAAGTGCTGCTCACTCGTGGCGATCAGATTCGTGATTTCTCGGACGTGCAGGACGCCGCCGGGATGATCGCCGATGTCGCGCTGGGTGAAGTGGAGGGCGCGGTGAACATTTGTTCCGGCGAAGGCATCACGGTCCGGCAGTTGGCCGAACGGATTGCCGACGAGTACGGTCTGCGTGAACTGTTGCGATTTGGAGCAAGACCTGACAACTTGGTTGACCCACCGCGGGTCGTGGGCGTCGGGATGGAGACGCGATGAGTGTGATGAGAGAATTGTACGAGCAGTCGGATTTTCCGATTTTCCAGAACCGGATGTACGACTCAGCGGATGAGGCGCGGGCCTGTCCCAGGGGTGATATCAACCTGGTGCAGAACAGTACTACCGGCCTCGTCTACAACGCGGCCTTCCGGCCGGAGTTGATGAACTATGACGCCGCCTACCAGAACGAGCAGGCGCACAGTCCGCTGTTCCAGAGTCATCTGGAGCAAGTGGCCGCCATTGTCGAGCGCACTCTGGGTACCGAGGGACTGGTCGAGGTTGGTTGCGGGAAGGCGTATTTCCTCGAACTGCTCCAGTCACGGGGTCGCTCGATCACGGGCTTCGACCCCACCTATGAGGGCGAGAATCCCGCTGTGCAACGCCACTACTTCGATGCTGGCGTAACGGTTTCGGGTAGAGGGCTTATCCTGCGTCACGTCCTGGAACATGTGCAGAACCCCGTCGATTTTCTCGAAGGTCTGAGGGACGCGAACGGCGGCGGCCTGATCTACATCGAGGTACCGTGCCTCGACTGGATCTTGCGTGCCAGAGCATGGTTCGACATTTTCTACGAGCACGTCAACTACTTTCGGCTGGAAGATTTTTCCAGGATGTTCGGTCGAGTGGTGGAAGGCGGCCACTTGTTCGGTGGCCAATACCTGTATGTTGTTGCCGATCTCGCCACTCTGAAGCCCCCCGCCGCCGGCCCGGAGGATCGGGTGGATTTTCCGGACGATTTTCTGGAGGTGGCAAATGCCGCGCCGGCTGACCGGTCAGGCGCATCAAGCGCCGTGTGGGGTGCGGCGTCGAAGGGCGTGATCTATTCGCTGCTGCGCGAACGCAGCGGCAATCCGGTCGACTTCCTCATCGACATCAATCCGGCGAAATGCAGCAAGTTCGTGCCGGCCACCGGACTTCGTGTGATGTCCCCGGACGAGGGGATGGCGGCACTCGCGCCAGGCTCGGACATCTGTGTGATGAACTCGAATTACCTCGACGAGATCCGCAAGATGACGCAAGGTCAGTTCAACTTGATTACGTTGGAGCGCAACTGAGTTGACCACCGGCCAGGTGGCTTTCAACGGGTGTGCGAATTCACCCGACGCGTAATTCCGGCACGGCGGTGACGAAACGTATTCCGCCATCGGCGAGGTCCGCCAACTCGTTTCGCACCTCGGTAGCGATGTTCCACGGCAGTATCAGCACAAAGTCCGGGGGATTGTCACGTAACGCTGCAGGCGAGCGGATGGGTATGTGGCTGCCGGGCATGAATTTGCCCTGCTTGGATACCGCAGCATCACAGACATACGGCAACAGGTCGGGCCTGACCCCTGCGTAGTTAAGGAGCGTATTGCCTTTAGCGGCGGCGCCGTAGGCCGCTACGCGCCGGCCGCAGCGCTTCTGTTCTATCAGGAACGCCACAAGATCGTCTTTCACGCGGTCCGCACGCTGCTGGAACTCGGTGTACGTCTCGAGGCGCGTCACCCCGAACTTGTCTTCACGCGCGAGCAACGACTCGACACGTTCGGTAGCATCGACCGCCGCTGCGGCGTGACATCCATACACTCGCAGGCTGCCGCCGTGGGTCGGCAACTCTTCCACGTCATACACCCGTAAACCGGCCTGGGCAAAGATGCGTACCACAGTTGTGAGCGACAGGTACGAGAAATGTTCGTGGTAGATGGTGTCGAACTGTGTCCGGTCGATCAGCGGCACCAGATGTGGAAATTCCAGTGTGACAGTACCTTCCGGTTTGAGCGCGGCGGTCAGTCCCAGGGTGAAATCGTTGATGTCAGGCACGTGCGCGTAGACGTTGTTGCCCAGGATCAGATCTGCGCCTCGCCCTTCATCTGCCAGTCGACGCCCGAGCGCCTCGCCGAAGAATTCTCGCCGAACCGGGACTCCCAGCGCCTCGGCGGCGGCCGCCGTGCTTTCCGTCGGCTCGATCCCGAGGCAGGGGATGTCCGCTGCGACGAAGTTCTTCAAAAGGTAGCCGTCGTTGGACGCCACCTCAATGACAAAGCTTTCGCGGCCAAGCCGTAGCCGTTCGGTGATCATGCGCGCGTAGCCGGCCGCGTGGTGCAGCCAACTGCTGGAGGTGCTGGAAAAATACGCGTATTCGGCGCTGAACAGTTCTTCGGCGCGGGCGTAATCCTCCGTCTGCACCAACCAGCATTGGTGACACACGTTCACGCGCAGCGGGTAATGCACCTCCGGGGCAGACAAGTCCTGAGCTTGCAGGTAGGCGTTGGACGGGGGCGCATAACCCAGGTCCACGAACCTGTGCTCCAGCGGCGTACTGCAGTGTCGGCACTTCATAACAGGACTCCGGTGAAGTCGGCATCAATTCGCGAATGGGATCGGTCACGGGGTGAAACATCCTGCGGAGGCAAGGGCCAGGTGATCGCGAGCCGCGGGTCATCGTGCAGCAGACCTCGCTCTGAAGTCGGCTGGTAGAAGGCCGTGTGCAGGTAGAGCAATTCGCTGTCGGGCTCCAGCGCCTGGAATCCGTGCGCAAAGCCCTCCGGGATGACCATCATCTGTGCGTCGTCTTGTACCAATTCCTGGGCGTGCCACTTCAAGAAAGTGGCGGACTCGGCTCTCACGTCCACGGCGACATCCCACACGCGGCCCCGAAGGCAACGCACCATCTTCATCTCCGCGTGTGGCGGATATTGGAAATGCATGCCACGGACGGCTCCCACGTGGCTGGTCCGGGAATGGTTGATCTGCACGATATGGCGGTCACCCAGCACAGACTGCAGTTCGTCCGCGCAGAACAGACGCATAAAAGCGCCGCGGGCATCACGGTGGGGCACAGACTGCACGATCTGCAGATCTGCCAGGGGAGTGTCGAGGATTTTCATGTTGTCGCTCGACCCGCGGCTGACATTCCGGTAGCGAAAGTGTTCAATGCCAGCATTTCCATGGCGCTTGACCGGTGCTCCACAATTCTTCGAGCATGATCTTGTCTCGGAGCGTGTCCATGGGTTGCCAGAACCCAGAATGCTCGAATGCCATCATTTCGCCGTCAGACGCGAGGCGAGCCAGGGGTGCCCCCTCCCACGCGATGTGGTCACCCTCGATGTAATCGAGCACTGCAGGGGACAGCACGAAGAAACCGCCGTTGATGAGGCCGCCGTCGCCACGTGGCTTTTCGACAAAGCGCGTCACCTTGTCACCTGAACACTCGATGGCTCCGTAGCGGCCTGGCGGAAGGACCGCCGTGACGGTGGCGTGGCGCCCGTGCTGACGGTGGAACTCGACGCTCGCACCTATGTTCACATCGCTGAGTCCATCGCCATAGGTGAAGCAAAAAGCCTCATCGTCCTCGATGTAGTTCGATACGCGCTTGAGACGCCCGCCCGTTAACGTTTCGTCGCCAGTATCCACCAGTGTCACTCGCCACGGCTCCGCATGGCGCCGATGCACTTCCATCCTGTTGTCGGACATGTCGAAAGTCACGTCCGACATGTGCAGGAAATAGTTGGCGAAATACTCTTTGATGACGTAACCCTTATATCCGCAGCAAACGACAAAATCGCGAATACCGTGATGCGAGTAAAGCTTCATGATGTGCCAGAGGATCGGCCGCCCGCCGATCTCGACCATCGGTTTGGGTCGGATCGTCGTTTCCTCGCTGAGGCGGGTGCCGAGGCCACCGGCCAGAATTACGGCTTTCATGGGACTCACTTGTTCATCAGGCGACAGCGACTCGACCAATATCGCGGCCACTGGGTCGATTCTCGGGCACAACTCCGGTTACCCGTTGAAATGGTAGTCATAAAGTTTTAACTATCCCCAAGATTTTTGAATACTCTTTCCTCAAGATGGCGAATCAGAAAGAACGACCCCCGTCGGTTAGATCTGTTGCGTCCGCACACTCCAAGTCGCTTCTGCGCCAATGCCTGCACATTCGCTGCCCGAACACCGGACCCCAAGAAGGAGGGACACGCGGAGAGCGTACACCGACTCGACTGTGCAGACGGCCGGTACGCGAGACAAGCCTGCCCTGCCGGCACACCGAGCTCAGGATCGGTCGACGTGCATATCTTTCCGGGTTCCGCCTGCCGTTGGTCGGTACAGTTGCGTCTCGGGTAACGAGTCTGCGGAGGCATTTCGTGCTTAGTGACGCTGAATTGAGCCGTGCAGAAGCGCGATCTCGGTGCAGCGGCCGACTGCTCGGAGGCATGCAGGGTGCATAACTGGGTAGTAGGCCGCGGTGGGTTGCTCGGCAGCGCCATGTCGAAGTCGCTCGGCCCGAGTTTTGCCGGGCTACCCGTTCCATGGGCGGATCACGGTGCGGCTGTGGCAGTTCTCGAATCCGACCTCGACCGATTCATCCGCGGCGCGCGCGAGCGTGAGTGGGCAATCATCTGGGCCGCGGGCAGCGGTGTCATCGGGTCCACGGCGGAGAAGCTCGCTGCTGAGACGCGTGTGCTGTCTCATTTCGTCACCAGGTTGCGAGAGTCGCACCCAAGCGGGCGAGGTGCTCTGTTCCTCTCGTCCTCGGCGGGAGGCATCTACGCCGGCTCCTCGCATCCACCCTTCAGTGAGTCGACCGCACCGCGGCCGCTGAGTCCCTACGGTGAAACGAAACTCGCACAGGAGGAAATGGTCCGGGCCGCATTGGAAGGCCGCGTGCCGGTCGTCATCGGACGCTTCTCGAACCTCGTCGGACCCGGACAGAACCTGGCGAAACAGCAAGGTCTCGTCAGCCAGCTGTGCCGAGCGTCGGTGCTGAGACGATCCCTGAACATTTTCGTCCCGATGGAGACTCTCCGCGATTACCTGTACGTCGACGATGCCGCCGCGATGGTGCGCACTCTGGTCCGGAGATCGATCAGTGAGCAGCCTCAAAAGCCGTTGGTGCGCAACATTTCTTCCCAACGGCCCGTGTCCGTCTGCACGGTAGTGAGAACAGTGCAGCAGGTCGCCCACCGCTCGGTCCGCATCGCGCTCGGTACCAGCCCGTCCTCTCGGTATCACGTTCGCGATCTGCGGCTCTGCACAAACTTCCCGGACGACTTCGGGGACGTGGCCATCACACCATTCCCGGTCACGGTAAAGCGGGTTTACGACGATGTCCTGCGGCAGCAAGCGATGTCCAACCGCTGACGACCCCCTTGTGCGTGCTCCGCACCCGAGGCGGCTCTACCAGTCGGACTTGCGAAAACTCTGCGCCGCAAGGTTTTCAGTCCGTATCGCCGGCAGACCGGTGTGCGCCGGCCGTAGTGCCGCCGAGTCGCGTTCGCAGACCGAGCCAGCGGTATACCGCTTGCCGTCCCAGGGCGGTGGAGCGGGCGCGGGCGGCACCGATCATCAGATGCCGCCGGTCCAGCAGTCCCGGGCGCTCAGCGGCCAATTCGTTGAAGAAGTCGATCACCGACTGAGTCTGGGAGTGCATGTAGGTACGTACCGTCTCCTGGAACTCGTTGAGTCGAAATGCCCAGAGGGGCCGGGGTACCGCGATGAGATTGCCCTTCCCCTGAAGAAGCACCTCGCAGTAGGTCGCCAGATCGAAGAGCGAGGGGAAGCGACGATCCCAACCTCCCACGGCGACCAGGGCCTCGCGACGGAACAAAGCCGTTGGCGGCTCGCCGAAAATGTTCGTACCGGCGAGGACGCTACGCCGGATGGCGTCGACACCGTTGACCTCGCCTCGCAGTCCGGCCAGCCCGCGGTTACGCAACACCATCCTTCCCGAGGCGTCGATGACATCCCTGGAGCTCACGGCAAGCAACGCCGACGGGTGCGCGGTCAGTTCCGCCACCAGCACCTCGAGGTTGTCGGGGTAGAGCACGTCGTCTGCGCAAACTGCCTTGACGAACTCGCCGGTGGCCATGTCGGTCACATGATTGAAGTTGACGATGGCCGGCCCGCTCTCGGCCAGCCGGGTCAACCGGACTCGGGGGTCAGCGGTGTAGCGCTGCAGCGCCTCCCAGGTGCCGTCCGTCGAGTATCGCTCGGAAACCAGAAGCTCGAAGTCGGTGAACGTCTGCGCCAAGATCGACTGCATCGTCTGATCGATGAACTTGACGCCGTTATAGACCGGCACGACGACCGATACTTTCGGCGTCACGAGTTTGCCTCCTGCGAGTTGTCCACGCAGCGTCCGATGCGACCGAGGTGGACCGGACGGCTGCCGGCAGCGAACAGGCGGTCGGCTCCGGTCACGTCCACGACGCTGAGCTTCGGCAGCCAAACGAACGTGGGCAGCAGATCCTCCTCGCCTGGGAGCCGCCTCCTCCGGCAGCGCCGGCGGTGGGGCCAGAGTTATGGCAGTAACTTAGTTCCCAACTTATCGCGGCGCTAGGCTTCTGCCATATCGCCCCGGCATATCGCAGGTGGGCAAGCGAGACATCTGCAACGATGTGTCTACCCCCGCACGCCATTTGTGAACGGAAAGCGAGTCATGACCACTCTCAGCGCTGCGTCTGCTTATCAGAAGGCGGGATCGACAGCGGTCTCTCCGACGGGAGCGACAGGCCAGTGAGCGTGACGGCAGCGGTGAAGGCTCGGGTAGGCCGCCCGGTGCTGCTGAATCTTCGGCCGCTACGCGACCGGCGCGCTGACGAGGCGGGCCGTTGCGTGGTGTGCGGCACCGACACCACCTTCGCCTTTAATTCGTGGACCCTGCCCGACGAGATGCACGCCTACTGGGCCGATCAGAATGTGTCCCGGGCGAACGCGCGGCGCGAAAGTCTGTTTTGCCGGGAGTGCTGCAGCAACCTCAGAGTAAGGCGGATCGCCCAAGTCCTCGTCGACCTCTACGGCCCGCCTGGGTGCAAGTCGTTCGCCGAACTCGTCGAGAATCCGGAGTTCCGCAAGCTCGACGTCGCCGAAGTGAACACCATCGGTTCGCTGGGATCGCTGCACAACTTGCTGCGGCAGCTGCCGAAATTGATGTTTTCGGACTACCGAGGGCCTGAGCGCCTGGGCGAGCTCATCGACGGCGTCCGTAACGAGGACATGTCCCGCTTCACCTATCCAGACGCTGCATTCGACATCATCCTGTCTTCTGACACCCTGGAGCACGTCCCGGACTTTCGGGCCGCGCTGTCAGAGACGCGGCGTGTTCTGCGGCCCGGAGGCCGCCACATCTTCACTGTGCCGGTTGTCTGGACGCACGAGACGACGGAAGTGCGGGCGCGCATAGGTGACGACGGCCAGATCGTGCACCTTTTGCCGGCCCTTTACCACGGCAGGGGCAGCGGGGCCTACAAGTTCATCCCGGTGGGTGTCGACTTGCTCGCGTTCACTGAGTTCGGCCGCGACATCGTCGAATACGTGCGCGAGGCCGGGTTCGAGCCGGAGGTGTACGCCGGTTCAGACGACGGGACAGGGGCCGAGATCGTGTTCGCGGGGCGCGTCACCGGGTGACCGCCCATGCGACTGGTCGAGCATCGCTTTCGGTGAAGCGGGCAATCGCCGCATGCGAGGGCCGAGCATGAGTGAATTCGACCTGCCGCCCGAATCGGCGCCCCCAGGGCCGCTGATGCGGCTCATCCATGACCAACGGGTGGCGTTCCTTGTGGTCGGCGGCATCAACACTGTCGTGGGGTTCGGGATCTTCGTCGCCTGCTCGGTGACGGTGGGCGACCTCGTAGACCGCCGCTACGGCACCGTCGCCGGGTCGCTGGTGACGGTAGGTATCTCGCACGTGCTGAGCGTGCTCTTCGCCTTCGTCATGCATCGCCGGCTGGTGTTCCGCGTCCGGGGCCACGTGCTGCGTGACCTCGTGCGCTTCGAGAGCGTCTACCTCACCACGTTCGGCCTCAACGCCGTATCCCTTCCGGTGCTGGTTGAGTTCGGCGTGCAACGCGTTCTGGCGCAGGCACTGTTGTTCGTGCCGATTCTGGTGCTTAACTACTTCGGCCACCGCTACTTCTCCTTCCGGCGCAGCGCTGCCGACGCGCACAACAAGACCGACGAGGGTTCGCGCAAATAGTCATCGCAGCGGCTCCGGCCACCGGCGTCGGCTAAACTCCCGGGCGGCCGGACTGCCAGCACACAGTTACCAGCCGAAGCCTGAGTGAGGACGGGGGAGCACGCTGTGAGCCGACACCGCGACCTATTGCGGGGTGCGAGGGCGTCGGTGGGGAAGCCATTCGGGACCCTCATCAGGTTCCAATCGGAGCGCACCATCCTGATCGGCACTGTCCTGTCGCTGTCGGCGGTCTCGGCTGTGACCGTCTTCGTACTCAGTCAATATCTCTCAGTTGACGCGCTGTCCTCGCTCGTTTTCATCCCTGACGACTGCTATCTGGATGGCGGCGTCAAGGTCGGCAGACATTGCTTCAGCGACTACACGCTGCCGGTGAGTTTCGGGCTGCGCGCCAACCCCTGGGAACCTTTCCCTGTGCACCTGCAGGCGGGCGTCAAGCTTGCCAGCAGCAATTACCCCGCGGCAGGGCTCGTGCCGTTGGTGATTTTCGGGGTTCTGGGTAAGTGGATTGGATCGCCGCAGATTGGGTTGGTGGGCTATCTGATGGCCCTGACGATCGCGGTTCTCACGCCCGCCGCGTGGGCGGCCCACGGTGCACGTGGGATAGAGCGAATTGTGGTGTTCATAGCCTGCGGCGTCGCCGCCGTCCCGGCCTGGATGGCGGTCGACCGAGGCAACTCTGCTGGCTTCCTGGTGCCTATCGCGCTCGCCTTCCTGGTGGCGCTCGCCCGGCAGCGCTGGATCCTCGTCGCCGTTTTCGTGGTGCTGGCCGCAATGGTGAAACCGCAGTTCGCTCTACTGGTCATCGTTTTGTTCGCAGCCCGGCAGTGGCGGTGGGGCGGTGCCGCGCTGGCCGGAATCCTTGTCTCGAACATGGCCGCATATCTGCTTTGGCCGCGGGACTTTCCACAAACCATCACGCAGTCGGCGCGCAGCATCGCGGGATACGGTGATAACTCCTTCGAGGCGCTTGTCACTCACCTTAACGTGTCCTTCGGCAAGGCGCTGCTCGCGGTGCCCGACGGCCTGAAGGCTCAGGAAACGGGCGGCAAAATTCCGGACGGGTTCCTTGCCGGCCCGCGCACCTTGATCGGTTACGTCATCGTTCTGCTCGTCGTCGCATCGGTTGTTGTCCTCGGACGACGGATCCCGCCTGTCATGGTGGGCATCGTGCTGCTGGCCACGGCCGCTCTTTTTCCCGCGTTGAGTTTTCCTTACTACTTGGTGTTCGTGTTGCCGGTGGCCGCACTGGTGGTCCGTGATCCCAACGGTCCGCCGGGAGCCGGGATCTTCGATCAGCTTGCGAGCGTCGGCGATCGTCGTCGTGCGGTGGGTTTATCTGTGACTCTGGCAGTGGCGCTCAGCATCGCCCACATCGCTCTACCCGGGCCGCCTATGCACGTGGGAAACACGACGGGGCAACTGGGCGCTGTCGAATCGGCCTCCCGAGCGGTCGTTCACACCACGGCGTTCCTCGCTCCCATCCTCTGGCTGATCGCATGCGTCGCGATCATTGTTTCGTATGCCCGGCGGCCTGCTCCGCTTGTCGCGAACGACGCTTCCCCCGCTCCGCAGGTGGAGGCGCCCGCCACTCAGCCTGCAACGTAGTTGACCTCCATACCCAGGTCGGAACCCAGTCGGCCAGGCCGTTGCTGAACCTCGGCCCGCCCTCGACATTTACTATGAAGCGACCGCGACAGCACAACGAGAAGCGAGACGACCTCGATGACGGAACGGCGGACATGCCACGGGGAGCATGCACCGACAGCAGTGGTAACCCAGTGAAGCGGGCGCTCATCACCGGCATCACCGGACAGGACGGCTCGTATCTCGCCGAACTGCTGCTCGGCAAGGGATACGAGGTACACGGGCTCATCCGGCGTGCCTCGACGTTCAACACGTCCCGGATCGATCACCTCTATGTCGATCCGCACCAGCCAGACGCGAAGCTGTTTCTGCATTATGGCGACCTCATCGACGGAACCCGCCTGGTCACTCTGCTGAGCACCATCGAACCCGACGAGGTGTACAACCTTGCGGCACAGTCACATGTGCGGGTGAGCTTCGACGAGCCGGTGCATACCGGTGACACCACCGGCATGGGCTCCATGCGGCTGCTCGAAGCGGTCCGGCTCTCGCGGGTGCAGTGCCGCTTCTATCAAGCATCGTCATCGGAGATGTTCGGCGCCACGCCCCCGCCGCAGAATGAGCTGACGCCCTTCTACCCGCGATCACCGTACGGCGCGGCCAAGGTCTACTCCTATTGGGCGACAAGGAATTATCGCGAGGCATACGGGTTGTTCGCCGTCAATGGCATCTTGTTCAATCACGAATCACCGCGGCGTGGTGAGACTTTCGTGACCCGCAAGATCACCAGGGCCGTGGCGCGTATCAAGGCCGGCGTCCAATCAGAGCTTTTCATGGGCAATCTCGACGCGGTCCGGGACTGGGGGTATGCCCCCGAATACGTCGAAGGGATGTGGCGGATGCTGCAGGCCCCCGTACCCGACGACTATGTGCTGGCGACCGGGCGCGGCTATACCGTCCGTGATTTCGCCGAAGCCGCATTCGAGCACGCCGGCTTGGACTGGCAGCAGTACATCAAATTCGACGAACGCTACCTGCGGCCCACCGAGGTTGATTCGCTGATCGGCGACGCGACCAAGGCCGCGGATTCGCTGGGCTGGCGTGCGTCGGTGCACACCGGCGAATTGGCCCGGATCATGGTCGACGCCGATATCGCCGCCCTGGAGTGCGAGGGCAAGCCGTGGATCGACAAGCCGATGCTCGCAGGTCGCGCATGAGCGTCGAGATCGGCGAGCTGGACCGCTCGGCTCCGGTCTACATCGCGGGGCACCGCGGGCTGGTGGGGTCGGCTCTGCTGCGCCGATTCCAGGCGGAAGGTTTCGGCAACCTACTGCTGCGGTCGCGCTCGGAACTCGATCTGACCGACCGGGCGGCGACCTTCGACTTCATCCTCGAATCATGCCCGCAGGTCGTCATCGACGCGGCGGCCCGGGTCGGCGGGATCATGGCCAACAACACCTATCCCGCCGACTTCTTGTCGGAAAACCTGCGGATTCAGGTCAATCTGCTCGATGCCGCGGTGGCAGCAGAGGTTCCGCGGCTGCTGTTCCTCGGGTCGTCGTGCATATACCCGAAACTGAGCCCGCAGCCGATCCCGGAGAGCGCACTACTCACCGGTCCGCTGGAGCCGACCAACGACGCCTACGCCATCGCCAAGATCGCCGGAATCCTCCAGGTCCAGGCCGTACGGCGGCAACACGGTCTGCCATGGATCTCCGCGATGCCCACCAACCTCTACGGGCCTGGCGACAACTTCTCGCCGTCGGGCTCCCACTTGTTGCCGGCGCTCATCCGCCGGTACGAGGAAGCCAAAGCCGCTGGGGCGCCGGAGGTGACCAACTGGGGCACCGGAACTCCGCGACGCGAATTGCTGCACGTCGACGACATGGCCAGCGCATGTCTGCATCTGTTGGAGCATTTCGACGGGCCCACCCAGGTCAATGTGGGCACCGGCATCGACCATACCATCAGCGAGATCGCGCAGATGGTCGCCGACGCGGTGGGGTACAGCGGCGAAACGCGCTGGGACACAAGCAAGCCCGATGGTACGCCGCGCAAGCTGCTCGACGTTTCGGTATTGGGGGAGTCGGGTTGGCAGCCGAAAGTGGCGCTGCGCGAGGGGGTTGAGGCGACCGTGGCCTGGTATCGCGAGCACGCCGGAACGGTTCGCCAGTGAACAAACTGGAGCGGCTGCTGCGCAACACGCTGCGGCGCAGGGGTATCGAAATCTCGCATTACTTTCCGGAACTGGACTGGGAGCGTAACTTCCTGCGGCAGCTGCAATCGCACCGGGTCGGTGTGGTGCTCGACGTCGGAGCCAACTCGGGCCAGTACGCCACCGGTCTGCGAGAGGCGGGTTACACCGGCCGCATCGTCTCGTTCGAACCGCTGTCCGGCCCCTATTCCGTCCTGGAGCGCAAGGCTTCGGCCGACCCGGCGTGGGACACCCGCCACTGTGCACTCGGCGATACCGACGGAACGATCTCGATCAATGTGGCCGGCAACGAGGGCGCCAGCAGTTCGGCACTGCCGATGCTGCAACGACACCAGGACGCCTTCCCCCCGGCCAACTATGTGGGCACCGAACGGGTATCGACCTATCGGCTTGACTCGTTGGCGCCAGAAGTTCTGCGGCCCAACGATATTGCTTTCTTGAAGATCGACGTACAAGGTTTCGAGAAGCACGTCATCGACGGGGCCACATCGACGGTGAGCGATCGCTGTGTCGGGATGCAGCTCGAATTGTCCTTCCAGCCCCTCTATGACGGCGGCATGCTGATACGGGAAGCGCTCGAGGTGGTGGACTCGCTGGGCTTCACCCTCGCGGGACTGATACCTGGCTTCACCGACCCCCGCAACGGGCGGATGTTGCAGGCCGATGGCATCTTCTTCCGGGGCAGCGATTAGCGGGGCGGTCCCGCCCCGAGGCCGCTAACCCGAGTCGCGCGCGGCCAACCGTCCGAAGACGTTCTCCCAGAATCGGCTGTTGTAGGCGTAAAGCTCTCGGCCACGTAGGTAGGCGCGCGAAAGCAGTCTTCCGGCATAGGGATAGCGGCCATGCAAATCGCCCATGCGGCGCAGGTCCCCGAAGACGGCACTCGGTTCTCGGTGCGATCCCACGCCGGTGGTGTCGAACTCGCAGAAGACCCGCTCGATGGTGACCGGCTCGCGCGCCAGCGCCGCCCGAAGAATGAACTCCTGGTCGGCCGCGATCCCGAAATCAAGGTCGTAGCCACCGATCTTGTCCACCAGCGAAGCCCCGAAGAAAGACGCCTGATGCGGCACCACCTGCTTGCCGGCCAGGAACTTTCGCAGGCTGAAAGGAATCGGTCCGCGTACCCGATCCATGCCGATGAGGCGGTCCATCCCGAAGCCCCACAACTCGCGGGCCGGCCCCTTGCCTGCGAGCGCCTCCACCGCGCGAGCCACCACATCGGGTTCGGAAAAGCGATCCGCGGAGTGTAGGAACCACAACAGATCACCGGATGCGTGCGCGATGCCCTGATTCATCGCGTCGTACCGACCCCCGTCGGGCTCGGACTGCCAGTACGCGAACGCCGGCTCAACCCCGGACAGATAGTCCCGCACCTCATCGCCGGACCCGCCGTCGATGATGATGTGCTCGATGCGTCCCTCATAGCGCTGGGCCCGCACGCTTTCGACCGTGCGCTTCAGCCCGTCGAGATCTTTGAAGGAGATCGTGATCACCGAGACGGTCGGAGCCGACGTCACCGAAATTCCCCCTTAATGCCGCCGCGGCGATCCACGAAATCAACTGGTTTTGATGCCGATGAAGGTTCCGCGCAGATTCGCCGCGTAGGAACCGCCAAGCAACGACTCCGCGATGCTCGGCTCGAGGTTGGCGTACTCCTCCATCACCAGGTCGAATCCGACATCCTTCATCGCTTGAAGAAGGTACTCCCGCTGAATCCAGAAAGACCGGCGGTTATCCCAGGACGCCCATTTCGCGGTTTCCCGCTTGCCGAACGAGCGGTCGTCGGAAAACTCGGTGAACCACCGTCCCGGCAGTCCCTCGTGTTCGGTAGGCGCCGAGAGCATGAACTTCACCGGCTCGGGCCTTCGCAACAGCCGGTCGGTGAACTGTCGTGCAGTGGTGGGCAATCGCAGCAGTCTGTCGCTGCGGTTGATCAGTGAAAAGTGCGTTTGGAGGATCAGTAGCTTGTTGGTAACCCTCGACAGGGTTTCCAGGTACTGCCTCGGATTCTCGAGGTGGTAGTACAAGCCGCAGCAGAAGACCGCATCGAAGACCCCGTGGTCGGCGATATTCAGCGCATTGTCCTGCACGAACTGCAGATTCGGCAGGTCGGTCTTCGATTTGATGTAGTTGCACGCCGCGATGTTCAACTCGCGCACTTCCACGCCGAGGGCCTGAAAACCCAAGCGTGCGAATTCGGTTGCGTATCCGCCCTCGAGACAACCGATATCGGCCAGGCGTAGCTGACTCTTGTCTCCGGGGAAAACCGTCTCCAGGATCCCGCGCGACGATTTGAACCACGAATACTGGTCGACCGACTGTGTGGCCCCGGGGATCGTGTAAGTCCCGTCGTCCAGGCGCACGTTGTGTGCGGTGAACTGCACCGCTGCGTCCGATCTTCCTGCCACCATCTGTTGCTCAGATCCTTCCGTCGTCGTCTCGGGCACAGTCAGCGATCAGCGGGACCAGGCTGCATGCCGCAAACGGGATGGCCAAACGTCCACGAGCCCCTTCCGGCTGGGTGTAGCCGCGGCTAACTTGCGCCACTGAATCTTAAGCCGCCTCGCCGGAGTCGCCCATCGGTGCTGCAATGCCAGCATGGCAAACCTAGGGTGCGCCGCGATGGTGTTCTGCAGAGCGGCTGCACCGTCTGGGCCTGGGATGTCCGCGATGTGACGCAGGATCCAGTCGGCCATAAACGCGATCAGCTCTTCGCGGACCGGGTCACCTTTGAACACGTCGAGCATGGCGTCGAACGTCGCCGCATGACCCGGTCCTTGGGTTAGCCAGAATTTCGCCGGATCCATCACCTGGTTGTGCCACATGCCCTGAGCGTGGCGGCGATAGACGGACATGGTGTCGGGCAGCATCGCGATCTCGCCGCGGGCTGCGTGCCGGACGTGCAGGTGCCAGTCCAGCGGCATGACGTCGGCGGGTATGTCGTCGTATTGCGGCAGGCGGCGGTACATTACGGAGTTGGTCTGGATGAAGTTCATCAGGATGAGCCCGTCGACACTGAGGTTGCCCCGCACGTGCACCGGAGGAAATTTCGAGTCTTTGGCGTAGCCGTCCTCCCAGACCACCCGCACCGGATGAAAGCACACCGCCGTCTCGGGATGCTGATCCAGGAATGCCACCTGCTTGCTCAGCTTCAGCGGGTCAATCCAATAGTCGTCACCTTCACACAGGGCGATGTACTGGCCGCGAGAAGCCGACAGAGCTCCGACCAGATTCCGGTTCAGACCTAGGTTTTCGGGCCTGAAGATCGGCCGGAACAGATTCGGGTGCTTGCTGGTGTACTCCCGGATTATCGCGGGCGTGCTGTCGGTCGAGGCGTCGTCGGCGACGACGATTTCCAGCGGGAAATCGGTCTGCTGGGCGACGAAGCTGTCGAAAGCCTGCCGGACGTAGGCCTCTTGGTTGTGGGTCGTGGTCACGATGCTGACTTTGGGCAGGCCGGCGGTCGGTTCGGTCACCGCGAGCCTCCTTCAGTTGCTGCGCACGAAATGGCAGGCGGGCACCGCCACACGGTCTCGCGGAGTATAGCCAGCACCGAGCGGAGTCGGGCCGTGACCGAACACTTGTGCGCAGGAAGCGAAGTCCGTGGCCAATTGGCGCAAGCGGCTCGCCCGGGTGTTCGACGCGGGCCTGCCCACCGGGCTCAATCTCGCATTGTTCTTGCAGTTCAGGCACCATTTATTAGCAATTCCTCAGTTATCCCACGGGAAACGTTTGGTTTTAGTAACGTCCTCGGTGATGTGGCAAATGGTGCTGTACATGGGCTTCGGGATGGCGTTGGACCCCGCGCGGTTGGGCCTTGCCCTGGTGATGCTGTCCCGCAAGCGGCCGATGGCCAACCTGTTTGCCTTCTGGCTGGGCGGGATCGTGGCAGCCGGCGCGGTGGCACTGGCAGTGCTGCTTTTCATTCGTGAATTCGCAGTGGTCGTGATCCAAAGCGCAGGAGCGATGGCTCAGGACTTCCGAGAAGCCACCGTGGTCTTGTCGGGCGGCCGCCTGCAGGTCACCGTCGGGGTGATCATTCTGTTGCTGGCGGTGCGCTCGGTGGCCCGTTCGCGTGCGCAAGCGGGGATACCGGTACCGGTCGGTGGCGGCGGCGGCCTGCCGACCATGGTGCTCGACCAGCGCCCGCCCGGGTTGATGGCCCGCACGTCGAACCGCATGCAGGAGATGCTGAACTGCGATGTCGTCTGGCCGGCGTTCCTCGTCGGAATCGCTACGTCGGTGCCGCCCCTGGAAAGCCTGATCGCGCTGACCTTCATCATGGCCTCCGGCAGCGGTATCGGTACCCAGTTCGGTGCCTTCTTCGTGTTCGTCCTGCTGGTGCTCGCGGTCATCGAAATTCCGCTGATCGCACATCTGACGGTGCCGCAGAAGACCGAGCAGCTGATGCTGCGGGTCCAGAACTGGGTCCGCACCTACCGCCGCCAGATGACCCTGACCATCCTCTTCGGCGTGGGATGCATCTTCCTGGCCCAGGGTGTGGCGGCTCTCTGAGCTGTCCCAGGTGCTTAGCGCCGAATCGGTGTACTCCGACGAACATGGCAAGGCAGCGGCTGGTCCGCGGGTGTCGGTCTGTATCCCGATGTACAACAACAGCACCACCATCGAACGCGCGCTGCGCAGCATTCTGGATCAGGACGGCGTCGACTTCGAGATCGTCGTCGTCGACGACGACTCCACGGACGATGGTGCCGCCATTGCTGCGGCGGCGCTGCGGCCCGGGGACCGGCTGATTCGCAACGCGCCCCGGTTGGGACTCAACGGAAACCACAACAAATGCCTGGAAGTCGCACGTGGCGACCTGATCCAGTTCGTGCACGGTGACGACTGGTTGCTGCCCGGTGCTCTCAAGACTCTCGTCGCATGCTTCGACGAACCGGGCGTGGGCATGGCGTTCGCGCCCCGGCAGGTGGAGACCGACGACCGTGAATGGGCGCAGCGGTACGGCAGTGTTCACACCCACTTTCGCCGCCTCGACGAGTGCAACCGGGGTTCGTCGTTGGTCGCTCAGATGGTGGCGCGCGGGGCCAAGGACAACTGGATCGGCGAACCGACTTGCGTGATGTTCCGCAGGCAGCTGGCTGCTGATGCCGGCGGGTTCCGCACCGATATCTTCCAGTTGGTCGACGTGGACTTCTGGATGCGCCTCATGCTGCGGTCGACGGTGCGGTTTGTTCCGCAGGAGCTCTCGGTGCGCAATCACACCACCGCGACGGCGACGACCCGAGTCATGGCGACCCGGCGTAACCTGCTCGACCGGCAACGCGTACTGACCTGGATGATGGTCGACCCGTTCTCGCCCAAGCGAATCCGCGCCGCCGCGGCCATGTGGTGGATCCCGGCATGGCTCGCGCTGCTGATCGAGGTCGCTATCCTGGGGCCGCAGCGGCGCCGGCACGTCAAAACCCTAGCCATGGCACCCTTCCGGGAGTTCCGCCGCGCGCGCCAGCTGCGTGACGCCATGCGCGGCGGCTAGTTAGCCGTCGATCTCGGCGGTCAGTCCGAATTCGGCGAACGCCTGGGAAACCAGCTCGCGCAACGCTTCCGGTGAGTTCTGCCGGCCGGGACGGTAGGCGACCACGCTGATGAAGACCTTGCCGGGGGTGCGTCCGGACGCCACGAAAAGCTGGCCGCCCATGCCGTCCAGTGCGCGCTTGCTGATTCCGGGTTCGATCAGTCGTCCGTAGGCATAGTCGGCATCGGCGCCGTCCGGTCGGACCACCGCCGGATCCAGTGGACCCAGATTGGAACATCCGACCGGAAGGGCGGACGTGCCCAGACCGACCCCCACCAGCCGTCGGGCCGCCCACATCGGCGTCAGTGCGGCCAGGGGGAGCGGCGCCAACAACTCGTAGGCGTGCTCCGCTCGCTCGGTGAGCACCTGCTTGAGCTTGCCGCGAATCTCCGCCAGATCCGATGCCGCACGGGCGGGGTCGACGGTGATATTGGCAAACGTCATCGCATTTGCGCGGGTGTCACCCGCCACACGTTGTCCCACCGGAAACGCCAGGGCGACTGTCCCGTCGCCGGCGTGGCGGCCCATCCGCGCGCCCAGCGTGGCAGCGAATCCTGCGAACAGGGAATTACTTGTGCCGCCCAGCCTTGCCGCACACGCGTCCCATTGCGCCAGGTCGACGTAGGCGACCAGGGTGGGTACCACGACGGGACGGTCGTCGCGCGCCGTCCGCGGCGCCGGCGGAGCACCCGCGATCGACGAGGCGAATTCCCTTCGGCCTTGCCGCGCCAGCCGCAGTCCGGCGGCCAGCGCTCTGGCCAGTTCCGGCACCGAGGCCAGTGTGAGCCGCGCGTCCTCGAGAACAGCCCGCCGTCGGGTGCGCGATCCGGGCACGGGATAGCCCAGGTCTCGAGTCCGACCCTCGACCGCGTCGGCGATCACCTCGACCACGCCGAGTCCGTCCACCAGCGTGTGCGAGGTCACCAGGCTGATCGCCGCCCCACCGTCTTGCACCGGCACCACACCCAGATGCCAGCCGGGTCCGAATTCCGGGTCGATGGGCAGGCAAGCGCGCTCGTAGGCCCACGCGTTCACCTCGCGCCGGGGCAGCGGCGTCGGCGCTATCTCGATGTCCGCGGGCCCACGGGACAGCACCCAGCGATCGCGTGCGAAAGGCAAGGGAGAACGTTCAATTCGACGGCCCAGCAGGCCGTGGCCGAGATTGCGGTGAAACCGGCGCAGGGCATCGATATCGACTGGGCGGTTGTACAACCAGACGACCTGCGCCAGTGTCCCGTAACCGAGCGCCCGCACACCAAGGAACGACACCTGATCCATGTGCGCGAGCCGGTTGTCCACGATATGGCGATTATCCACGTCGGTTGCTCGCCAAGTTCGGAATCCCGTTTCCCGGAGACGGGTCCTCGGCAAAGGTAGTCTGATGTCCGTGGTTGAATCCTCACTTCCCAATGTCGTGCGCGAGCGTGCAAGTCTGCAGCCCAACGACATTGCCCTCACCTATATCGACTACGACCATTCCTGGGAAGGCGTTGAGCTGACCCTGACGTGGTCACAGCTGTACGTGCGAATGCTCAATCTTGCCGCCCTGATCAGAGAACATGCGACGACCGGCGACCGGGCCCTGATCCTGGCGCCGCAAAGCCTGGACTACGTCGTGAGTTTTCTCGCCTCGCTGCACGCCGGCGTCATCGCGGTGCCGCTTTCGGTTCCGATGGGTGGTGCCCATGACGAGCGCACGGCGTCGGTGCTGGCTGACACGGCGCCGGCCGTGGTCTTCACGGCGTCGTCGATCGTCGACAACGTCGCGGAGTACGTGCAGGCGCAGCCCAGTGACATCAAGACCGAGATCATCGAGCTGGACAAGTTGCAGCTGGACGGTCGGCCCGGCGCGGCCGGCCGGGCCAGGTACGAGCAGCCGGAAACGATCTATCTGCAGTACACCTCCGGCTCCACCCGAACCCCGGCCGGCGTCATGGTGTCCAACGACAACCTGTTCGCCAATTTCGAACAGATCATGACCGCCTACTACGGCGTGTACGGCAAGCTCGCTCCGCCCGGATCAACGGTGGTGTCGTGGCTGCCGTTCTACCACGACATGGGTTTCTTTCTCGGCCTGATCATGCCGATCTTGACGGGCATGCCGGCGAAGCTGACCAGCCCCATCGGATTCCTGCAGCGGCCGGCCCGGTGGATGCAGCTGCTCGCCAACAACACCATGGCGTTCTCCGCGGCGCCGAATTTCGCGTTCGACCTGGCATCCCGCAAGACCAAAGACGAGGACATTGAAGGCCTCGATCTCAGCGGCATCCATTCCATCCTCAACGGCAGCGAGCGCGTTCAACCCGTCACCTTGAAGCGGTTCACCGAGCGATTCGAGCCCTTCGGACTCGACCCCAAAGTGATCCGTCCGTCCTACGGCATGGCGGAAACCACGGTCTACATCGCGACACGCGAGGCTGGGGAGCCGCCTAAGATCGTCAACTTCGATGCGACAAAGTTGCCGGACGGCCACGCCGAACGCACCGACGGCCCAAGCGAAAGCAGCGCACCCCTGGTCAGCTACGGCTTGGTGGACACGCAGGAACTGCGCATCGTCGACCCCGACACCGGGATCGAGTGCCCGGAGGGCACGGTCGGTGAGATCTGGGTGCACGGCGGCAATGTCGCTGCCGGCTATTGGCAGAACCCCGAGACCACGGCAGCCACCTTCGGCGCATCGATCGTCAACCCCACCACCGGCACGCCGGAGGGTCCGTGGTTGCGGACGGGAGACTCCGGGTTCTATTCCGAGGGTGAATTGTTCATTCTCGGTCGCATCAAAGACTTGCTGATCGTGTACGGGCGCAATCACTCGCCGGACGACATCGAGGCGACTATTCAGACGGTCAGCCCGGGCCGGTGCGTGGCGATCGCGGTTCCCCAGGACGGTGTCGAGAAACTCGTCGCCATCATCGAACTCAAGCAAAAGGATGAAACGGCGGAGGAGGCGGCCGAGCGGTTCAGCTCGGTGAAACGCGAAGTGACCTCGGCGATTTCGAAGGCGCACGGTCTGAGTGTGTCCGATATCGTGCTGGCGGCGCAGGGTTCGATTCCGATCACGACCAGCGGCAAACCCCGCCGCGCGCAATGCGGGGAACTCTACCGGCGGGGCGAGTTCGTCCGGTTGGACGCATAGCCCTTAAGGGGCAACATTTATCGGCGGCGCCGAGCGGGAGCACCGCCGACGCCCGCTGCCGCCGCCAAGAGGAAATTGCTCTGCAGCCCGTTGAGCACAACCCGCTGTTGTGCCGCAGGCGCAATCAGGTGATGACCGGGGTGTCCGGTTTCGGCTTGACCACATCGAGCCGGCCATCGCCGTTCGACTCTCGTTGCAGCTCTTGATATCCCGGCATATCGGCGAGACCGAACAACGGCAACGAGTGGGTCAGCACCTGGTCGACCTGTTGCTTGCCCAGACGCATCTCCTTCGCCTTGCGCTTGCGCTTGGATTGCGACGCGCACTTCGACAGGTCGTAGTCGGGCACCGTACTCAGGCCGAACAGCGGTAGCGAATGTGCCGGCAGCAGATCGATGGTGCTGCCTACCGGCCTGGGTTTCGGCGGGCGGACGACTCTGGGCTTGGGTGGCGGGGCCGGTGCTTTGCCGGTCACAAACCGCTTGGTGCGGCTGAGCCATACGTCGGCCTTCTGCTCCCACTTGCTCTTCTTGCGATTCTGCGTCTGGCCCATCTTCGACGGCCACCAGTTCTTCTGGCCGATCATCGCGGCCAGCGCGGGAACGGTGATGGTCCGCACCAAAAACGTGTCGATGACGATGCCGATGCCGATGGTGAAGCCGGCCTGAGCCATGGTGGTGATGCTGGCGGCCAGCAGGCCGAACATCGACGCGGCGAAGATCAACCCCGCGGAGGTGATGACCCCACCCGTGGAACCCACGGTACGGATCACGCCGACCCGCACCCCGTGCGGCGACTCATCCCGGATTCGGGAGATGAGCAGCATGTTGTAGTCGGCGCCGACCGCGACCAACAGGATGAACGACAGGCCGGGCAGGCTCCAGTGCAGGTCCTGACCCAAGATCAATTGAAAGACGATGACGCCCAGGCCCAGCGCCGACAGGTACGAAACCAACACCGACGCAATGAGATACAGCGGTGCAACTACGGCCCGCAGCAACGCGACCAAAATCAGGAACACGATGATGATGGTCGCGATGATGATGAAACGGATGTCGCCGTTGTAGTAGTCGCGGGTGTCGGCCATCACGGTCGGCATGCCGATCAGCGCGATCTTGGCGTCTGAAAGCTCGGTGTTCGGCAGCGCGGAGTTGGCTGTCTGCACGATCTTTCTGATCTGATTCATGCCCTCCACGGTGAACCCGTTGAGACCGCTCTGCACCAGGTACTGCGCCGCATGTCCATCGGGCGACAGGAATGCCTGGGCGCCTTGCTTGAAGTCGTCGCGAGTCAGGATCTGCGGCGGAATGTTGAAGCCGGCCATGTTGGGGCGCTCGGCGTCGCGCCGCATGCCCAACAGGAAGTCCGAGGCCTCATTGAGTCCGCCACCCATCTTCTTGACCTGGTCGACCAGTGCTTGGACGCCGTCCGCCACGGCGCCACTGCCGTCTGCCAGGGCTCCAGCGCCTTGCTGCAGCTGCGACAGCGTGTTGGGCAGCCCCTTCACCATCTTCATGGTGTCGACGATCTGCTTCAGCTGGTCGTCGAGCTTGCCTACGGTCTGCGCCAGCGTCTGGTACTGGTCGGTCTGCTGCAACGTGACCGCAAACGCCTGGATCGAGCGGAGCAGGCCGTTGTTTCCGGACTCGACGATAGCCGCCAGCTGTCCGCGCGATCGCACACAAGCGGGATCCGCGTTGCAGGACGGGCTTTCGTTGAGGGCCGTCACCATGGGGGCGGCCCATACCGCAGTGGTCTGGGCATCGCTGACGGTGCCGCTCAAATTGTTGCCGAGTGCCCGCATGCGGCTGACAGCACCGGACGCCTGGTCGAGCTGCTGGATGGTCTTGTCGCCACCCATCAGCTGCAGCATGTTCTGCAGCATGCTGACCAGCCCCGCCGAGCTGGCGACGGCTTCGTTGACCTGGCTTCGGATCTGGGCCAGCGCGTCGGCCAGTTGCCGGGAGCCGCCGACCAGGTGATCCAGTTCTCCGCCATGTTCGGCGATGGCAGAGGACGCCTCGTTGAGCTTGCTGCCGACCTCACCGGCCTGGAACGACACCTTGGTCTCTTTCAACGGCTCGCCGTTGGGCCGGGTCAGGCCACGCACCATCACGATGTCCGGCAGGTCGGCGATCCGACGGGACATCATCTCCAGGTCTGCCAGGGCGGCGGGCGTTCGCAGATCGTTCTTCGACTGCACGAACAGCACCATCGGGCTCATCGAGTTCATCGGGAAATGGCGATTCAGCGCGTTGAAACCCCGGACGCTGTCCATGTCCTGCGGGACGGTCTTGAGGTCGTCGTAGTTGAACCTGATCAGGCTGGTGCTGCCGGCCAGCGCCAGCAGGATCACCAGGCTGCCGACGAGGTGGATCACCGGCCGCCGCACGATGCGCGATCCGGAAATGCGCCAGAACCGGGTGGTCAGGTCGCGGCGTGGTTTTATCCAGCCCCGCCGGCCGACGATCACCAGGATGGCCGGCAAGAAGGTGGTGGCGGCGATGAGTGTCACGACGATCGAGATGGAGATTGCCGGGCCGACGGCCGAGAACACCTCCAGCTTGGTGAAGATCATGGCGAGGAAGGTGACGGCGACGGTGGCAGCCGACGCGGCGATGACCTTTCCGATGGACATCAACGCCTTCTTGACCGCGACATCCGAGGTTTCGCCTTGTCGCACGAAGTCGTGATATCGGCTGATCAGGAAGACGGCATAGTCTGTCCCGGCGCCGATCATGACGGCGCTCATGAACACGATGCTCTGCATGTTCACCACGAAGCCCAGCTCGGCGAGCGCGGACAGGAGCCCCTGGGCGCCGACGATCGACACACCGATGGTGGCCAGCGGCACCAACATGGTGACCAGATTGCGGTAGACGATGATCAGGATGACCAGGACGCTGATGATCGTGCCGACCTCGATGATCTGGACGTCTTCTTCGCCGATCTTCTGCACGTCGGCGACGGTGGCGACCGGCCCGCTCATGTAGGCGTTGAGAGTGGTTCCCGCGACCGTGTTCTTGGCGATCGCGGTGATGTTGCGCAGCGCCACCTGGCTCTCGGGAGCGGTGGCGTCACCCGGAAGTTGGATCGGAAGGTTCCACGCCTTCTTGTCCTTGCTTTCGAAGATCTCCCGCGCCTTGGGCGTGCCCAGAAAGTCCTGCACCTGCATCTTGTCCGCCGTATCGGCACGCAGGTTGTCGATCAGCTTGTGGTAGGTCTCCTCGTCGGCGGCGCTCAAGCCCTTTTCGTCGGTCAGGATCACCAGCAGTAGGGAGCCGCCTTTGCCGCCGACGCTGGAGCCACCGCTGAAGGCCTTGGCCATCTCGTGCTGGGCGATCATGGTCGGCGCGTTGTCCGGAAGTTGCTTCGGCTCGTGCTTGGCGGCTTGAACCTGCAGGGGCGGAAAGCTTAGGACAAGAACCACCACCACCGCGATCCAGGATCCGATCACCAGCCACGGTTGCTTGACGACGAAGTCGCCAACACGATCGAAGATCCCCCCGACCTTGGCTTCGTCGTGCGATTTCACCTGGCGCGCCACGTAATCACCGTACAGGGAGGAGCTCAGGTCAGGTGGGGGAACGAGAGATATCGAAGTTTCCGCGATTTCGCGGTCGGAGCAGCGGCCAAGAGTTCGCCGACCACCAAAAATGCCTGCTCAATGCCATGAATTCGGACGCAATGCCAGTCCGTTGTGACCCGAAACACACTGGAATCGAGGGCCGTCGGAGGTAGCTCCGTCGGCGGAAAGTTGGACGCACGTGCTTATCTGACGGTCATCCAGGTTGACGCTTTCGGCACGCCGCCCGAACAAGTCATGCGACACTCTCCCGGTGGCTCTCAGATACCGCCTGCAATCCAACCCCATCGTCGCGAAGCTCACCACCAAGTACTTCCTGCCGCTTGGCACCCGCCAGGTAGGCAATGACGTGGTCTTCTTCAACTTCGGCTACGAAGAGGACCCGCCACTGGGTCTGCCGTTGTCAGCTGCCGACGAACAGAACCGGTACGGCATCCAGCTCTACCACCAGACGGCGAGCCAGATCGATCTCACCGGCAAGAAGGTGCTGGAAGTCAGTTGTGGCGCGGGCGGCGGAGCGTCCTACATCGTGCGCACTCTCGGGCCGGCGTCGTACACCGGATTGGACCTGAACCCGGCCAGCATCGAGTTGTGTCAGAAACGGCACCAGTTGCCCGGGCTGGACTTTGTCCAGGGCGACGCGATGAACCTGCCGTTCCCCGACGCATCGTTCGACGTGGTGCTCAACGTCGAGGCCTCGCACCAGTATCCCGATTTCCCCAAGTTCCTCGACGAGGTGGTACGGGTGCTTCGTCCGGGCGGCGACTTCCTGTACACCGATTCGCGCCGCATTCCGCATATCGCCGGATGGGAAGCCGTCTTGGCTGCGGCCCCACTGCGCAAGGTTGCCGAGCGCGACATCGAAGCGGAGGCCAAGCGCGGGCTGGCCGCGATTACCCGCCGCACCCAGGAGCAGGTCGGCAACCGGGCCCCGGCCATCGTGGGCGCAGTGACCCGCTACGCCGCCAACCTGATGGATCGCGACCTGCGCAAGGACGGCGGATTCACCTACCGGATCTACCGCTTCGTGAAGGACTGACGGTCAGGCAGGGATGCTTCGAGGGACGCATCGACGATGAAGGCCGTCGTGGCCAGCTACGGCACCCGCGGTGATATCGAGCCGTGCGCCGCGGTGGGGCTCGAACTGCAGCGCCGGGGCCATGAGGTGCTGCTTGCGGTCCCGCCGAACCTGATCGACTTCGTCGAGTCAGCCGGACTTGCGGCGGTCGCCTACGGGCGCCGTGACTCACAACAGGAGTTGGACGAGCAGTTCCTGCACAACGGATGGCGGTTCCAGAACCCGGTCAAGCTGGCGCGCGAAGCCATGGCGCCCGTCACCCGGGGCTGGGCGGAGCTGGGCACCACGCTGGCCCCGGTTGCCGCGGACGCTGACATTCTGCTGACCGGCCAGATTTATCAAGAGGTCGTCGCCAATGTCGCTGAGCGCTACCACATTCCGCTGGCGGCGTTGCATTTCTTCCCGATGCGGCCCAACGGGCAGGTCGCTTTTCCGGCGCGCTTTCCGGCCCCGGTGGTGCGTGCCACCATGAAGACACTCGACCAGCTCTACTGGCGCATGACCAAGGGGGTCGAGAACGCGCAGCGTCGCGACCTCGGCTTGCCGGCGGCGTCGAGCCCGGCGCCACACCGGATGGCCGAGCGGGGCTCGCTGGAGATCCAGGCTTACGACGAACTCTGCTTCCCCGGGCTGGCGGCGGAATGGGACGACCGGCGCCCGTTCGTCGGCGCTCTAACCCTGGAGCGGGCCACCGAGGTGGACGACGAAGTCGCGTCGTGGATCGCGGCCGGCACGCCGCCCATCTACTTCGGATTCGGCAGCATGCCGGTCGGCTCGCTCGCCGATCGCCTGGCCATGATCGGCGCGGCCTGCGCGCGGCTGGGGGAGCGCGCGTTGATCTGCTCGGGGCCACGCGACCAGGCCGCGGGAGTGCGGGTGCCGGACTACGTGAAGGTCGTGAGTGCGGTCAGCCACGCCGCGGTTTTTCCCACCTGCCGCGCCGTCGTCCATCACGGCGGCGCCGGTACGACGGCCGCAGGGTTGCGCGCCGGAGTTCCGACCCTGGTGCTGTGGGTGACCTCTGATCAACCGATCTGGTCGGCACAGATCAAGCAGCTGAAAGTTGGCTGGGGCCGCCGTTTCTCGAGCAGCACCGCGGAGTCGCTGGCGGCAGACCTGCGCACTGTTCTCGCACCCGATGTCGTCGACCGGGCCCGCGACCTCGCGACCCGGATGACCAAGCCCGCCGCCAGTGTCGTCGCCGTCGCGGACCTGCTGGAAGATGCCTTCCGGCGCAATCGTTAGGCTCTCCGAACGGGCCTCGGGGGAGGGGCTCTCGGTGTAGGCTTCGCCTGTGTCCCTACTGATTACGGTGCCGGTATTCGGTCAGCACGAGTACACGCATGCACTCGTAGCCGACTTGGAGCGGGAGGGCGCCGACTACCTGATCGTCGACAACCGCGGTGACTATCCCAAGATCGGCAATGAACGGGTCAACACCCCCGGAGAGAACCTGGGCTGGGCCGGCGGCAGCGAACTGGGTTTCCGAATTGCGTTCTGCGAGGGCTACTCCCACGCGATGACGCTGAACAACGACACCCGCATCTCCAAGGGATTCGTCGACGCGCTGCTCGACCCGCGGCTGCCCGCCGACGTGGGAATCGTGGGACCGATGTTCGATCTGGGATTTCCCTACTCGGTCGCCGATGAGAAGCCCGACGCCGAAAATTACACTCCCCGACCGCTGTATCGCGTGGTGCCGGCGGTCGAGGGCACTGCCCTGGTGATGTCTCGGCAGTGCTGGGACGCCGTCGGTGGAATGGATTTGACCACGTTCGGCCGGTACGGGTGGGGGCTCGACCTGGACTTGGCGCTGCGGGCCCGCAAGGCCGGGTTCGGTTTGTACACCACTGAAATGGCGTACATCAACCACTTCGGGCGTAAGACGGCCAACACTCATTTCGGCGGCCGGCGCTACCAGTACGGTGCGAGTGCTTCGATGATCCGCGGGTTGAGCCGTACCCATGGGTGGCCCGCCGCGATGGGCATCCTGCGCGAGATGGGTGCCGCGCACCGGCGCAAGTGGTACAAGTCTTTTCCGCTGAACTGCACCACCAGTTGCTAGGCGCTGACGCGCACCGCCTTTTCCAGCAGATCGGCGGCTGTGGCCACGGCGTCGGCCGGATTGCTCATCTGCGTTGACATCTCGCGGGCGCGGGCGGCATAGTCCGGCGCCAGAATCGTCCGGACCCCACGCAGCAGCGACTTGCGGGTGACGTGCGCGAATCGTTTCGCCGCACCGACCTTCACGCGTTGCACCGCGGCCGCCCAGATCGGTTGATCGGCGACGTCCCACAGGATCAGTGTGGGCATCCCGGCGCGCAGGCCCGCGGCGGTGGTGCCGGCTCCGCCGTGATGGACGACGGCCCGGCACTGCGGCAGCACCGCCGAGTAGTCCACCAGGCCAACAAGTTTCACATGCTCCGATGAAGCGGCGGGAGCGGGGCCGTTACTGGGGGAGTAGATCAGGGCGCGTTCGCCCAACTCGGCGCACACATCGGAGATCATCTCGATGGTCTCGGCCGGTGATTGCACCGGCGTGCTGCCGAAACCGAAGTAGATCGGTGCGGTGCCTGCGGCGATCCATTGCTGGACTTCGGGATTGGGCTCGGTGTGCAGCCGCATCGACAACGCCCCGACGAAGGGGCGCTGCACTTTCCACTCCTGCTCGATCCCGGGAAACAGCGCCGGGTCGTAGGCCTGGATCTCGGGTGCGGCGCGACTGACGATCCGCTGCAGGGCCGGGGTCGAGGTGGGGGGCAGGCCCAACACGCGGCGCTGAATGCGGTCGGCGTCACTGGTCGTATACGAATAGAGCCGCCAGGAGGCCCTGGCGACGGTGCGAACCACGGTGCTGGGCAGCGGTACCGACGGGATGCCGACCTGCCCGTTGACGTGCATCGGGAAGTGATGCAACGCCGCCATCGGGATGTCATGGAACTCAGCGACATTGGCGACCACGCCGTGATAAGTCTGGCCCGTCATCAGCAGGTCGGCGCCTTCGGCCAGCTCTTTGAGCGTCGCGCCCATCTCAGCCCAGCCCTCGACGAACAGTTCCTTGCCCGCCTGCGCCAGGTTGAGCGGATTCTGCGCCTTGGTGAGATTTCGCACGAATGCCGCGACCTGGTTGATCTGGATCCCGGAGTCGGGCCCGTAGGCCACGCCGCTCAGGCCCGCAGCTTCGACGAACCCGATCAGGTTGGGCGGCACCGCCATTCGGACCTCGTGGCCACGCCGTTGCAGCTCCATACCGACGGCGGCGCAGGGCTCGACGTCCCCGCGGGTTCCGTGGACTGCCAGTACGAATTTCACGCCGACGCGACCGCTTCGCCCGCCAGCTCTTCGTACAGCAGGTCGGCCAGGCTTCGCACCGTGGTGTTGATGTTGGTGGCGGTGATGCGGATGCCCGTCTCGGACTCGATGCGGGTACGCAGCTCCTGGCTGCTCAGCGAATCAAGGCCGTACTCGGTCAGCATCTTGTCGACATCGATGGTCCGGCGCAGGATCAGCCCGATCTGCTCGGAAACCATGCGCCGCAACCGCGCCGGCCACTCCTCCTGCGGCAGCTTGTCCAGTTCGCTGAGGAACTTGCTGTTTCCGCCGTGCTTCACGGTGGCCTTGAACGCCTCCGCGAAGGGACTGTGCTGGGCGAACGCGTTCAGCCACGGCGATCCGATGATGGGGGCGTAGCCGGTGTAGGCACGGTTGTGCCGCAGCAACGCCTCGAACGCATAGGCGCCCTCCTCGGGTGCGATGGCGTCACCGGCCGCCTCGGCGAACGAGGTGGCGCGGCCGATCTCGCCCCACGGTCCCCAGGCGATCGAGGTGGCCGGCAGGCCCTGCGCGCGGCGCCAGTGGGTGAAGGCGTCCAGCCAACTGTTGGCCGCCGCATACGCACCCTGCCCGGGCGAACCCACTAAGGCGGCCGCCGAGGAGAACGAGCAGAACCAGTCCAGCGGCTGTTGCGCTTCGATCTCTTGCAGGGCCTCGTGCAGATTCCACGCGCCGTGCACCTTGGGCGCCCAGTCGCGGCGGATGAGCTCCTCGGTGATGTTGGGCAACGTGGCGTCTTCGACCACGGCGGCCGCATGCAGCACCCCGCGCAGCGGCAGACCCGTCGCGGTGGCGGTGGCCACCAGCCTCTCCGCGGTGCCGGCCTCGGCGATGTCGCCGCACTCCACCACCACGTCGGACCCGATCGAGCGGACCAATTCGATTGTCTCCAAGGCCTTCTGGTTCGGTTGGGAGCGCGAGGTGAGCACGATGCGACCAGCGCCTGCGCTGGCCATCTTCTCGGCCAGGAAGAGGCCGAGACCGCCGAGGCCGCCGGTGATGATGTAGGAACCGTCGCCGCGGAAGACCGGCGCCTGCTCGGGCGGCATCACCACGCTGCTGCGCCCGACGTGCGGGACATCGAGCACCAACTTTCCGCTGTGCTCGGCCGCACCCATCACCCGGATCGCGGTGGCCGCGTCGGCCATCGGATAGTGGGTGACCTCGGGCGTCGGCAGCGTGCCGTCGGCGATCTGCCGATAGACGTTGCTCAACAGCTGCTGGACCTGCGCCGGGTGGCTTTCGGCCATCAGGGCCAGGTCGACACCGTAGAACGCCAGGTTCTGCCGGAACGGGAACAATTCCAGCCGGGTGTTGGAGTAGATGTCACGCTTGCCGATCTCGATGAAACGTCCGCCGAGCGCCAGCAGCTTGATCCCGGCCTGCTGAGCGGCGCCGGTCAGCGAGTTCAGCACGATGTCCACCCCGTATCCGTCGGTGTCGCGGCGGATCTGCTCGGCGAAGTCGGTGCTGCGAGAGTCGTAGACATGCTCGATTCCCATGGCGTGCAGCTTCTCCCGGCGCTCGGGGCTACCGGCCGTGGCGAAGATCTGGGCCCCGGCCCCGCGCGCGATGGCGATGGCGGCCTGACCCACACCACCCGTCGCCGAATGGATCAGCACCTTGTCGCCGGACCGGATCCGGGCCAGATCCGCCAATCCGTACCAGGCGGTGGCGTAGGCGGTGGTCGCCGCGGCAGCCTGGGCGTCGGTGAGACCGTTCGGAACCTTGGCGGCCAGGCGGGCGTCGCAGGTGACGAAGGTGGCCCAGCAACCGTTGGTGGACAGGCCGGCCACGTGGTCGCCGACCTGGTGGTCGGTCACGTCGGATCCGACGGCGGTCACCACGCCGCCGAAATCGAGGCCCAAGTCGGGTAGCTGCCCGTCGAAGGTCTGGTAGCGGCCGAAGGTGGCCAGCACGTCGGCGAAGTTGACGCTGGACGCGTTGACCGCGACCTCGATCTCGCCCGGGCCGGGCGCAACCCGGTCGAACGCGGCGAACTCCAGGGTCTCCAGGTCGCCGGGAGTGCGGATCTGCAGGCGCATACCGGCATCGGCATGGTCGACGACGGTGGACCGGCGCTCCTCGGGCTGCAGGGGAGTGGGCAGCATCCGGGCGGTGTACCACTGGTCGTTGCGCCACGCGGTCTCGTCCTCGGGCGTGGCCAGCAACAATTGGCGCGCCACCTGGTCGGCGCCGTGGTCACCCAGGTCGTTTGGCAGATCGATGTAGCTGACCTGCAACTGCGGGTTCTCCGAGCTGATCACCCGCAGCAGGCCACGTAGGCCGCCCTGCTCGAGGTTGGGCTGGTCCTCGGGCAACACGGTCTGCGCGTTGCGCGTCAACGCGTACAGCCGTGGCGGCGAGCCCAGCAGCTCCGGCAATTCACGGGCGATGCGCACGACATGTTCGACATACTGACCGCCACGATCGCCGGCTTCGTTGACTGGGTTCTGCTGCGGCGCGGTGAGCAATACCACCCCGTGGAACGCGCCCTCCTCCAGCTGGGTGCGCAGCTGCGCGGCATGCGCGGCGTGATCGCCGGCGAACGGCCAGAACAGCGTGGTGGCCTGGGCGTCGTGCACCTTCAGCGCGTCCGTCAGGGCCGTGGCCGCCAGGTCGGCGGCGTCCGAGGTGGTGACCAGCAGCCAGTTGCCGGGTTCGGTGACGGTGGTGTCGGGCAGCTCGCGCGGTTGCCATTCGACGGTCAGCAACCGCTCACCCAGGACGCGGTCGCGTTCGCTATCCGGTGAGGCGCCCGTGCCCAGTTGCAGCCCGCGGACCGTCATAAGAACAGTGCCGTTCTCGTCGACGATATCCAGGTCCGCCTCCACGCCGCCGGCGCCACAGGCGGTTACCGTCGCGTAGCAGTAGCGTGCGTGCCGTGCCGAACCGAAGGCGCGCAGCCGACGGATGCTCAGTGGCAGCAGCAGGCCGCCGTTGAGCGCGCTGCCCACGCTGGGATGGGCGGCGACAGCCTGGAAGCAGGCATCCAGCAGGGCCGGGTGGACCAGGCCGTAGGTGCCCTGCTGCGGGCGCAACGGGCCCGGCAGCGAGACCTCCGCCAGCACGGTGTTGCCGGCGTTCTCGGCGATGTGCGCGCCGCCGAGACCAGCGAAGGCCGGTCCCAGCCGGTGCCCACGCTTGTCCATCCACTTGCGGATGTCGTCGCCGTCCACCGGGCGCGGGTGGTTCGCCAGCAGCTCGCTCAGGTCGAGCGCGGGCGGCTGGTCGGCCGGGTCTGCCGCATGCAGGACCGCGGTGGCCTGCCGTTCGTAGCGTCCTTCACGGTTGCTTTCCACGGTGAAGTCGACGACGTCGGGTCCCTGGAAGGTCGCGGTGATGCCGACCGGTGTCTGCTTGTCCAGCGGCAGCGACTGTTCGAAGCGCAGGTCGCGGACCTCGGCAGCATCGCCCAGGACGGAGCGCGCCGCCACCAGCGCCATCTCGCAGTAGGCGGCGCCGGGCAGCACGTCGGCGTTGCGGATCTGGTGATCCGACAGCCAGGGCAGCGCCTCGGTGCCGACCTCGCCCTGCCAGACGTGGCGTTCAGGCTCCTCCGGCAACCGCACATGTACGCCCATCAGGGGATGCGCGGGCACCAGCGCGCTGCGGCGCGCCACCGAATCCAGACCGCTGGTGGCCAGCAACAGCTGCCGCTGACTCCAGGTGGGCAGCGGGGCATCCAGCAGCCGTCCGTCCGGATAGAGCAGAGCCCAGTCGAGGGCGGCGCCCGCGGCATACAAATCGCCCAGCAGCCCGCGTAGGCCGTGCGGCAGTGGCTGCTCGCGGCGCATGCTCGCCAGGGCGGCGGCCGACTTGTCCAGGCTGCGCGCGGTCTGGTCGACTGCGTTCGTCAGCAACGGGTGTGGGGACAGCTCGGTGAACACCCGGAAGTCGTCCTCGAGCGCGGCTTGCACCGCCGCGGCGAAGCGCACGGTGTGGCGCAGGTTGTCCGCCCAGTAGCCGGCGTCGCAGTACGGCTCCTCGCGCGGGTCGAAGGAGGTCGCCGAGTAGTAGGGCACCTCCGGCTCCAGCGGCTCGATGTCTGCCAGCACCTCGTAGAGTTCGTCGAGGATCGGGTCGACCTGGGGGGAGTGCGAGGCCACGTCGACGGCCACTTCGCGGGCCATCACGCCGCGCTCTTCCCAGGCGGCGACCAGGTCACGCACGGACTGGGTGTCGCCTCCGATCACCGTGGATTGCGGAGAGGCGACCACCGCCACCACGACGTCACTGACGCCGCGCGCCACCAGCTGGGTGATCACTTCCTCAGCGGGCAGTTCCACCGATGCCATGGCGCCGGAGCCCGAAATGCGGGTCATCAGCTTGGAGCGCCGGCAGATCACCTTGACGCCGTCCTCCAGCGACAGGGCGCCCGCGACGACGGAGGCCGCGGACTCACCCAGGGAGTGGCCGATGACCGCACCGGGATTGGCGCCGTAGGACTTCATCGCCGCGGCGAGCGCCACCTGCATGGCGAACAACGTGGGTTGGACGCGGTCGATGCCGGTCACCTTCTCCGGCGCGGTCATCGCCTCGGTGACCGAGAACCCCGACTCCGCGGCGATCAGCGGCTCAATCTCGGCGACCTTGGCCGCGAACACCGGCTCGGTGGCCAACAGGTCTCTGCCCATCTCGGCCCACTGCGACCCCTGCCCGGAGAACACCCAGATCGGGCCCTTGTCGTCCTGGCCGGTGGCCGGCGGGTAGGGCACCTCGCCCTTGGCGACCTCGCGCAACGCCTCGATCAGCTGTGTCCGGCTGTCGGCGATGACGGCGGTGCGCACCGAGCGTGGGGAACGTCGGCGAGCCAGCGTGTAGGCCAGGTCGGAGATCTCCAGGTCCTGCTGGGCCGCAACCCAGTCGGCGAGGCGGGTAGCCGTCTGGTGCAGGCCGTTCTCCGAGCTTGCCGAGATCGGGAAGATCAAAGCGCCCTGCAGGGGGGTGGCACCGTCCGGTTCGACGGTCTTGACGGGGGCGTGTGCCGGTGCTTGCTCGATGACGGCGTGCACATTGGTGCCCGAGAAGCCGTAGGACGACACCGCTGCCCGCCGCGGCGTTGCCTCATCGCCACCGGGCCACAGTGTATTGTCTTGTGGCACAAAAAGATTGGTCTCGATTTCGGCGAACTTCTCCGGCAGCTGGGTGAAATGCAGGTTCTGTGGGATCACCCCGTGCTGCACGGCCAGCACGGCCTTCATCATGCCTAGCGCGCCGGCGGCCGACTGGGTGTGCCCGAAGTTGGTCTTCACCGACGCCAGGGCGCACGGCCGGGTGGTGCCGTAGACCTCCGCCAGGCTGGCGTACTCGATGGGGTCGCCGATCGGCGTGCCGGTGCCATGTGCCTCGACCATGCCGACGGTAGTGGGGTCGACGTCGCCGGCGGCCAGGGCCGCCCGGTAGGCGGCGACCTGCGCGGGCAGCGATGGCGTGACGATGTTGACGGTGCGGCCGTCCTGGTTGGCGGCTGTCCCGCGGATCACCGCCAGGACCCGGTCGCCGTCGCGCTGCGCGTCGGCGAGGCGCTTGAGCATCAGCATGACGGCACCTTCGCCGGACACGAAGCCGTCGGCCTTGACGTCGAACGCGTGGCAGTGTCCGGTGGCCGACAGCATCCCGATGGCAGAACCTGACGCGGCCTTGCGGGGCTCGAGCGTCACCGAGGCGCCGCCGGCCAGCGCGATGTCGCTCTCGCCGTCGTGCAGGCTCTGGCAGGCGAGGTGGATGGCCGACAGCCCCGACGAGCACGCGGTGTCGACCGTCATGGCCGGACCGCTCAGGCCCATGGCATAGGAGATGCGACCAGACCCCATTGCGAAGCTGTTGCCCATGTAGCCGTACGGGCCGCTCAGGGTGTCGGCATCGGCGTGCATGAACAGGTAGTCGTCGTGCATCAGACCCACGAACACACCGGTCTGGACTGCGGTCAGCGCCTCCTTGGTGAGGCCGGCGTGCTCCATGGCCTCCCAGGACGTCTGCAGCAACAAGCGGTGCTGAGGATCCATCTCGGTGGCTTCGCGCTCGGTGATGCCGAAGAACTCAGGGTCGAACTCGGCCACGTCGTCCAGGAAGGCGCCCCACTTGCACACCGTCCGGCCGGGCACACCCGGCTCCGGGTCGTAGAACTCCTCGACGTCCCAACGGTGCGAGGGAACCTCGGTGACGAAGTCGTCGCCGCGTAGCAACGCCTCCCACAACCGTTCCGGGGAGTCGATGCCTCCTGGCAGCCTGCACGCCATGCCGATGACGGCAACCGGAGTGACACCCGTCCTGTCCACGTCGTTCACCTCTCCATACCCCGCGTCCTACCGGGCCTCGGCCCGGCTTTTCCCGGCGATCAGCTCGAATCTCGATTCGCTTTGAGGGGTGCCGCTGCGCTGCGCGAGCGAGGCAACCCGGTCGATCAAGCCCTGCCCCCGCGCCGAAGCCATCCTCACATTCGTGAGGTGATCAGCAGCGTATCCGGTTTGCTCGGTGGATGTGGAAAAATCGTGCAGACGTACAAGAATTGTGCGTATCTTCACCTCCGCGGCGGATGGCTGCGGTGCCGGGCCACCGAGGCGGGAGCGTTCCCCGCGGCGGCTCGCTCCGCGCAGCGCGCCGCGGCAGGCAGTGTGGTGTAACAACGCCGGGTGTTCGGTAATAAGTGCTGGTGAGCGTGTTGTGAGGCGGACCCAGCGGCGGTAGCTCGGGTTGGCGCTCGGGCTTCATGTGGGACCTGCCCCCGGTGCTGAGACGGTGGTCGAGGCGGGCGTCGAGGCATGGGCGCGGCGGCGGTGAACCCGGCGACCGCACTTCTGTTCGTAAGGAGGAAGGCGGAAAAGGGAGGCGCGGGAAACGTAGCTACCGGTCGGTTGCACGGCCCTTGCGGCACCCGGCGGACCCGGCGCGGGGGTTGGCAATCTCGGGTGTCCGCTGCCGGCGAATTTCGTCGGATTTTGCCAAACCACCCACACGCGCTGCGGGGCCGACATACACTTCGGTTCTCAGTACCGCAGCTCCGCCGCTGGCGCGGCGCGACAGCTCGACGTTGCTGGCGGTTCTCTAGAAGATCGCGGCAATTATATTTCTGTGCGTGCGATTCGCTTTTCTCGGGCTCAATGCAAGTTATGTATTGGCCCTTTTCGTGTTACGGGCCCCGCCATTCGCATGGCGGGGCCCGTAACACTGAACATTATTGCGCCAGCTGAACAGCGGCTTTTGCGTACTGACCCTCGCAGGCCCGGGCGAAGACGGACTTGAGAACCTCGAGGTAGCGAGTCACCGATTCGCGGGCCACCGGGTTGTTCGGGAAGTTCACCATAATGGAAACCTCGTCGAAAAGGCGGATCACCGAGAAGTAGAGATACGCGGGATTCCGGCCGTCGTTGTAGGCCGTTGCATTTGCGCCCTTTAGGGCGGTGGCAACGACCGCGGAAAGCGGCGGCAGGCCGGCGTCCATGTAGTTCGTCATGAAGAACTGCGACGAATTCCGCTTCAGCCAAGGCGCCAATTCGAGAACACGCTCGTAAGGCACGTTCGCCATATCCATGTTGTCGTCGAACGAGGCCTGAGTGGAGCGAGCGGTTTCTTCGAACGAATTCGGGTCGACGGCGACCGTGAAAGGCACCGCGCCGGTGAACCAACCCATCGAGAGGTATTCCTCCGGAGAGTTCCTCTTGTCGACCGGAGTCATGCCGTTGTATGTTTCCTGGCCGGTCAGTTCGTAGTGTGCCAACGCAACGCACCCGAACAGTCCGCCGCTGAAGCGGGCGTTCGCCGCCATGCAAGTGGCCTCGAACTTGGCCGTTTGCTGCGGGGTCATCAGCTTCTCGATCATGATGTCGCCACCGCATGCGTGTGACTGCTCACCCAGTGGCAACGGGAACTCCGGCAGACCGCCGCCGCAGTTCTCGGCGAAGTCGATCCATTTGCGGACCTCGGGTGAGTCCAGCGTCATCTCAGCCGAGGTCTTCGCCTCGCGGATGCAGAAGTTGTCGTGACTGCCGGGCTCGGGCATGACAAGTGGCGGTTTGCCCTCGAGCAGCGCGCGATAGTTGGTCAGGATTTCGACGTACAGCGACGAAACCACGGCTGGGTCGCAATGCAGGTGGTCGACAATTGCGAAGAGCGAGCAGTGGTTCTCGTGCTGAATCAAGCCGAACCGGAAGCAGTCCCATTCCAGCGGAGGCGGCGTGGACACAACGAGCTCACGCCACTCCGCTTGCGTCAATTCGCCGTGCTGAACCGGGGCGAGTTGGATGTCGCGAGGGTTTTGAATCTTGTGTCGGACAATGTCCTTCGGACCATTGTATTCGAACCAGCTGCGGTACGTTTCGTGCCGGCGCGCGTGGGCATTGATGACGTGCGTCATGGTCCGGATATCGCACTTGCCCGGAATCTCCCAGGAGCCCATAACCAGCCGCGAATAGTCGAGGCCACGCTCGCCGAATTCCACATAGCCGCGCAAATGGCCGGCCTGCATGGAACTAGGCGGCACGTCGACTACTGGCGCTTTTGCGGCTTTCGCGCGCGATGCCGGTGTCGGCTGCCAGGTGACGATCGAACCCGGGCCGGGCTCCCAGTCGTAGACGATTCCTACGCCGAGAGTGACGTCTGCTGATCCCCCGCCTATGATCACGCTTCCTCCTCTATATCTGCCGACTGCCAAGCAGCGGCGCTTGGTCTTTTCTACCTCATACAGGTGTTGCTGCGTCGCCTTTTGATGTCAATTGCTCGTAAAGGTGATCTGCCAAGCCGCGGACGGTGGTGATGTCGGTTGTCGTGACGCGGATCTTGACCTCTGATTCGATATGCGTGCGCAGCTCCAGATTGCCCAGCGAGTCCATGCCGAACTCGGAAATCGGCCGGTCTACGTCGACGGCACGCCGCAGAATCAGGCCGACTTGCTCGGAGATCATCCGGCGCAACCGCGCCGGCCACTCGTCGCGCTCCAATTCGGCCAGTTCGGCGAGGAACCTGCTGCCGCCCGAACGCCCCTTGCCGGCGGACTTGAATGCCTCGGCGAACGGAGTGCGCTGGGCGAATGCGGTGAGCCAGGCCGAACCGATCACCGGGGCGTAGCCGGTGTAGGCCCGGTCATGCCGCAGCAGTGCCTCGAATGCGTAGGCACCTTCCCCGGGCTCGATCGCGTCGCCCGAGGTTTCGGCGAAGTCCGTGCCGCGACCGATCTCGGCCCAGGCGCCCCACGCGATCGAGGCAGCCGGCAGCCCTTGGGCGCGCCGCCACAGGGTGAAGGCGTCCAGCCAGCTGTTGGCTGCGGCGTACGCGCCCTGACCCGGCGAGCCGGCCATCGCTGCCGCGGAGGAGAAGGAGCAGAACCAGTCGAGTTCGCGGTCCCGGGTCGCTTCGTGCAGATACCACGCGCCGCGCACCTTCGGTGCCCAGTCACGCTCGACGAGTTCCTCGGTGATGTTGGGCAGGGTGGCGTCCTCGACGACGGCGGCGCCGTGCAGAACCCCGCGCAGCGGCAGACCGGTGGCGGTGGCCGCGGACACCAGCCGTTGCGCGGTGCCGGGCTCGGCAATGTCACCACACTCCACGACGACGTCGGCTCCGACAGAGCGGACCAGCTCGATGAACTCGAGCGCTTGCGGGCTGGGCTGTGAGCGTGAACTGAGCACGATGCGGCCGGCGCCCGCGGCGGCCATCTTCTCGGCCAGGAACAGGCCGAGACCGCCGAGACCGCCGGTGATGATGTACGAGCCGTCGCCGCGGAAGACTCGAGCCTGCTCTGGAGGCAGCACGACGCTACTGCGACCCGCGTGCGGGACGTCGAGAATCAGCTTGCCGGTGTGTTCGGCGGCGCCCATGATGCGGACCGCGGCGGCGGCCTCGGCCAACGGGTAGTGGGTGGCTGCGGGCATCGGGAGCACGCCGCCGGCGGTCTGCTCGTAAACCTTTTTCAGCAGGCCGCGGACCTGGGCGGGATGAGTCCGCGACATCAGGGCCAGGTCGACGCCGAAGAACGCGAGGTTCTGCCGGAACGGGAACAGGCCCACCTTGGTGTCCTGGTAGATGTCCAGCTTGCCGATCTCGACGAACCGCCCGCCCATGGCCAGCAGCCGGATTCCGGCCAGCTGCGCCGCGCCGGTAACCGAGTTCAGCACGATGTCGACGCCGTACCCGTCGGTGTCGCGGCGGATCTGCTCGGCGAACTCGGTGCTGCGGGAGTCGTACACGTGCTCGATGCCCATGTCACGCAGGATCTGTCGACGCTGTTCGCTCCCGGCGGTGGCGAAGATCTCGGCGCCGGCGGCACGCGCGATCGCGATCGCCGCCTGGCCAACTCCGCCCGTACCGGAATGGATGAGCACCTTGTCGCCGGAGCGGATCCGGGCCAGGTCCTGCAAGCCGTACCAGGCGGTGGCCGAGGCCGTGGTGATCGCGGCCGCCTGGGCGTCGGTCAGCCCGGCCGGCAGTGTCGCGGCCAGACCCGCGTCACACGTGACGAAAGTGGACCAGCAGCCGTCGGGGGACAGACCGCCCACGTGATCGCCGACCTTGTGATCGGTCACCTCGGCACCGACGGCGGTCACCACTCCGGCAAAGTCGAGGCCAAGCGGTGGCTGCTCACCGTCGAACGTCGGGCAGCGGCCGTACGCCGCCAGCACGTCGGCGAAGTTGATGCTCGCCGCGCTGACAGCTACCTCGATCTCGTTGGGACCCGGCGGCACCCGGTCGAACGCGGTGAACTCCATCGTCTGCAGGTCACCGGGAACCCGGACCTGCAGCCGCATGCCGCCTTCCCGGTGGTCGACGACGGTGTTGCGGCGTTCCTCCGGCCGCAGTGGGGTCGGGTACAGCCGTGCGGTGTACCACTGGTCGTCGCGCCAGGCGGTTTCGTCTTCGTCGGTGGCCAGCAGCAGTTGCCGTGCCACATTCTCGGTGCTCTGGTCGCTAAGCTCGTATGGCAGGTCTATGTAGCTGACCTTCAGATGGGGGTGCTCGGCGCCGATCACCCGCAGCAGGCCACGCAGCCCACCCTGTTCGAGGTTCGGGCAGTCGTCGGTCAGTACCGTCTGGGCGTTGCGGGTCACTACGTACAGCCGGGGAGATTGGCCCACCAATTCGGGCAGCTCGCGCGCGATGCGAACGGCGAGCTTGACGTATTCCTGGCCGCGGACGATCGAATCCTCATCGGTACCGCTTTGCCGCTCGGTCAGCACGACTAAACCTGAGAAGCTGCTGGATTCGAAAAGGGCGCGCAACCGCTCGGCCGCGGTGTCGTGGTCACCGCGCAGCGGCCAGGACAGCGTGGTGCTCTGCGCGTCATGCATCTTCAGGGCGTCGGTCAACTGGGTGGCTACCATGTCGGTGGCGTCGGCGGTGCTGATCAGCAGCCAGTTACCCGGTTCGATGACGGTCTTCTCGGGCAGTTCGTGCTGCTGCCACTCGATAGTCAGCAGCCGTTCGTTCAGTACGCGATCGAGTTCGCTGCTCGCCGAGACGCCGGTGCCCATCTGCAGGCCGCGTACCGCCAGCAATACGGTGCCGTGCTCGTCGAGGACGTCGATATCGGCGGTCACTCCGGTGCCTTCGGGGGTCACCGTCGTCAGGCAGTAGTGGGCATTGCGTGCGGGTCCGTACGAGCGAATCCGGCTGACGCCCAACGGCAGTAACAGCCCGCCGTTACCGACATCGCGGACGCCGGGATGGGCGGCCACGGATTGGAAGCACGCGTCCAGCAGCGCGGGATGAATTCCGTAGCCGCCTTGCTGAGACCGGATCGAGCCGGGCAGTCCGACCTCGGCCAGTACCGTTTCCTCGGTCTCGGCGGTGTAGGCGATGGCCAGGCCACCGAATGCGGGTCCGAACTGGATTCCGCGCAGATCGGCTTCCAGCCGAAGCTCGTCACCCTCGATCGGGGTCTGGTGGGCTGCCAGCAGTGCGTCGACATCGTGCGCAGGCGGCTGGTCGGCGGCTTCCTCGTCGTCGAGGGCGTGCAGGACGGCCGACGCCCGGCGGCTGCGTTCGCCACCCTGGGTGGTCTCCACCACGAACGGGACCACGCCCGGCGCGTCGACGGTTGCCGTGGCGCCGACAAAGGTTTCCTCGTCCAGCAGCAGCATCTGCTCGAACTTGACGTCGCGTATCTCCGCGGCATCGCCCAGGACGGTGCGTGCGGCGGTCAATGCCATCTCGCAGTAGGCCGCACCGGGCAGCGCCGCGGCGCCGTGGATCTGGTGGTCGGCCAGCCACGGCAGCGTTTCGGTTCCGATGTCGCTCTGCCAGACATGCCGTTCCGGCTCCTCGGGCAGCCGGACATGGGCGCCCAACAGCGGATGCACGGCGACGGCGTGGGTGTGCGCGAGGCGGTCGGTGCTTTCCAGCAGCATCAGCCGGCGGTGCGCCCATGCCGGCAGCGTGGCATCCACCAGACGCCCGCCGGGGTACAGGACCGAGAAGTCCACCGCGGCCCCCGCGGCGTAGAGGTCACCGACCAGGCCGCGCAGGCCGTGTGGCAGCGGCTGTTCGCGGCGCATGGCGGCCAGGGCTGCGGCCGACATGTCCAACGCGCGGGCGGTCTGGTCGACGGCGTGGGTGAGCAGCGGGTGCGGGGACAGTTCGGTGAAGACGCGGAAGCCGTCTTCGAGGGCGGCCTGGACCGCGGCGGCGAAGCGCACGGTGTGGCGCAGGTTGTCCGCCCAGTAGTAGGCGTCGCAGTAAGGCTCTTCGCGCGGGTCGAAGGAGGTCGCGGAGTAGTAGGGGACCTGCGGTTCCAGCGCGGTGATGTCTTCGAGCGCCTCGGTGAGGTCGTCGAGGATCGGGTCGACCTGGGGGGAGTGCGAGGCCACGTCGACGGCCACCTCGCGGGCCATCACGTCGCGTGCTTCCCAGGCGGCGACCAGTTCCCGCACGGTCTGGGTGGCTCCGCCGATCACGGTGGACTGCGGTGAGGCGACCACCGCGACCACAGCGTCGTTCACGCCGCGGGCCATCAGTTCGGACAGGACCTGTTGGGCGGGCAGTTCCACCGAGGCCATGGCGCCGGCTCCGGAGATGCGGGTCATCAGCTTGGAGCGCCGGCAGATCACCTTGACTCCGTCTTCCAGCGACAGTGCGCCGGCGACGACGGAGGCCGCGGACTCGCCCAGGGAGTGGCCGATCACCGCGCCGGGGGTGACGCCGTAGTGCTTCATGGTCGCGGCCAAAGCGACCTGCATGGCGAACAGGGTGGGCTGGACGCGGTCGATGCCGGTGACCTTGTCCGGGGCGGTCATGGCCTCGGTGACCGAGAAGCCGGATTCTTCGGCGATCAGCGGTTCGATCTCGGCGATGGTGGCCGCGAACACCGGCTCGGTGGCCAGCAGGTCCTTGCCCATCTCGGCCCACTGCGATCCCTGTCCGGAGAACACCCAGACGGGTCCCAGCTTGTCCTGGCCGACTGCGGGCGGGTACGGTGTCTCGCCGTCGGCCACCGCACGCAACGCGTCGCGCAGCTCGGCCGCGGTACCCGCCAGCACGGCGGTGCGCACCGGCCGGTGACTGCGGCGACGGGCCAGCGTGTAGGCCAGGTCCGAGGTATCCAGGTCGTCCTGGGCCTCCACCCAGTCCGCGAGCTGGCCGGCGGTCTTGTGCAGCGCCTCCTCGGAGCTGGCCGAGACCGGGAAGATCAGCGTGCCTTCCAGGCCGGTGCTGCCGTCGGGCAACACGGTCTGGCCGGCCGGTGCGGGCGCTTGCTCCACGATGGCGTGCACGTTGGTGCCCGACATGCCGTACGACGACACCGCCGCCCGCCGAGGCATCGCCTCGTCGTCCTTCGGCCAGGGTGTAACCTCTTGCGGCACAAAGAGATTGCTCTTAATCGCGGCGATCTTCTCCGGCATGGTGTTGAAGTGCAGGTTCTGCGGAACCACGCCGTGCTGCACGGCCAGCACCGCCTTCATCAGCCCCAGCGCGCCGGCGGTGGACTGGGTGTGGCCGAAGTTGGTTTTCACCGACCCCAGGGCGCAAGGTCCGTCGTTGCCGTAAACCGCGGCCAGACTCTCGAACTCGACCGGGTCACCGACCGGCGTGCCCGTGCCGTGCGCTTCGACCATGCCGACGGTGGCGGGGTCGACGTCGGCGGCGTCCAGCGCGGTGCGGTACACCGCCTCCTGGGCGTCGACGGACGGCGTGACGATGTTGACGGTGTGACCGTCCTGGTTGGCCGCGGTCCCCTTGATGACGGCCAGGATCCGGTCACCGTCGCGCTGGGCATGGTCGAGGCGCTTGAGCAGCAGCACGACCGCGCCCTCACCGGAGACGAACCCGTCGGCCTCGACGTCGAACGCGTGGCAGCGACCGGAGCGCGACAGCATGCCGTTGGCCGAACCCGAGGCGAAGCGCCGCGGCTCGAGCATCGCGTACACGCCGCCGGTGAAAGCCAGGTCGCTCTCGCCGTCCTGAATGCTGCGGAAAGCCAGGTGCGCGGCAAACAAACCGGACGAGCATGCGGTGTCGACGGTGACCGACGGCCCGCGCAGGCTCAGGGCGTAGGAGACCCGGCCGGACGCCATGCAGGAGTTGGTGCCGGTGTTGCCGTAGGGGCCCTCCAGGGTGCCCGTCTCGGCCTGCACGAACTGGTAGTCGCCGTGATTGAGGCCGATGAACACCCCGGTGGGCGTGTTGGCCAGCTGCGCCGGGGTGAGGCCGGCGTGTTCCATGGCTTCCCACGACGTTTCCAGCAGCATGCGGTGCTGGGGGTCCATCGCCACGGCTTCTTTCTCCGCAATAGCGAAGAACTCGGGGTCGAAGTCGCCGATGTTTTCCACGAAGGCGCCCCACTTGCAGTGGGAGCGGCCGGGCACGCCAGGCTCGGGGTCGTAATACTCTTCGACGTCCCAGCGGTCCAGCGGCACCTCGGTGACGAAGTCCTCGCCCGCAGCAACGCCTGCCACAGCTGTTCAGGTGAGTTGATGCCCCCCGGCAACCGGCACGCCAGACCAATGACCGCAACCGGTACGCGTGTCTTCTCCACGGTCGTACGTCATCTCCTTAGCCCGCGCTTCGAACCCTCTTCGGCAAGTTCCGTCGAACTTCGGTCCGCGCTGCCCCAGCCGCAGCGACGGACGCATACACCGACCCCCATTTTTCGGCGCCAACGTCATAGTTAGGCGCGTTCAGAAGCGTAACCGGTTGGTTCGTCGCATGTAGAAAAATCGTGCGAACGTACAAAAATAATTCGCCAAGGTGACAGCAATCACATCGGCTCTCATTCTGCGATCACTTTTTCGTTTCAAGACAAATCCGCAGCTTATGGCGTTGTGGTAGCAGTGTGAGGCATTTTTCGGCGGCTGCCCGCCGGCGCCCGGTCAACGACGCCTTTCCTTGCCCCGTGATGGTGAACGGCCGATGTGGCGTGAATCGATTTAGGTAGCTGGCCGCCGAACGTACTTGTTGCGGGAGTGCCTTGCGACGGGTGTCGATGGGCGTTTCTGCTTGTCGCGCGAAGCCTGGTCTACGTGGCCATTAATCGGTCAGCCAACGTGGGAGAGGAGCGCAGTACCCCGTACGACGCGGGGCAACCGCACGACTCAACCGACGTGAAAACCGGAGCGGGCGCGGGGCCCCGGGTTTCCCGGTCTGCCGGAGGGCGGCAGCGCAGACCGGCAAGCGGGGTTCTTCGCTGACGATCAGGCGGGCGTGGCGGCATCCTGGGTCGCGGCGAGCCTTTCGCAGATCCGATCGGCCAGATCGCGCACCGTGGTGATCTCATTGGACGTCAGCCGTATGCCGGTTTCCGTCTCGATATGCGTCCGCAGCTCGAGATTGCCCAGCGAATCGAGTCCGTACTCCGACAGCGCCCAGTCCGGGTCGATGGCACGTCGCAGGATCAGGCTCACCCCCTCGGATATCACCCGCCGCAGTTGGCCGGGCCACTCCTCGACGGGCAACTCCATGAGCTTGGACACGAGTTTGTTGGTGCCGGACCGGCCCTTGGCGGATTTGAACAACTCGGCGAAGGGGCTGCGCTGGGCGAAGGCGGTCAGCCAGGCCGAGCCGATCACCGGGGCGTAGCCGGTGTAGGCCCGGTTGTGCCGCAGCAGCGCTTCGAACGCGTACGCGCCGTCGTCGGGGGCGATCGCCTCGCCTTCGCCCGACTGCTCGGCGAACGTCGTTGCGCGACCGATCTCCTCCCAGGCGCCCCAGGCGATCGAGGTGGCCGGTAGCCCCTGGGCGCGCCGCCAGTGGGTGAAGGCGTCCAGCCAGCTGTTGGCCGCGGCGTAGGCACCCTGCCCTGGCGACCCCACCAGCGCCGCCGCCGAGGAGAAGGAGCAGAACCAGTCCAGCTGCCGGCTTGCGGTCGCTTCGTGCAGATACCAGGCGCCGTGCACTTTGGGCGCCCAGTCACGCTGGATGAGCTCCTCGGTGATGTTGGGCAGGGTGGCGTCCTCCACGACCGCGGCCGCGTGCAGGACCCCGCGCAGCGGCAGGCCGGTGGCGGTGGCCGCGGACACCAGCCGCTGCGCGGTGCCGGCTTCGGCGATGTCACCACACTCCACCACGACGTCCGACCCGATCGATCGGATCAATTCGATTGTTTCCAGAGTCTTTTCGCCGGGTGCCGAGCGGGAGCTGAGCACGATGCGCCCGGCGCCGGCGTCAGCCATCTTCTCGGCCAGGTACAGGCCCAGGCCACCCAGGCCACCGGTGATGATGTAGGCGCCGTCACTGCGGAAGACCTGCGATTGATCGGGTGGCAGTACCACGCTGCTGCGACCCGCGTGCGGTACGTCGAGGATCAGCTTGCCGGTGTGCTCGGCCGCGCCCATCACCCGGATCGCGGTGGCGGCGTCGGCCAGTGGGTAGCTGGTGCTCTCGGGAATCGGCAGCGTGCCGTCGGCGGTCGCGCGGTAGACCGTGCTCAACAGCTCACGGACCGCCGTGGGGTCGGTGGCCGACAGCAATCCCAGGTCCAGGCCGTGGAACGACAGGTTTTGCCGGAACGGGAACAGGCCGAGCTTGGTGTCGCCGTAGATATCGCGCTTGCCGATCTCGACGAACTGTCCACCCCGTGCCAGCAGCTTGATCCCCGCCAGTTGGGCGGCGCCGAATACCGAGTTCAGGACGATGTCCACCCCGTAGCCGTCGGTGTCGCGGCGGATCTGTTCGGCGAACTCGACGCTGCGCGAGTCGTACACATGCTCAATGCCCATGGCGCGCAGCAGTTCTCGACGCTGCTCGCTACCCGCGGTGGCGTAAATCTCGGCACCGACGGCACGCGCGATCGCGATCGCGGCCTGGCCCACCCCACCCGTCGCGGAGTGGATGAGGACTTTGTCGCCGGAGCGGATCCGGGCCAGGTCCTGCAGGCCGTACCAGGCGGTGGCCGAGGCCGTGGTGATCGCGGCCGCCTGGGCGTCGGTCAGGCTGTCGGGAATGGGGGTGGCCAGACGTGCGTCGCAGGTGGCGAAGGTGGCCCAGCAGCCGCTTGCGGACAGGCCCCCGACACGGTCCCCGACTTTCAGGTCGGTGACGTCGGGTCCCACCGCGGTCACTACCCCGGCGAAGTCGGTACCCAACTGAGGCTGCTGTCCGTCGGCTGTCTGGTAGCGGCCGAAGGTGACCAGGACATCGGCGAAGTTGATGCTGGACGCCCCGACCGCGACCTCGACCTCGCCGGGACCGGGTGCGACCCGTTGGAACGCGGCGAACTCGAGCGTCTGCAGGTCGCCGGGGGTGCGGATCTGCAGGCGCATGCCCTGGTGCTCGTGCTCCACCACGGTGGTCTGGCGCTCGTCGGGGCCCAGCGGAGTCGGGCTGAGGCGCGCGGTGTACCACTCGTCATTGCGCCAGGCCGTCTCGTCTTCCTCGGACTCGCCGAGCAGCAGCTGACGCGTCACTTGCTCGGCGCCGGTGTGTTCGTCGACGTCGATATAGGTGACCTTGAGGTGGGGGTGTTCGGCACTGATCACCCGCAGCAAGCCACGCAGGCCGCCTTGTTCCAGGTTGGCGCAGTCCTCGGCAAGCACCGTCTGGGCGGCACGGGTCATGACGTACAGACGCGCGGTCTGGCCCTCGATATCGGGCAGTTCACGCGCGATGCGCACGATGTGCTCGACGTACTCTCGGCCCCGCTCGACAACGCTGCCGGCCTCGGAGTTTCCGGGTGCGGTGAGCACGACGACGCCGTTGAACGCGTTGGCACCGAGCTGATCGCGCAGCAACCCGGCCTGGGCCTCGTGGTCGTCGTGCAGCAACCAGGAGACCGTCGCGCTGTCGGCGTCGTGCATCTTCAGGGCGTCGGTCAGCTGAGTCGCCATCATGTCGGTGGCGTCGGCGGTGCTGATCAGCAGCCAGTTGCCGGGTTCGGTCACGGTCTTCTCGGGCAGCTCGCGTTGCTGCCATTCGATGGTCAGCAGCCGCTCGGCCAGCACCCGGTCGCGCTCGCTGGTCGCCGAGGCGCCGGTGCCCATCTGCAGGCCGCGTACCTCCAACAACACGGTGCCGTGCTCGTCGAGGACGTCGATGTCGGCGTTCAGCCCGGTGCCATCGGGGGTCACTGTCGTCAGGCAGTACCGGGCGTGCCGAGCCGGACCGTGAGCGCGCAGCCGGCGAACCCCCAGCGGCAACAGCAGCCCGCCGCCTCCGGCGTTGGTGACACTGGGGTGCGCGGACACCGATTGGAAGCAGGCGTCCAGCAGTGCTGGATGCACCCCGTAGGCGCTCTGCTGCGCGCGAATCGAACTGGGCACGGCGACTTCGGCCAATACCGTGTCGCCGGCTTCGTCGGTGATGTGCGCCGCGGTCAGACCACTGAAGGCCGGGCCGTACTGGATTCCGCGACTGTCGAACTCGTGGCGCAGGTCGTCGCCGTCGGCAGGGTTCGTATGCGAGGCGAGCAGCGCTTCGATGTCGTGGGTCGCGGGCGCGTCTGCGTCGTTGTCGGCGTCGGGCCGGGCATGCAGCATTGCCGAGGCACGCCGGGCGCGTTCGCCCGCCTCGTTGGTCTCCACCACGAACGGGACGACGCCGGGCGCCTCGACCGTCGCGGTGGCCCCGACCGGACTCACCGCGTCGAGCAACAGCAGCCGTTCGAACTTGATGTCGCGGACTTCGGCGTTCTCGCCGAGCACGGTGCGTGCGGCGGCCAGTGCCATCTCGCAGTAGGCCGCACCGGGTAGCGCAGCGGCCCGGTGGATCTGGTGGTCGCCCAACCAGGGCTGCGCCTCGGTGCCGACATCGCCCTGCCAGACATGCCGTTCCGGCTCCTCGGGCAGGCGTACGTGCGCGCCCAGCAACGGGTGTACCGCCACGGTATTGGCGTGGGCGAGCCGATCGGTGCTCTCTTCGAGCAACAGTCGACGATGGGTCCACGCCGGCAGCGGCGTCTGCAGCAGGTTGCCACCCGGGTAGAGGACCGAGAAGTCCACCGCGGCCCCCGCGGCGTAGAGGTCACCGATCAGGCCGCGCAGGCCGTGTGGCAGCGGCTGTTCGCGGCGCATGGCGGCCAGGGCTGCGGCCGACATGTCCAACCCGCGGGCGGTCTGGTCGACGGCGTGGGTGAGCAGCGGGTGCGGGGACAGTTCGGTGAAGACGCGGAAGCCGTCTTCGAGGGCGGCCTGGACCGCGGCGGCGAAGCGCACGGTGTGGCGCAGGTTGTCCGCCCAGTAGTAGGCGTCGAAGTAGGGCTCTTCGCGCGGGTCGAATGAAGTCGACGAGTAGTAGGGGACCTCGAACTCCTGACCGCTGATCTCTTCGAGCGCCTCGGTGAGGTCGTCGAGGATCGGGTCGACCTGGGGGGAGTGCGAGGCCACGTCGACGGCCACCTCGCGGGCCATCACGTCGCGTGCTTCCCACGCCGCGATCAACTCGCGCACCGCGTCGGTGGCCCCGCCGATCACGGTGGACTGCGGCGAGGCGACCACCGCGACGGTCACATCGGTGATGCCGCTGCCCAGCAATTCTGAAAACACTTGTTGGGCGGGCAGTTCCACCGAGGCCATGGCGCCGGCTCCGGAGATGCGGGTCATCAGCTTGGAGCGCCGGCAGATCACCTTGACTCCGTCTTCCAGCGACAGTGCGCCGGCGACGACGGAGGCCGCGGACTCGCCCAGGGAGTGGCCGATCACCGCGCCGGGGGTGACGCCGTAGTGCTTCATGGTCGCGGCCAAAGCGACCTGCATGGCGAACAGGGTGGGCTGGACGCGGTCGATGCCGGTGACCTTGTCCGGGGCGGTCATGGCCTCGGTGACCGAGAAGCCGGATTCTTCGGCGATCAGCGGTTCGATCTCGGCGATGGTGGCCGCGAACACCGGCTCGGTGGCCAGCAGGTCCTTGCCCATCTCGGCCCACTGCGATCCCTGCCCGGAGAACACCCACACCGGACCGCGGTCGTCCTGGCTCACGGCCGGCGGATGGGGGAGCTCACCAGTGGCGATTTCGCGCAACGCGTCGCGCAGCTCGCCGGCACTGCCGGCGAGCACGGCGGTGCGCACGGAGCGATGCCCACGGCGGCGCGCCAGCGTGTACGCCAGATCCGACAGCGCGACATCCTCTCGCGCGTCGATCCAGTCGGCAAGCCGGCCCGCGGTTTCGCGTAGCGCCTCCTCCGAGCTCGCCGAAAAGGGGAATACCAGGGCGCCTTCCAGGCCGGTGCTGCCGTCGGGCAACACCGTCTGGCCGGCCGGTGCGGGCGCTTGCTCCACGATGGCGTGCACGTTGGTGCCCGACATGCCGTACGACGACACCGCCGCCCGCCGAGGCTGGTCGGCGTCAGTGCCCGGCCACGGCGTAACCTCTTGCGGCACAAAAAGATTGGTCTCGATCTCGGCCATTTTGTCGGGCATGGTGTGGAAGTGCAGGTTCTGCGGTATCACGCCGTGCTGCACGGCCAGAATTGCTTTCAGCAACCCCAGTGCGCCGGCGGTGGACTGGGTGTGGCCGAAGTTCGTCTTCACCGACCCGACGGCGCAGGGGCCGTCGATCCCGTAGACCGCGGCCAGACTCGCGTATTCGAGAGGATCGCCGACCGGGGTGCCGGGGCCGTGGGCCTCGACCATGCCGACGGTGGCGGGGTCGACGCCACCCGCCGCCAATGCCGCCCGGTAGACCGCCTCCTGGGCGTCCGCCGAGGGGGTCACGATGTTGACCGTGTGACCGTCCTGGTTGGCCGCCGTCCCCCTGATGACGGCCAGGACCCGGTCACCGTCCCGCTGCGCGTCCGCTAGCCGTTTGAGCAGCAGCACGACCGCGCCCTCGCCGGAGACGAACCCGTCGGCCTCGACGTCGAATGCGTGGCAGCGACCGGAGCGTGACAGCATGCCGTTGGCCGAACCCGAGGCGAAGCGCCGCGGTTCGAGCATCGCGTAGACGCCGCCGGCGAAGGCCAGGTCGCTCTCACCCTCGCTCAGGCTGCGGGCGGCCAGGTGTGCGGCAAACAATCCCGACGAACACGCGGTGTCCACCGTGACCGCGGGACCGCGCAGTCCCAGGGCGTAGGAGATGCGACCGGACGCCATGCAGGAGTTGGTGCCGGTATTGCCGTAGGGGCCTTCCAGGGTGCCCGTCTCGGCCTGCACGAACTGGTAGTCGGCGTGGGTGAAGCCGATGAACACCCCGGTCAGCGAGTCGGTCATCTGAGCGGGGGTGAGGCCGGCGTACTCCATCGCCTCCCAGGAGGTCTCCAGCAACAGACGGTGCTGGGGATCCATGGCGACGGCTTCGCGTTCCGAGATGCCGAAGAATTCCGGGTCGAAGTCGCCGATGTTGTCCATGAACGCGCCCCACTTGCAGTGGGATCGCCCCGGCACGCCGGGTTCGGGGTCGTAGTATTCGTCGATATCCCAGCGCTCCGGTGGCACCTCGGTAACGAAGTCTTCACCCCGCAGCAACGCCTGCCACAGCTGTTCGGGCGAGTTGATACCCCCCGGCAGCCGGCACGCCAGACCAATGACCGCAACCGGCGTCACGCGTGCTTTTTCCACGGTCGTACGTCATCTCCTTAGCCCGCGCTTCAAGCCATCTTCGGCAAGTTCGTGTCGAACTTCGTGCCCTGCTGCCCCAACCCCGCAGCAGCGGACGCATTCGCCGACCCCCACACTTCGGCGCCCACGTCATAGTCAGGCGCGATCAGAAGCGTATCGGGTCGCTCCGTCGCATGTAGAAAAATCGTGCGAACGTACAAAAAATTTCGATCAAGGTGACGGCGATCACACCGCGTGCGAGCCGCCGGTTATTCTTCGCGTTCGGCGGCAAAGTGCCAGCGTATGACGCTCGAACCGAAAAGTGGGACGGTCGTCCGGCAGGCGCCCGGCGTCGTGTGGTCGAGCGGGCTCTTCCCCGGCCTGCGATGGCGAACAGCCCGCGCCGACCGTTGGTGGCGCAGGGGGTCGGCCGGCCCCGCCGCCGCTAGCGCAGACGGGCGGTGGCGCGCAACGGCGCGAGCTCGCGGCCCTCGGCCACCCGCAGGTAAACCGACTTCATGGTGTCCAGGTAACGGGAGACCGACTCGTAGGCGATCGGGTTGCTGGGAAACGACGCGGTCACCGTAGTCTCGGCGTCGAACTTGTTGACCCACAAGCAGACCCGTGCCGCGATCCGGCCGTCGCTGAAAGCTCGGGTGTTGATCGCGTTCAACTGGGTCGAGACGACCGCCGAGAGGGGCGGTAGGCCGCCGTCCAGGAACGACAGCATGGGAAAGCCGCGCTCGGCAGCGGGCGTGCTGAGCCAGGGCGCCAGCTCGAGCACCCGCTCGAATGGCACCTTGCCCAGGTGGGCCCTCGCGTCGAAGGCGGCTTGGGCGTCGCGGGCGGTTTGCCCGAACGAGCAGCCGACCGGCACTGCGAAGGGAACGTGGCCGATGAACCAGCCGGTGGTCAGGAACTCGGCGGGGCTGCTGCGGGTTCCGACCGGCGTCACGGCGCAGTAGGTGCGCGAGCCGGTCAATTCGTACTCGGTGTGGGCGGCGACGGCGAACACGCCGCCGCTGAACCGGGCGCCCACTGCGGTGCACGCGGTTTCGAAGCGGGCCGTCTGCTGGGCGTCCATCAGACGCACCGATAGCAGCTCCCCGCCGGTCACCAGCGAGGTGTCGCCCAGTGGCAGCGGGAAAGTAGGTAGCGACCCGTCGTTGTACTCGAAGAACTCGACCCATTGGCGAATCTCCGGGGACTCCGGGGTCAGTGCGGAGGTGTAGGCGCGCTCGCGCAGGCAGTAGTCGGCGTAGCTGCCGGGCGCGGGGAGTGCGATCGGGCCGTCACCGTCCATCAGCGCGTTGTACATCGCGCGAATCTCTCCGAAGACCGTGCCGATGAACATGGGGTCGACGTGCAGGTGGTCGACGCTGATGCAGACAGTGAAATGATCGTCGCGCTGGATGATCGCGAACCTGAAGCAGTCCCACTCCTGTGGACTCGGGGTGGCCAGCAGATGGTCTTGCCACTGCGTCGGTGTCATCTCACCGCGCTCGACGGCGACCAGTTCGATGTCGGCGGGATCGGCGATGGTGTGCCGGACGATGCGCTCGGCTTGCGGGTCGCCGCTGAACTCGAACCAACTGCGATAGGTGTCGTGCCGGCGCAGGTGCGCGGTGAACACGTACGTCATCGCCCGGATGTCGCACTCGCCCGGGATGTCGAAGGCGATGACCAGCAGGCGGGACATATCCAGGCCGCGGCGGTGTTGTCGATGAAAACCACGAAGATGCCGGGCCTGGATGTAGCTCGGCGGCACCTCGCTCGCGGGCGCCTGCCGCGCCTTGTCCAGCGAACCCGCAGTGGGGGACCAGAGCCAGACCACACCGGAAGGCGGGATCCAGTCCCTGACTGTCCCGAGCCCCAGATGGCCCATCACAACCACGTCCGCTCCTGTCCGAAGTGCCGACAAATCAGGGTATTTCGTGTCGACCGTGCATCCTCACATTGACACCGGAGCGTCAGGCGTGGGCGCGACCCTGTCACAGAGCACATCGGCCAGCCCGCGCACCGTGGTGATATCGGTGGAGCGCAGCCGGATTCCGGTCTCCGTTTCGATCCGGGTGCGCAGTTCCAGATTTCCCAGTGAATCGAGTCCGTACTCCGACAACGGCCGATCCGGGTCGACGCCGCGGTGCAGGATCATGGTGACCTGCTCGGACACCAAGCGTCTCAGCTGGGTTGGCCATTCGTCGGGCGCCAACTCCGCCAGCCCGGCCCGGAACCGGTCGAGGTCCTGGCGCCGCCGGCCGCTGCTGCCAGCCCTGTCGGACATTGCAGTGAACATCTCGGCGAACGCCGAGCGCTCCGTCAAGGCGGCAAGCCATGGCGAACCGGTCGTCGGGGTGTAACCGCAATAGCAACGGGTATGGCGCAGCAGGGTTTTGAATGCGTGTGCGCCCTCGTCGGGAGCGATCATCGTGGTGTCGCCGCTGTCGGCCAGGCTTGCGCCGCGGCCGATGTCCGCCCATGCGCCCCAGGCGATCGCGGTGGCGGGACGCCCTTGCGCGCGACGCCAGTGGGTGAAGCCGTCCAGCCAGCTGTTGGCCGCAGCGTATGCGCCCTGTCCCGGCGAACCCAACAATGCTGCTGCAGAAGAGAAAACGCAGAACCAGTCGAGTGGCGCCGTGGCGGTGGCCCGATGCAGATGCCACGCGCCGTTCACCTTTGGCGCCCAGTCCCGCTCCAGCAGTCCGCCGGTGATGTTGGGTAGGGTCGCGTCCTCCACCACCGCGGCCGCGTGTAACACCCCCCGCAACGGAAGGCCGGTTGCCGTCGCCGTGGCGACGAGCTTCCCGGCGGTGTCCGGAGCTGCGATATCGGCACACTCCACCACCACGTCGGCGCCGGTGGCGCGGACCAGTTCGATTGTTTCCGAGGCCTTTCGGCTCGGTCCCTTCCGGGAACTCAGGACGATACGCCCGGCACCGGCGGCGGCCATCTGTTCGGCGAGGAACAGTCCGAGGCCGCCGAGACCGCCGGTGATGATGTAAGAACCGTCGGCGCGGAAGGCCCGAACCTGTTCGGGTGGAACGATCACCGTGCCAGGGGTGGACGGCATGTCGAGGACGAGTTTGCCGGTGTGCTCGGCGGCGCTCATCATCCGGATGATCCTGGCCGCGTGGGCAACCGGGTGATGGATGCGCTGCGGCCTCGGTAGCGATCCGTCAGCGGTGCGCCGGTACACCTCGTCCAACAGCGCTCGGACGCGATGCGGATGCGTCCTCGCCAGCAGGCCCAGATCGACGGCGTGCAGTGACAGATTGCGCCGGAAGGGGAACAGGTCGAGCCTGGTGTCGCCGTAGATGTCGCGCTTGCCGATTTCGACGAATTGACCGCCGAAGGCCAGCAGCTCCAGACCGGCGCGCTGGGCGGCCCCGGTGAGTGAGTTGAGCACGATGTCGACGCCGTAACCATCGGTGTCGCAGTGGATCTGCGCACCGAATTCGGTGCCGCGCGAGTCGTAGACGTGGTCGATCCCCATGTCGTACAAGATGTCCCGGCGTTGTGGACTCCCGGCGGTGGCAAAGATCTCGGCGCCGACCGCGCGGGCGATCGCGATCGCCGCCTGGCCCACACCACCGGTGGCCGAGTGGATCAGCACCTTGTCGCCGGCTCTGACCCTGGCCAGGTCGTGCAGGCCGTACCAGGCGGTGGCCGATGCGGTGCTGATCGCCGCTGCGTCGCCCCAGCTCAACTCGGGCGGCAGCGGTGCGGCCAACACAGCGTCACAGGTGACGAACGAGGCCCAACAACCGTTCGGTGAGATCCCGCCGACGCGGTCGCCGATCCGGGGCAAGGTGACGTCGGGCCCGACCGCGGTCACCACTCCGGCGAAGTCCGATCCGAGGTGCGGCTGCTGTTCGCCGAAGGACGGATAACGGCCGAAAGCCGTCAGCACGTCGGCGAAATTGACGCTGGATGCGTGGACCGCGACTTCGATCTGTCCGGGGCCCGGCCTGACACGGCCGGCCTCGACGGCCTCGATCGTCTCCGGATCCCCTGGCGTGCGGACCTGCAGCCGCATACCGACGCGGCGATGGTCGATTACCCTGCGCACGCGTTCGTCGGCGCGCAGCGGAGCGGGGCACAGGCGCGCGGTCAGCCACCGATCGCCGCGCCAGGCGGTCTCGTCCTCGGCCGAGCCGGCCAGGAGTTGCTGTGCGACCTTGTCCGGGCCGACGAGCGCGTCGACGTCGATGTGCGTGGGGTTCAGGTAGGGGTGCTCGGCGCCGATCGCCCGCAGCAGACCCCGCACGCCGGCGTGAGCGAGGTTGACCGGGTCGTCGGCGAGCACGACCTGGGCGTTCCTGGTCAGCACGTACAGCCTCGGCGCTTCGCCGGGGACGTCGAGCAGTTCGCGGGCGATGCCTACCAACTCACGGACGGCACCGATGTCGTGCGGGTCGGGCCCAGCGGCGCCGACAACCACGAGCACGCCGGTGAACCCGCCGGCGGCCAGCATGGTGCGCAGGGCCGCATGCTCGCGCGTCCAGTCCAGCGTGGCGCAGGCCGCACCAGCCGATGCCAGTGCCGCGGCCAGGTCGGTCGCCGACGAATCGAAAGTGTTGACCACCAACCACTTCCCGGGCGCTGTGGTTGGCTCGGGTAATTCGCGCCGCTGCCAGTCGATGCCCACCAGACGTTCGTCCAGCAGCCGGTCCCGCTCTGCGCCCTCGGGGCAGCCGGTTCCCATGAGCAGACCGCGGACCTCCAGCAGCACCGTGCCGTGCTCGTCCATCACGTCGATGTCGGCTTCGACGTTGCTGCCACCGGACGTCACGGTGGTGTAGCAGTAGCGGGGGACACGGGGCCGGTGGCCGGTGCCGCGGTGGGCGCGCAGTCGGCGTATGCGCAGCGGCAGCATCAGGCCCCCGTTGCCTGCGGCGCGCATCGCGGGGTGAGCCGCCACCGACTGGAAACACGCGTCCAGCAACGCGGGGTGAACGACATATCCGGCGTGCTGCCGGCGCGTTGCGCGGGGTACGTCGACTTCGGCCAGCACGGTGCCCACCGCAGCTTCGGCAACCCGCGCCGCCAGCAGGCCGGTGAAGGCGGGGCCGAACGTCACGCCGCGGCGCCCGAACCAGTCCCGCAGCCGGTCACCCTCGAGGCGGCGGGGATGTGCGGCCAGCAGGGCGTCGATGTCGTGGGTGGCCGGTGGCGGCTCGGCGGTCGAATGCAGGACCGCAACGGCCCGCCGCGTCTTCTCACCACCAGTGTCGGTGTGCACCGCGAAACCGGCCTCGCCGGTCCGTTGCACCGTCGCGACGGCGCCGACGGGGGTTTCGTGATCCAGCAGCAGCATCTCCTCGAAGCGGATGTCGCGGACCTCCCCGCACTCGCCGAGAACGGTTTCGGCGGCGGCCAGCGCCATCTCGCAGTAGGCGGCTCCGGGCAGGGCGGGCACGCTGTTGATCTGGTGATCGGCCACCCACGGCAGCGCCGCGATACCGACGTCGCTGCGCCAGACGTGCCGCTCCGGTTCCTCCATCAGCCGCACGTGCATACCGAGAAGCGGTTGTGCCGCAACACTTTCGGTATGGGCGGCGGACTGGGCCGCGGTGAGGAGCAGCGGCCGGTTGGTCCACGCCGGCAGCGGCGCGTCCACCAGCTGCCCGGGCGGATTGAGCTGGCCGAAATCGGAAGCGGCGCCCGCGCTGTGTAGCTGGCCGACCAGGCGGAGCAAGGCGTGCGAATCGCGCTGGCCCCGTCGCATCGCCGCGATCGCCGCCACCGGCATGTCCAAGCCCGCGGCGGTCTGCTCGATCGCGCGGATCAGCAGCGGGTGCGGGGAGAGCTCCCCGAACACCCGGAAGCCGTCCTGCAGGGCGGCCTTGACGGCGGCGGAGAACCGCACGGTGTGGCGCAGGTTATCCGCCCAGTAGCGGGCATCGCACGGCGGACTCTCGCGCGGGTCGAACAGCGTGGCCGAGTAGTAGGGCAGCCGGGGTGTGCGTGGCTTCAACTCGGCCAGCAGCCCGGTCAGCTCGTCGAGGATCGGGTCGACCTGGGGAGTGTGTGAGGCCACGTCGACCGCGACCTCGCGGGCCAGGACGTCGCGCTCCTCCCACGCGGCGACGAGCTGGCGCACCGCACGGGTCGCGCCGCCGATCACGGTGGACTGCGGGGACGCGACGACCGCGATCAATACGTCCTTGACGGCGTGCCGGGCCAGTTCCTCCCGGACCTGTTGAGCGGGCAGTTCCACCGCCGCCATCGCGCCCGCGCCCACCAGCTTCAGGCACAGCCGAGATCGCCGGCAGATCACCCGCACCCCGTCTTCCAGTGACAACGCGCCCGCTACTACGGCGGCCGAAACCTCGCCGAGGGAATGGCCGATCACCGCTCCGGGACGCACGCCGTGTGCCCGCATCGCCTCGGCCAGTGCCACCTGCATGACGAAAAGGGTCGGTTGCACCCGGTCGATGCCGGTCACCGTCTCCGGTGCGGCGAGGGCGTCGGTCACCGAGAAACCGGATTCGGCCATGATCAACGGCTCGGCGGCGGCGACGGTTTCCGCGAAGGCCGGTTCGGCGGCCAACAGGTCGGCACCCATCGCCCCCCACTGCGAGCCCTGGCCGGAAAACACCCACACCGGTCCGCGGTCGTCGAGTCCGACCGCTTGCGCCGGCGGGTCGTCACCGGCGGCCAATTCGCGCAGAGCCCGGACCAATTCGTCATGACTGTCGGCGATCAGCGTTCGTCGGACCGGCCGGTGTCCGCGCCGACATGCCAGCGTGTAGGCCAGGTCGCAGAAGGGCGGCCGCTTCTCCGCCACCCAGTCCGCCAACCGCCGGGCCGTCTGCCGCAACGCCCCGGGCGAGGTGGCCGACAGCGCGAACAGTCGCGGCACCGCCTCGGGTCCGTTCTCGGACGGTGTGGTCGTGTCCGGCGCCTGCTCGAGGATCGCGTGCGCGTTGGTTCCCGACATGCCGTACGAGGACACCGCCGCCCGTCGGGGGGTCGAGCCGCCGGGCCACGGCGTAACCGTTTGTGGCACAAACAGTCCGGTCTCGACGGCGGCAAGCTCGTCGGGCAGCCCGGTGAAGTGTGCCATCGGCGGTATGACGCTGTGTCGCAGTGACAGGATGGCTTTGACCATTCCCACCGCGCCGGCAGCGGCCTCGGTGTGGCCGAGATTGCTCTTGACCGATGCGAGGGCGCACGCGTTCCCGTTGGCGCCGTAAACCTCTGCCAGACTGCGGAATTCGATCGGGTCACCCACCGGGGTGCCGGTGCCGTGCGCCTCGATCATCCCGACCGTGTCCGGGTCGACGCCGGCCGCCGCCAACGCCGAGCGGTAGGCCAGGACTTGTGCCCGCCCCGAGGGCGCGGTGATGGTGTCGGTGTGGCCGTCCTGATTGATCGCAGAGCCGCGCACCACCGCCAGGATGCGGTCGCCGTCACGCAGCGCGTCGGGCAGGCGCTTGAGCAGCACCACGGCGCAGGCCTCGGACCGGACGAACCCGTCGGCGTTGGCGTCGAAGCTCCGGCAGCGCCCGGTCGCGGACAACATGCCCTGGCCGGACGCGGACGCGAACAGCTGCGGTTCAAGCATCACCGTGCAGCCTCCGGCCAGGGCCAGGTCGCTCTCCCGCTCGTGCAGGCTGCGGCACGCCAGGTGAACGGCGACCAGGCTCGCCGAGCATGCCGTGTCCACCGTGATCGACGGGCCGCGCAGACCCAGCGCATACGACACCCGGCCGGAGGCCATGCTTAACGCGGTGCCGGTGAACCCGTAGGCGTCGCCCAGCGCGCCCGCGGCGTCGGTCACGTGGGCGTAGTCGTCGTGGCACATGCCGACGAAAACCCCGGTCAGCGAGTCGGCGAGTGATTTCGGCGGCACGCCGGCCTGTTCCACTGCCTCCCACGACGTCTGCATCAGCAGGCGGTGCTGGGGGTCGATGGCGGTCGCCTCGCGCTCGCTGATGCCGAAGAACTCGGGATCGAAGCCCGCGACGTCGGCCAGGAAACCGCCCCAGCGCGACACCGACCGGCCGGGCACGCCGGGTTCGGGGTCGTAGTAATCGTCGGCGTCCCAGCGGTCGGCCGGAACCTCAGTCACCAGGTCGTCGCCACGCAGCAGCGCGTCCCACAACTTCTCCGGTGAGTCGATGCTGCCCGGCAGGCGGCATGCCATCCCGATGACGGCCACCGCCGTGACCTGTCGCTGCTCCACGGTCGTCTCATCTCTTACGGAGTGCGTTCGAGGACATCCTCCCTGTTCAGGGCCCGCCGACACGGGAGCAACGCGCCGACGTCCCGGTTGCTCTCGACAGGCCGGCCGGTTCGACTTCGGCGATACGGACCACGTGGGTCGTCCTCCGGCGGGTAGTGTGCGATCCCGTGGTTGGCTCTTCTATCCCTGCCGTGCTGCGTGAACGCGCGAGTCTGAATCCGAGCGGTGCGGCGCTCACTTACATCAACTACGACCAGGATTGGGAAGGCGTCGAAGAGACGCTGACCTGGGCGCAGTTGCACCGCCGCACGCTCAACATCGCCGAGCAGCTCAAGCAGAACGGCTCGCCGGGTGACCGGGCGTTGATCCTGGCGCCGCAGGGACTCGAATACGTCGTCGGTTTCCTCGGCGCACTGCAAGCGGGTTTCATCGGGGTGCCGTTGTCGGTGCCCTACGGCGGCGCCCACGACGAGCGGACCATCTCGGTGCTGGGTGACACCGCGCCATCGGTGATCCTGACGACGTCGGCGGCCATCGGCAACGTCAAGGAGTGCGTCGAGCCGCAGGCGGGGGAGAACCCACCGGCGATCCTCGAAGTCGATCGGCTCGACCTCGACTCGCGGCCGAAATCTTCCCGGCCGGAACGCGTTGCGGACGAGGGTTCGCGAACGTCGTACCTGCAGTACACGTCCGGCTCCACCCGCACCCCGGCCGGCGTCACTGTCTCCAACGCCAACGTGTTCGCCAATTTCGAGCAGATCATGGCGGACTTCTTCGTCCACGAAGGGGGCGTGCCGCCCGCGGACATGAACGTGGTGTCCTGGCTGCCCCTCTACCACGACATGGGTCTGCTACTCGGAGCGATCATGCCGATATTGGCCGGCCGCCGCACGGTGCTGACCAGCCCGGTGGCTTTCCTGCAGCGACCGGCCCGCTGGCCGCAGCTGATGGCGCGGTATGGAGAGACCATCTCGGCCGGACCGAATTTCGCGTTCGACATCGCCGTGCGCAAGACATCCGACGAGGACCTCGCCGGCTTGAATCTCGTCGGTGTGCACACCGTCCTCAACGGCAGCGAGCGGGTACAACCGGCGACGCTCAAGCGATTCGCCGACCGGTTCGCCCGATTCGGATTCGCCGCCAAGGCGCTGCGGCCGGCCTACGGCATGGCCGAAGCGACGGTGTACATCCAGACCCGCAAGGTCGGTGAGCCCCCGGAGATCGTCTATTTCGACTCCGAGAAGCTGCCGGACGGCCAGGCGGTCCGGGTCGAAAATGGTAGCGGCACACCGCTTGTCAGCTACGGCGTGCCGAAATCGCAACTCATCCGCATTGTCGACGGCGACACCCGCAGCGAGTGCCCGGAGGGCACGGTCGGCGAGATTTGGGTGCAGGGCGGGAACGTCGCGTCCGGCTACTGGCAGAAGCCGGAGACGACGGCGGGAACCTTCGGTGCGACGATCGTCAACCCGTCCGAAGGAACCCCCGAGGGCCCGTGGCTGCGAACCGGGGATTCCGGATTCTTCTCCGACGGCGAACTTTTCATCATGGGACGAATCAAGGATCTGCTGATCGTCTACGGACGCAACCACTCTCCCGACGACATCGAGGCGACCATCCAGGAGATCAGCGCGGGCCGGTGCGCCGCGATCGCCGTTCCGCAGGACGGTGTCGAGAAGCTGGCCGCCATCGTCGAGGTCAAGCAGAAGAGCGAGGAGTCGGCGCAGGATCTGGCCGAGCGGCTCGGTGTGCTCAAACGGGACATCACGGCCGCCATCTTCGATTCGCACGGCCTGAACGTTGCCGACCTGGTGCTCGTATCACCCGGGTCGATACCGATCACCACCAGCGGCAAGATCCGCCGCCAGCAGTCCGTGCAGATGTACGAGGACCAGGCATTCTCGCGGTTGGACGTCTGACGGGCCGGCATGAGTACGGCCGCCCGGATTCCGCTGCTTCCCGTCAACGAGGCCAAGGCCGCCGCCGATGAAGCGGGCGTGCCGGACTATATGGCGGAGCTCAGCATTTTCCAGGCGCTGCTGAACCATCCGCGATTGGCCGGAGTGTTCAACGACCTGCTCGCCACCATGCTCTGGCACGGCGCCCTCGACCGCAGATTGCGTGAGCTGGTGATCATGCGGATCGGGTGGCTCACCGAATGCGACTACGAGTGGACTCAGCACTGGCGAGTGGCCTCCCGACTGGGCGTGTCTGCCGAAGATCTGGTGGGTGTGCGGGATTGGCAGGGCTACAACGGGTTCGGGTCGACCGAGCGGGCAGTGCTGGCGGCGGCCGACGACGTCGTGCGGGACGGCGCCGTGAGTGCCGCGAGCTGGGATGCCTGCGAACGCGAATTCGGCGGCGACAAAACAGTTCTCATCGAGCTGGTCAGTGTGATCGGCGCGTGGCGGATGGTTGCGTCGATTCTGCGGAGCCTGCAGGTTCCGCTGGAAGACGGTGTGGCCGGGTGGCCGCCCGACGGCCGGGCGCCCTCGTCATCCCATTGCTGAGGCGTAGCGTCGGCGGCATGCGAACCAGAGTTGCCGAGATGCTCGGCGTTGAGTTTCCGATCTGCGCCTTCAGCCACTGCCGCGACGTGGTGGCCGCGGTGACCAATGCGGGAGGTTTCGGGGTACTCGGCGCGACCGCCCACAGCCCGAAGCGGCTCGAGAGCGAGCTCACGTGGATCGAGGAGCGGACGCACGGCAAGCCCTATGGGGTTGACCTGTTGCTCCCACCGAAATACGTCGGCGCCGACACCGGCGGCGTCAACTCACGGCAGGCCCAGGATCTGCTGCCCGCCGAGCACCGGGCGTTCGTCGAGGAGATCCTGACGCGCTACGGCGTTGCGCCACATGCCGAGCAGGAGCAGGCGGTCAGGGGTGGGCTCAACATCTCACCCAAGGGCTACGAACCGCTACTGGAAGTGGCCTTCGCGCACAACATCCGGTTGATCGCCAGCGCGCTGGGGCCGCCTCCGCAGGACCTGGTCGAGCGGGCGCACAGCCACGACGTGCTGGTGGCAGCGCTGGCCGGCACCACCGAGCACGCACGCCGGCATGCGGCGGCGGGGGTCGACCTGATCGTCGCGCAGGGCACCGAGGCCGGTGGGCACACCGGTGAGGTCGCGACCATGGTGCTGGTTCCCGAAGTGGTGGACGCGGTGGCGCCTACGCCCGTGCTGGCGGCAGGCGGGATCGCCCGGGGCCGTCAGATCGCGGCCGCAATGGCCCTCGGCGCCGAAGGGGTGTGGTGCGGATCGGTGTGGCTGACCACCGAGGAAGCCGAGACCGCGCCGGTGGTGAAAGACAAATTCCTGGCCGCGACGTCGTCGGACACGGTGCGGTCCCGGTCGATGACCGGCAAACCGGCCCGCATGCTGCGCACCGCCTGGACCGAGGAATGGGAACGACCGGACACACCTGATCCATTGGGCATGCCTCTGCAGACGGCGCTGATCACCGATTCCCAGGTACGGATCAACCAGGCCGCCGCCCACCCCGGCGCCCAGGCACGCGAGCTGGCGACGTACTTCGTCGGTCAGGTGGTCGGCTCGCTCGATCGGGTCCGGCCGACCCGTGCGGTGGTGCTCGACATGGTCGAGGAGTACATCGACACCATCGGTCGGCTCACCGATGTGACATAGCGAACTCATAGCGGAACCTAACCTGGACATCGCCACCAAGCGGTGGCAGTTTGCCCAGCTCAGAGGCTGTATTTCTGAGGAAAGGCTGTGGGCGTCCGTAGCGAAAGCATAAAGATGGGCCAACTGGCTGGTGCCGCGTTGACCACGGCCCGTCAGTCGTGCATGATCGGTCAAGCAAGCACCTCGTTAGGTGAGGCGGCTACACGAACACAGGCCACTGACCCCGAACGTCGAAAGACGCCCCGGGTCAGGACAGCTCCTCCCGGCTTAAGGGTTGAGCCCAGGTGGCTTCCGGTTTACCGGACACGTCGGGTAGTGCCGAAGCTCTGACGAGAGGGGTGCGGATTACCGGCGGTCGCCGGCATTCTGTTCTCCTACGTGTGCGCAGCAGATCACGCGAATAGTCGCGTGGGATCGCGACCGAGAGGAGGTGAGGGACGCATGAGTTCCAGTGGTAGTCCGGGTCGATATCCGGGCGATGTTTCGTCCCTGACCATTCTTCGGCGCGACACTCTCGGCTGATTCTCAGCCAGACTCCACGTCGGAATCGTTGTGGGACGGGACTTCCCAAGATTCTTTTGAGGTCCACCTGTCAACGTTCAGTCCGAGGAGGCGATCATGACCGCTGCCCTGTACGACGAAGTAGTTACCGTCACCGCTGCGCCCAAGCTGCACGTGGTGCGCGACGTTCCGCCCGCCCCCGCGCCGAAGAAGGCCCGCCGCACCGACGAGGTGCTCGCCGCTGGCGGCGACCCGCTGGTGGCCGGCGCCGCCCGACTGCTCAACATCCCGCTGCGGCACATGTACGCCGCGCTGTGGCGCATTGGTGTGCTCGAGGTTCATGCATAAGGCCATGGACAGCGACAAACTCGGGACTCCGAGGGGTTAGCCGACCGCAGGGAGTGTCCTGCGGCCGGCCCACCCCTCGGAGTCCCGCTCGATGGTTGCGACCCGCTGCACCCGGCTTCGCCGGGTTTGCGATCGCAATTAGAATCAACACACCAGCGTCGATCCGGCCATCACCGGGGAGCTTTCGGAAGAACAGCCGATCCGGCCCAGTAGAACCGAACGGGCAGGCCCGTCACAGCCTTGCGAGTGGTCACGCGTCAGCGTGGCAAGCGGGGTGGTACCGCGGCGTTCGCGCACCAGCGCATCCGTCGTCCCCGTGCCTGAACTCCTCGAGGCACCGGAGACGACCTACGTGAGCGACGAAGCTGGATTGAAGGCTCAACTGGAAGCCGGCCACACGGCCTATCCCAAGCTGGCCGGCGGTGCGCCCGACTTCCCAGCGCTCGAGCTTGACGTGCTCGACTACTGGTTCCGCGACGACACCTTCCGGGCGAGCATCGCCCGCCGCGACGGCGCCCCGGAGTATGTGTTCTACGACGGACCGCCGTTCGCCAACGGTCTGCCGCACTACGGGCATCTGTTGACCGGCTACGTCAAAGACATCGTGCCGCGCTATCGCACCATGCGCGGCGACAAAGTGGAGCGCCGGTTCGGTTGGGACACACATGGTTTGCCGGCCGAGCTGGAAGTCGAGCGGCAGCTCGGCATCACTGACAAGTCGCAGATCGATTCGATGGGGATCGCCGCATTCAACGACGCCTGCCGCGCATCGGTACTGCGCTATACCGACGAATGGCAGCAGTACGTGACCCGCCAGGCGCGCTGGGTGGACTTCGACAACGACTACAAGACACTCGATCCCAACTACATGGAGTCAGTCATCTGGGCCTTCAAACAGCTCTGGGACAAGGGCCTGGCCTACGAGGGCTGCCGGGTGCTGCCGTACTGCTGGCGCGACGAGACTCCGCTGTCCAACCATGAACTGCGCATGGACGACGACGTCTATCAGAGCCGCCAGGACCCCGCGCTCACGGTCGGGTTCCAGGTACAGGGGGGCGAGTTGGACGGCGCCTACCTGTTGATCTGGACCACCACTCCGTGGACCCTGCCGTCCAACCTTGCCGTCGCGGTGAACCCCGCGGTGAGCTATGTGCAGGTTCGTTCCGGCGATCGGCGTTTCGTACTGGCCGAGGCGCGACTGGCCGCGTATGCCCGCGAGCTCGGGGACGAGCCCGAGGTGCTGGGCACCTACCGGGGTGCAGATCTACTCGGCGCTCGCTATCTGCCGCCGTTTCCGTATTTCATGGACTCGCCCAAGGCTTTTCAGGTGCTCTCCGCCGACTTCGTCACCACCGAGGACGGCACCGGGCTGGTTTCCATAGCGCCGGCGTACGGCGAGGACGACATGGCGACCACCGACCCTGTCGGAATCGTGCCGGTCACCCCGGTCGACGCCAAAGGCCGATTCGACGCGACCGTCCCGGACTACCTGGGGCAGCACGTCTTCGAGGCCAACCCGCAGATCATCCGCGACCTGAAGAACTCAACTGGTCCCGCCGCGGCCAACGGCGCGGTGCTGCTGCGGCACGAGACCTACGAACACCCCTACCCGCACTGCTGGCGCTGCCGCAACCCGCTGATCTACCGGGCGGTGTCGTCGTGGTTCGTGCGGGTGACTCAGTTCCGCGACCGGATGGTGGAACTCAACCAGCAGATCACCTGGTACCCCGACCATGTCAAGGACGGACAGTTCGGCAAGTGGCTGCAGGGCGCCCGCGACTGGTCCATCTCACGAAACCGCTACTGGGGCACCCCGATCCCGGTATGGAAGTCCGACGACCCGGCCTACCCCCGCATCGACGTCTACGGCAGCCTCGACGAGCTGGAGCGCGACTTCGGGGTGCGGCCGAACAATCTGCACCGGCCCTACATCGACGAGCTCACCCGGCCCAACCCCGACGACCCCACCGGCAACAGCACCATGCGTCGGATCTCCGACGTGCTCGACGTGTGGTTCGACTCCGGCTCAATGCCGTACGCACAGGTTCACTACCCGTTCGAGAACCGGGACTGGTTCGACAGCCACTATCCGGGGGACTTCATCGTCGAGTACATCGGCCAGACCCGCGGCTGGTTCTACACGTTGCACGTGCTCGCCACCGCGCTGTTCGACCGGCCATCGTTCAAAACCTGTGTCGCCCATGGCATTGTGCTCGGTTCGGACGGGCAGAAGATGAGCAAGTCGCTGCGCAACTACCCCGATGTGACCGAAGTGTTCGACCGCGATGGCTCCGACGCCATGCGCTGGTTCCTGATGGCATCGCCGATCCTGCGCGGCGGCAACCTCATCGTCACCGAACAGGGCATCCGCGACGGGGTACGGCAGGTGCTGCTGCCGTTCTGGAACGCCTACAGCTTCCTGGCCCTGTACGCCCCGAAAGTGGGAGCGTGGCGCACCGATTCGGTGCACGTGCTGGATCGATACATCCTGGCCAAGTTGGCGGTGCTGCGCGACGACCTGACCGCGGCACTCGACACTTGCGACATCTCCGGGGCCTGCGAGCAGCTACGGCAATTCACCGAGGCGCTGACGAACTGGTATGTGCGACGATCCCGTTCGCGGTTTTGGGTGGAAGACGTCGACGCGATCGACACCCTGCACACCGTACTGGAGGTGACCGCGCGGCTGGCCGCCCCGTTGTTGCCGTTGATCACCGAGATCATTTGGCGCGGGCTGACCGGGGGGCGCTCGGTGCACCTGACGGAGTGGCCGGCGGCCGCCGAGTTGCCCGTCGACCCCGATCTGGTCGCCGCGATGGACCAGGTGCGTGACGTGTGCTCGGCGGCGTCGTCCCTACGCAAGGCCAAGAAGCTGCGGGTACGTTTGCCGTTGCTCAAATTGACTGTGGCAGTGGAAAATCCGTCTCAGTTGCAGCCCTTCACCGAACTGATCGGCGACGAACTGAACGTCAAGGCGGTCGAGTTGACCGACGCGATCGACACCTACGGCCGGTTCGAACTCACCGTCAACGCTCGGGTCGCCGGCCCGCGGCTGGGTAAGGACGTGCAGGCCGCCATCAGGGCGGTCAAGGCCGGTGAGGGCGTGGTCAATCCCGACGGCACCTTGACCGCGGGCCCCGCGGTGTTGCAGCCCGAAGAGTACAGCTCCCGATTGGTGGCCGCCGACCCGGAATTCACCGCGGCGTTGCCCGGCGGTGCGGGGTTGGTGGTGCTGGACGGCACCGTGACCCCGGAGCTGGAGGCCGAGGGCTGGGCCAAGGACCGCATCCGGGAACTGCAGGAGCTGCGCAAGTCGACCGGGCTGGACGTGTCCGACCGCATCGCCGTGGTGATGTCGGTGCCTACTGAGCGGGCCGAGTGGGCGACACGGCATCGCGACCTCATCGCCGGTGAAATCCTGGCCACCAGCTTCGAATTCGGTGAGCCAGCGGACGGGGCCGACATTGGTGACGGGGTGCGGGTCTCCATTCAGCGCGTATCCGGGTGAGGCACGGCCAGAACGGAGGGGACGATGCGGGTTCTCGGGCTGTTCCGCGTACATAACGGCGAGGACATCCTGCCCCGGGTGCTTGGCTCGTTGTCCGGGTGGTGTGACGACATCTACGTCATCGACGACCGCAGTACCGACAACTCGGCCGAGATCCTGGCTCGGCACCCCGCCGTGACCAACGTCGTGCGTGCCCGGTCCGATCTCCCGCCCACCCCGTGGCTGATCCCGGAACCTCCGGGGCTCGAATTGCTTTATCGCATGGCCGATTTCTGTCGCCCCGACTGGATCGTGATGATCGACTCCGATCAGGTGGTCGAGACAGATGTCGACGTCCGGGACCTGCTGGCGGGCATTCCGGACGACGTCACGGCGCTGATGTGCCCGATGATCCCGACGTGGCACGACCGAGAGTTCCCGGAGATGATCCCGATCATGGGGCCCGCCGAGTCGGTGCGGGGGCCGTTCTGGCGCTGGCGTCCGGGTCTGCGCGCCGGGACGAGGATGATTCACAATCCACACTGGCCGGCCAACATCGCCGAAAACGGTCGCATCGAGATGGTGTACGGGGTCCGCCTGGTGCATCACGGCTGGTCGACCCTGGCCGAACGAGTGGCCAAGGTCGATCACTACCGCAGAATCGACCCGGACTGTCGGCTGAACTACGGCGTCCCCTACGACCGTGCGCTGTTGTTCGGCTATGCCCGCGACGAGGTCGACCTGCTCAAGGCTGACTACCGCAGGCGGGCAGGCGGCGACTTCGACGCGGTCGAGGTGGGCGCCCGCCTGCCGATCGCGCGCGAGCATCTCGCGATCGGCGCCGGCTACGGCCCCCGCGCCGGCTCTTTCCACCCCGGTATCGACTTCGCCGCGCGCCCGGGCACCGCGATCCACGCTGTAACGTCCGGAACAATCCGCCGTACAACAGATCTCGATGACGACGGGCTGCGGTTGGTGGTGGTGTCCAACGCAGACGCGGACATGGTCTACGTGTTCCGGTCCGGTGGCGAATTCCGCGTGGGTGATGAGATCGCCGCCGGTGCGCGGATCGGCGCCGTCGGCCAGGAAGCCGAATCATCAGACGGTTACCTGCATTTCGAGGTCCACACCGGTGGCCGACACACCAACCCATTGCGGTATCTGGGCAACCGGGGCCTGCTGCCATGGCCGCCCCGGGGGCGGCCCCGTCCGGTGTCGGGTACCTATCCGGCGGCGACGCCGTGCAGCATCACCGTCCCTGCGTGAGCCGCTCGGTCACCGCGCGCGCCGACCGGATGGCCGATCGTGCCTCCTGCAAGATCTTAGCCGGATGCTGCTCATCCAACTCGCCCAGTCGGTTATACCGCTCGACACCGAATCCCGCTGATTCCACACGGATTCCGAACGGTAACGCCAACGTCCGCAGCGCCTCGAAGTGCAGGTAGGGAACCACCGGTTGGCCGGTCACCAGCAGACACGTCGACCGCTGCATGCCCACCGTCTGCGCGGCGAAAGTGTACGTGTCGCCGGAGTTCGCCCGACGGTTGTCCGGGTCGGGGGACGGTGTCTCCAACAGGGTTACCGGCACACCCACGTCGTTGCTTTCCGGCGGTAATCGCCAGACCGCCCGGTCGCGGTGCGGCCGATCAAGCCGTCGGCGTGCATGTTGCTGAATTTCTCGGATGTCCAGCCCCAGCGCTTCACCGGCCGCGCCCGCCAGCAGGTCGAATTCCGTGCGGGCCAGTGGCGCAATGGCGGCCACGGCGTCTCGCTCAGAATCCATCAGTTCGCGCGAGGCTGCTGCCAACACGACGTGACCGATGCGCCGTCCCGTCGCGATCTCCCGTGCGTAGGCGACCCGCAGCAGGTTGGTGTAGCGGCCGCCGCCGATGACCAGGATGTAGTCGAAATCGTCTGCCCTGGGCATCGACTGACCGATGAGGCCGAGTTCGTCGGCGAGCGCCACAATCCGGTCCAGCTGGGCTGCGGGCACATCGAGACGGGGGATCAGCCATCGCACCGCGCCCGCGGCGTCCTGGTTGTGTACCCGGCCGGCACCTGCTCGTGCCTGGGCCCGGTAGTTCCATACGTTGCTGAACTCGTCGAGCCACGCCAACCGCGCGACGAGGCCCAGGTCAGACGGAACGGCTCCGCCGAACATCGTCACCAGCTGAGTCAGGGCCGGATGGGTGGCCCAAGCTTCGATCTCCTGGCGAACTTCGGTCGCGAACTCGCCGCCCGAGTGCTCGACGTCAGCGGGTCCGTTATTCGACGGAGACACCGAGCATTCCCCCTGTCGGCCGTTGGTGCAGCACCCCTATCGGCCACCGTACGTGTTGGGCTCGGCTAACCTCGCGAGCCACGTCGGCTCAGTAAGCTGTAACCCGTTCAGCGAAGAACGGCTTGGAACGCGGGGGGCTTTGCGCGGTGAGAATTCTCGTGACTGGGGGAGCGGGCTTTCAGGGCAGCCACCTTGCCGAGGCGTTGCTCGGCATGGGGCATCAAGTGACCGTGCTCAATACCCTGTCCAGTGCCGCCAAGGGAAACACCCGCCGCCTTCAGGCTGACGGGCGGGCCGATGTGGTCTTCGGTTCGGTGACCGACGCCGAACTGACCGCCAAGACGGTGCCCGAACACGACGTGGTGTTCCATCTCGCCGCCAATGTCAACGTCGACAAATCGCTCACCGATCCCCGGAGTTTCCTGGAGACGAACGTGATGGGCACCCACAACATCCTTGAGGCGGCACGCGCGAGCGGATCGCGCGTCATCTACGCCTCGACCTGTGAGGTGTACGGCGACGGCCAGGGCCTCGCGGAGGACGAACTCCTCGACGAGAGCGCCGAATTGATGCCGAACAGCCCCTACGGTGCGTCGAAGGCGGCGGCCGACCGGCTCTGCTACTCCTACTTCCGTTCCTTCGGAATGGACATCAGCGTGGTCCGGCCGTTCAACATCTTCGGCGAGCGGCAGAAAAACGGAGCGTTCGGCGCGCTGATCCCGATACTGGTTCGCCAGGCGATGGCGGGCAACGATCTCACCGTCTTCGGTGCAGGTACCGCGACCCGTGATTACCTCCATGTCAGCGACGTAGTCCGTGCCTACCTGCTGGTGCTTGCCAACCCGGGCCTTAGAGGCCGGGCCATCAACTTCGCCAGCGGCGTCAACACCAGTGTGCGTGACATCGCCCAATACATCGCCGGCAAGTTTCAGGTGGACGTCGTCCACAGACCGCCCCGGCCCGGGGAGGTCGCCCGTTATCCGGCGAACATCGAGCTGGCGCGCAGCATCGGGTTCGCCCCTCGGGTCGGAATCTGGGCCGGCATCGACCGTTACGTGGAGTGGGCGATGGGCCGATCCGACAGCGAGATTGAACTCGCAGCCAACTGACCCGCGCCGCTACAGCAAGCCACCCGGAAGTGGCGAGGATGGCGACCCGGTCAGGCCGGGCAAAGACGGCAGGCCGGGCAGCCCGGGCAGAGACGGCAGGCTCGGCAGACTGCCCAGCCCGCCTAGTAGGGACGGCAGCGACGGCAGACTGCCCAGCCCGCCCAGCAGAGATCCCAGATCCGGCAGGGACGGCACACTTAGCCCGGGTAACAGAGACCCCAGCGTCGGCAGTCCCGGCACCGTGATCTGGGGCAGGGGAAGCAGAGGGCTCGGTAACGGAGGCGCCCCAATCGCCTGTGCGAGTTGTTGGGGTGCGTAGAGCAGGAGCCCGGGCAAGATCCCGCCGGTCGGTGTGCCGCCCATCGGGACGCTGACGATGGGGCTACCGGGAAGCGGATCGATGTTGACCGTCACGGTCGACAGGGGAGTGAGGATTCCTCCGACCGGGATGCCTGCGTGCAGCGGGACGGTGATGGCAGGAACACCACCGAGCACAGGCAGGGGCACTCCGGGCAGCGTCACCCCCAACGTGTACTGGCCGTTGAGGAAGCCGTCCGCGACGACGGCAGGTGCGGTGAGGACCGCAACGGCCGCCCCGAACCCGTCTCCGCTCTGGACTGCGCTGTTGAAGGCCGCTCCGACCGAGGCTATGGCGTTGGCCGTGGTGATGGGCGAACCGATGGCGTCGATGCCGAGCGCTATCGGCATGCCGAAGAAGGCGGCTCCGATTTGCAGGGGATTGGTCAGGTTGACGCCGATGGAGTAGGAGAAGTCGCTAACGGTCGCCAGCACGTTTACCGCGTTTTGTCCGATGCGCCCCGGTATCGAGGCGATAGGAGCCAGGTCGGTCAGTATCTGGGTCGCGGCGGCCCCGGCGGCCAGGTGTTGGCTCGCATTTGTGAAGGCCGCAGCTATTATCTGCCCGTAGCCCGACTGGTTGGTGATGAATTGGCGCAGGAATGGAAACGGGTTGGCGGTCAGATTGTTGCCGAGGCTCTGCAGGTTGGCGATGGTGTTCGATCCGAGTGCTTGATACGGCCCGGTGATGGCGGCCAGGCTGGGGGGTGTGGGTCCGGGCGTCGACCCGAATATTCCAGGCAGTAAGGATTGCAGTGGCGGAAAGATCCCCAGGCCGCCGAGGTTGCCCAGTCCGAGACCGTCCAGGATCGAGGCGGCAGGCGCTGCCGCCAGGCCAGGCGCTCCGTTCGCGAACATCCGCTCGACATTGGCGATTTCGGTGCTGAGGTACGCCCCGACGCTCGAATTCAGCGCCTTGACGAACTCGGCATGGAATGCCTGCGGCTGCGCGTTGAGTGCCTGTACTCGACGCCGAGATCGTCGAACATCGCTGCGATCGCGGCTGAGATCTCGTCGGCTGCTGCCGGCGCGATGGCCGTAGTGGTGCCTGCGATTGATTGAGAGGCCTGCGCTATTGCCGATCGAATACCAGACAATTCCTCTGCCGCTGATTCAACCCAGTCAGGAACAACTAATATGGACACAGGTATCCCCCTTGACCCCGTGATATCGGTCGGGCGCTTCGCCTACTTGCAAGTGACCAAAGTTTGCTGCTCTTAAACATGCGCACAGCGATGGGTTTCTTTCGTGTCACCTGGTCTTTAGATCTCTATCCGGATAGGGGCTTCGCTATTCGGCTCATTGGAAAATCGATGTACAAAATTCTTGTCCAATGCGCGAAAGCAGAGGCAGGCGCTGCCTGATGCGGACCACGCCACGGCGGGCCAATAGCATCGATAGCCGTGGAGTCCCGTTGGGTGCTGCACCTGGACATGGACGCTTTCTTCGCATCCGTGGAACAACTCACCCGTCCGACCTTGCGCGGGCGTCCGGTGCTGGTGGGTGGGCTGGGTGGTCGAGGAGTCGTGGCCGGAGCCAGCTACGAGTCGCGGGTGTTCGGCGCCCGATCGGCGATGCCGATGCACCAGGCCCGCCGGTTGGTCGGGGTGAGCGCGGTGGTGCTGCCGCCCCGGGGAGTGGTCTACGGCATCGCCAGCCGTCGCGTGTTCGACACCGTGCGCAGCCTGGTTCCCGTGGTGGAGCAGCTGTCGTTCGACGAGGCGTTCGGCGAACCGGCACAGCTCGCCGGGGCATCGGCGGGCGACGCCGAGAAGTTCTGCGAACTGCTGCGACGCCGGGTTCGCGACGAGACCGGCTTGATCGCCTCGGTGGGTGCGGGCTCGGGCAAACAGATCGCCAAGATCGCGTCGGGCCTGGCCAAGCCCGACGGGGTCCGGGTGGTCCGCCGCCCCGACGAGCGGTCGTTGCTCGACGCTCTGCCGGTGCGACGCCTGTGGGGAATCGGCCCGGTCGCCGAGGAAAAGCTGCACCGACTCGGCATCGAGACCATCGGGCAGTTGGCCGCGTTGAGCGACGCCGAAGTTTCCAACATTCTGGGCGCGACCATCGGGCCCGCGCTGCACCGGCTGGCCCGAGGCATCGACGACCGCCCAGTCGCCGAACGTGCCGAAGCCAAACAGATCAGTGCCGAATCCACTTTCGCCGCCGACCTGACCACCCTGGAGCAACTACGGGAGGCCATCGAGCCGATCGCCGAGCACGCCCATCGGAGGCTGCTGAAAGACGGTCGTGGCGCGCGCACGGTGACGGTGAAGCTCAAGAAGTCGGACATGAGTACCCTCACCCGCTCCGCGACGCTGCCCTATGCGACGGCCGAAGCGAGCGCCCTGACAACGGTGGCTCGCCGGCTACTGCTCGACCCGCTGCAGATCGGACCGATTCGTCTTCTGGGCGTTGGCTTTTCCGGTCTCAGTGACGTACGACAGGAATCGTTGTTCCCTGAGCTGGACCTGTCGCCGGAAACCGAGGCGCATCAGGATTTCGACACGTTGCGTGCCGCGCTGCTCACCGGACAGGACGGCTCGTCGTGGCGGATCGGCGACGACGTCGCGCATCGCGAGTGGGGGCACGGGTGGGTGCAGGGGGCAGGTCACGGCGTGGTGACCGTCCGGTTTGAGACTCGCGGTTCGGGACCGGGCACGGCCCGCACGTTTCCCCTCGACACGGCAGATCTCAGCGCTGCCAACCCGGTCGACAGCCTGGACTGGCCGGACTATGTCGGCCAACTGCGCGACCAGGAACCGGATTCCGTGCCGGCCACGTCAACCCCAGCGGCCGACGACATCGGCAACCGGTAGTCCCGCCGTCAGCGCCGCCATCACCAGCACCCGGGCCTGCGACGGCGCCAGCTGCGGCACCATCACGGCGCCCGCCGCCGCCAGGTCGTGGCCGGGTCCGTAAGCCGCACTGACCCCGCCGGAGGGGACCCGGGTCGATACCGCGATCACCACCCCGTCGCGGCAGAGGCGGCGCACCCCGTCGACCACGGCTGCTCCGGCGTTGCCGGATCCCATCGCTTCGAGCACCACGCCCCGCGCACCGGCCGCTGCGAAGGCATCCAGCGCGACGGCGTCACTGCCCAGGTAGGCGGCCGCGATATCGACCCGCGGTGCGGCGGCGGCGTTCAAGTCGCCAAGGAACGGGCGCACCTTGGCGCCGGTCACCGTCATCTCGCCGGTCACGGTGGCAAGCAGGGACCCGGCGAAACCGCTCATATCCTGCGTCTTGGCCTTGCGTAGGCCCAACGGCTGCAACACCCGGCCGGCGAAGCACACCAGGACCCCGAGGTCACGGGCTTGCAGGCTGGACGCCACGATAAGCGCGTCGCGCAAGTTGGCCGGGCCGTCCGCGTCGGGAGCGTCGGCGCTGCGCATTGCCCCGGTCAGCACCACCGGAGCGGGACCGGCATAGCCCAACTCCAACCACAGGGCAGTTTCCTCCATGGTGTCGGTGCCGTGGGCGATGACCACTCCGGCGGCGCCGTCGTCGATCGCGGTGAGCATCGCGGCGCGGATGCGGTCCCAGTCGGCAGTGACGAGTTCGGAGCTGTCGATCGCCATCAGGTCGACGATGTCGACGTCGAATGCCTGCCTGAGACCGGTGGCGAGCTGGGCGCCACTGCGGGCGGGCCGGCGGACGCCGTCGGCGCCGGTGGTCGTCGAGATCGTCCCCCCGGTGGTGATGACGGTGATGCGGCCCATGAGGGGATCATTCCTTAACCGGTGTGTGGCGCTCGTGGCCAGTAAGCGGCTATCGTCCCGGTCCCGCGGGGACGACGAGGGTCAGCGCATTGCCACGGCGCTCCACGCGCATACCAGCTCTGCGGGCCACGGCGGCGACCGCAGCGGCATCGTTGGGCTCCGCTTTCGTGGTGGCCAGCGCGCGGGCCAGACGGCCCTTGTACGCCTTGTTGAAATGCGTCACCGAGGTGCGGCGGCCGTCAGGATGCTGGGCCAGGACATCGACGCTGATCGCGCTGGGTGTCCGTCCCAGCGCCACATACGAGCCCGAGCGCAGATCGACGATCAGGTTTTCGGCGGCCAGCTCGGCGAGCGCCGGCGCCAGCACGGGCCGCCATCGGACGGCCAGCGTGGGTTTGTCGGGGATTTTCGATGTCGCGGACAGTCGGTACGCGGGCACCCGATCATCGGCCCGAAGCAGCCCGAATAACGCCGAACCGATGAACAACCGCGCCCGCGCGCGTGTCGCCTGCGCGCCACGAAGCGACTCGATATCGAGGGCGTCGTAGAGAACACCGGTGTAGCGGCGGATGGCCGGTAACGCCGGCGCGGTGCGTAGCGCGGCGTTGCGTTGGATCTCGGCGTCCTGCGCGGGGGAGAGGCCCAGGGCCGCTCTGCACGTCAGCGGGTCGGAGGCGAGTTCGACCAGTTCGCCGACCAGTGCCGACCGCAGTGGCGTCAGTCCAGGGCTGGAAAGTTCCCCGAGTCGTAACGGTGGTCCGTCCCCTCCGGTCCGCTTGGTCTCCGACGGAGGTAGCAGCACAATCACGGGTACAGACCTTAGTTAGTGGATGATGGGGGGGTGCCTGACGAACCAACAGGATCCGCTGATCCGCGTGCTTCAGCCGTGAACGCCGAAGCAGCCGACGAACCCGTGGCCTCCGCATCGCAGGCGCCGCCCCGGCGTTTGCGCCTGCTGCTGTCGGTTGCGGGGGTCGTGCTTGCGCTCGACATCATCACCAAGGTCCTGGCGGTCAAGCTGCTACCACCAGGCCAGCCGGTCTCCATCATCGGTGACACCGTGACCTGGACTTTGGTGCGTAACTCGGGCGCCGCCTTCTCGATGGCGACCGGCTACACCTGGGTGTTGACCCTGATCGCGACCGGCGTCGTGGTCGGCATCTTCTGGATGGGGCGGCGGCTGGTCTCCCCGTGGTGGGCGCTGGGCCTCGGCATGATTCTGGGCGGCGCGATGGGCAACCTGGTCGACCGCTTCTTCCGGGCACCCGGACCCCTGCGCGGTCACGTCGTCGACTTCCTGTCGGTCGGCTGGTGGCCGGTGTTCAATGTCGCGGACCCATCGGTAGTCGGCGGCGCCATCCTGCTCGTCGTGCTCTCCATCTTCGGTTTCGATTTCGACACCGTCGGTCGCCGGAAGTCTAACGGCGGCAATGAGGATCAGGACGCCGTTGACTGAGCGCTCGATGCCGGTCCCGGACGGATTGGCGGGCATGCGCGTCGACGCCGGCCTGGCCCGCCTGCTGGGCCTGTCCCGCAGTGCCGCGGCGGCTATCGCCGAAGACGGCGGTGTCGAGCTCGACGGCGCCACCGCGGGCAAGTCCGACCGTCTGAACGCCGGCGCATGGTTACAGGTGCGGCTACCGGAGCCGCCCAAGCCGCCGGAGAACACCCCCGTCGACATTGAGGGCATGACGATCCTCTACTCCGACGACGACATCGTCGCCGTCGACAAACCGGCTGCGGTGGCCGCGCACGCCTCGGTGGGCTGGACCGGTCCGACGGTCCTCGGTGGCTTGGCGGCCGCGGGCTACCGGATCACCACCTCCGGTGTGCACGAGCGGCAAGGGATCGTGCATCGCCTGGACGTCGGCACCTCCGGGGTGATGGTGGTGGCCATCTCCGAACGCGCCTACACGGTGCTCAAGCGGGCGTTCAAACAGCGCACCGTCGAGAAGCGATATCACGCACTGGTGCAGGGCCATCCCGACCCGTCCAGCGGAACCATCGACGCGCCGATCGGCCGCCACCCCGGACCGGAGTGGAAGTTCGCGGTCACCCGGGACGGCAGGCACAGCATCACGCACTACGACACCATGGAGGCGTTCGTCGCCGCCAGCCTGCTCGACGTGCACCTGGAAACCGGGCGCACCCATCAGATTCGGGTGCACTTCTCCGCGCTGCACCACCCCTGCTGCGGCGACCTCGTCTACGGTGCCGACCCGAAGCTTGCGAAAAGGCTTGGTCTGCAACGGCAATGGCTGCACGCGCGATCGCTGGCCTTCGCGCACCCGGCCGACGGCCGGCGGATCGAGATTGTCAGTCCCTACCCCGACGATCTGCGGCATGCCCTGGACGTACTACGCGCCGAGGGCTGACCGTCCCGGCTTGCGAGCCTCGATGAGCACCCGCGTCGGATGGGTGACGAAACGTCCCTCGGCCGTGATTCTTTCGTGCAGCTCGCGCAACCGTGAGTAGTACGGCTCGGCGGTGAAATCGGGCACCGTCCAGATCAGCTTACGCAGGAAGTAGATCACCGCGCCGATGTCGAAGAACTCCGCCCGTAGCCGTTCCATGCGCATGTCCAGCACCCGCAGCCCGGCCGCTTGTGCGCCGGCGCGCTGGGCGGCCGGCTCGTACAGCGCCCACAGCTGCGGCTGCGGCCCGACGACGTGCGTCACCAATTCCGACACCGTCGCCGGACCGGGATGCTGGGCGAAATAGGTTCCGCCGGGGCGCAATACCCGGGCGATCTCGACCCACCACACTGCGACGGGGTGACGGCTGATCACGAGATCGAAGGCTTCGTCGGCGAATGGCAGCGGTGGCTCGTTGCCGGTGGCGACCACCACCACGCCTCGCGGATGCAGCCGTCGGGCGGCAAGTGCCGCATTGGGCGGCCATGATTCGGTGGCCGCCATGGTCGGCGGGAACGTCTCCGCCCCGGCCAGCACCTCGCCGCCGCCGGTATGGATGTCCAGTGCCGCCGACGCCTCCGCCAATCGCCGGCTCATCAGCCGCTGATACCCCCAGGATGGCCGCTGCTCGGTAGCGCGCCCGTCCAACCACGAGAAGTCCCAGCCTTCGACGGGCGCCACGACCGCTTCGGTGACGAGATCATCGAACGAGCGCATGCTCAGCATTGTCACTCAGGCTTGCGGGCTTCGACGAGGACACGGGCCGCGTGGGCGATAAACGGTCCGTCGGTTTGGATGCGCTCGTGAAGTTCACGCAGCCGCCCGCGGTAGCGGTCGACGGTGAAGTCGGGCAATGTCCAGATCACTTTGCGCAGGAAGTAGACGACGGCGCCGACGTCGAAGAATTCCTGCCGCAGCCGTTCGAGTCGCATGTTAACGATTTGCAGACCGGCTGATTCCGCATGTGCACGTTCGTGTTCCGGGTCGCGGCGGGCCCAGGCGTGCGGTTGCGGCCCGATGAAGAATTCGACCAGCTCCGCCGCTGTGGCCGGGCCGATGTGCTGGGCGAGATAGGTTCCGGCGGGCCGCAGCACCCGGGCGATCTCAGACCAGGGCACGCTGTTGGGGTGCCGGCTGGTCACCAGGTCGAAGGAATCGTCGGCGAACGGCAGCACCGACTCGTCTGGCACGGACACCACCACCACGCCGCGCGGGTGCAGGAGCCTGGTGGCCAGCGCGGCGTTCGGCGGCCAGGGCTCGACGGCGGCCATGGTCGGCGGAAATCTCTCCGCTCCCGCCAATACCTCGCCGCCTCCGGTCTGGATGTCCAGTGCCGCCGAGACGCTCGCCAGCCGACTGCTCATCAGCCGTTGGTAACCCCAGGACGGGCGCTGTTCGGTCGCGCGGCCCTCCAACCATGAGAAGTCCCAACCGTCGACCGACGCCGAATCGGCTTCCGCCACCAGCTCTTCGAAGGCGCGATCACTCACTGGGTGTGGCAGACGAATTTGGTGCCGCCTAGATCCAGGGTCACCTCGCCCTGGTGCTCCCAGTATTCCGACCCTTGCCGGCCATACCTGGCGCCACTGCCGGAGGGCTGGATGAAGAGGATGACGCGCACGCCTTTCCAGTCCAGTACCGCGGTCTTGGGATCGAGCTGGTTGTAGAACTGCGCGGTCAACGTTCCGGCGTCGGCGGGGCAGTTGTAGGTCACGACGGGTGGCGCGACGGTGGCCGGGTCGGCGATGGCCAGTTCGACCAGCCGCGTCTGGTAGGCCTCGAGCACGCAGACCCGCATCTCGACGGCATCGGCGCACCCGTCGCGCACGGTGGCGAATGCGCCCTGTGCGGTGGTCAGGGAGGGCTGGTCGGCGCCCGGCCGCGCCAGCGCTTGCTGGTAGGCGGCCTGCAGACGTTGGTCCAGATCGCTCAACTGCGGATCGTCGCAGACCAACTGCTGCGCCTTGTTCGCCGGCTTGGCGCAGTCGAACGTCCGGGCCGGGGCGGGCGGCTTGGCGGAGGTGGTCGCGGACGACGTGGGGCTCGAGGACGCCGCGGGCCGGGACCCGCCGGATTGGCCACTGCAGGCGCTGACGAGCAGTACGGCCAGGATGGCGACGATCAGTCTCATACCTGCTGACTACCGGGTTGCGGGTAGCAGCACACCCGCGACACGCCGTCGAGGGCGCCGCAGACTTACACCTGAACGCACCTGCTTTGCCGCGAGGGTCCGCAAGGTTGGGTCGCGAGGGTCCGCAAGATGCCGGGCGTGGCGGCGTGTCGGTGGCGACATGCGGGGCTCTCGGCGGGCGGGGGAGAGGGCAAGTCCGCGGCCGCGGCCACGGCATCTCGATGACCGTGTCATCGCCTGTATACCTATTCACCGATTGATGTCCTAGGTTGGCTTCATGACCCTCCGTCACAACTTCCACACCGCCATCAGGAGCAACTGTCGATGAATCTTGGTGACCTCACGCATCTGGTCGAAAAACCGTTCGCGGCTGTGTCGAACATGATCAACACGCCGAATTCCGCGGGTCGGTACCGGCCTTTCTATCTGAGGAATCTGCTGGACGCCGTCCAGGGCCGCAAGCTCAGCGATGCGGTCCAAGGCAAAGTCGTTCTCATCACGGGCGGGTCGTCCGGCATCGGCGAGGCCGCTGCGCACAAGATCGCCGAGGCGGGCGGCACTGTCGTATTGGTCGCCCGCACCCTGGAAAACCTCGAAAAGGTCGCCGACGACATACGGGCCAACGGGGGTACCGCGCACGTCTACCCTTGCGATCTGTCCGACACCGACGCCATCGCCGCGATGGCCGACAAGGTGCTCGAGGACCTCGGCGGTGTCGACATTTTGATCAACAACGCCGGCCGCTCGATCCGGCGCTCACTGGCGCTGTCCTACGACCGGATCCACGACTACCAGCGCACCATCCAGCTGAACTACCTCGGCGCGGTCCAGCTGATTCTCAAGTTCATCCCCGGTATGCGGGAGCGCGGTTTCGGCCACATCGTCAACGTCTCCTCGGTCGGCGTTCAGACGCGCGCGCCGCGCTTTGGCGCCTACATCGCCAGCAAAGCCGCGCTGGACAGTCTGTGCGACGCGCTCCAGGCGGAGACCGTGAGCGACAACGTCCGGTTCACCACCGTTCACATGGCGCTAGTTCGCACGCCGATGATCAGCCCGACCACCATGTACGACCATTTCCCGACGCTGACGCCCGATCAGGCAGCCGGGGTGATCACCGACGCGCTGATCCACCGGCCCCGGCGTGCCAGTTCGCCGTTCGGGCAGTTCGCCGCGGTCGCCGACGCCGTCAATCCGGCTGTGATGGATCGGGTACGCAACCGCGCATTCGGCATGTTCGACGACTCCTCGGCGGCGAAGGGCAGCGAGAAACCAAGCGACGAAACAGATCTCGACAAACGCAGCGAAACCTTCCTGCAGGCTACCCGAGGGATACATTGGTGACCTCATGAGCCTTCCCAAACCCGACACGCAGAGCACCGTCGTCATCACCGGGGCCTCGTCGGGCATCGGTACCGAGCTTGCAAAAGGCCTGGCACGCCGGGGTTTTCCGCTGATGCTGGTGGCACGGCGTCGCGAACGTCTTGATGAGCTCGCCGACAGGCTGCGGGAGCGTGACAAAGTCGACGTCGAAGTGCTGCCGCTGGACCTCTCGGACGCCGCTGCGCGAGCCACCCTCGCGCAGCGGCTGAATACCGATCCGATTGCGGGACTGTGCAACAGCGCCGGGTTCGGTACCAGCGGGCGCTTCTACGAACTGCCGGCCGAACGCGAGAGCGAGGAGGTCACCCTCAACGCGCTGGCGTTGATGGAGCTCACCCGGGCCGTGCTACCGGGCATGGTGGAGCGGGGCGCCGGCGCAGTGCTGAACATCGCCTCGATTGCCGGGTTCCAGCCCCTTCCGTTCATGGCGGTCTATTCGGCCACTAAGGCATTTGTGCTGACATTCTCCGAGGCGGTTCAAGAGGAGTTGCACGGTACGGGCGTGTCGGTCACGGCGCTGTGTCCCGGGCCGGTTCCCACCGAATGGGCCGAGATCGCCAGCGCCGAGCGGTTCAGCATTCCCCTTGCGCAGGTATCCCCGGAAGACGTCGCCGAACAGGCCATTCAGGGCATGCTGTCCGGCCGACGCGGCGTCGTGCCCGGTCTGGTGCCCAAGGTCGCCAGCACCACGGGCCGGCTGCTGCCACGCAGTGTGCTGCTGCCGGCGATCCGGATCGGAAACAAGCTGCGCGGCGGACCGAGCCACTGACGGCTACTTCTCCGGGACAATCTTGAGTACCTGTCCCGGTTGCACGGTCTTGTCTGATCGGCTGGAAACCGCGCCCGTCAGGACGTAGAGATTGTCGGCCGCGTCGACGGCCACACCGTGCGAGCTCGCTGGAATCGGCATTGAGACGGGGCTGCCGCCGCTTGCGGGCACCTCGACGAATTTCCTGCTGAAACCGTCGGCGACGAACATGTTGCCCGTGCTGTCGAACGCAATATGGCGTGGCTCCAAGAGATCGGGAATGGGCAGCGTGGTGGTGGCAGTGGCGCCGGGCGCCAATTTGAAGACCTTGCCGTGGCCGGTGCCTTCGACGCCGGAACTGACGTAGACGTTGCCGGCCTTGTCCACCGCTATGCCTTTGGGCACGTAGAGGTCATTGAAGGACAGGTCGGTCGGCCGGTTCTCGCCCGGGGCCAGTTTCTTCACCCCGTACTTCAGCTTCAGACCGGAAGTCAGCAGACCGCCGACCGCATACACGTTGCCCGCCGCATCGAAGGTGATGGCGTCGATCCGCGAAAATCCGCGGAACTGTAGTCGCATGGGGCTGCTCTTGCCGGCCTCCAACACCCACACCTGGGTGCCTTCGCTGTAGTAGATGTTGCCAGCCGGGTCGACTTCCAGGTCCGTTGCGGAACGAACGTTGACACCGGGTATGTCGACGGCGGCCGCGTCCCCGGCACCGGGAGCCAGTTTGAACAGCATCGACGGCAGCGAGTCAAATGACCCCTCACTGACCAGAGAAGCCAGTGCGTATACGTTGCCCGCCCCGTCGACGCCTACGCTTGTCGTCACGCCCAGAGCGGGAAAAGGCAGCGCGGTGGGCAGCGCGGTGTAGCTGCGCTTTGACGAGGCGGTTGTCGTGGTGGGCGTGGTGTGTGCTGAACTCCCGGAGCGGTGGACGAGTTTGGGGATCGCGAACGCGGCCGCCACCACTGCCGTCACGATCGCGACGATCGCGATGATCGGTGCCGCGCGCCCTCGGCGCCGCGGCGGCGACGGCAGCGGCCTCGGCCGCGTGTGCGGGTAGGACACCGTTCGTCCGGTATTCCATTGCGGCGGTGAATGATTCGATGGTGGAGGCGTCGGCGGAAGTGGAATCGTCCTGGTCACCGCCGCCGCGAGGGCATCCTGCGCGGCCTTGGCCAATTCGGTGGCGCTGCGGTAGCGGTCTTCGGGGTTGGCGGCCAGGCCCCTGGCGATGACGATGTCCAACCCGGCCGGGATGCCGGGCCGCTGCCGGCTGGGCGGTGCTGCCGAGGTTTGCGGGGGGCTTCCGGTCAGGCACTCGTAAAGCAGCGCAGCCAGCGCGGCGACGTCGGCGCGGTGGGTCGCCTCGGTGTTGGTGATAAGTGCGCGGGTCCGGTCGGTGGACGGCGTGCTGCCGCCGGCATCCCCGAGATGGGCTGAGCCGTCGTCGGCCAACAAGATGGTGTCGGTGGTGACTTCGCGGTGCACGGTCTGCTGAGCGTGACTGTCGTCGATCACCGACGCGATCTGGCGTACCACATCCACCGCACGACCCGGTTCGAGCGGACCATGTTGCGCCAGTTGAGTTTTCAGGTCGACCATCAACCAGCTCCAACCTTGAGCAGTCGATTGTTCTCGGTCAGGTAGACGTTGCCCGCCGCGTCCACAGCAACACCGCCGAAAGACTGGTTCTCCGGCGCGGTGGGTGTGGTCGACGTCGTGGCCCCGACCGGGAGTTTCAACAGTTTGCCCAGATTGCCGGAATTGTCGACCACATAGACGGTCGACTTGGCGTCGACGGCAACGCCTTGTGCTCGGCCGAGCTGAGAGAAGGGCAACTGCGTGGGACTGCTTGCGCCGGGTGCCAGTTTGAGGACCCGGCCCATCTGCAGGCCGTAGACATTTCCGGCACCGTCCACAGCAACGCTCTCGAACAAGCCACCTCCGAACGGAAGCACCGTGGGTGCCGGGGCGTCGACTGCCAGCCGAAGCACTTGGTCGCGCGCGGACACGTAGACATTGCCGCCGCCGTCGACCGCGAGACCGGACGGCAGCATCGCGCCGAACGGAAGTTCGACGGGTGACGTTGCGCCCGGCGGGAGTTTCCAGACCTGGCCCGTGCCGGGGGTGGACCAGTCGGTGACGTAGAGGTTGCCGGCGGAGTCCACGGCCACAGACTTGGGCTTAGTAAGCCCACGAATCGGGACCTCGGTGGGGGCGTTCGAGTTCGCAGCGAGCTTAAACACCTTCTTATTGCCGCTGTCGACGACGAATATGTTGCCGGTGGCGTCGAGCGTCACACCGCTCAGATCGCCGTATCCGAGAGTCGTCAACGGGGTGGCGTTCAAAGGTGGTGCGGCGCTGGCGGTCGGGGTGGTCGGGGTGGTCGGGGTGGTTGGGCCGTTCGTGGTACTGCGGGCGGACCGAGCTGCATTCGGTGCGCCCGAGACCGTCACCACGACGGCGGTGATGGCGGCAATGGCGCCCAGGGCGGCCACGATGACCGCGATGCGACGCCGGAGTTTGCGCCGGAATGCCTGGGGCACTTGCATTGTCGGGGCTTGGGTCGGCGCTTGGGTCGGCGCCGGTGGGTGCCACGTCTGCGTCGGCGGCGCGGCATGAGGCGCCCAGGACGGGTTGGGGACCGGTGTGCTCAGGGCGCGCCGGGCGGCCGCGGCGAGTTCGCCGGCGCTTCGGTAGCGATGCCCAGGCTCCTTGGCCATGCCACGGGCGATCACCTCGTCACAACCGATCGGAATCCCTGGCCGTTGTTGGCTGGGACGCGGTGGTGGCGACGTCAAGTGGGCGGCGACCAGGGCAGGTATTTCGGTCCGGCTCTGGAAAGGCGACACTCCGGTCAAGCATTCGTAGAGCACACAGGCCAGCGCGTAGATGTCGGCGCCCGGCGTGACGTGTCCGGAAGCGAGACGCTCGGGGGCGAGGTAGGCGAAGGAACCGACCGTGGTGCCTTCGCTGGTGAGTTTGGTGTCGGTCGCGGCGTTGGCCAGCCCGAAGTCGACCAGGCAGGCGAAATCGTCCTTGCCGAGCAGGATGTTGGCCGGTTTGACGTCACGGTGGATCACCGTCTCGGCGTGGGCGGCATCCAGCGCCGCCGCGATCTGACGCACGATATTCACCGAGCGCTCCGGGCCCAGCGCCCCGTCGCGCTCCAGCACGCTCTGCAGGTCGGTGCCGTCGATGAGCCGCATGTCGATATAGAGCTGCCCGTCGATCTCGCCGCAACCGTGAATCGGCACCACATGCGGGTCGTGCAGACGCCCGGCGGTCCGGGCCTCGCGGAAAAGTCGCTCCCGGAACGCCGGATTGTGAGAGTAGCTGCTGGACAGCAGCTTCAGCGCTACCACGCGATGCATGACGGTGTCTTCGGCCTCATAGACTTCGCCGAATCCGCCGGTACCGAGCAGTCGTCGCAGCAGATACGGCCCGAAGCGGGTGCCGACGCGCGGGCGCGACGAATTCCTGACCGCCGGATCGTCGGTCATTGGGGTGGTCCCAGTTCCAGCACCTTGCCGGTCGCGCAGTCGTCCGTGCGATGGCAGTCGACGACAAACAGGTCACCGGCTCTGTCGACCGCTATGCCGAGCGGATAGTTCAGGCCGGGGAAGGCGAGCCGGGTCGCGCTGGTGGCACCCGCGGACAACCTGAAGATCTCGTGCCCATCCAGATCGGAGACATAAACGTTGCCGCCGGGGTCCACTGCCACCGCGTACGGGCGTTGCAGCCCGGCGAACGGCAACTCAGTGGGGGTGGTGGCGCCGACGGGCAATTTGAGCACTCGTCGGTCATCGCTGTCGGCGATGTAGATATTGCCGTCGTTGTCCACCGCGATGCCCCCAGGCCCGCTCATCGGAACGGTCGGCATCAGTTGGATGGCGCTGGTTGCCCCCGGGAGCAGCTTCAGCACCTGTTTGAGCGCGTTGTCGGTCAGGTAGACGCTGCCGTCCTTTCCCACCGCCAGACCCGTCGGCCGGCCAATGTGGCCGAACGGCAGCAAGATCGGGCCGCGGGCGCCGGGGGAGAGCTTCCACACCCCGGGCGCGTGAATATCCGCGAGGTAGACGTTGCCCGCTGCGTCCACTGAAACGTCCAAGCCGTAAATCTCCCCGAAAGCCAACTCGGTAGGGGAGGTCTGCCCGGGCGGCAGTTTCAGCACCCGGCCTTCTGGAGAGTGGTTGGTCAACTCGGCGACGTAGACGGTCCCGGTTTCGTCGACCGCCACGCCGCGCGGCTTCACCAGATCGGGAAACTTCAGCACGGTCGGAATGGTGGAGGAGGGCCGCGGAGTGGAGGCCGCCGAAGGTCGGGCGCCGTTGTCGCGGTGCACGATCGCGACAATTCCGACGGTGATCGCCACCGCCAGCAGCGCGATCGCGGCCACCACCAACACGGCACGTCCGCGGCGCTTGCGATGGGGCGGATGCGCCCACGGTGGCCGAGACACGGGAGGGTGGTGCGGGAAAGGCGGGGGCGACTCAACGGTCCACTCGCGCGTCGGTGCGGCGGGGGTCAGGGCCTGCTGCGCGGCGTCGGCGAGTTCGCCGGCACTGCGGTACCGATCGTCGGGATTCTTGGCCATGCCGCGGGCGATCACCTCGTCCAGCGCGGCGGGAATGCCTGGCCGCCGTTGGCTCGGCCGTGGGATCGGCGCCGTCAGGTGGGCGGTCATCAGCGCCGACAGATCCCGATGCTCGTCGAATGGCGCCTTGCCGGTGAGCAATTCGTACAGTACACAGGCGAGCGCGTACACGTCGCAGCGGTGGTCGACCGGTGCGTCCGAAAGCCGTTCCGGTGCAACATAATCAAAAGTGCCAACGGCCTTACCGGTCTTGGTGAGCCGGGCGTCGCCGGCCGCACTGGCCAGACCGAAGTCGACCAGGCTGGCGAAGTCGTCCCCCGACAGCAGGATGTTCGCGGGTTTGACGTCGCGGTGCAGCACCTTTTCGGCGTGGGCGGCGTCCAGCGCCGCGGCGACCTGGCGTACCAGCCGCACCGCACGCGCAGGATCGAGCGGCCCGTCTCGCTCGAGCAGCGTCTCCAGGTCGACGCCGCGGACCAGCCGCATGTCGATGTAGACCTGGCCGTCGATCTCTCCGCAGCTGTGGATCGGCAGCACATGCGGCTCGCGCAGCCGGCCCGCGGTGTGGGCCTCGCGGAAAAGACGCTCGCGGAACACCGGGTCCTGGGAGTAGGTGTTGCTCAACAACTTGAGCGCCACGGTGCGGTGCATGGCGGTGTCTTCGGCCTCGTAGACCTCGCCGAACCCGCCGCTGCCCAACATCCGGATCAACCGATACGGCCCGAACTGCGAACCCGCCCGATCCTCCACCACGCGCCCCTCCTCTGTTGCTGAGCGTAACGGCACCACGAAACATCCCGCCGAAGATCACGGGGGAGCTCTCGTGGAGGCGCCCGATTGCTCGGGCCCGCAGCGCCCGGCTGTGCCGGGCTCGCGACCCTCGTGCCCGATTGCTCGGGCCCGCAGCGCCCGGCTGTGCCGGGCTCGCGACCCTCGTGCCCGATTGCTCGGGCCCGCAGCGCCCGGCTGTGCCGGGCTCGCGACCCTCGTGCCCGATTGCTCGGGCCCGCAGCGCCCGGCTGTGCCGGGCTCGCGACCCTCGTGCCCGATTGCTCGGGCCCGCAGCGCCCGGCTGTGCCGGGCTCGCGACCCTCGTGCCCGATTGCTCGGGCCCGCAGCGCCCGGCTGTGCCGGGCTCGCGACCCTCGTGCCCGATTGCTCGGGCCCGCAGCGCCCGGCTGTGCCGGGCTCGCGACCCTCGTTAGGCTCGACCGATGGCTTCCGTTGAGTTGACCTCCAATGTCCCGATGGCCCCCCAGGACATGTGGGAGCGCGTATCGGACCTTTCCGAGTTGGGCGAATGGCTCGTCATGCACGAGGGGTGGCGCAGCGACGTCCCCGATGAGATCACCGTCGGCACCGAGATCATCGGAGTAGCCCGCTCGAAGGGCCTGCGCAACCGGGTGACATGGACGGTGACCAAGTGGGATCCGCCCCACGAGGTGGCTATGTCAGGCTCGGGCAAAGGCGGAGCAAAGTACGGCGTGACCGTTACTGTGACGCCGCACGAAGACGGATCGACGATGGGTCTGCGCCTTGAGCTGGGCGGGCGCGCTTTGTTCGGGCCGGTCGGCTCCGCCGCCGCGCGTGCCGTCAAGGGGGACGTAGAAAAGTCGCTGCAATTGTTCGTCGAACGGTACGCCTGAAACTGGCCAAGACACGTTCGGCGACACGCCGATGATGTGTCGGTGGACGGTCATAGACTGGCGTGCCTATGAGCGAGTCCTCCTTCGTGCACCTGCACAACCACACCGAGTATTCGATGCTCGACGGTGCCGCGAAGATTTCGCCGATGCTGGCCGAGGCGCAACGGCTGGACATGCCTGCGATCGGCATGACCGACCACGGAAACATGTTCGGCGCCAGCGAGTTCTACAACTCAGCCACCAAGGTGGGGATCAAACCGATCATCGGCGTCGAGGCCTACATCGCGCCGGCCTCCCGATTCGATACCCGGCGCATCACCTGGGGTGATCCCAGCCAGAAGTCCGACGACGTGTCGGGCAGCGGCTCCTACACGCACATGACGATGATGGCCGAGAACGCGACCGGCCTGCGCAACCTGTTCAAGCTGTCCTCGCTGGCTTCCTTCGAAGGCCAGCTCGGCAAGTGGTCCCGCATGGATGCCGAACTCATCGCCGAACATGCCGAAGGCATCATCGCCACCACCGGCTGCCCGTCCGGTGAGGTGCAGACCCGGCTGCGGCTGGGTCACGATCGCGAGGCGCTGGAGGCGGCCGCCAAGTGGCGGGAGATCTTCGGCGCCGGGAACTTCTTCCTCGAGCTGATGGACCACGGCATCTCGATCGAACACCGGGTTCGTGAAGGCCTGCTGGAAATCGGCCGCAAGCTCGGTATACCGCCGCTGGCCACCAATGACTGCCACTACGTCACCCGCGACGCCTCACACAACCACGAGGCGCTGTTGTGCGTGCAGACCGGCAAGACGCTGTCGGACCCGAACCGGTTCAAGTTCGACGGTGACGGCTACTACCTCAAGTCGGCCGCCGAGATGCGCCGGCTGTGGGACAGCCAAGTTCCGGGGGCGTGTGACTCGACCCTGTTGATCGCCGAGCGGGTGCAGTCCTACGCCGACGTGTGGACCCCGCGCGACCGGATGCCGATCTTCCCGGTGCCCGACGGGCATGACACCGCGTCGTGGCTGCATCACGAGGTGATGGCGGGTCTGCAGCGGCGCTTCCCCGCCGGCGTCGGGCAGGACTACATCGACCGGGCCGAGTACGAGATCAAGGTCATCTGCGACAAGGGCTTTCCGTCCTACTTCCTGATCGTGGCCGACCTGATCAACTACGCGCGCTCGGTCGACATCCGGGTGGGGCCGGGGCGTGGATCGGCAGCGGGCTCGTTGGTGGCCTACGCCATGGGCATCACCAACATCGACCCCATTCCGCACGGTCTGCTGTTCGAGCGATTCCTCAACCCGGAGCGCCCGTCGGCACCCGACATCGACATCGACTTCGACGACCGCCGCCGCGGGGAGATGGTGCGCTACGCCGCCGACAAGTGGGGGCAGGACCGTGTCGCCCAGGTCATCACCTTCGGCACCATTAAAACCAAAGCCGCGCTGAAAGATTCGGCGCGCATCCACTACGGCCAGCCAGGTTTCGCGATCGCCGACCGGATCACCAAGGCGCTGCCACCGCCGATCATGGCCAAAGACATTCCGCTGTCCGGCATCACCGATCCGGCCCACGAACGCTTCAAGGAGGCCGCCGAGGTACGCGGCCTGATCGAAACCGATCCCGACGTGCGCACCATCTACCAGACTGCGCGGGGTCTGGAGGGCCTGATCCGCAACGCCGGTGTGCACGCGTGCGCGGTGATCATGAGCAGCGAGCCGCTGACCGAGGCCATCCCGCTGTGGAAGCGGCCGCAGGACGGCGCCATCATCACCGGCTGGGACTACCCGTCGTGTGAGGCCATCGGCCTGCTGAAGATGGACTTCCTGGGCCTGCGAAATCTGACGATCATCGGCGACGCGCTGGAAAACATCAGGGCCAACCGGGGAATCGACCTCGACCTGGAATCGGTTCCCCTGGACGACAAGGCCACCTACGAACTCCTGGGCCGCGGCGACACCCTCGGTGTGTTCCAACTCGACGGCGGCCCGATGCGTGACCTGCTGCGCCGCATGCAGCCCACCGAGTTCAACGACATCGTCGCCGTCCTCGCCCTGTACCGGCCCGGTCCGATGGGCATGAACGCCCACAACGACTACGCCGACCGCAAGAACGGACGTCAGGCCGTCAAGCCGATTCACCCGGAACTCGAGGAACCGCTGCGGGAAATCCTGTCGGAGACCTACGGGCTGATCGTCTACCAAGAGCAGATCATGTTCATTGCCCAGAAGGTCGCCTCGTACACGATGGGCAAGGCCGACGCGTTACGTAAGGCCATGGGCAAGAAGAAGCTCGAGGTGCTCGAAGCCGAGTACAAGGGCTTCTACGAAGGCATGACCACCAACGGGTTCTCCGAAAAAGCGGTGAAAGCGTTGTGGGACACCATTCTTCCGTTCGCCGGGTACGCCTTCAACAAATCGCATGCCGCCGGCTACGGTCTGGTGTCGTATTGGACGGCGTACCTGAAGGCCAACTATCCCGCCGAGTACATGGCCGGCCTGCTCACCTCGGTCGGTGACGACAAAGACAAGGCCGCGGTCTATCTGGCCGACTGCCGCAAGCTGGGCATCACCGTCCTGCCGCCCGACGTCAACGAGTCGCTGGTGAACTTCGCCTCCGTCGGCAAGGACATCCGGTTCGGACTGGGCGCGGTGCGCAACGTCGGCGCCAACGTGGTCGGCTCCCTGATCAAGACCCGGAATGACAAGGGCAAGTTCACCGACTTCTCGGATTATCTGAACAAGATCGACATTTCGGTCTGCAACAAGAAGGTCACCGAGTCGTTGATCAAGGCCGGTGCCTTCGATTCGCTCAAGCATGCCCGCAAGGGTCTGTTCCTGGTGCACACCGACGCCGTCGACTCGGTGCTGGGCACCAAGAAGGCCGAGGCGATGGGGCAGTTCGACCTGTTCGGTGGGGACGACGGATGCACCGAAGCCGTGTTCACCATCAAGGTGCCCGACGACGAGTGGGAAGACAAACACAAGCTGGCCCTGGAGCGCGAGATGCTGGGCCTCTACGTCTCCGGACACCCCCTCAACGGGGTGGCCCACCTGCTGGCCACGCAGGTGGACACGGCCATCCCGGCCATTCTGGACGGCGATGTCGCCAACGAAACCCAGGTGCGGGTGGGCGGCATCCTGGCCTCGGTGAACCGGCGGGTCAATAAGAACGGAATGCCCTGGGCTTCAGCGCAATTGGAAGATCTCACCGGTGGTATCGAGGTGATGTTCTTCCCGCACACGTACTCCAACTACGGTGCCGAGATCGCCGACGATGTGGTGGTGCTGGTCAACGCGAAGGTCGCCATTCGAGATGACCGCATCAGCCTGATCGCCAATGAACTTGTGGTGCCGGACTTCTCGAACGCCCAACCGAATCGGCCGCTGGCCGTCAGCCTGCCCACCCGCCAGTGCACCATCGACAAGGTGACCGCGCTCAAGCAGGTGCTGGCCCGACACCCCGGGACCTCGCAGGTGCATCTGCGGCTGATCAGCGGGGACCGGATCACCACGTTGGAACTCGATCAGTCGCTGCGGGTGACGCCGTCGCCGGCGCTGATGGGTGATCTCAAGGAGTTGCTCGGCCCGGGCTGCCTGGGCAGCTAGCGTCAGTGTCGAGCGAGTTGTCCGTTAGTGAAACGAGCCTGAAGTGTAATTATCCGCGTTGAGGAAGCCTGAGACGTGGTTGTCGAAGTTGCCAAAGCCGGAAATGAAGTCGCCGAAGCTGAAGAAACCGGAGCTCGACTTGCCTACGTTGACGAAGCCGGAATTCCCGGCGGCGCCGAAGACCGTGGGTATGCCGTTGCGGAATCCCGAAATGTAGTCGCCTACATTGAGTAAACCTGCGTTGAAGCTGCCGGTATTCTCCAAGCCGGCGCTGCCGATGACCGGTCCTTCTTTGCCATTGTCGTTGTCGGCGCCTGAATTGTAGTGACCGGAATTCGCATAGCCGGAATTGTGGGTGCCGTCATTCAACCATCCGGAATTTGCCACGGGCTGGTTGACCCAGTTGCCCAGGCCGGTGTTGAGATCGCCGGAGTTCAGGAATCCGGTATTGGAGTCGCCGGAGTTGCCGTACCCGGTGTTGACATCGCCGGAGTTGAACCCGCCGGTGTTGGTGCTGCCTGCGTTGAAGCTGCCGACGTTCGTGTGACCAGAGTTGAACAATCCCATATTGCCGGTAATCCCGCTGCCTCCCGAGTTACCGATTCCGGTGTTGGTGATGCCCGAGTTGAACCAGCCGGTGTTGACGTTGCCGGAATTGAACCAGCCGGTGTTGAGCGGTCCTGAATTCCCGACGCCGGTGCTGAACGCGCCGGAGTTGCCGATGCCGGTGCTGTACTCTCCCGAGTTGCCGATACCCGAACTCATGTAGCCGGAACTGAACATTTCCCAGCTGGGCAGGCCGTTGCCGCCGCCGGAATTGCCCACGCCGAGCTGGCCATCGCCAGAGTTGAAAAATCCGATGTTGTTCTTGCCGGAATTGCCGAAGCCGAAATTGCCGCTGCCCGAGTTGAGAGCGCCGAAGCCAACTTGGTTGTCTCCGCTCAGGCCAAAGCCTATGCAGTTGTTGCCGGCGTTTCCGAATCCAAAGTTGTTGTTGCCCTTGTTTCCCCACCCGAAGTTGCCGTCGCCCAAATTGCCGGCACCGAAGTTCGACAGGCCGGTGTTGCCGCCTCCGACGTTGCCGTCACCAGTGTTCCCCAAGCCGATATTGGCAGAACCGATGTTGCCCAGTCCAAGGTTGGTGCCGCCGATATTTCCCGATCCGAAGTTGAGGTCGCCGATGTTTCCATGACCCGGGTTGAAGCTGCCGATGTTGCCCCACCCCAGGTTGTAATTGCCCAGGTTTCCACTGCCCAGGTTGAGCCAGCCGGTGTTGCCGCTGCCGGCATTGAGGTTGCCGGCGTTGCCCGAACCCAGGTTGTAATCGCCGATGTTCCCGCTGCCGAGGTTGAGCGCACCGGTATTGGCACTGCCCGGATTCAGGTTTCCGATATTGCCGAAACCTACGTTGAAGCGGCCGATGTTGCCGATGCCGAGTCTGTCGAGATCGAGATCGTACGCGCCGATGGTGATGTTGCGGAGGTCGAAATCGGTGATCCGGCCGGGCACGATCGGTGCCGCTGGAGCTGCCGAACCGGCAAGGCTGGGAACCGGTTGGCTAATCCCGGTCAACGCGGCGGCCGCAGCCGACGCTTCGCCGTGATAGCCGAGCATTACCGCTACGTCTTGGGTCCACATTTCTTCGTAGGTCGCCTCGGTGGCCGCGATGGCCGGGGCGTTCTGGCCGAACACGTTGCCGAGCACCAGCGATAGCAGTTGCTCGCGGTTGGCGGCCACCGCGGCGGGGTGCACGATCAGACTTTTGGCCGCGTCGAAGGCCGACGCAACCGACCGGGCTTGACCCGCCAACCGATCGACGTGTGCTACGGCGGCGCCGAGCCAGTCCAGATACGACGTAGCCGCCTGCATCATTGCCCTCGCGCCGGCACCTTGCCACGCCGCATCCGCCAGGTCCGAGATGGCAGAAGAGAACGACGCCGCCGCCCGGCCCAGCTCAGTCGCCAAAGCATCCCATGCCGAAGCTGCTTCCACCATCGGGACAGAGCCCGCTCCGGCAAACATTAAAGCCGAATTGATGTCCGGGGGAAGAACCGCAAAATTCGTCATCGATATTTCCTGAGATGGTGAGATGAACTACGATTTTGACGCAACATTGGGCCGACGGCTCACTCTACCCGCGGCGGTAATTGCGCCCAGCGATATTCAAGAACGGATGTGTGAAGCTCGACACACGCGTCATCGGGATCGGCTGGTAGGGAACCCATCTACCGGAGGCCCAGAATGGTGCCCAAGCCGAGGGCATGCATACCGGCGGCTCCGGCTTTCCCAAGACGCCATTTTTTAGAATGACATTCTAAGTTTATGTCCGACATCTCGCGAGGCGATCAGTGCTTCCGGTTTTGCTCAAACCAAGAAAATGAATTGAACAGCATAACGGTGTGGCTTCGTGTGACCAGCAAACGCGCGGACCTTTCGGCCAATAGCCTGCACCTAGCGTCTGCCGAGTGAGCGCCGGATATTCTTCGCGCAGTCAATATCCTGGTCCCTGCGACCTAGGCAGCGGGCCGCCGGCCCAGGTAGTCATTGCCCGGCAGCGGCCAATAACGGCGCGCCGCGCTGGTGACGGTCTAGCATTTCCAGGGGGAGCAACCACCACAACGCGGGTTGTGGAGCACGCTCAGACACCGCCGGAATCGAGGAGCTGACATGGGTGACGCGCGACCGCACGCTCACGAGCCCAGCGCCGCGCCGACGGCACAGTCGGCCTGACAGGGGGTGGGGTGATGACGGCACGGGAGGTCGGCCGCAGCGGAGTGCGAAAGCTGTTGCAGCGCACCGGATTGGTCGATGAGTCGACGACGGCGTTAGGTACCGATCCGGAAGCGGTGACCCAGTTGCTGGACGCCGATTGGTTTGGCAAGCGGCTCGAGGCGCTGGCCGCCGAACTGGGCCGCGATCCCGAGAGCGTGCGGGTGGAGGCCGCGGGGTATCTGCGCGAGGTGGCGGCCTCGCTGGACGAGCGCGCGGTGCAGGCGTGGCGCGGGTTCAGCCGGTGGCTGATGCGGGCGTACGACGTGCTCGTGGACGAGGATCAGATCGCTGCCTTGCGTTCGCTGGACCGCAAGGCGACGCTCGCGTTCGCGTTCTCGCATCGCTCGTACCTGGACGGGATGCTGCTGCCCGAGGAGATCGCGGCCAACCGCCTGTCGTCGGCATTCACTTTCGGCGGGGCCAACCTGAACTTCTTCCCGATGGGCGGCTTCGCCAAGCGCACTGGCACGATTTTCATCCGGCGCCAGACCAAGGACATCCCGGTCTACCGGTTCGTGCTGCGCGCCTACACCGCACAGCTGGTGCAGAATCACACCAACCTCACCTGGTCGATCGAAGGTGGACGTACCCGCACCGGCAAGTTGCGGCCGCCGGTGTTCGGCATCCTGCGCTACTTGACCGACGCGGTGGACGAAATCGACGGGCCGGAAGTGTATTTGGTGCCGACATCGATCGTCTACGACCAGCTGCACGAGGTGGAGGCGATGACCACCGAGGCCTACGGCGCCACCAAGCGGCCGGAAGACCTGCGGTTCCTGGTCCGGTTATCCCGCCAGCAGGGTGAGCGGCTGGGACGCGCCTACCTCGATTTCGGTGAGCCGCTCCCGCTGCGTAAGCGCCTCGAGGAGTTACGCGCCGACCCGTCGGGAACCGGGACGGTGGTCGAACGTATCGCATTGGACGTCGAGCACCGGATCAACCGCGCCACCCCGGTGACGCCCACGGCGGTGGTGAGCCTGGCGCTGCTGGGCGCCGACCGGTCGTTGTCCATCAGCGAGGTGCTGGCCACGGTGCGCCCGCTGGCCAGTTACATCAACGCCCGCAACTGGGCGGTCGCCGGCGCCGCGGACCTGACCAACCGCTCCACGATCCGCTGGACGCTGCATCAGATGGTGAACTCCGGGGTGGTGAGCGTCTACGACGCCGGCACCGAAGCGGTGTGGGGGATCGGCGCCGATCAGCATTTGGTCGCGGCGTTCTACCGCAACACCGCCATCCACATCCTCGTCGACCGTGCGATTGCGGAGCTGGCGTTGCTGGCGGCGTCGGAGAGTGCCGAGAGCTCTGGAGAGGGGTTTGTGTCGCCGGCGGCCGTGCGCGACGAAGCGCTCGGCCTGCGCGAGTTGCTGAAGTTCGAGTTTCTGTTCTCGGCGCGCGCGCAGTTCGAGATGGAGCTCGCCGATGAGGTCAAGCTGATCGGGCCGGTGGAGGACACGTCCAAGGAGGTCGTCGCGGCCGATGTCCGGCGCCTGTTGGAGTCGGCGGATCTGCTGCTGGCCCATCTGGTCCTGCGCCCGTTCTTGGACGCTTACCACATCGTCGCCGATCGGCTCGCCGCCTTGGAGGACGAGGCGCTGGACGAGGACGCGTTTCTCACTGAGTGCCTCGAGGTGGGCAAGCAGTGGGAGTTGCAGCGCAGAATCGCCAACGCCGAATCGCGGTCGATGGAGCTGTTCAAGACCGCGCTGCGACTGGCCCGGCATCGCGAGCTGGTGGACGGGCCCGACCAGGCCGACATCGCCAAGCGGCGCCGTGAGTTCGCCGACGAGATCGCCACGGCATCCCGGCGGGTGAACGTGATCGCGGAACTGGACCGGGCCCGAAGTGCGGCGTTCTAGTCGCCCACCAGGCTGCCGAGCGGCGCCGGGACTTCATCGCGTGCTGGCGGGCGCGGGAAATCGACACCGTCGGGGGCGGCCCGTGCAATGCGGGATTCGATGTCGTAGGGCACGACGATTGCGGTTGCGCCCCGGATCCGGCTGACAGCGCGTGCCATCTTGTCGGCCGTGCGGTCGTGCAACAGCCGGCCCAGCAGCGGCGAGTACGTCCGTCGCGGCAGCAGTGCTGTCACGCGTGAGTCGGGGTGCTCGGTGAGTACCCGGCGCACCAGGTCGTGTGCGGCCCTGCTCACGTGACGGTCGGGGCAATCGACCACCCGCAGCAGTGTCGCTTGTTCGAAGTGTGCCCAGCGGTCCCGCAGGCGGTCAGCATGGTCGGCATCGATCACGAAGTGCACCGCGGTTACGTCGTCGGCGTGCAATCCGTTTCCGTAGCGCAGCGCCTCGACCACGGCTAGGTCGACGGAATCAACAAACACCAGCACCCTCAGCCGGTCGTGTCGGCCGACATCGGGCCGCTCGGTGATCGATGTCTCCAGCACCGAGGCCTCCGCGCGGTACTGGCGATTGAGTCGGATCAGGGCGAATACCAGCAATGGGAAGACGACGACGATAAGCCAAGCACCGTCGGTGAACTTAGCGATGACAAAGATCGCCACCACGATCGACGACGAGATGCCAGCCGCCAGGTTAACCGCGAACTTGCCACGCCAGCGCCGGCCGCGATGGACGAGGTGGTGTTTGCTCATGCCGTACCCGGCCATCGCGAAGCCGGTGAACACCCCGATCGCATAGAACGGAACCAGCGCGTTGACCGAGGCCTTGGTGATGAGCAGCAGGGTCACCGACAGCGCGGTGAGGGTGAGAATTCCGTTGGAGAACACCAGCCGATGACCACGTTTGGTCATCGGCCGGGGCAAAAAGCGATCCTCGGCGACGAAACTGGCCAGCGCTGGGAAGCCGTTGAAGCTCGTGTTGCACCCGGTGAACAGGATCGCTGCGGTGGATGCCTGCACCAGGATGTAGAGGATGTTGCCGATCAGGCCGTGGCCGAAGACTGCACGTGCGATCTCCGACAGCATCGAGGGGTATTCGTCGAGGTACGGCGTGGCGTGGGTGACATGGGCCAACCAGGCCACGCCGGCCAGCAGGAAGCCCAGGATGCAGGCCATTGCGGTCAAAACCCGACGGGCGTTGACCCCCTGGGGCTGGCGGAAGGTGTTAACCGTGTTCGAGATCGCCTCAATGCCGGTCAGCGACGTGCCTCCATTGGCGAACGCCCGCAACACGATCAAGATCGTCGCACCCATTATCAGCCCACTACCCTGATGTACGGGCACCACTCCGGTCATTTGTTGCGGGTTGTATGTGGGTAAGTTCCAGAAGATTTCGCGGACGAAGCCCGTCACGATGGTCAGCGTTATCATCGTGACGAACGCGTAGGTCGTGAAGGCGAACAAGCGACCCGACTGCCGTAGGCCGCGCAGGTTGACAAAACACATCAACACCACGACGGCCACGGTGATTTCTAGGTGGTAGGGGCGCAGCGCCGGCAGGGCCGAGACTACAGCGACCGTTCCCGCCGCCGGTTGCACCGCGACGGTGACGACGTAGTCGATCAAGAGCGCAGCTGCGGCCACCTGCGCGGCTCGGGGAACGAAGTTCTCTCGAGCGACCATGTAGGCACCGCCCCTGCGGGCGTAGGCGACCACGACCTGGCGATAGGACGCGGTCACCAGCACCAGGATCAGCAGGACGACCCCGGTGATCGGCAACAGCAAGGCGAACGCGGACATGCCGGCCGCAGGCAGCAACTCGACCATAATCTGTTCCGGACCGTATGCGGTCGACGAGATTGCGTCCGGTGAAAGTGCACCGAGCGCAACGTGGTTGGGCAATCGCTCAGAATCAAGCTGATCGTTGGTCAGCGGCTTGCCCAGCAAGATCCGCTTGCACCTGTCCGAAAACGACGGTGCCAGCCCGCTATTCCGTGTGGTCACAGCACATCACTTTCCTAGGGTCTCAAGGCGGTTGAAGATCAGCGGCCGACAACCGGCGGTAACGGAACCTGCCTTGCTGACCTCGGCGCGCGGGTCGCTTCGGCAATTCGCGATCCCATGTCATACGGCACGATCTGCGCGGTTGCGCCAGGGACCCGGCTGACCGCCCGCGCGATCTTGTCGGCGGTTCGGTCGTGCAGCAGCCGGCCCAAGAGTGGTGAATACATTCGACGCGGCAGCAGGACAGTCACCTTGGTATCGCGATGGTCGTCGAGCGCGTCGTTAACGAGTTCGTATGCGACGCGGCTCAGCTGCCGATCGGGGCAGTCGACGATGCGCAGCGGTGTCTCGTGTTCGAAGAGCGCCCACCGGGCCTGCAACCGCTCGGCACGGTCGCCGTCGATCACGAAGTGAACGGCGGTGAGATCGTCGGCGTGCAGTCCATTCCCGTAACGCAGTGCCTCGACTTCGGCGAGGTCGACCGAGTCCACGAAAATAAAGACCCGGTGACGGGTGTATCGGGCTGCATCGGGGCGGTCGTCGCGTGACATCTCGAGCACCGAAGCCTCAGCACGGTATTGACGATTGAGCCGTGTCAGGGCGAATACCAGAATCGGGAACACCAACACGATGAGCCAGGCGCCCTCGGTGAATTTGGCGACCGCGAAAATGCCTACCACCGTTGTCGACAAGAGTCCGGCGGACAGGTTGAGTGCAACCTTGGCCCGCCAGCCAGGACCGCGGTGGTCGAGATAGTGCTTACTCATGCCGTAGCCGGCCATCGAAAATCCGGTGAACACGCCGATTGCGTAAAACGGAACCAGGGCGTCGACCGAACCGCCGGTGACGATCAGCAGCGTCACCGACAGCGCGGTGAGCGTGAGAATTCCGTTGGAGAACACCAGTCGGTGGCCACGCTTGGTCAGCGGACGCGGCAGGAAGCGGTCCTCAGCGACGAAACTGGCCAGCGCCGGGAAGCCGTTGAAGCTGGTGTTACCGCCGGTGAACAGAATTGCCGCGGTGGACGCCTGCACCAGCAGGTACAACCCGTTGCCGATCGGCCCATGACCGAATACCGCCCGGGCGATCTCGGACAGCATCGACGGGTAGCCATCCACATAGGGGGCCGCGTGAGTCGCGTAGGCCAGCCAGGCGACCCCCGCGAGCAGGAAGGCGAGGATGCCTGCCATCACGGTCATGACGCGGCGGGCGTTGATTCCCTCCGGTGGACGAAAGCTGTTCACCGTGTTCGAGATCGCCTCGACGCCGGTCAGCGACGAGCCGCCGTTGGCGAAGGCACGCAACACGATGAGGACGGTCGCACCCATGATGAGACCGCTGCCGTGGTGAACTGGTACCACCCCCGGCATGTGCTCGGGGTCGTAAATCGGCAGGTTTCCGAAGGTCGCGCGAGCGCCGCCGACCAGGATCGTCAGCGTGACCATCGCGACGAAGGCATAGGTCGGCAGAGCGAACCGGACGCCGGCTTCGCGCAAGCCGCGCAGATTCGCGAAGCACATCAGCAGCACCACGCCGACGGTGATTTCCAGGCTGTAGGGACCTAGCATCGGCACGGCGGACACGACCGCCACCGTTCCCGCGGAGCACTGCACCGCCACCGTAACTACGTAGTCGATCAGCAGTGCCGCTGCCGCGATCTGCGCGACGCGCGGCCCGAAGTTCTCCCGAGCGACCACGTAGGAACCGCCCGATCGGGTGTACACCATGACAACCTGCCGATAGCACGCGGCCACCAGCACCAAGATCAGCAGGATCACCCCGGTGATCGGCAGCAAGAGTGCGAACGCCGCCATGCCCGCCGCCGGTAGCAGTTCGATCATGATCTGTTCTGAACCGTATGCGGTCGAAGAGATTGCGTCCGGCGAAAGCACGCCCATAGCAACAGGATTGGACAACCGCTCATGCCGGAGTTGGTCATTTATCAGTGGCTTCCCCAGCAGTCCGCGCTTGCAGACGTCGGAGAGCGACCACCATGATCCCTGACTCTCATCCAAAGTTGTTGTCACAGATCACATTCCTTCATCATTTGCCGATGCCGGTAAGACACTAGCGCTTCCGGGCGTTCTGGTCCGCATGCAACGGGCGGGACGCAGAACATTCCAGGTGCATCTCAAGCGGATTCTCAGGTTGACGCACAAATCACATGTAAAATCATCACTTTGTCTGAAAAAGCAGCTGCAGCAGATAGTTAACAACACGACACGAAAGTGGCACCAAGATATTACATTTCGTGCCTAGGAGACATGTTGCGCTACAGCGAATTCAGTACACAACTTTATGACAGGGTATCCACAGCAAGTCTCAATATTCGGCAATATCTCTGTGCGACTTGGCAATTAATGAAACCGGACCGCGGTCTCCCGCTCGATCATCACGTGGCAAGCTGCATCGCCTTGTTAGCATCAGTGCATGTTCTCAACCCGTTGTGGTTGCGGGGGGAGTCGGGCTCAGCGATGTGAGTCTGCCTATCGCACAGAAGAAGTTATGGATCGGAGCTATGGGTAATTGCACTGGTTCTCGATCGGTGAACGTGCCGCGGCGTCGTGGGTGTGCTGATTCACGTTTTCCTGCAACAAGATTGATGAAAGAGCAGGAATTATGTCCGAGCGGGTGATCGTCAGCGGCGACGACGCGCTCGCGACGACGATCATTGAAGAATTGAAGCGGGCCGGCGCTAATGTGGTCCGGCTCACCGGTGCCGAGCGGGCTGGCACGCGGGTCAAGGCCGAGCTGGCAAGTGCGGGGATAGCCCGGGCGGCAGCCGTCGTCTGCGCTGGCGATGACGACGCGACCAATCTGGAGATAGCACTGCTGGCCCGCAAGGCCAACCCGGATATTCGCGTGGTCGCTCGGCTGGCTAACGACGTGCTCCGCGAGGCAGTGGCTGCCGACGAGGGGCCCAGCGCAATCTTCGACGTGGCCAGCCTGGCGGCTGCGGCGGTCGTCGAGACCTGCCTGGCGCGGACCACGCACCCCTTCGAGGTCGCCGGTATCGACTTCGTAGTGTTCGGAGCCGATGCGCCGCGGGATGCGACGCTGCGAGAGATATACGGCAAATTGGCACCGGTAGCTGTGGTACCTGCTGGCGCTGCCAGCGCGGGTGAGGTGATCGCGTGCCCCGGCCGCGATCTGAAGGTGCATGCCGGCGACTGGACCTCGATGATCGGCACCCGCCGTGAGCTCAACGCTTTCGGTATCGAGATTCCGCGCGATACCACGAAGCGGTCGCGTCAGTCTCGGCTGCGCCGTGCGATCGCGGCCTTACGGGCCTTGCCCAGCGACGTCAACCCCGCGTTCTACCCGGTAATGGTCGCGTTGGCGGTGCTGGTTATCGGATCGACCACCTTGCTGCATTTCGCCTACACAAACCCCGGAATGTCGTGGGTAGACGCCTTTTATTTCACTAACGAAACCATCACCACTACGGGCTACGGTGACTTCAGCTTCGCTGAGCAACCCACCTGGCTGCGGCTGTTTGCGGCCTGTCTGATGCTGGGCGGCGTCACCACGACCGCACTGCTGGTCGCATTCGTCGCCGACGTGTTGCTGTCGCGTCGGTTCGTATTGGAGTTCGGGCGTCCCCGGGCCCGGCATCTGCATAACCACGTGATTGTGGTCGGACTCAGCGCCCTCGGCATCCGGGTGGTGACAGATCTGACCGCGGCAGGACACGATGTGGCTGTCATCGAGCGTGACCCGAACAATCGCTTCCTCGCCGAGGCGAATCAACTCGACGTGCCGGTGATTTTCGGAGACGCCACGTTGCCCCAGACGTTGGCAGCGGCTCGCATCGATCGAGCGCGGGCGGTCGCGGTGTTGACTCGGGACGACATGATCAACATCGAAACCGGGATCGTGCTGCGGGAAATGTTGGGCCACAAGAAGCGTTCCCCTGCCAACCGAACCAGTCCAGAGGTGCCGGTGGTGTTGCGGGTGTACGACCACGAGCTCGGCTCCGCGGTGGCGCAGCGTTTCGGCTTCGAAAACGTCCGCTCCACAGTCGAACTGGCCGCCCCGTGGTTCATCGGCGCGGCGATAGGCCTACACGTTCTGGGTACGTTCTCGGTCAGTAACCGTTCCTTCCTGATCGGTGGGATGCACGTGGCGCCGGGCAGCGAACTCGACGGCATGCAGATCTTCAAGATGTCCACCCACACGCGCGTCATCGCGGTCGCCCGGGAGGACGCGCAGGTTCAGTTGAACCTGGGCCGCGACGTGCGCCTCAACGCCGGCGACACCGTCTACCTGGTCGGTCCGTACCGGGAACTGTTGGCGACGTTGCGGAAGGGGCAGGCCGCCGGCCAGCCTCCCATCGAAGACGAGCCGGGGCGCGACGGGCAGCCGTCGAACGTCAGGTCGCTCGGTGACACGCGCAACCAGCTTGAGTCCGAATCAAGATCGATCCGGTGCGGTGACGAAGGTGGCACGGAGGAGTGGAGAGCAAGCGAACCTGCCGACGCGGGCCCGGTCAGTTTGCCCACTGGGATGAATAGCTATCGGTCGTAATGGAATTTGCCTTTTTGCCGCCCGAGGTCAACTCGGGCCGGATCTACGCTGGCCCGGGCTCGGGGTCGATGCTGACTGCCGCGGACGCCTGGGCAAGCATCGCCGCGGAACTGTACCTGGCGGCCAGCGCCTACGGATCGGTCGTCTGCGCATTGGCTGGCGGGCCATGGTTAGGTGCGTCGTCGACGAGCATGGCCGCCGCCGCTGCCTCGTTCGTGGCGTGGATTCGCAGTACCGCTGCGCAGGCCGAAGAGACAGCCGCGCAGGCGACCGCGGCTGCTGTCGCCTACGAGGTGGCATTCGCGGGATCTGTGCCGCCGGAGGTGGTTGCGGCCAACCGCAGCCTGTTGATGTCCCTGGTCGCCACCAATCTGCTGGGACAGAACACACCGGCGATCGCGGTGACCGAAGCTGAGTACGGCGAGATGTGGGCGCAGGACGTGGCCGCGATGTACGGCTACGCGGGTGAGGCCGCGACAGCCACGCGCATCACGCCATTCAGCTCCCCGCGGCAGACCGCCGATTTGGCGGGGTTAGCAGACCGGGCGCACGCGGTCGGCACGGCCGCGTCGGTGTCTTCCGGAACCGCGCGCGACGCAGTCATACAAGCGGCGCGGATGTTTTCGGCCATTCCGGATCGGCTGAGTAACTTCGCGTCCAAAGGCTTGAGTCCGATAGACCTGTTCGACTTGGGGGCCGATTTGATCACGTACGTCATTGATGCTCCGATGGGTCCGTTGGCCGCGGTCTCCCTTCCTCTCGATGTCGTCGGCGCCCAGACAGGACTGCACACCGACGACATCGTCACCGCCTGGAGGGACGAGGGCGTCATTTCCGGCATGAAAGAAGCGTCTTCGTCGGTAACCGTCAAAGTGTCCGAAGGCGCAGTGTCGGCTGGTGTCGGCGAGGCGAACGCGGTGGGTTCGTTGTCAGTGCCGCCGACCTGGACGGCGGCGACGCCAGCGGTTCGCCCGGTCGCGTTGGCCATGCCAACAAGCGTCGGCGTTGCCGGGCAGCAGATGGTGGCGGCCGGCTCCAGCGACGCGTTGACTAACCTGGCTCTGGCCAGCACGGCGGGCCGGGCCTTGACCGACAGGGTAGGCGTACGCGAGCGAGTCAGACAGCCTGCGGTCGTGTGTGCGGTCGCGCCCCGGGAGGACCCCGAGAAGACCGGCGGAGACCCGGCGCCCCGCACCGCGGTAACCGGAATAGCCGCCGAGATCCGCGAATTCGCCAAGCTCCGAGATGAGGGTCTGATCACCGAGGAGCAGTTCATCCAACAGCGGAATCGGCTCCTCGACCTGTGACGTCGGCGCACCAAGTGGCCGGCATGCCCGCTATCGGGTGAAGATGCACCCGGCTTCGTGGGCTTGGTCGCGCGAGCAAGCCGACAAGTACGCGCAATCCGGCGGTGCCGGGGGCCGCGGACATGAAGCGCATGCCGCTCATCGTCCTCACCCTGGTGAGCTGAACGCTGCTCCTGGCGGCATGGCACCATTAACCGGTGTCCGCCGAACTGAGCCAAAGTCCACGCGAGTTGCCGCTGTGCGCGGCTGACATCGACGGTGCGGCCAAGCGAATCGCCCCGGTGGTCACCCCCACGCCCCTGCAATACAGCGACCGGTTGTCGGAGATCACCGGCGCGAGCGTCTACCTCAAACGCGAAGACCTGCAGGTGGTGCGTTCTTACAAGCTGCGCGGCGCCTACAACCTGTTGGTTCAGCTTTCTGACGAGGAGCTGGCCGCCGGAGTGGTGTGTTCGTCGGCGGGCAACCACGCGCAGGGCTTCGCCTATGCGTGCCGATCGTTGGGTGTGCACGGCCGCATCTACGTTCCAGCCAAGACGCCGAAGCAAAAGCGCGACCGGATCCGCTACCACGGACGGGAGTTCATCGAACTGATCGTGGGCGGCTCGACGTACGACCTGGCCGCCGCAGCGGCCCGCGACGACGTCGCACGCACCGGCGCCACGCTGGTGCCGCCCTACGACGACCTGCGCACCATGGCCGGTCAGGGCACTATTGCCGTGGAGATCCTGGACGCCCTGGGCGATGAGCCAGACGTGGTGGTGGTGCCCGTCGGTGGCGGCGGCTGCATCGCGGGTATCACCAGCTACCTGGCCGAACGGACGTCGAACACCGCGGTGCTGGGCATCGAGCCGGCCGGGGCCGCCGCGATGATGGCCGCGTTGGCCGCCGGTGAGCCCGTGACCCTCGAGCACGTGGACCAGTTCGTCGACGGCGCCGCGGTCGCGTGTGCCGGGAGGTTGACCTATGCCGCGCTGGCTGCGGCCGGTGACATGGTGTCGATCACGACGGTCGACGAAGGTGCGGTGTGCACCGCGATGCTTGACCTGTACCAGAACGAGGGCATCATCGCCGAGCCTGCGGGTGCGTTGTCGGTGGCCGGTCTGCTGGAGGCTGACGTCGAACCCGGCTCCACCGTGGTGTGTTTGATCTCGGGCGGCAACAACGACGTGTCCCGCTACGGCGAGGTACTGGAGCGCTCACTCGTCCACCTGGGTCTCAAGCACTATTTCCTGGTCGACTTTCCGCAGGAGCCGGGCGCGCTCCGGCGCTTTCTGGACGAGGTGCTCGGTCCTAACGACGACATCACGCTGTTCGAGTACGTCAAGCGCAACAACCGGGAGACCGGTGAGGCATTGGTTGGTATCCAGTTGGGTTCTGCCGCGGATCTGGACGGTCTGTTGGCCCGGATGCGGGCGACCGAGATGCACGTCGAAACCCTGCTTCCCGGATCGCCGGCGTACCGGTATCTGTTGCTCTGAGTTCCGCGCGTCGCGAGCGTGCGCCTAGTGCCGGTGGTGGCGGCGTGTCGCTGTGCTGAAGTGCACGCTCGGCAATCGTCAGCCTAGGTAGGCCGGCAGTGGCTGAGCGGGGTCCAAATCCCCGTCGGGGATTGGAATCCCGGCACCCAAGGACAACGGCACTACGCCCGCCCAGTACGGCAGGGCCAGGTCTTCGGCGTCGTCGGCCACGCCGCCGGCGCGCACCTTGGCCGAGACTTCCACCAAATCCAGCGCCAGCACAGCGGTCGCGGCGAGTTCTCGAGCGTTCGGCGACCGGCAGTCGTCGGCCCGGCCGGCCCGAATGTGGTCGAGCACCGCATGCAGCGCTCGCCGTTTCTCGTCGGGATCTTCAACGACGCGCGCCGTTCCGACCGCGACGACCGAGCGGTAGTTCATCGAGTGGTGCATCGCCGACCGGGCCAGCACCAATCCGTCGAGGAGCGTGACCGTGACGCAGACGGGCATGCCGGACAGTCGGGCTGCCATCATCGGGCCGCTGCCCGAGGAGCCGTGGATGTAGAGGGTCTCGTCGATGCGGGTGTGGATGGTCGGCAAGACCACGGGCCGGCCATCGCGGACATAGCCGAGGTGGCAGATCAGCGACTCGTCCAGGATCTGGTGCACGGTCTCGCGGTCATAGTGCCCGCGATCCCGGTAGCGGGACGGGGTCGTGCGTGGGGTGGGTTGATACGCCGTGTCCATCATCTTGCCTTCATGTTTGTTCTAGTACATAATGAGTAGCGTGCCAGTACGATACACCATCACCGGGTCCGGCGCCGAGTCGATTGCCGCCAGCATCGAGGAGGGCATCTCACAGGGCGCCCTGGCACCGGGCGATCCGCTGCCGTCGATCCGGGAGGTCGCCGGTCAGCTCGGGGTGAACGCCAATACGGTTGCTGCCGCCTACCGTTTGCTGCGCGAGCGCGGCGCGGTCGAGACCGCGGGCCGGCGCGGCACCCGGGTGCGCAGCCGGCCGGCGACCACACCGCGTTCGTTGCTCGGCCTCGCGGTTCCCGAGGGGGCGCGCGACCTGTCGACCGGGAACCCCGATCCCGCGTTGTTGCCGATCGCGACTGTGCCGTTGGCTCCGGTTCGGCAGGGCCGGCCGCTGCTCTACGGGCAGTCGGCGATGTCGGCGGAGTTGGTCGAGCGCGCCCGCGCGGATCTGAGTGCTGACGGAGTGCCGGGTGAGCACCTGGCGGTGACCAGCGGTGCGCTCGACGGTATCGAGCGCGTGCTCAGTGCGCATCTGCGTCCGGGCGACCGGGTGGCGGTTGAGGATCCGGGCTGGGCGAATATGCTCGATCTCGTTGCGGCGCTGGGGCTTTCCCCGGAGCCGGTCAAAGTCGACGACGACGGGCCGGTGGTGCTCAGCATGGCGCGGGCGCTGCGTCGCGGCGTGAAGGCCGTTATCGTCACCACCCGGGCGCAGAACCCGACCGGCGCCGCGCTGTCCAAGGAACGCGCGAAGGCACTGCGCAGTCTGCTGGCCGCCAAGACCAGCGACGTGCTGGTGATCGAGGATGACCACTGCGCCAAGATCTCCGGTGTACCGCTGCACGCCTTGGCCGGGGCGACGCGGCGCTGGGCTTTCGTCCGGTCGGTGTCCAAGGCGTACGGTCCGGACCTGCGGCTCGCCGTGTTGGCCGGAGATCGCCGCACTGTCGAGCGGGTCCATGGTCGACTGCGGTTGGGGCCGGGGTGGGTGAGCCGACTGTTGCAGGATCTCGCTGTGCGCCTGTGGTCCGACGACGCTGCGACGGAACTTGTTCACCAGGCCAGGACGCACTACGCCAAGAATCGCACCGCGCTTCGTGACGCACTGGCTGATCGCGACGTGGCCTCGCACGGCCGTTCGGGATTGAACGTCTGGGTGCCGGTGCCTGACGAGACGGTCGCCATCACCCGCCTGCTCAACGCGGGCTGGGCGGCTGCGCCCGGAACGCGGTTCCGGATGGACACGCCACCGGGTATGCGCGTCACAATCGCGGACCTGGCGGACGACGAGATCGAGCCGCTGGCTGACGCCATCGCCGAGGCCATTCACGGCACCGGGCCCGCGGGTGTATGACCGTGGCTTTTAGACGAGCAGCCAGACGAAGAGCGTGACGTAGACGAGGAAATGGGCCACCGACAGCGCCAGCGCGGCGATCGCCATGCCGCGACCTTCGCGGTCACCGGCCTCGGCGTGGGCCAGCGCGTTCATAGCGAGTGGGACGGTGATCACCGCGGCCGGGACGAAGGGCAGCAGGAACTGCAGGATGGCGACCGTCAGGCTGAAAACGGCACGGCGATTGACGTTGCGCCGGTGCGGCGCAAAGACGGAGAAGACCAGTGCCGGGCTGATGGTGGTCATGTCTGGAAGTACCTGCCCTCTCGCTCGTGGAATCTCGGTGAGCTCAGCGTCGCGCACCGCCCTTGGAGGATCCTTGGAGATTTCTCACGCCCGCGTCGCTTGGCGCCGCCCGTTACCTGACTATCGCGAAGGAGTGCCCGGGGAGCCGGGTACAACCTTTCCTAATCTCAGGAGCGTCCCAGGCCAGCACCAGCTCACCACCGATCGGCACGCTCGCCGGCTCGGCGCCGAGATTGCAGGCGATCGCCAGCGCGCCGCGGCGCAGCATGATCCAGCGTTGGTCTTCGTCATAGTCGACGACGAGGTGGTCCAGCCACGGGTCGGCCAAGTCGGGCTCGGTGCGCCGCAGGGCGATCAGTTCCCGGTACACCGCCAGCAGTCGCGCGTGCTGGCCGCCCAATACCTCATCCCACTCGAGCTTGGAGCGCTGGAACGTCTGCGGGTCCTGGGGATCGGGAATCTCATCGGCATCCCAGCCGTGCTCGGCGAACTCCGCCTTGCGCCCATCCCGGGTGGCCTGCGCCAACTCCGGTTCGGGATGGGAGCTGAAAAACTGGAACGGGGTGGACGCGCCCCACTCCTCGCCCATGAAGAGCATTGCTGTGTAAGGAGACGCGAGCACCAACGCGGCCTTGACGGCCAACTGTCCCGGAGTCAGGTTCTGCGACGGGCGATCCCCGAGCGCGCGATTGCCTACCTGGTCGTGGGTGCAGGTATAGGCCAGCAGCCTGGTCGCCGGAATCCCGGTTTCCTCGGCGGTGTCCAGCGGGCGTCCGTGCCGGCGCCGACGGAACGACGAGTAGGTGCCGGCGTGGAAGAAGCCGTGGCGCAGGGTCTGGGCCAGGGTTGCGACGGAGCCGAAGTCGCCGTAGTAGCCTTGCCGTTCGCCGGACACCGCCGTGTGGATGGCGTGATGGATATCGTCGGCCCACTGCGCGGTCAGGCCGTATCCGCCACGCTCCCGCGGGGTGATCAGGCGCGGATCGTTGAGGTCGCTCTCGGCGACCAGCGCCAGGGGGCGCCCCAACTGCCTTGACAGCCAGTCGGTTTCGGTGGCCATTTCCTCGAGCAGGTGTATCGCGGTGAGGTCCACCAGCGCGTGCACCGCGTCCAGTCGCAGGCCGTCGGCATGGAAGTCGCGCATCCACCGCAGCGCACATCCGATGATGTAGCGGCGCACCTCGTCGGAATCGGCGTCGGCAATGTTGATGCCTTCGCCCCACGGGTTGCTTGCCGAGGACAGATACGGCCCGAATTTGGGCAGGTAGTTGCCCGAGGGGCCGAGGTGGTTGAACACCGCGTCGATCAGCACTCCCAGCCCGCGGGCGTGGCAGGCATCGACGAGCCTGACCAGGCCGTCGGGACCGCCGTAGGGCTCGTGCACGCTGTACCACAGCACGCCGTCGTAACCCCAGCCGTGGGTACCGGCGAAGGAGTTGACGGGCATCAGCTCGACGAAGTCGACGCCGAGATCGACCAGATAATCCAGCTTGTCGATCGCGGAGTCGAATGTCCCGTCGGGAGTGAAGGTGCCGACGTGCAGCTCGTAGATCACTGCCCCCGCCACGGAGCGGCCCCCCCAATCGCCGTCGGTCCAAGCGGCGGCCGAAGGATCCCACAGTTGAGAGCGTTCGTGCACGCCGTCAGGCTGGCGCGGTGAACGGGGGTCCGGTAGCACGGTGGGGTCGTCGTCGAGTAGGAACCCGTAGCGGGCATCCTCCGGCGCATCCACGTCGGCGTGCCACCAGCCGTTGTCGGAGCGGATCATGCGGTGCACCGCCCCGTCGACGTCAAGCCGCACCGATTCGGGCTTGGGTGCCCATACTCTGAATTCAGTCATCGCGACGCTCCAACAGCACTACGGGCAACTCGCCGAACAATTGCGCGGCCGATATCGGTCCGCTGGCCGTCGCGCCGGTCAGTCGGTCGGTCCAGGATCCTTCGGGCAGCGGCAACACTGTGTCACCCCAGCCGGTGTCGGCCAAGGCGACCGTCCAACGGGTCACCGCCACCAGAACGCCGGGGCCGCGGCGGAACGCGACGATGTGGTCGTCGGCCTGACCGGCGGCGAGCACCGGCACGTACTCGCCGTGCAGAAAGCAGTCCGGTCGCGAACGCCGCAGCCGCAGCGCCGTCATGACCACACGAATCTTGTTGTGCTGCAAGTCTTTCAGTGCGGCGCGGCGGGCCGCGTAGTCGACTTCGCGGCGGTTGTCCGGGTCGACCAGGCTGTCATCCCACATCTCGGTGCCCTGATAGATGTCGGGAATGCCCGGCACGGTCAGAGCCAGCAGCTTCTGACCCAGCGCGTCGCTGGCGGCATGAGGGTTCAGCTGGCCGACGAGTCCGGTCAGTTCGCCGGCCACCGGCCCATCCAGCACCGTGTCCAGCCAGCTGTGCACGGCGCCTTCGAACACGGAATCCGGGTCGTTCCACGACGTATGCCACGCCGCCTCCCGGATCGCCTTCTCGGCGTAGGCATGCAGGCGGTCGCGCAGTTCGCTGGTGACCTCCCCGCTCACCGGCCAGACGCCGAAGATGTTCTGCCACAGGAACTGTCCAGTCGCCGGGTCGGGCGAGGGGGCATGGCTTTCCCACCGCCCGACGAATTGCGCCCACAGCGACGGCACCTGCGACAGCACTCCGATTCGGGCCCGGACGTCTTCGCCGCGTTTGGTGTCGTGCGTGGTCAGCGTCGTCATGGCCGCCGGCCACAGCCGCGCCCGGGTGGCCGCGCTCTGATGGAACTCGGCGACCCCGACTCCGAACCGGTGCGGTTCACCGCCGACCTCGTTGAGTGACACCAGGCGGGCGTCGCGGTAGAACAGGCAGTCTTCGACCGCTTTCGCGGTCACCGCTCCGCACAGCTGCTGCAGGCGGGTGGCGGGTTCGCCGCCGAGCGCCAGGGCCGCCGCCAAGACGGCCAGCGCCGGCCCCAGATCGGGTTGCGCTGCCTCGGTTTTCGCTAAGGCCGCGGGCAGCAACGCCGACAACCCCTGGTAGTCGGACCGGTAGACGTCGATGTGGGTCAGCAGTGCGGCCACGGCCTCGGGCAGCCGCGGATCGTCGGCGCCCGCGGTCGCCACAATGGCACGCCGCAACCGGGCCAGCTCGCTGGACAGGGTGTCGGTAGCGGCGCGAATCTTGAGTTCGGCCAACATGTCCGGCATTGCGCTGTAGTCCACGCCGGCGGATTCGACGAGTTCGGTGAGGGCGGCTTCCCCCCGCGGATCGACGAAAAGCCCGCCCACTTCCCGTAGCACGTCGTAGCCGGTGGTGCCCGCGACCGGCAGGGTCGGCTCCAACGCCTCGTCGACGGCGAGGATCTTCTCGATCACTATCCAGGCGTCGGGTCCCACGGACTCGCGCAGCCAGATCAGATAGCTCGCCGGATCGGCCAATCCATCGGGATGGTCGATGCGCACCCCGTCGACAAGTCGCTCGCTGAACCAGCGCGCCACCTCGGCGTGGCTCGCGTCAAAGACGCTGCGGTCCTCCTGGCGTAATCCGGCCAGTGACGTGATGGAGAAGAAACGGCGGTAGCCGACGACCCCGTTGCGCCAGCCCACCAGGCGGTAGTGCTGGCGCTCGTGCACCTCGGGGCCGGGGCCGTCGCCGGTGCCGGGAGCGATCGGAAGTGCGAGGTCGCCCAGTCGCAGCAGGTCGCCGTCGGCGGTCAGATCGGCGGCATCGTCGTCAGAACCCAACAGCGGCAACACGATTCGTCCCGCGTCGTCCAGTGTCCAGTCGATGTCGAAGAAGCCGGCGTATTCCGAATCTCGTCCGTGCCGGAGCACATCCCACCACCAGGCGTTCTGGTCGGGCTTGTCGATGCCGACATGGTTGGGCACCACGTCGATCACCAGGCCCATTCCGCGTGCCCGTGCCGCCCGCGACAACCGCGCCAGCCCCTCGGGGCCGCCCAGGTCGGGTGACACGGTGGTCGGGTCGGTGACGTCGTAGCCATGTGACGATCCGCCGACCGCGGTCAGTACGGGGGACAGGTACACGTGGGACACCCCGAGTTCGTCGAGGTAATCCAACAGATTCTCGGCGTCATCGAGGGTGAACGCAAAACCACTGGACGCGCCGCGAAGCTGCAACCGATAGGTTGCCGATATTGAAAAAGTCATGCGTTACAGCGTCTTACGCAAGATGAGGACGGAGCGGCCGGGCAGGGCGACCGCGTCGCCCTCGTTAGCCACCCGCTCGGCCACCCCGGTCGGGCTGGTGGTGTCCAGCTCCACTGTCCATTGCTGTGCGTAGTCGCCATGTGGCATGACAAAAGTGACTTCCTGATCGTGGGCGTTGAAGCAGAGCAGGAACGAGTCATCGACGATGCGTTCGCCACGGCGATTCGGTTCGGGTAGTGCCTGGCCGTTGAGAAACACCGCGATGCTCTTGCCGAAGTCGTTGTCCCAGTCCTGTTCGGTCATCTCCTGGCCGGAGGGCGTCAGCCAGGCGATGTCGTGGATGTCGGCCTCGCCGCTGCGGATGGGCCGGCCCTTGAGGAAGCGACGCCGGCGAAACACCGGATGCTTTCGGCGTAGTCGTGTCACCTTGCGCGCGAAGGCCAACTGATCGGCGTTCTTCTCGACCAGCGACCAGTCCATCCAGGACAACTGGGAGTCCTGACAGTAGACGTTGTTGTTGCCCAACTGGGTCCGCCCGATCTCGTCGCCGTGGGAGATCATCGGGGTGCCCTGGCTGACCATCAGGGTTACCCAGAAGTTGCGCATCTGTTGGCAACGCAGCCCGAGGATGTCCGGGTCGTCGGTGGGGCCTTCCACCCCGCAGTTCCAGGACCTGTTGTGGCTTTCGCCGTCCCGGTTGTCCTCGCCGTTGGCGATGTTGTGTTTTTCGTTGTAGGACACCAGATCATGCATGGTGAACCCGTCGTGGGCGGTGACGAAATTGATGCTGGCGCCGGGGCGCCGACCGGTCGCCTCATACAGGTCCGACGACCCGGTCAGCCGGGAAGCGAACTCGCCCAGGGTTGCGGGCTCGCCCCGCCAGTAGTCGCGCACAGTGTCGCGGTATTTCCCGTTCCACTCGGTCCACAAACCTGGGAAGTTGCCGACTTGGTAGCCACCTTCGCCGACATCCCACGGTTCGGCGATCAACTTCACCTGGCTGACCACCGGATCCTGCTGAACCAGGTCGAAAAATGCCGACAGCCGGTCGACGTCGTAGAACTCGCGGGCCAGGGTGGCCGCGAGGTCGAACCGGAAGCCGTCGACATGCATCTCCAGCACCCAGTAGCGCAACGAATCCATAATCAGCTGCAGGGTGTGCGGGTGCCGGACATTGAGGCTGTTGCCGGTGCCGGTGAAATCCTTGTAGTGGCGCAGATCACCGTCGACCAGGCGGTAGTAGGCGGCGTTGTCGATGCCGCGAAAGTTGATGGTCGGACCGAGATGATTTCCTTCGGCGGTGTGGTTGTAGACCACGTCGAGGATCACTTCGATGCCGGCCTCGTGGAAGGTGCGCACCATCGCTTTGAACTCGGCGACAGCGCCACCGGGTTTGCGAGTGGCCGCGTATTGGTAGTGCGGAGCCAGGAAGCCGAATGTGTTGTAGCCCCAATAGTTTCGCAGCCCTAGGTCCACCAGACGATGGTCGTGCAGGAACTGGTGCACCGGCATCAGTTCGATGGCGGTGACGTTCAGTGACTTGAGGTGGTCGATGATCACCGGGTGCGCCAGGCCGGCGTAGGTACCGCGCAGCTCGTGCGGGATGCCTGGATGAGTTTGCGTCATGCCCTTGACGTGCGCCTCGTAAATGATCGTTTCGTGGTAGGGCGTGCAGGGCGCCCGGTCCGATGCCCAGTCGAAGAACGGGTTGATCACCACGCTGGTCATGGTGTGGCCCAGGGAGTCGACCATCGGGGGAGTGCCGGTTTCGGAGGGGTCCTCGGCCGCCACCGCCAGGTCGTAGGAGAACAGCGCCTGGGTGAAGTCGAAATCGCCGACGAAGGATTTGCCGTACGGGTCGAGCAGCAGCTTGCTCGGATCGCACCGGTGGCCCGCCGCCGGATCGAACGGTCCGTGCACCCGGAACCCGTAGCGCTGCCCGGGGGTCACGGTCGGTAGGTAGCAGTGCCAGATGTAACCGTCGACCTCGTCGAGATTGATCCGGGTCTCGCTGCCGTCCCGCTCGATCAGGCACAACTCGACCTTGTCGGCGACTTCGGAGAACAACGAAAAGTTGGTCCCGGCGCCGTCGTAGGTGGCTCCGAGTGGAAATGGCGCCCCGGGCCACACGGTCACCAATTCGGGCGAGCCATCAGCGCCGTCGTATGAACCCTCGTTCTCACGCTCCGTCGGCGACATCACTAGACCTTATCCGTGTCGGGCATCCCTGGGTGGCGTGTCACCACCAACCGGTGACCGCCGCGATCTGGCGGCCCAGTTCGGGCGCCAGCGTTCGCATGTAAGTCGGTGTCAGGTGATGAGGATCGCGGTAGATCAGGACGTTTCCTTCGACCGCGCGGCAGATGTCGGGCTCACAGATCGCGTCGGACAGGTCAATTGGCTTCAGTAGCGGGAACTGCCCGACGAAGTCCAGCGTGCCGTTGTGATCGGACAGCATGTCGGAGCGCTTTACGTCGCACGAATCCGAGCCGCGGGCCTTGGCCAGGCAGTCGGCGGGGTTGAAGGGTTGACCGTCCTTGACCAGCCAGGGCGTATCCCGCACGCCGAGGATCGGGATGTTGTTGTCGGACAACGTTTGCCAAATCCCGATGTAGGTGGCGGGCATCACGTCGCCGGCCTTGATATTCCAGGGTCGGGTCGAGGTGGTGAACACGTAATCGGGACGATCGGTGACCAGCTTGGCCATCGTCGCCTCCACCCATTGCCGGCACTGTGGATAAGGCGCGTTGTTACCCATGATCAGCGGGACCTGTTCGGTAGACAGCGCGCAGCCCATCTTGAGATAGGTCACCACCTTGAAGTGATGCAGCCGGCCGAGCAGATCCAGCGCCGGCAGCCAGTGTTCCGCGTGTGATCCGCCCGCCAGCGCGATGGTTCGAGGGGCATCGGTGTCGCCGTAGGTGCAGTTGACCACCGTCGGATTGACGAAGTCGCTGATGCACCCGTCCCTGGTGGACACGGGAAGGTCCTCTTTGACTTCCAGCACCGTGGGCCGCATCCGCAGTTTGGGCACCCGCACGTGGTTGACCAACGCTCGCGCTCCCGGGTAGTCGGCGGAACTCAGGCCGCTGAGCTCCTTGCCGCCGGCGCGCTCGGCGACCAGGTGTTCGCGCCAGGTGAATGATGTCGCCGTCAGGGTGACGCCCAGCAGGGCCACCACCGATCCCAGCGCGATCGTCGGTCGGCGCAACCGCTGCTGCCAGGGCACCGACGAGGCGGGCGCGGGCGATGCGCGGTAGCGCAACGGATCCTCGACGTGCCGGCTGGTCAGGTACGCCAGCACCCCCGACACCAGCAGCACGCCCATGCCCTCGAGCAAGTTGGCGTGGTGGTGGCCGGTGTAGGAGAGCCAGAAGATCAGCAGGGGCCAGTGCCACAGGTATAGGGAGTAGGCCATCGCGCCCAGCGTCACCAGCGGTCCGATGGCCAGCATCCGGTTGGGCAGCGGCATCCGGCCGCGGGTCGCGGGGTCGGCGGCCATGTTGGCTCCGGCCATGATCATCAGCATCGCGGCACCGACCGGTACTAGCGCCCACGGGCCGGGAAACTCCTTCACGCCGTCGATCAGGGCGCCGCATGACAGGATGGCCCCCAGCGCCATCGTGGCGACCGCCGTCCGCAGCCACATCGGCCAGCGGATATAGGGGACCGCGGCGCCTACCAGCGCGCCCAGTAACAGCTCCCAGGCCCGGGCAAAGCTGTTGTAGTAAGCGGTCGCCTGGTAGGCGTTGTGGGCGATCACCGCGTAGACGAACGACGCCACCGTCAGGGCGCTCAGCAACACCACGAACACCGTCCGCAGGTGTCTGCCCAATGGTTTGCGCAGCAAATAGGTAACGGCGGCGATCGCCAGCAGAAACGCCACGTAGAACTGGCCCTGTACCGACATCGACCAGATGTGCTGCAACGGACTGACCGCCTCACCTGCGCGCAGGTAGTCCGCCGCCGAATTGGCCAGTTCCCAGTTCTGGTAGTAACCGAGGCTGGCCAGGCTCTGGTCGGCGAACGCCTCCCAGCGGGTCTGCGGCTGGATCAGGACGGTGAGCAGCGCACACGCGGCCAGCACCACGACCAGCGCGGGCAGCAACCGGCGGATCAGGCGGACCACCTCGGTGGCGGGGGACAACTTCCCGCCGAGCGCGGCGCGTAGCACCTTGCCGCCGAAGAAGAACCCGGACAACGCCAGGAACACGTCGACGCCACCGGACACCCGGCCGAACCAGATGTGGAACGCGGCCACCAGAGCGATCGCGATGCCGCGCAGACCGTCGAGATCGTGCCGGTAGAAGCCGGACGAAGGCGTGCCCATGCCGCCGGACTGCGCGGTGGCAGCCGGGCTCCGGGACAGGGTGGGCGTCGGCATGGTCACCGAATAACTTACCCAAAACCGCCGCCCGCTCCTTTGCGGAGCAAGCGGCGGCTGGTGGAAATCCGGGAAAGCCCCGGGCGTCTTACCGAGGAGCGGTGACAGCGGGCGCCGGTTGCGCCGGCAGCAGCTGCAGCGGCGGCTGGGGCGTCGGAACCAGCGGAGCCGCGGGCTGGGGGATCACCTGCCGCAGCGGGGCCTGCGGAGCCGCCTGCTGCTGCAGCGGAGCCTGCTGGACCGGAGCCTGCTGGCCGGGGATGGTTTGGGCGGGAGCTTGTTGGCCGGGGATGGTTTGGGCGGGAGCTTGTTGGCCGGGGATGGTTTGGGCGGGAGCTTGTTGGCCGGGGATGGTTTGGGCGGGAGCTTGTTGGCCGGGGATGGTTTGGGCCGGGGCTTGTTGGCCGGGGATGGTTTGGGCGGGAGCTTGTTGGCCGGGGATGGTTTGGGCCGGAGCCGGCTGCACCGGGCCTGTCTGCAACGAATTGGTCCCCAGGATCCGAACCAGGTACGGGGCCATGCCACTGGCGCGCACCGGGGAGACCTGCACGACATCGCCGACCTCGAGCATCTGCCCGTTCCCCAGGTACATTGCGACGCTCTGGGTGCCTTCAGGGCCGTAGAAGATCAGATCAGCCTTGCGGGCCTGCTGCGGAAGCACCTTCTCGCCTACCCGGTACATCTGGCCCGAGGAGCGCGGCAACTTCAGGCCGGCGCCGGCGTAGGCGTACTGGATCAGGCCCGATGCGTCGAAGCCGACCGTGTTGATGCCCGACCCGGTACCGCGGGTGGGGCCAGAGACACCGCCGCCTGCCCAGGAGAACGGCACGCCGCGCTGCGAGAGTCCCCGCGCGATCACGGTGTCAGCGACCTGCTGATAGTCATTGCTTCGGGTGTAGGGGTCTGCGGAGGCGATGCCCGCGACGGTCACCATCGGCGCCACGAACATCACCAGCCCGATCGCGAAGGCGTAGACGCGTTTCATTTCGTTTCCTCGTTTCCTGGGGCCGGGTGGCCCCTCTGTGCCTCAGCGCGGTGACCGCGCGCATCCGCGCCGTTCAGGTGCGAAGGGCCGCCTCTTCGGGGCCGAGCGCCGCTGGACTTGATGGGGTGAGTCATCCAGTTAGCCGGAGTTAAATCACACCAGTCACTACAGACACTTTGACAACAGAGATAGGTGGCCGCCAGAGCGGCGAAACATTATTTGTAGGACCGTGACCGCACGGTGATAGGAACGGTCAATCCCGTGATGGCAGTTGTGATTTCGGTCTCAAAGATGATGCCGCCGCGTGATGTGGTCCGGGCGGCGTCAGCGACCGAAAGTGTTGCTGAAATCGGTCAGGGCGTGGCCCGCTACGGAGGCGAGGCTCAGCACGCCTACCGAGACGATTGGCCAAAAGGACATGAACCAGCCCTTCACCAGCGACACGAACGGGCCCAGCAGGGCGGCGGTCCCAGCTGCGCCGATGCCGCCCCACACCAGCGGGTAGATGTAGTAATTCAGGCCGAATGGCACCATCGGGCAGTCGTCGCCCTGGCAGACGTTGTCGGTGAAGGCAAACAGCCGGGTGGGCCAGTCGGTCATGGTGACCGCGGCGATCAACAACCCCAACAGCACGAACATGGTGACGACGTCCCAAGGAACCAGGCGCAGCCTGATCACCCGCGGCGGGTCGACTGCCTTGTCCGTGTCAGGGGACTGATCCGGTGCTGCCATGCCCTGCATGCTTCCCGATGGCGGGGTTTTCTGCGACCGCAACCGACTAGTGTCGGCATCCGTGGCAGCGGCCGGAAAAGCGGAACCCGGGTTGACGCCCGCCCAGATCAGCGCGATCGACGCCGCTCACCTGTGGCACCCCTACAGCACCATCGGCCGCGAAGCGATACCGCCGCTGGTGGCTGTGGCCGCTCACGGCGCCTGGCTGACGCTGATTCGCGACGGCCATCCGGTGCAGGCGCTGGATGCGATGAGCTCCTGGTGGACCGCGATCCACGGCCACGGCCACCCGGTTCTCGACGCGGCGATGACCGCCCAGCTGGACACCATGAACCACGTCATGTTCGGCGGCCTGACGCACGAGCCGGCGGCCCGGTTGGCCCAGTTGCTGGTGCAGATCACCCCGGCGGGCCTGGACACCGTGTTCTTCAGTGACTCCGGGTCGGTGTCGGTGGAAGTCGCGGTCAAAATGGCGCTGCAGTACTGGCGCAGCCTGGACCAACCGGCCAAGCACCGGCTGATGACCTGGCGCGGCGGCTATCACGGCGACACGTTCACGCCGATGAGCGTCTGTGACCCCGAGGGCGGCATGCACTCGCTATGGGCCGACGTGCTGAATCCGCAGGTCTTCGCCCCGCAGGTGCCGCGCGCTTACGACCCTGCCTACAGCGCGGCTTTCGAGGCTCAACTGGCCGAACATGCGGCCGAACTGGCCGCTGTCATCGTCGAGCCCGTCGTGCAGGGCGCGGGCGGCATGCGCTTCCACGACCCGCGCTACCTGACCGACCTGCGTGACATCTGCCGGCGGCACCGGGTGCTGCTGATCTTCGACGAGATCGCCACCGGCTTCGGTCGCACCGGTGAGCTCTTCGCCGCTGACCACACCGGCGTCAGCCCGGACATCATGTGCGTCGGCAAGGCGCTCACCGGGGGATACCTCAGCCTGGCCGCAACCCTGTGCAGCGCGGACATCGCAAACACCGTCAGCGCCGGTACCGCCGGCGCCCTGATGCACGGGCCGACGTTCATGGCCAACCCGCTGGCGTGCGCGGTGTCGGTGGCCAGTGTCGAGGTATTGCTGGCCCAGGACTGGCGGTCCCGGGTCGCGGCGATCGCCACCGGGTTGACCGACGGACTGGAGCCGGCTCGCGCGTTGGCGGGGGTCGCCGACGTACGAGTCTGCGGCGGGATCGGCGTCATCGAGTGCGAGCGGGCGGTGGACCTTGCCGTGGCGACGCCCGCGGCGCTGGACTGCGGGGTGTGGCTGCGCCCGTTCCGCAACCTGGTGTATGCGATGCCGCCGTACGTCTGCACGGCTGACGAGATCGCGCAGATCACCTCGGCGATGGTGCAGGTTGCGCGACTCGTAGTCTGATCACCGATGAAGTCAACCGAGACGTCCCCGTTGGCCTGGCTGGAAGGGGTGGAGATCCAGCGCCGTCAGGCCGGGCTGCGCCGTTCCCTGCGGCCGCGGTCGCCGGTGAGCACCGAACTCGACCTGGCCTCCAACGACTACCTCGGACTGTCCCAACATCCCGATGTCATCGATGGCGGCGTCCAGGCCCTGCGTGTGTGGGGTGCCGGTGCCACGGGGTCGCGCCTGGTCACCGGAGACACCGAGTTGCACGCGCAGTTCGAGGCCGAGCTTGCCGACTACGTCGGCGCCGCCGCGGGTCTGGTGTTCTCCTCCGGCTACACCGCCAATCTGGGCGCCGTCGTCAGTCTGTCCGGCCCCGGCTCGCTGCTGGTGTCCGATGCTCATTCGCACGCCTCGCTGGTCGACGCCTGCCGGTTGTCCCGGGCGCGGGTGGTGGTGACGCCAAGCCGCGACGTGGCTGCCGTCGACGCCGCGCTGGGATCGCGCGACGAGGAGCGCGCCGTCGTCATCACCGACTCGGTGTTCAGTGCCGACGGGGCGCTGGCGCCGCTGCGCGAGCTGCACGACGTGTGCCGGCGCCATCGCGCGTTGCTGATCGTGGACGAGGCGCACGGTTTCGGGGTGCGTGGCGGTGGGCGCGGCCTGCTGCACGAGGTCGGGCTGGCTGGTTCGCCCGACGTGGTCGTCACCACGACGTTGTCTAAGGCTCTGGGTAGTCAGGGCGGCGTGGTCCTTGGACCGGCCGAGGTGCGGGCTCATCTGATCGACGCGGCGCGGCCGTTCATCTTCGACACCGGCTTGGCGCCCGCCGCGGTCGGCGCCGCGCTGGCGGCGCTGCGGCTGCTCAAGGGGGAGCCCTGGCGGCCTGCGGCGGTACTCGGCCACGCGGCCGAACTGGCGCGGGCCTGTGGTGTCGCCGAGGTTCCGCAGTCGGCAGTGGTGTCGGTGATCCTCGGCGATCCCGAGGTGGCGCTGGCCGCCGCGACAGCCTGCCTGGACGCCGGTGTCAGGGTGGGTTGCTTCCGGCCTCCGACGGTGCCCGCCGGGACCTCGCGGCTGCGACTCACCGCGCGCGCCTCCCTGAGCGCCGACGAACTCGACCTGGCGCGGCGCGTGCTCGCTGACGTGCTGTCGGGCGTCCGGCGTTGACCATCCTGGTCGTCACCGGGACCGATACCGGCGTCGGAAAGACGATCGCGACTGCCGCGCTGGCGTCGCGTGCGCGCCGCCTCGACATCGATGTGGCGGTGTGTAAGCCCGCCCAGACCGGCACCGCCGATGGCGACGACGACCTCGCCGAGGTGGGCCGGCTGTCCGGTGTCACCGAACTGGCCGGCTTGGCGCGCTATCCGCTGCCCATGTCGCCGGTGGCCGCGGCCGAGCAGGCCGGCATGTCGCTGCCCCGCCGCGAGGACGTGCTGCGCCTGATCCGTGGGCTGGACCGGCCGGGACGGTTGACGTTGGTGGAGGGTGCCGGCGGACTACTGGTTGAACTCGCCGCCGGGGGTGTCACCCTGCGAGATCTCGCCGTCGACCTCGGCGCGACCGCGCTGGTGGTGGCCCGGGCCGGCCTGGGCACCCTCAACCACACGGCGCTCACGCTGGAAGCGCTTGCCGTACGGGGGATTCCGTGTGCCGGCGTGGTGATCGGCAGCTGGCCGGCTCAGCCAGGTTTGGTCGAGTCCTCCAATCGGTCGGCACTGCAAGCGCTGGCGCCCGTGCGTGCGGTGCTTCCGGCGCAAGCCAGCGTCGCCGGTGACTTCGCGGCCGTCAGCGCGGCGGCGTTCGACGCTGACTGGGTGCGGTCCCTGGTGTCCTGATGGCACATTCCATCGAGCTGCTCTTCGACCCCGACACCGAGGCCGTGCTGCGGCGCATGTGGGACGACCTGGGCGCGTTGAAAAAGGCGGGGCTGGCCATCCGGATTCCGCCCGGACGGCCGCATGTGACGGTCGCGGTCGCGCAACGCATCGCCCCTGACGTCGACGAACTGCTGATTCCGGTGGCGCGCGAGCTGCCGGTGCGCTGCGTGATCGGCGCACCCGTGTTGTTCGGCCGGGCCAACGTCGTATTCACCCGGTTGATCGTGCCGTCGCGCGCCCTGCTGGACCTGCACGCCGAGGTACATCGGCTGTGCGGCCCGCACCTGGTCCCGGAGCCGATGGCCAACAGCCTGCCCGGACAGTGGACCGCGCACGTCACGCTGGCCCGCCGAATGGACGTCGCGCATCTGGGCGCGGCGCTGGCGATAGCGGGCCGGCCGGCGCAGTTCGAGGGCTGCTTCGCCGGATTGCGCCGCTGGGATGGCGACCAGCGCGTCGAGTACCCGATCGGCTGACGTCAGCCGGGTTGGCCGGGCTTGCCGACCGCACCCGGTACGCCGTCGGCGCCCTTTTGGCCGACCTGTCCATCCGCGCCACCGGTGCCCTTCGTGCCTGCTGCACCCCCGTCGCCGCCGAGTCCTACCCCACCGCCGTGGCCGGCAGCGCCGCCGGCGCCGAATCCGCCCGAGTGGCCGAACAGTCCACCGGCGCCGCCCGCGCCGCCGTTGCCGCCGTTGCCTCCGTCGCCGCCGTTGCCTCCGTCGCCGCCGTTGCCTCCGTCGCCGCCGTTGCCTCCGACACCGACACCGGCTCCGGGAAAGATGCCACTGTCAGCGCCGCCCTGACCGCCGGTACCGCCGTGGCCGCCAGAAGCGCCGGCGCCCCCGTCGCCGGCAAGTCCGCCGGCGCCGCCACCACCACCGTCGCCGAACAACAGCCCGCCATGACCACCAGCACCGCCGACCCCGCCGGAACCACCGGTGCCACCCGCCGCGCCGACGCCGCCGGTACCGCCCCTGCCACCCGCGCCACCGAAGATGAGATTCGGATCCCCGAATGGATCGAACATCGCACTCGGGCCGCCCGTGCCTCCGTTGCCGCCCGCGGCGCCGGTGCCCCCGGTGCCACCCGCGCCCCCGGTGCCGGAGGAACTCAATGGGTTAGCGGAGTAACCCCCACCGCCATTTCCGCCGTCTCCGCCGGTCGCGCCCGCGCCGCCGGACCCGCCGGCACCACCGTTACCCGCGATCGCCGTGCCGGTACCGGCCAAGTCAACTGCATAGCCCCCTGCGCCGCCGTGGCCGCCGGGTGCACCGGGTCCGCCGAGCCCGCCGGCACCGCCATTGCCGGCGAAGGCGTTGACGATGCCCGCTTCACCGCTATAGCCTCCTCGGCCGCCGTCGCCTCCGGTTACACCGGTCGCGTTACCCGCAGCGCCATCCTGCCCGTTGCTCGCCGGGCCAGAAGAGCTGTCAGTGCCGTTGGCGCCAGTCGCCGCCTGGCCGACGGGTGTAGCGGGAAGGGGATTGCCGCTCGTGCCGGTCGCGCCTTGGCCGCCCGCGCCGCCGGCCCCGCCGTTGCCGAACAACACGCCGGCGTTGCCGCCGGCGCCGCCGTTGCCGCCGTAACCGCCGGCCACGGTGGCGGCCCCGCCAGCGCCGCCGGACCCACCGTTGCCGTATAGCAAACCGCCGCTGCCGCCGGTACCGCCCGGCGCGCTGCTCCCGCCAGCGCCCCCAACACCGCCATTGCCCAGGAGTCCGGCGGCCCCGCCATTGCCGCCGCGCTGGCCCGCTCCGCCAGACGCGCCATTACCGCCGTTGCCGAAGAGCAGCCCGCCCGCCTCGCCGGCCTGGCCCGGCGTTGCGCCGTTGTTTCCGTCACCGATCAGTGGGCGTCCCAGCAGGGCCCGGGCCGGCGCGTTGACCACATCCAGGACCGCCTGGAGGGGCGAGGCATTAGCGGCCTCAGCCGCGGCGTACAGGTTGCCGCCGGCGGACAGGGCGCGGGCGAACTGGGCGTGAAATGCCGCGGCCTTGGCGCTGACCTCGTGATATTGCTGGGCGTGCGCGCCGAACGCGGCGGCAATCGCCGTCGACACGTCGTCGGCAGCCGCGGTCACGATCGTCGTCGTCGACGATGTCGCTGCGGCGTTGGCCGTGCTGAGCGTCGACTCAATGCTGGTCAAGTCTGCTGCTGCCGCCGCTATCACGTCGGGCGCTGCACTTAGAAACGACATCACGTACTCCCAGCGGTCATACGAAGCCGCAAGCCGCGGTGGCTTCGAGGGGATTCAGAGAGTGAACTGTAGCTGCCGATCCTGCGCTGAAGTGGTGTTTTCGGGCTGACTACCCCCCGAACAGCAGGTACAGGCCCATGAAGGTGTAGCCGACCATGACCAGCATCATGGTGAGCTGCCCGGTGAGTTGATGCGCGGGCGGCAGCAACCGCAAGGCCTTGTCGTGCGCGGCGATGACCGCCACGATGTGCCCGGTAACCACGCAGGTCACTTTGATGGTGGACAGCACCGCGGGGTGCATCGACAGGATGTAGGCGACATGCCAGTCCCTGCTGAGCGGGTCGGCCAGCGCGATCACGGCCTGCTGGCCGCGCTCCACCAGGTAGGTCAGATAGTGGGCGAAGATGTAGCCGACCACGATCGGGATCAGCGAGTGCGCCATCTGACCGGGCAACGCCCGGCGCTGCGCGGCGTCCACTCCGCCGGTGGCCTTGGCCGCGAATGAAAAAGTCAGTGCCACAACGGAAATGAACACAATGAGGCCAGCGGTGCGCAATGCCGACGACGTGCCCGTCTCCGGCACCTCGTGGGCACCGCGGGCGACCCCGTCGGCGAAGTCGCGCCACGTCGGCGAGGCGGAGAAGCTGTCGAACGCCGTGGAGCCCAGGAGCACCGCCAGCACCATCACCACGCCGGGCCGCACCGGCAGTGACGGCAGATGGTCGAAGGGATTGCCGAGCACGATCTTCCCGGTCTCGCGATTACGCCAGAACGGCGACAGCCGGGACACCGCCATGCTGTAGACGCCGAACGGGTCGACCCGCGCCAGCCAGCGCTGCCCGCACAGGCACGCCCCGGCCAGCAGCGCGACGCTGTAGGCCAGCAGCCAGATCTTCACCGCGAACACCGAGGCCGAATCGGGACTGGCCAACTCCATCCAGACGAACGCGAACAACCCGAGGGCAGCCGGACGGTAACCCCAGCTCTCGGGGTAGGTGAAGCGGGACCGGCGCAACCGCTGCGGCAGACACCGCCGCAGCACGACGTACACGGTCCGGACCGGCGAAACGACCCGCCACACCGGCCCGAAAACCAGCGACAGCGCAACCAGCCCGACCCACAGCAGCACGTAGAACGCGCCAAGGAGGCCGTTGGCCTGGGTCTGCGGGCCGAACACCCCCGTTAGCAGCACCCACGCCGCGAACACCAACGCCAGACCCGCCACCAGCCAGCGCGTGAGGCGCGCGTCGACCAGCGTCGTCACCACAGCCGGCAGGGCGCGTCCGGGCTTGGCCGGATCGAACCGCGGCCGCTTCCAGGCCAGGGCCACCAGCGCGAAGGTGAAGGTCAGCGCCCACGCCGCACCGATCAGCGCAAACGTGTAGGGGACCGGGAGATCGTTCGATCCGCCGAGGCCGTGCGCCAGCACTGCCCCTGCGCTGGTCACGGCTGGATTTGAATGGTGGCGATCGTGCGCTTGAGGTGGTGCAGCTCGACGTCGACGTTGCCGGGCACGTCGACGCTGAACTGAAACGTCTGGTTGGGGGCGGCGGCGACCTCGAACTTGTGATCGGGCACCGAGTGCACATGCAGCTCGTCGGTCACGTCGCTGGTGATCCGCAGTGTGACCTGTTCCTTCACATTGGCCTGCAGCGTGGCGTTCGTCGGAGTCACCCGGCCGTCGGCGATGGTGACCTCGATCGTCAGCGCGGGGCCGGCCGCGCTACTAGTCGGTGCGCTACGTTGCGAACTGCCACCGCAGCCGACCATCGCGCAGGTCAGTATCGCCGCCCAGACGGCGGCGAGAATGCGTCCCGTCATCGATTCATGCCGCCCGGGGGAGGGGATGGGCTTCCTCCTCCGCTCGCCGGGGCTTGGTCGTCTCGCCGTTGATGCGACCGGCGCCCCACGTCAGGGCCGCGATCACCATCAGGGTGAAGACCAGCACCAGTATCGAGCCGGCGGTGAACAGCCACTCGGGCGCGTTCGGGTCGCGTTCGCGCTGCAGGATCGTGTTCTCCAGGACGAACGGGCGGGTGATCACGGGCTGGGCCGGGATCTCGGGAGCCGGGATCGCTTCGTCGGCTGGGGCGTAGATCGGCACGGCGGTCATCGTGTAGCCGTCTTGCACACGCAGGAGTGTCTTCCATGAACCCCAGACGGGGATGGGTTCGGTGCTGCGGTAATGCCCGGGACCGACCCGTTGCAGCCGATCGATGAGCAGGCCGCGGTCGTTGACCATCTTCCCCTGCCAGGACGTGATCGACACCCAGTCGGGCTCGTCCTTGATCAGGTCGGGCGGGTTGATCTGAACATCCGCGGACACCATCTGTTTCCCGGGCTCGCTGGGCAGTTCGGTGAGCTTGATGGTTGCGGTGTTCTTGCTCGGGATGTTGATGTGCAGCCCGTTGGCCACCGCGCCGCCGATCACGACGACGGTCGCAGCGACGATCGAGATCCCGATCGCGCGACGGGGCAGGGGTTGCCCGGTGAGCACCATCCCGGTCAGCACCCCGCACAGGCCCATCATCACCGCGACGGGCACCGACATGGCCAGAGCCTCGCCCCACATGCTGGTCGGCCATGGGTAGTGGTACACCGCGCCGACCCACAGGGAACTGAGCCAGAGGCCGACGGTACCCACCAGCAGGCCGGCCACGGCGCCGAAGACGATGGGGCGTTTGAACAGGGGGGTGAGGGCCAGCAGCTCGACCACCAGCGCCGGACCCAGGTAGAGCGGGAACCAGTTGATCGGGGCCCCCAGCACCGGGCCGACAGTGAACGCCACCGCACCCCGCAGGGCAATGGCGAACAGAGCGGCGATGATCGCCGCGCCCTTGCCCAGCGTCATCCGGGCCACGACCAGAGCCAGCGATGCCACGCCGGCGATCATCATGGGGTGGAAGGCCAGGCGGAACTGCTGGACACCGAAGTCGTATTCGATCTGGTAGACCGACAACCCGATCAGCAGCCCGCCGCAGGACAGGTAACGCAGGAACCGCACGAACGGCTTCTCGGGCGGCGCATCCGGCAGAGCGCGGCCGCCTTCGTACTCCAGCATGAGCACCGAGAACAGGGAGAGACCGGCGCCGCCGATCATCATCAGGTGGGTTGGACCCCACAGCGTGACGTCCTGGCCGAAGATGCGGTGCCAGACGTCATCGAGTGGGAAGCCGAACAGTGCGTACATCCCGCAGCCGGCCATCAATATGCCACCGACCGGCGCGTGCCAGTTCTCGGTGATGCGCACCGGCGCCGGGCCCGGCTCGTCGAACGGCAGCACGATCGCGATCATGCCGCCCAGGAAGATGCCGAACAGGCCGATGATGATGAAGTAGTGCGCAGGATTGGCCAGTGGGCCAGGATCACGGCCTTCGCCAATATGCCAGCTGACGTCCCAGATAAATCCGAACAGCGCACAGATGATCGACGTGGTGTACACCAGCACCGGCAGCGCCACCCAGGACGGGCGCCGGAACTTGACTCCAAGCCAGTCGGCGAACCGCTCCAACCAGCTGATGCGACGGGTGCGATGCGCATAGCCGATGGCCAGCATGATCAAAGTGATGACCAGCGCGGCCACCGAAAGCCCGATGACTTGGCTCAATTCAGCGCCGCGCGCCGCCGGAGCCTCTGCAACAACTGTCAATTCCACCGCGACCGCCTCCCGTTGCGCACGGCTGACTAGGACGAACCTGTAATGCCCACCCGACGGGCTGGTCAATCCTGCTTTTTGCCCGAATTTCGCCGATTGCGCATTGCGACATACAAAACCACTCCCGCGACGATCAGCGCCGGCAGAAACGCGGGGATGGCCAGCCATATCCCGTGGTCGGCCAGATAGGTGACGGGCGGATTGCTCATGATGGATCCATACCCTCCCGGGCGACGTCGTATCGGCGATCGGCACGCCCGGACGCCATCCGTCGACGCGGCGCCCGTTACCCTAACCTGAACAGATTTCATTCGGGCTGCCACGAACACGCGGCCCTGGAACGCAGATGTGGTCCGACCGTGCTCGGACGCGATCAACCAAACAGGGGGTACCCGGTGACTCAAGCGCCAACTCGACCGATCAGCGACACCGGCCAGGATGGCACCGAGATCGACATTTTGACCGTCGCCCGCGAGCAGGTGCTGGAGCGTGGCGAGGGCTTGACGAAGGACCAGGTGCTGCGGGTCCTGCAACTGCCGGACGACCGGCTGGAAGAACTGCTTGCGCTGGCCCACGAGGTGCGGATGCGCTGGTGCGGTCCCGAGGTCGAGGTCGAAGGCATCATCAGCCTCAAGACCGGTGGCTGTCCGGAGGACTGCCACTTCTGTTCGCAGTCGGGCCTGTTCCAGTCACCGGTGCGCAGCGCCTGGCTGGACGTCCCCAGCCTGGTCGAGGCGGCCAAGCAGACGGCCAAGTCGGGCGCCACCGAATTCTGTATCGTGGCCGCCGTGCGCGGGCCCGACGAGCGGCTGCTCGCGCAGGTCGCCGCCGGCATCGAAGCGATTCGCAACGAGGTGGAGATCCACATCGCGTGCTCCCTGGGGATGCTTAACGCTGAACAGGTCGAGCGACTGGCGGCCATGGGAGTGCACCGCTACAACCACAACCTGGAGACGGCCCGTTCGTTCTTCACCAACGTCGTCACCACGCACACCTGGGAAGAGCGCTGGCAAACCCTGTCGATGGTGCGCGAGGCGGGTATGGAGGTGTGCTGCGGCGGAATTCTGGGCATGGGCGAGACGCTGGAGCAGCGCGCGGAATTCGCCGCCGAGCTGGCCGAACTCGACCCGCACGAGGTGCCGCTGAACTTCCTCAACCCGCGCCCGGGCACCCCGTTCGGCGATCTGGAGGTGTTGCCGGCCAGCGAAGCGCTCAAAGCGGTCGGCGCGTTCCGGCTGGCGTTGCCGCGGACCATGCTGCGGTTCGCCGGTGGCCGCGAGATCACCCTCGGCGACCTGGGTGCCAAGCAGGGAATTCTTGGCGGCATCAACGCCGTGATCGTCGGCAACTACCTGACCACGCTGGGCCGTCCTGCCGAAGCCGACCTGCAACTGCTCGACGACCTGCAGATGCCGCTCAAGGCGCTCAACGCGAGCTTGTAGAAGTCGTAGAAAGAGAAGCGTGGCGGGAAACCTCAAGGCTCCGATCGGATCCGGTGCCTACAACGTCTACACCGGAGAGCCGGCCGGCACGGTCACGCCCACCGCGGCTCAGCTGGGGCTGGAGCCGCCCCGCTTCTGCGCCGAGTGCGGGCGCCGGATGATCGTGCAGGTCCGTCCCGACGGCTGGTGGGCGCGCTGTTCCCGGCACGGACAGGTGGACTCGGCCGACCTGGAGGCGCAGCGATGACTGAGGTGACCGCGGTTCCGGAAGTTCCGGGGAACGTCGAGCGGCGGCCGCGCACGTCCCGCAATCGCGCGCTGGTCACCGTGGTGCTCGTGCTGAGCGCCTGCGGGGTCCTGGTGGGCGCCCTGTGGGCGTGGATCGCCCCGCCGATTCACGCCGTGGTGGCGGTGAGCCGCAAGGGCGAGCGGGTGCACGACTACCTGGGCAGCGAATCGCAGAACTTCTTCGTAGCGCCGTTCATGTTGCTCGGTCTGCTCGGCGTGCTAGCGGTGGTGGCCGCCGTGGCTGTCTGGCAGTGGCGTGACCATCGGGGGCCGCAAATGGTCGCGGCGCTCACGTTGGGCCTGATCGGAGCCGCCGCGGCCGCCGCGGGCGTGGGAGCGCTACTGGTTCTACTGCGCTACGGTGCGCTGAACTTCGACACGGTCGCGCTTGCCTCCGGTGACCACAACGTGACCTACGTCAGACAGGCGCCACCGGTGTTCTTCGGTCACCTGCCGCTGCAGATCGCCGCTACGCTGCTCTCGCCGACGGCCACGGCCGCCCTGATCTATGCGTTCGCGGCGACCGGCACCGTGCGCGACGACCTGGGCGGCTATCCGCCGGTCGACCCGCGGCCGCCTGTGGTGCCGCCCGCTCCCGCCAATCCGACAGTCCCCTAGAGCGGACGCCGGTGGATCTTGCGGCCGGTGATGACCTTGGCCGCAATCACGCCCAGGCGTGCCATACCGGCGTAGGTCATCGGATTGAACATGGTGGGCCAGGTGGTCCGGATGAGGTGGTCGGTGATGGGGCGACCGGCGAACCGGTCGATGAGCCAGCGCAGCGCCATCGGAGACGACAGCGGGTGCAGCAGCATGTGCTCGTTGAACGCGTCGCGGTGGTAGGTGACGTCGGCGCCGCCTGCCGAGTACGTGTCGGCCAGCGCGTCGATGTCGTCGACGCCGATGAGGTAGTCGTGCACGGCCTGCACGATCAGCACCGGCGGTGTCGGCACCGCGACGCCCAGGGTGGTGCTGTCGAAGACGTGCGTCACCGCGGGGGTGGCCAGGATGTCCTCCAGCGGCTCGTCCAGGTAGTCGGCCATGTTCTTCTTAGCCATCGAGATCACCGCTTCCGCGGTGGTCATCCGCTCCATGCTCTCGAGCATGGCCAGTCCGTCTTCGTTGGCGTGTTCCTTGATCACCGCGTCGAGGTCGGGGTAGGCGTGGGTCAGTGCCGCCACGACCATCGCGGGCAGGCCCGCAAGCAGGCTGCCGTTCAGTCGCTTGAAGGTGTTGCCCAAGTTGCCGACGGGTGATCCCAGCACCGCACCGACGATGTCGAGTTCGGGCGCGTACTCGCCGCACATCTCTGCGGCCCACGCGCTGGCCAAGCCGCCACCGGAATAGCCCCACAGGCCGATCGGCGCGGATGCCGGCACGGCGAGCCGCTCCGAATTGTGCACGGCCCGCAGTCCGTCCAGCACGCGGTATCCGGGCTCGTACGGGGTGCCCCACAGCCCGTGCAGGCCCTCGTGGTCAGGTACCGACACCGCCCACCCTTCGGCGACGGCGGCACTGATCAGCAGCAGTTCCAGCTGGGCCAGTGAGCCGACGGCCTTGGCGCGGCGCCGCAGGGCATAGGAGGGGAAGCACCGCGAAGAGATTGCGTCAATGGCGCACTGGTAGGACAGCAGCGGCATGGTCTTGCCGGGTGCGACTTCCTTTGGCAGCAAAACCGTCGTCACCGTCGCCTCGGGATTGCCGTTCATGTCGGTCGTCCGGTACAGCAGCTGGGTTGCCTTGCTGGACTGCGGGATGAGCCCCATGAAGGCCAGTTCGACGTCGCGGGAACGCAGCACGGTGCCTGGTGCGGCGTGCTGGAAGCCGGCGGGAGGTTGGTAGAACGGGTCGTCGGCGGGGAGCAGCGGGCGCACCTTGCGCTGCAACTCCTCGTGCGGAGGCCGCCCGATCCAGTCCGCCCCGGTTTCGCCACCCAGCTTCGCAAGCTCCACCATCAAGGCTCCCTTCATGGCCCTCGTCGCGCCCTCGGTGCCGATCCTGGGTCGCGGTCAGGCTGGTCACAATGCGGCGCCGGCTGCTCATCGCGGCCAGCGCCTCTTACTAGAATCTTATTTCGCCTTATCCAACTCTTATACAAACTACTGTACAAACCATCGACACGCCTAAAACAGCGCCGCGTGCCGCTCGTCACAATCCATTGTGGGCCCTATCCGGGTGGCCTCAGAGCGGCAAATTCGTCGGTGACCCGCAATTGGGAGTCAGTGAAGCGGTACAGCGCGGCCGGGCGGCCGCCGCTGCGGCCGGACTGGGCGATGGTCCCTGTGGCTGTGATGACTTTCCTACGGGCCAGCACGCGCTGCAGATTGGTCGCGTCGACCTGGTAACCCAGCGCCGCACCATAGATGTCGCGCAGTGTGGACAATGCGAATTCCTTCGGTGCCAGGGCAAAGCCGATATTCGTATAGGACATCTTGGCCACCAGGCGGGTGCGGGCGTGGGCCACCATGGTCCCGTGGTCGAAGGCCATCGGCGGCAGCGCGCTGACCGGATGCCAACGGGTGTCCGAGGGCAGTTCGGGAGTGGCCGGCAAGGGCACCAGGCCCAGGAACGTCGAAGCGATCATCCGCACGCCCGGCACCCGCTGTGGATCGGAGAACACCGCCAACTGCTCCAGATGGGACAACTCGCGCAGGTCGACCTTCTCCGCGAGTTGGCGACGCACCGAGGTGGTCATGTCCTCGTCGTTGCGCAGCTGTCCGCCCGGTAGCGACCACGCGCCGCGTTGCGGATCCTGGGCACGCTGCCATAACAACACGTTCAGCTGCGGTTTTCCGGTACGAGGGCCATCGGTAACCAAACGAACCTGGAACACGACGGCGAGCACTTCGTGGGCGGTGCTACCATGGGGCATGTTTTCGATTGTAAGTCGAAAACCTCCTGAGTGCGAAAGGAGCCGACCATGACGGTCTTGAATCGCATGGACACGCTCGCCGAGGGGCGATCGCAAGCGCGGCGAGGCCGGGCGCCGGGGGTCGGCGCCATTGGCGACGAGCTGTCGGCCCGCATCGTCAAAACGCCCACCGGCTTCTCCGGAGTCGACGGCGACGCGCAGTGGGCAGCCGAGATACGTCGGCTGGCGCGCTTGCGCGGTGCCACCGTGCTGGCCCACAACTACCAGCTGCCGGCTATCCAGGATGTCGCCGATCACGTCGGAGACTCGCTGGCGCTGTCGCGGATCGCCGCGGAGGCGCCGGAGGACACCATCGTGTTCTGCGGCGTGCACTTCATGGCCGAGACCGCCAAGATCCTCAGCCCGGACAAAACGGTGCTCATTCCCGACCAGCGGGCCGGATGCTCGCTGGCGGACTCGATCACGCCCGACGACCTGCGTGCGTGGAAGGCCGAGCACCCTGACGCCGTCGTCGTCTCCTACGTCAACACCACGGCGGAGGTCAAGGCACTCACCGACATCTGCTGCACGTCGTCGAACGCCGTCGACGTCGTCGCCTCCATCGACCCCGACCGCGAGGTGCTGTTCTGCCCGGACCAGTTCCTGGGCGCGCACGTGCGGCGGGTGACCGGCCGGCAGAACCTGCACGTGTGGGCCGGCGAATGCCATGTGCACGCCGGCATCAACGGCGACGAGCTCGCCGAGCGTGCTCGCGCCAATCCTGACGCCGAGCTGTACGTGCACCCCGAATGTGGTTGCGCCACTTCGGCTCTCTATCTGGCGGGGGAGGGCGCCGTCCCGGCCGAGCGGGTCAAGATCCTGTCCACCGGCGGGATGCTCGACGCCGCGCACCAGACCCGCGCCCGCAAGGTGCTGGTGGCCACCGAGGTCGGCATGCTGCACCAGCTACGCAGGGCGGCGCCGGACGTCGACTTCCAAGCGGTCAACGACCGGGCCTCGTGCAAGTACATGAAGATGATCACCCCCGCCGCCTTGTTGCGGTGCCTGGTGGAAGGCGCCGACGAGGTCCACGTCGATCCGGACGTCGCGGCGGCAGGAAAGCGCAGCGTGCAGCGCATGATCGCGATCGGCCAGCCCGGCGGTGGCGAATGAGCACCCGTCCGGTGTGGCGCGACAATGCCGATGTCGTCGTCATCGGCATGGGTGTGGCCGGCCTGGCCGCGGGCCTAGCCGCCCACCGTGCCGGGGCGCGTGTCGTCGTCCTGAACAAGGCGGCTGCAACGCGTGGCGTCACCGCGACCCACTATGCCCAGGGTGGCATCGCGGTGGTGTTGCCCGATAACGACGATTCCATCGACGCCCACGTGGGCGACACGCTGGCGGCCGGCGCGGGCCTCTGCGACCCCGACGCCGTGTACTCGATCGTCGCCGACGGGTACCGCGCCGTCACCCAATTGGTCGGTGACGGAGCACGATTCGACGAAGCCGTACCCGGCACCTGGGACGTGACCCGCGAAGGGGGCCACTCCCGGCGACGGGTGGTGCACGCCGGGGGCGATGCGACCGGAGCCGAAGTGCAGCGCACACTCGACCGCGCTGCCCGCACGCTGGACATCCGCAGCAGCCATGTGGCGCTGCAGGTCCTGCACGACGACGCGGGCGTGACCGGGGTCCTGGTGTCCCGGCCCGACGGCGCCGGCATCATCAGCGCACCGTCGGCGATCCTGGCCACGGGCGGCCTCGGTCATCTCTACAGCGCCACCACCAACCCGAACGGATCCACCGGCGACGGCATCGCGCTGGCGTTGTGGGCCGGTCTGGCGGTCAGCGATCTGGAGTTCATCCAGTTCCACCCCACCATGCTCTTCGTTCCCGGCGCTCAGGGCCGGCGGCCGCTGATCACCGAGGCCATCCGCGGCGAGGGCGCAATCCTGCTTGACAGTCAAGGCAATTCGATCACCGCGGGGGTGCATCCAATGGGGGACCTGGCTCCACGCGATGTGGTCGCGGCCGCCATCGACGATCGGTTGAAGGCGACCGGCGACATGTGCGCGTACCTCGACGCCCGGGGTATCGCGGGCTTCGCCTCGCGATTCCCGACCGTCACCGCCGCTTGCCGGGCCGCGGGCATCGACCCGGTCCGCCAGCCGATCCCGATCGTCCCGGGCGCGCACTACAGCTGCGGTGGTGTGGTCACCGATGTGTACGGCCACACCGAGCTGCCCGGTCTGTACGCGGCGGGGGAGGTGGCCCGCACCGGAATGCACGGCGCCAATCGCCTGGCCTCCAACAGCCTGCTGGAGGGGCTGGTGGTCGGCGGACGGGCCGGACAGGCCGCGGCCGCGCATGCGGTGGCCACGGGATGCCCGCGTGCCAAGATGCCCGAGCCGGTCCGGCGTACCGCGCCGCGGCGCGGCGACCTGCAACAGGCGATGAGCCGGGACGCTTCGGTGGTGCGTGACGCCGACGGGTTGCACCGGTTGGCCGACATGCTGAGTACCGCGCCCAGCCGCACCGTGACGTGCCGTCAGGATGCCGAGGATGTCGCTCTGACTCTGGCCGCTCGCACCGTGACGGCCGCCGCACAGGCCCGCGCCGAGAGCCGCGGCTGCCACCACCGCGCCGAGTATCCGTCGACTGGGACCGAACCGGCCCGTAGCGCACTGGTGCGGCTGGCTGCCGACGGCAGCTCGGTCGAGGTGGAGACCCTGGCGGGGGTTGGCAGATGAAGCTGGATGCCGCAGAGCGCGCTGATGCGATAGCGACCATTCGGCGCGGCCTGGACGAGGACCTGCGCTACGGACCGGACGCCACCACGCTGGCTACGGTGTCGGCGGACGCGCTGGCTAACGCGTCGATGGTGCCGCGCGAGCCCGGGGTTGTCGCCGGTGTGGACGTGGCTTTGCTGGCGCTCGACGAGGTGGTCGGCAGCGATGGCTACCAGGTGCTGCACCGGGTGGAAGACGGCGCGCGGGTGGGCCCGGGTGAGCCGTTGTTGACGGTTCGGGCCGAGACACGGGGCCTGCTGACGGCCGAACGAACCATGCTGAATCTGGTCTGCCACTTGTCCGGCATCGCCACGGTGACCGCGGCGTGGGTGGACGCGGTGGAGGGCACCAGGGCCAAGATCCGCGACACCCGCAAGACCTTGCCGGGGCTGCGGGCGCTGCAGAAGTACGCGGTGCGGGTCGGCGGCGGCGTCAACCACCGGTTGGGCCTGGGCGACGCGGCGTTGATCAAGGACAACCATGTGGCTGCCGCGGGGTCGGTGGTGGCGGCGCTCCGAGCGGTGCGGGCTGCCGCGCCGGAGCTGTCCTGCGAGGTGGAAGTGGACTCGCTCGAGCAGCTCGACGAGGTGCTGGCGGAGCAGCCGGAGTTGATCCTGCTGGACAACTTCCCGGTGTGGCAGACGCAGATTGCCGTGCAGCGCCGCGACGCGCGCGCCCCCGAAGTGCTGCTGGAATCCTCCGGCGGGCTCGGTCTGGAAACCGCCAAGACCTATGCGGGGACCGGGGTGGATTACCTCGCCGTGGGGGCGCTGACCCACTCGGTCCGGGTCCTCGACGTCGGCCTGGACATGTGAGTACGGCTAAAGCTCCGGAGGCGGGGCCGGCCTCCTGTTGACGCGTACCGCGATACGCGGCAGCAGCCTGCCCGGCGACCGCTGGATGTCATAGTCCCAATCCAGCCCCGTCCACAGTTGCCAGCCGCGCCAGCGGGCCAGCAGGACGAAACCGGCACCGACCACCGTCGCGACCACCATGCCCGCCGACGCACGCCCCACATAGTCGAAGGCCACCGCCACGACGCTGGCGGTCACCGCGCAGGTCGCATAGAGGGTGTTGCCGCCGAAGATCAGTGGCGTCCGTCGCACGGCCAGGTCCCGCAGTGCGCCGCCGCCCACCGCGGTGATGGTGCCCAGCAGAATCGCCGGCAGCCAGCCCAAGCCGACGTGCAACGTCTTCTGGGCGCCGGCGGCTGCCCAGCAACCTAGGGCCAGGGCATCGACCACCGGGAACACCAGTGCCCATGCGCGGTCGTGCACCGGAGTGAGGAAGGCGACGACGGCGCCGGCGAGAACGGCCAGCCCGTACAGGTAGTCGGTGAGTGCGATCGGTGGCCCGTGCTGTAGCAGGGTGTCCCGGATCAAACCGCCGCCCAGCCCGGACAACGTCGCCAACGCCGCGAACCCGATCGGATCCAGGTGCATCTCCCGGGCCACGAGTCCCCCCAGAATGGCGTTGCCGAACACTCCGGTCAGGTCGATCACCCGGAGGAATTCGCCAACGGTGTCGGTCACGCCATTACGTTAAACCGTCAGGAGCAGGCGTGTTGCGGCCTTTGCCGCCTCGAGTGCGGCCGTGTCGCCGCTGGTGCGGGACAGGATCAACGCCCCCTCGATCAGCGATATCACCACCAGTCCGGTCTGCTCGGCACGCGCCGCGGACCAGCCGTCCCGGCACAGCCGCCCGGTGATCGTCGCGCACCAGGCCGCGAATGCGCGGCCGGCGGCGTCGCGCACCGCCGGACTGCCGTGTACCGCCTCGGTGGCCAACGGCTCGACCGGACAGCCGTCGCGTGGGTCAGCCGCCAGGCCGGCCGCCAGCACGTCTAACCAGCGCTCGACGATGTCGCTCACCGATCTGTCGGTGGACAACAGCTGGCGGAGCAGTTGCTCGATGGTTGAACCGGCCGTCGTCACCGCCGCCGCCGCCAGCTGCTGTTTGCCCTGCGGGAAGTGGTGGTAGAGCGAGCCCGGTTTGACACCCGCCTCTTCGAGGATCTGGTTCAGGCCCGTTGCCGCGTACCCCTGGCGGCGGAACAGGGTGGCGGCGGTGTCGATGAGCGCGGTGCGGCTGCGATCAGGTCTCGGCATGGTCTTGACATTACTTGAGTGATCACTCAAGAATGTTGCGATGAGGCAACTGATTCACGCCGACGGCGGCCGTTACGAGTGGCGGGAGGTCGCCGACCTGCAGATTTCGGCGCCCGGGGAGGCGCTGGTCCGGCCATTGGCGGTGGCGTGCTGCGACCTCGACGTCGCCGTCTGCGCGGGCCGGTTGCCGTTGCCGCCGGGGTATGCCGTCGGACACGAGGGGCTGGCCGAGGTCGTCGCGGTCGGCGATGACGTCTCCGGCGTGCGAGCGGGTGACCGCGTCGTCGTGCCGTTTCAGATCAACTGCGGCACTTGCGGCGAATGTCGCCGCGGCGTCACCGGATCATGCGGCTCGCTGCCATTGCTGGCGATGTACGGCATGGGGCCCATTGCCGGGTTGGACGGGGGCGGCTTCATGTCGGATCTGGTAGCGGTGCCCTATGCCGACGCGATGCTCGTCCCGGTTCCGGACGGCGTCGATCCGGTGGCCGTCGCGTCGTTGTCGGACAACATCCCCGACGGTTGGCGCACGGTTGCGCCATTCGCGGACGAGCTTGCCCGCATGGACCCGGTGGATCGCCGCGTGCTGGTGGTGGGCAGGGCATCGATCGGGCTGTACGCGGCGGCTTTCGCGGCTGCCCTGGGAGCCTACGTCGACTACGTCGATACCGATCCACACCGCTTGTCGGCCGCCGAAAAGTTGGGCGCGACCGTGCACGACCGGGCGAAGCCCGCCAAAGAGTGGGATCCGTATCCCGTCACGGTGAACACGTCGGGCGACCCGGCGCTGCTGGCCGCCGCGCTACGCGCGACCTGGCCCGACGGCGTGTGCACCGACACCGGGATCTACTACGAGCCGACCGAGATGGCGTTGCTGGCGCTCTACACCCGCGGCGTACGGTTCGTCACCGGTCGGGTCAACGCCCGGGCCGCCCTTCCGCAGGTGATGGCGTTGCTGGCCGACGGCTGCGACCTGTCGCCGGCCGTCGACCGCGTCGTGCCGTGGGAGGACGCGCCGGCAGCCTGGCCCGCGATGACCGGCAAGACGGTCTTCGTCCGGAGCTGACGAGATGCGCCGAGTATGAACTGGCGGCGTCGCCGGGCATAATTTCCGCCGCCATTGCACGCTCGGCGAACAGGACTCAGGCGATATCGCCGACGAAGACGGCCATCCGGCGCAGTTGTGTGCGCGCCATCTTGGGCAGACCCTCCGCCTCCGGACCGTCGGTGCCGGCGGGCAAGATCCGGGCGTTCGTGATGTGCACGGTCTGGCGCGCATAGTGCACGTCAGCCTCACCGGCCGCGACCACGTTCTTGACCCAGTCGGTCTTGCCGTGACCCAGTGCGATCGCCAACACATTGCCCTTGCGATAGGTGGTCACGATCGTCTGATAGCACTTACCCGACTTGCGGCCGCGGTGCTCGATGGTCGCGGTGCCGGGCAGGAAGCGGGCGATCGGCTTCAACACCGGGTTGAGGTACTTGACCTGGATGTTCTCGAACCACACCGGGAAGATCATCGGAACGCCCGGGGCGTTGTTGGGGTGCTGATCCCGTGCAGACATGGCTGGCTCCTTTTTACCCGCGCACTGTACCGGTCGAATATCGAGTTGAGCTGCTCTGGGACAATGGTCGACGTGACCACATCGCCCTCGCCGCTGTCCCGTATCGACTTGCGGGGTGTGGAGTTGACGGCTGCGCGCTTGCGCGCTGAACTGCCGCGTGGCGGCGTCGACGTGGAAGCCGTGCTGCCCACGGTGCGGCCCATCGTCGAGGCTGTCGCCGAGCGTGGGGCGGTGGCCGCCTTGAACTACGGCGAGGAGTTCGACGGTGTCCGGCCCGCCGCCGTGCGGGTGCCCGAGGGCGCGCTCGAGGCGGCCGCGGTGGGCCTGGACGCCGATGTGCGGGAAGCCCTACAGGTGATGATCGAACGGACCCGCGCCGTCCACGCCGATCAGCGCCGTGCCGACACCACAACCACCCTGGGCCCGGGAGCCACCGTCACCGAACGCTGGGTACCGGTGGAGCGGGTGGGGTTGTACGTCCCCGGCGGAAACGCGGTCTACCCATCCAGCGTGGTTATGAACGTGGTGCCGGCCCAGGCGGCCGGTGTCGACTCGCTGGTCGTGGCCAGCCCGCCCCAGGCGGCATTCGGCGGCCTGCCGCACCCGACCATCCTGGCCGCGGCCCACCTGCTGGGCGTCGACGAAGTCTGGGCGGTCGGCGGGGCACAGGCGGTGGCCCTGCTGGCATACGGCGGCACCGACACCGGCGGAAGCGAACTCGTCCCCGTCGACATGATCACCGGACCCGGCAACATCTACGTCACCGCCGCCAAACGGCTGTGCCGTTCCCAGGTCGGCATTGACGCCGAAGCCGGCCCCACCGAGATCGCGATCCTGGCCGACCACACCGCCGACCCCGCGCACGTGGCCGCCGACCTGATCAGCCAGGCCGAACACGACGAGATGGCCGCCAGCGTCCTGGTCACTCCCAGCCCAGAGCTGGCGGACGCTACGGACGCCGAACTCGCCGCCCAGCTCCTGACCACTGTCCACCGCGAGCGGGTGGCCACCGCGTTGTCCGGCCCGCAGTCGAAGATCATTTTGACCGACGACCTCGATGCGGCCGTGAAGGTGGTGAATGCCTACGCCGCCGAACACCTGGAGATCCAGACCGTCGACGCGGCACAGGTTGCGACCCGGATCCGCTCAGCGGGAGCCATTTTCGTGGGACCGTATGCACCGGTAAGCCTCGGCGACTACTGCGCAGGCTCCAACCACGTGCTGCCTACCGCCGGTAGCGCGCGCCACTCCAGCGGCCTGTCGGTGCAGACCTTCCTGCGTGGTATCCACGTCGTCGACTACACCGAGGCCGCCCTCAAAGACGTCTCGGGTCACGTCGTCACGCTCGCCAAGGCCGAAGACCTGCCTTCGCACGGCGAGGCGGTACGCCGGAGGTTCGAGCGGTGAGGACACCGACCCTCGACGACCTGCCGCTGCGGGAGGACCTGCGCGGCAAGTCGCCCTACGGTGCGCCGCAACTGGACGTGCCGGTGCGGCTGAACACCAACGAGAACCCGCACCCGCCGACCCAGGCGCTGATCGATGACGTCGTGCGCTCGGTGCGCGAGGCGGCCGCCGACCTGCATCGCTACCCCGACCGGGACGCGGTGGCGCTGCGCACCGACCTCGCCGCCTACCTCAGCGCCCAGACCGGAACCCCTGTCGCCGTCGAAAGCGTCTGGGCGGCAAATGGTTCCAATGAAATACTGCAGCAGCTGCTGCAGGCATTCGGCGGTCCGGGCCGCAGCGCCATCGGCTTCGTGCCGTCCTATTCGATGCACCCCATCATCTCCGACGGCACCCGCACCGAATGGCTCGAAGCCGCCCGCGCCGACGACTTCAGCCTGGACATCGACCAGGCGGTCGCCGCCGTGGCGGACCGCCGGCCCGACGTGGTCTTCATCGCCAGCCCGAATAATCCTTCGGGACAGAGCATCTCGCTGTCCGGCCTGCGCCGGCTGCTCGAAGCGGCACCGGGCATCGTGATCGTTGACGAAGCCTACGGCGAGTTCTCGTCGCAGCCCAGCGCCATCACCCTGGTCGGGGAATATCCGACCAAGCTCGTCGTCACCCGCACGATGAGCAAAGCGTTCGCCTTCGCCGGCGGTCGACTTGGCTACCTGGTTGCCACCCCGGCCTTGGTGGAGGCCATGCTGCTGGTTCGACTGCCCTACCATCTGTCGTCGGTCACGCAGGCGGCGGCGCGGGCGGCGTTGCGGCATGCCGACGACACTCTGGGCAGCGTCGCCACCCTGATCGCCGAACGGGAACGGGTGTCAACGGCACTGACACACATGGGATTTCGAGTCATCCCAAGCGACGCCAACTTCGTCCTGTTCGGTGAATTCGCCGACGCGGCGGCCGCCTGGCAGCATTACCTGGAAGCCGGCGTCCTGATTCGCGACGTCGGCATTCCCGGTTATCTGCGCGCCACCATCGGGATGGACGACGAGAACGACGCGTTCTTGCGGGTGAGCGCCCAGATTGCCACCACCGATCTGGGCAACCCCAGTCCGGTAGGCGCGGGTCGCGACCAGACATTCGGAGCGATCGCGAGCGCGGCGGAGCCGGGCGAAGCGGGTCGCGACCAGACATTCGGAGCGATCGCGAGCGCGGCGGAGCCGGGCGAAGCGGGTCGCGACCAGACATTCGGAGCGATCGCGAGCGCGGCGGAGCCGGGCGAAGCGGGTCGCGACCAGACATTCGGAGCGATCGCGAGCGCGGCGGAGCCGGGCGAAGCGGGTCGCGACCAGACATTCGGAGCGATCGCGAGCGCGGCGGAGCCGGGCGAAGCGGGTCGCGACCAGACATTAGGAGCACAGTGACAACCGAAAGACGGCGTGCGCGCATCGAACGTCGCACCCGAGAATCCGACATCGTCATCGAACTGGACCTGGATGGCACCGGCGAGGTGGACATCGACACCGGCGTGCCGTTCTACGACCACATGCTCACCGCACTGGGCTCCCACGCCAGCTTCGACCTGATGGTGCGCACCAAGGGTGACGTGGAGATCGAGGCGCACCACACGATCGAGGACACCGCGATCGCCCTGGGCTCCGCACTCGGGCAGGCCCTCGGCGACAAGAAGGGCATCCGCCGGTTCGGCGACGCGTTCATCCCGATGGACGAGACGCTGGCGCACGCCGCTGTCGACGTGTCCGGCCGGCCGTACTGCGTGCACACCGGAGAACCGGATCATCTGCAACACACCACGATCGCCGGAAATTCGGTGCCCTATCACACCGTCATCAACCGGCACGTGTTCGAGTCGCTGGCCGCCAACGCCCGCATCGCGCTGCACGTGCGGGTGCTGTACGGACGCGACCCGCACCACATCACCGAGGCGCAGTACAAGGCCGTGGCCCGCGCGCTGCGCCAGGCCGTCGAGCCCGATCCCCGCGTATCGGGTGTGCCGTCGACCAAAGGTGTTCTGTGACTGGGAAATCCGTCGTAGTTCTGGACTACGGCTCCGGTAATTTGCGCTCGGCGCAACGCGCGCTGGAGCGAGTCGGCGCGAACGTGGAAGTCACCGCCGACGCGGCAGCGGCGCTGGCTGCCGACGGACTGGTGGTGCCCGGCGTGGGTGCCTTCGAGGCGTGCATGACCGGCCTGCGCAAGATCGGCGGCGAACGGATCATCGCCGAGCGGGTCGCCGCGGGGCATCCGGTATTGGGTGTCTGCGTGGGCATGCAGATCCTGTTCGCACGCGGCGTCGAGTTCGGCGTCGAGACCACCGGCTGCGGTCAGTGGCCCGGCTCGGTGACTCGGCTGGACGCGCCGGTGATCCCGCACATGGGGTGGAATGTGGTCGACGCCGCGCCTGACAGCGTGCTCTTCCGGGGACTCAGCGCGGACACCCGGTTCTATTTCGTCCACTCCTACGCCGCGCAGCGGTGGGAAGGTTCACCCGAAGCGATGTTGACGTGGGCCACACATGAGGTGCCGTTTCTGGCGGCGGTGGAAGACGGAGCACTGTCCGCCACCCAGTTTCACCCGGAGAAGAGCGGGGACGCCGGAGCCGCCATCCTGCACAACTGGGTTGAGGGGCTGTAGGCATGGCGCTGATTCTGTTGCCGGCCGTCGACGTCGTCGAAGGCCGTGCGGTGCGCCTGGTACAGGGCAAGGCCGGCAGCGAAACCGAATACGGCTCGGCGCTGGACGCCGCCCTGGGCTGGCAGCGCGACGGTACCGACTGGATCCACCTGGTCGACCTGGACGCCGCCTTCGGCCGCGGCTCCAACCGCGAACTGCTGGCCGAAGTGGTGGGCAAGCTCGATGTCCAGGTCGAGTTGTCCGGCGGCATCCGCGACGACGATTCCCTGGCGGCCGCATTGGCCACCGGCTGCGCCCGCGTCAATGTGGGCACCGCGGCGTTGGAGAACCCGCAGTGGTGTGCCAGGGCCATCGCCGAGCACGGCGACAAGGTCGCGGTCGGGCTGGACGTCCAAATCGTCGATGGCGCACATCGGTTGCGCGGCCGTGGTTGGGAGACCGACGGCGGCGATCTGTGGGAGGTGCTGGACCGGCTGAACGCCGAGGGGTGCTCGCGCTACGTCGTCACCGACGTCACCAAGGACGGCACCCTGGGCGGTCCCAACCTCGACCTGCTGGCCCGGGTCGCCGAACGCACCGACGCGCCGGTGATCGCCTCCGGTGGTGTGTCCAGCCTGGACGACCTGCGTGCGATCGCAACCCTGACCGACCGCGGGATCGAGGGCGCCATCGTGGGCAAGGCGCTCTATGCCGGCCGGTTCACACTGCCCCAGGCGCTGGCCGCGGTGCGGGAGTAGCGGCATGGATCTGGATGCGCTGGTTCGGCAAGCGTCGGACATTCTCGACGATGCCGTCGAGCCGTTTCTGGCCGGCCACCGCGCCGATTCGGCGGTCCGCAAGAAGGGCAACGACTTCGCCACCGAGGTCGACCTCGCCATCGAACGCCAGGTCGTCGATGCACTGGTCGCAGCGACCGGTATCGAGGTGCACGGCGAAGAGTACGGCGGTGCCGACGTCGACTCGCCGTGGGTCTGGGTGCTGGACCCGGTCGACGGCACATTCAACTACGCAGCCGGGTCGCCGATGGCGGGGATCCTGCTGGGGCTGCTGCGCGACGGCGAACCGGTGGCCGGGTTGACCTGGCTGCCCTTCACCGGCCAGCGGTACACCGCCGTAACGGGCGGCCTGTTGATGAAAAACGGTGAGCCGCAGCCGAAGTTGGCGTCCGGCGAGTTGGCGGACGCGCTCGTCGGCGCCGGCTCGTTTAGCGCCGACTCCCGCGGCCGGTTCCCCGGGCGCTACCGGGTGGCGGTGCTGGAAAACCTCAGCCGGCTGTCGTCGAGGCTGCGTATGCACGGCTCGACCGGCCTCGACCTCGCCTATGTTGCAGACGGGATCCTAGGTGGCGCAATTAGTTTCGGTAGCCACGTGTGGGATCACGCCGCCGGAGTGGTGCTGGTCCGCGCCGCCGGCGGCGTCGTCACCGACCTGGCCGGCGAACGATGGACGCCGGCGTCGCGGTCCGCGCTGGCCGCCGCGCCCGGTGTGCATGGCGAGATCCTCGAAATCCTGCGCAGCACGGGGCAACCGGAGGACTACTGAGATGCAGCATCATTCCGGTGACGGGCTCGCCGTGCGCGTGATCCCCTGCCTGGACGTCGACGATGGCCGTGTCGTCAAGGGTGTCAACTTTGAAAACCTCAGAGACGCGGGTGATCCCGTCGAGCTGGCGGCGGCATACGACGCCGAGGGCGCCGACGAGCTGACGTTTCTCGACGTGACGGCATCCTCCTCCGGGCGAGCCACCATGCTCGACGTTGTGCGCCGCACCGCCGAGCAGGTGTTCATCCCGCTCACCGTCGGCGGTGGGGTGCGCACCGTGGCCGACGTCGACACCCTGTTGCGCGCCGGAGCGGACAAGGTGTCGGTCAACACCGCCGCCATCGCCCGGCCCGATCTATTGGCGGAACTGGCAAGGCAATTCGGTTCGCAGTGCATCGTGTTGTCGGTCGACGCCCGCGCCGTGCCGGAGGGATCGGCGCCGACGCCGTCGGGTTGGGAAGTCACCACTCACGGCGGCCGGCAGGGTACCGGGATCGACGCGGTGCAGTGGGCGGCCCGCGGCGCCGAGTTGGGCGTAGGTGAGATCCTGCTGAACTCGATGGACGCCGACGGCACCAAAGCGGGGTTCGATCTGGCGATGCTGCGCGCGGTGCGTGCGGCGGTCACCGTGCCGGTGATCGCCAGTGGCGGCGCAGGGGCGGTCGAGCATTTCGCGCCGGCGGTCGACGCCGGGGCGGATGCGGTGTTGGCGGCCAGCGTGTTTCACTTCCGGGAGCTGAGCATCGGGCAGGTGAAGGCCGCCATGGCCGCCAACGACATCACCGTGCGGATCACCGCGAAATGAGTCTCGACCCCAGGATCGCCGCGCGCTTGAAACGCAATGCCGACGGATTGTTCACCGCTGTGGTGCAGGAGCGCGGCAGCGGTGATGTGCTGATGGTCGCCTGGATGGACGACGACGCGCTGGCCCGCACCCTGGAAACCCGCGAAGCCACCTACTTCTCGCGGTCCCGCGGCGAGCAGTGGATCAAGGGAGCAACCTCGGGGCACACCCAACACGTGCACTCGGTGCGCCTGGACTGCGACGGCGACACCGTGCTGTTGACCGTCGATCAGGAGGGCGGCGCCTGCCACACCGGCGACCACAGCTGCTTCGACGCCGCGGTACTGCTGGAACCCGAGGGCTAACTGGCGGGCACGTCCAACCCGGTGGCCGCCGCCAGCGCGGCTCGGGTCCATTCGCGCCGCTCCACGTCCGGCCTGATGCGGTCTCGGCGGATCTGCTCGACGTCGATGGGCTTGCCTACCGTGACTGCCGCCGGCACGTGGAAGATGAAGAACGGTCGGTCGGTGGTGATGGCCAGCAGGACGTCTGTGTCGGTGAAACCGTTGGCGCGCATGACATTTTCGGTCCACTTGGCGGGTCTTACGCCACCGAAATCGCTGACGTAGACCACCCACAGCCGAGTGCCGCGTTCGTCGTAGAGCTTGCGGACTGCGCGCTCGACCAGCAGGCGTTCGCCCGGCCCCAACACTCCTGCATTGTCGGTCACCAGATCGGCCAATTTAAGCGCGGGCGGAGTCGCGCTGGTCGCTGAGGGTGAGGGGCTGCTGCCTCCGCTCGAGGTGTCCGCCGCCTGTTGTCCGGCGGAATGCCCGCGCATCACCACCACCCCGAGAATCACGGCCACCACCACCAGTGCGACCGCTATCAGCGTGGCGATTAGCGGGGCACGACGGCGCCCGGCCGCCTTCGGCGGCGCCGCGATCACCTGGGTGGGTGCCTCAATGGGCGCCGTGGCGACGGGTGCCTGGAGCGTGCCTGGCTGCGCGGCCAGTGTGGCGGCGAATTCCGAGCAGGTCGCAAAACGCGCGGATCGTTCCTTAGCGAGGGCTCTGGCGATGACGGGATCGAGGTAACCCAGCTCGGGTCGACGCTCGCTGAGCGGCGGCGGGGGGGACGACAGGTGCTGGGTGATCACCACCGCGGGGTTGGAGTGCTGGAACGGGGCGCTTCCGGTCAGCAATTGATACGCGGCGCAGCCCAGCGCGTACTGATCGGCGCGCCCGTCGAGATCGGAACCCTGCAGCTGCTCGGGCGCGCAGTAGGCGGTGGTGCCCATCATCATGTTTGTGGCGGTCAGGCCGCTGATTTCGCCGAGTTCCCGGGCGATCCCGAAATCGGCGAGCAGGATTCGGCGCCGCGGGCCGGTTTCGCCCAACAGGATGTTGGCGGGTTTCACATCGCGGTGCAGCAGACCCTTCGAATGGGCGTAGTCAAGTGCTTCGGCGACGGCCGTGATGATGTCGATCACGTCTGGCAGCGGCATTCCGGAGGGGTAGCGGTCGCGCAGCAGTCGGGCGGCGTCGGTTCCTTCCACGTAGTCCATCGACAACCACAGCTGCCCCTGGTACTCGCCACGGTCGTGGATGCCGACGATGTGCTCGTTGTACAGGCTGCCGGCCAGGTCGGCCTCGCGGTTGAACCGCTGCCGGAACTCCTGGTTCGAGGTGAACTCTGCCGGGAGGATCTTCAACGCATCCCGCCGCGGCAGACGGGGATGTTCCGCCAGGTACACCTCACCCATTCCGCCGGCACCGAGCCGCCGCACGATTGTGTATCCGGCGAAGTTTTCGCCTTCGTGTAGGCCCTGCCCGGGGTCGCGGTCTGCGCTGGTCGGCATGCAAGCATGCTACTGAGCCGCAGTTAGGCGGAATTAACGCACTGGTACAATTGGGGCGCTGCAAATTTCGCTGGCAGGTGCACACCAGTGCGGTTGCCATCCGCTGACGGGGTGGCCTCAGTTGGGGTACCGGTACACGTAATCGGTTGTATCAGAACGTGTTTCGCCGATACCGGGCTGGGTATGCCGAAGATGGACGTTGCGGCTCATCTGATTTCAGGCTTGTCCGTGGCCGGCTGAGCAAGGCAGCGCAAACCGTTTAGCCGGAGTCGCTTTCTCGGCGTGCGGCAACCGGACTGGCAAAGGTGATGACGAAAGGAGCGGTCGGTGGTCAAACGTGTCTCCTGGAACGTCGCGGCACCGCTGATCGCGCTTGTCGCGTTGATTTTCACCTGGGGTCAGGAGATCGGGCTGGTGCTTGGTGCGGTGGTGGCCCTGTTGCTCGGCGGTGCGGTGCTGGCGGCGGTTCATCACGCCGAGCTGGTGGCGCACCGGGTCGGCGAGCCGTTCGGGTCGCTGGTGCTGGCTGTTGCGGTGACTGTGATCGAGGTGGCGCTGATCGTCACCCTGATGACCTCGGGTGGCGACAAAGCGGCCACCCTTGCGCGTGACACGGTGTTCGCGGCGGTCATGATCACCACCAACGGGATCATCGGCTTGTCGCTGCTGCTCAGTTCCCGGCGTTACGGTGTGACCTGGTTCAACGCCCACGGCAGCGGCTCGGCGCTGGCCACCGTCGCCACGCTGGCGACGTTGGGCCTGGTGCTGCCGACCTTCACCACAAGTCATCCGGGTCCGCAGTTTTCCCCGGGGCAGCTCGCTTTCGCCGCGGTCGCCTCGCTGGCGCTGTACCTGATGTTTGTCTTCACCCAGACGGTGCGGCACCGTGACTTCTTCCTTCCGGTGGTGCAGAAGGGGGCGGTCGACGACGAGAACCACGCAGCACCGCCGAGCACGAAGTCGGCGCTGGTCAGCCTGGGAGTGCTGTCCGTCGCGTTGGTGGCCGTGGTGGGGCTGGCCAAGGTGGAATCGCCGATCATCGAGCGGATGGTCGCCGCAGCGGGCTTTCCGCATTCGTTCGTCGGCGTGGTGATCGCCCTGGTGGTGCTGCTACCGGAAACCCTTGCCGCCGGCCGCGCGGCGCGCCACGGTCGTATGCAGATCAGCCTCAACCTGGCCTACGGTTCGGCGATGGCCAGCATCGGGCTCACCATCCCTGCCATCGCGCTGGCCTCGATTTGGATCCGTGGTCCGCTGCTCTTGGGGCTCGGACCCACCCAGTTGGTGCTGTTGGCGCTGACCATGGTGGTCAGTGTGCTGACCGTGGTGCCAGGCCGGGCGACGCGCCTCGAGGGCGAGGTTCATCTCGTCATACTGGCCGCCTGGTTGTTTTTGGCGATCAGCCCGTGAATCGGTAACCACGCTGGTGGCGGTGCAGCAGCGGATGTGCTCAAGCCAGAACAGCTCGATCAATCGGGATTCGTTCGCTGGCTGTGCCCGGATCTCAGCGGCCGCGCAGCGTCTCCAGGGCCTTGTCCGCGTGAGTGTCCATGCTGATCTCGCTGGAAATCACGTTGAGCACGGTGCGGTCGGTGCCGATGACGAACGTGGTGCGCTTGACCGGCATCAACTTGCCCAGCAAACCGCGCTTGACGCCGAACTGGGTTGCCACCTTTCCGTCGCTGTCCGACAGCAGCGGGTAGTCGAAGTTCTGGGTGTCGGCGAACTTCGCCTGCTTCTGCACGGGGTCGGTGCTGATGCCGACCCGGTTGGCTCCCACGGCGGCGAATTCGGACGCCAGGTCGCGGAAGTGACACGCCTCCTTGGTGCACCCCGGCGTCATCGCCGCGGGGTAGAAGAACAGCACCACCGGCCCGTCGCTCAGCAGGTCGCTGAGTTTGCGCGGCGCGCCGGTCTGATCGGGTAGCTCGAAGTCGGCCACGGTGTCACCAATTTTCATGGTCGCCACGCTACGCGGGCGGTCGCCCCGCAATCTGATTGGATGGTTCGGTGCACGCCAACCTCGCAGCCACGACGACGCGGAAGGATTTCCGCGTGTTGGCGGCCGAGCATCGGGTAGTCCCGGTGACTCGCAAGGTTCTGGCCGACAGCGAAACTCCGCTCTCGGCGTATCGCAAGCTCGCCGCCGGCCGGCCCGGGACTTTCCTGCTCGAGTCGGCCGAAAACGGCCGGTCGTGGTCACGCTGGTCGTTCATCGGTGCCGGGGCGCCGACGGCGTTGAGCGTGCGAGACGGCCATGCGGTGTGGCTGGGCGCGGTGCCCAAGGACGCTCCCGCCGGCGGCGATCCGCTGGACGCGTTGCGCGCCACGTTGGAGGTTCTGGCGACCGCCGCTCCCCAGGATTCAAGGCCGGGGCTGCCGCCGCTGTCCGGCGGCATGGTCGGCTACTTCGCCTACGACATGGTGCGGCGGCTGGAGCGTCTACCCGAGCTTGCTGTCGACGACCTGAAGCTGCCGGACATGCTGTTGCTCCTGGCCACCGATGTGGCTGCGGTTGACCACCACGAGGGCACCATCACCCTGATCGCCAACGCGGTCAACTGGAACGGCACCGACGAGCGGGTGGACTGGGCCTACGACGACGCGGTCGCGCGGCTCGACGTGATGACCGCGGCGCTGGGTCAGCCGCTGCCCTCGACGGTATCCACGTTCAGCAAACCCGAACCGGTGCATCGTTCCCAACGCACCGTCGAGGAGTACGGCGCGATCGTCGACTACTTGGTAGAGCAGATCGCCGCCGGTGAGGCATTTCAGGTCGTGCCGTCGCAGCGGTTTGAAATGGACACCGACGTCGACCCGATCGATGTTTACCGGATGCTGCGAGTGAGCAATCCGAGCCCGTACATGTACCTGCTGCAAATTCCCGATGCCGAAGGCGCAGTGGACTTTTCGATTGTCGGCTCCAGTCCCGAGGCGCTGGTCACCGTGCAGGACGGACGGGCGACGACGCATCCGATCGCCGGGACGCGGTGGCGGGGGGAAACCGAAGAAGAGGACGTGCTGCTCGAAAAGGAGCTGCTGGCCGACCAGAAGGAGCTGGCCGAGCACCTGATGCTGGTGGACCTCGGCCGCAACGACCTGGGCCGGGTCTGCACGCCGGGCACCGTCCGCGTCGAGGACTACAGCCACATCGAGCGCTACAGCCACGTGATGCATCTGGTGTCCACGGTGACGGGCCTGCTGGCCGAGGGCAGAACGGCTCTGGACGCGGTGACCGCCTGCTTCCCGGCCGGCACCCTGTCGGGGGCTCCCAAGGTGCGGGCGATGGAGCTCATTGAGGAGGTGGAGAGGACCCGTCGCGGCCTGTACGGCGGCGTGGTGGGCTACCTCGACTTCGCCGGAAACGCCGACTTCGCGATCGCCATCCGCACCGCGCTGATGCGTGATGGAACCGCCTACGTCCAGGCCGGCGGAGGCGTCGTGGCCGACTCCAACGGGCCTTACGAGTACAACGAGTCGAGGAATAAGGCGCGGGCCGTGCTCAACGCGATCGCCGCGGCAGAGACGCTGACGGCCCCGGGCACGCCCGGTGACTGAAAACCAGCGCCGCGGCCGGATCATCACCGGTGTTGCTCAACTGCTGCTGGTGGTCGGGGCCGGTGCGCTGTGGGGGGCGTCGCGGTTCACCTGGGTCGTCATCCGGTCGTTCGACGGGCTGGGGCCGCCGAAGCAGATCGCCCTGTCAGGAGCGTCCTGGTCGACGGCGCTGCTACCCCTGGCGATCGTGAACCTGGCCGCCGCGGTCGCGGCGCTGGCGGTGCGTGGCTGGCAGCTGCGCGCCCTGGCGGCGTTGCTGGCGGCCGCGAGCTTTGCGGTCGGCTATCTGGGCGTCAGCCTCTGGGCCGTACCGGATGTGGCCGCGCGCGGCGCTGATCTCGCACATGTCCCGGTGGCGACGTTGGTGGGCAGCACCCGTCAGTACTCCGGGGCGGTGGTGACGGTGGCGGCCGCGGTGTGCACCCTGATCGCCGCGGCGTTGTTGATGCGCTCGGCGTCGGTCGCTGGATCCGCCCGTCCGGGCAGCACGAAGTACCTGGCTCCCGGGGCGCGTCGCTCGGCGGCGCGGGAGATCGACGGGACACAGATCGAGGATGGGGCGCAGGGTCGCGACGGGCAGTCGCAGCTCTCGGAGCGCATGATCTGGGATGCGCTCGACGAGGGTCGCGACCCTACCGATCGACCGCGCGACCCGGACACCGAGGGGCGGTGACGGACCCATTCGTGGCGGTCGCTACCCTTCTCTCACGCCGTCGAAATCGGTTGACGAGCGCGGGGTGACCCAGACGCACAGTGGGTTACAGAAGGAAGGAACCGCAGGTATGAGTCCGGCCAACGTGCTTGACTCCATTCTTGAGGGAGTCCGGGCCGATGTTGCCGCGCGCGAAGCCCGGGTGAGTCTTTCTGAAATCAAGGCCGCCGCAGCTGCCGCCCCGCCGCCTCGCGACGTGATGGCCGCGCTGCGGGAGCCCGGGATCGGCGTGATTGCCGAGGTGAAGCGCGCCAGTCCGTCGAAGGGTCCGCTGGCCACGATCGCCGACCCGGCGAAGCTGGCCCGTGCCTACGAGGATGGCGGCGCCCGGATCATCAGCGTGCTGACCGAGGAGCGACGTTTCAACGGTTCGCTCGACGACCTCGACGCGGTGCGGGCCGCGGTGTCAATCCCGGTGTTGCGCAAAGACTTTGTGGTGCAGCCCTATCAGATCCACGAGGCCAGGGCGCACGGCGCCGACATGTTGTTGCTCATCGTCGCGGCGCTTGACCAGTCGGCGCTGGTGTCGATGCTCGACCGGACGGAGTCTCTCGGGATGACAGCCCTCGTCGAGGTGCACACCGAAGAGGAAGCCGACCGGGCTCTGAGGGCGGGCGCCAATGTAATCGGGGTCAATGCCCGCGATCTCACCACCCTGGAAGTCGACCGGGACTGCTTCGCGCGGATCGCCCCCGGGCTACCCAGCAAGGTGATCAGAATCGCCGAGTCCGGCGTGCGCCACACTGGTGACCTGCTGGCCTATGCCGGCGCGGGCGCCGACGCGGTTCTCGTCGGCGAGGGTCTGGTGAAAAGCGGTGACCCCCGTGCGGCGGTCGCCGACCTGGTTACCGCCGGAACCCACCCATCCTGTCCGAAACCGGCTCGCTAGCCGTTGATGTCTCGCGCACGCCCTGAGTCTTTGTGATGGCAGACCTGTCGAATCCGGATATTCCGCGTACCAGCGCCGCCATCGTCGAACGCACCCACTACGACCCGGACGCGGGCGGTCATTTCGGCGTTTACGGCGGACGTTACGTCCCGGAAGCGCTGATGGCCGTCATCGAGGAAGTCACCGTCGCCTACGAGAAGGAACGCGTCGACCAGGATTTCCTGGACACTCTGGACAAGCTGCAGACGCATTACGCCGGCCGGCCGTCACCGTTGTACGAGACCACCCGGCTGGGCGGGCACGCCGGGCAGGCGCGCATCTTTCTCAAGCGAGAAGACTTGAACCACACCGGTTCTCACAAGATCAACAATGTGCTTGGCCAGGCGCTGTTGGCTCGCCGGATGGGTAAGACCCGGGTCATCGCCGAGACGGGCGCGGGCCAACACGGCGTCGCCACGGCCACCGCCTGCGCGCTGATGGGTCTGGACTGCATCATCTACATGGGTGCGGTGGACACCGCCCGCCAGGCGCTCAATGTGGCCCGCATGCGGTTGCTCGGTGCCACGGTGGTCTCGGTGGAGACCGGATCCAGAACCCTCAAGGACGCCATCAACGAGGCTTTCCGGGACTGGGTCACCAACGCCGACAACACCTACTACTGCTTCGGCACTGCCGCCGGGCCGCATCCCTTCCCGACCATGGTGCGCGATTTCCAGCGCATCATCGGCATGGAGGCGCGCGTACAGATCCTGCAGCAGGCAGGCAGGTTGCCCGACGCGGTGGTCGCCTGCGTCGGTGGCGGATCCAACGCGATCGGGATCTTCCACGCGTTCCTCGACGATCCCGGCGTGCGGTTGGTGGGCTACGAGGCCGCGGGCGACGGTGTCGCGACCGGTCGGCACGCGGCGACGTTCACCGGTGGGTCACCCGGTGCTTTCCAGGGTTCGTTCTCCTACCTGTTGCAGGACGAAGATGGCCAGACGGTCGAATCACACTCCATCTCAGCGGGTTTGGACTACCCCGGGGTTGGCCCGGAGCACGCCTGGCTCAAAGACGCGGGACGCGTTCAGTACGAGCCGATCACCGACACCGAGGCGATGGACGCGTTCGGTCTGCTGTCCCGATCGGAAGGCATCATCCCGGCCATCGAATCCGCGCACGCGGTGGCTGGCGCCCTGAAGCTGGGTGTCGAACTCGGAAGGGACGCGGTCATTGTGGTGAACCTGTCGGGCCGCGGCGACAAGGACGTGGAGACCGCCGCCAAGTGGTTCGGCCTGATGGACGAGTCATGACGGTGCGGCAGAGCGAGGCCAGCAGGCTGGGCCCGTTGTTCGATTCGTGTCGCGCTGACGGTCGAGCGGCGTTGATCGGTTATCTGCCCACCGGCTACCCGGACGTGCCGACATCACTACAGGCGATGACCGCGCTGGTGGAATCCGGTTGCGACATCATCGAAGTCGGTGTGCCTTACTCTGATCCGGGGATGGACGGTCCGACGATTCAGCGGGCCACGGAGCGGGCCTTGAGTGGGGGAGTGCGGGTGCGCGACACGCTGACCGCGGTCGAGGCGATCAGTGCCGCCGGTGGTCACGCCGTGGTGATGACCTATTGGAATCCGGTGCTGCGCTACGGGATCGGTGCCTTCGCCCGCGACCTGGCAGCGGCCGGAGGTCAGGGACTGATCACCCCCGACCTGATTCCCGACGAGGCGGTGCAGTGGATTGCGGCGTCAGAGGAGCGTGGCTTGGATCGCATCTTCCTGGTGGCGCCGTCTTCGACGCCCGAACGGCTGGCGGCCACTGTCGAGGCTTCGCGCGGATTCGTTTACGCAGCTTCGACGATGGGTGTGACGGGGGCGCGCGATGCGGTGTCGACGGCCGCACCGGAACTGGTGCGAAGGGTGAAGGCGGTGGCTGACATACCGGTCGGGGTCGGCCTTGGGGTGCGCTCGGGTGAGCAGGCCGCGCAGATCGGCGCGTATGCCGACGGCGTGATCGTGGGTTCCGCACTGGTTTCGGCCTTGGGTGAGGGTTTAGCCGCCTTGCGGGTCTTGACCGAGGAACTCGCCGCCGGTGTGCGCCGGAGTGACTGCGCATGATCGCTGCGATGTCCCAGACGTATCTCGCCTCTTTTCCCAGCCCCCCGCGGGGCGTCTGGCACTTGGGACCGCTGCCCATTCGCGCCTACGCGTTCTTCATCATCACCGGCATCATCGTCGCTCTGATGATCGGGGACCGGCGCTGGGCGGCCCGCGGCGGCCAGCGGGGTGTCGTCTACGACATCGCACTGTGGATGGTGCCGTTCGGTCTGATCGGCGGCCGCCTCTACCACCTGGCCACGGACTGGCAGACCTATTGGGGTCCGGGCGGTGCGGGTTTGAGCGCGGCGCTGCGGATCTGGGACGGCGGTCTGGGTATCTGGGGTGCCGTGGCGCTCGGCGTCGTGGGTGCCTGGATCGGCTGTAGGCGGCACGGAGTCCCGTTGCCCGCGTTCATCGATGCGGTAGCGCCCGGAGTGGTGTTGGCGCAGGCCATCGGACGGCTCGGAAACTACTTCAACCAAGAGCTCTACGGGCGCGAAACGACGATGCCGTGGGGCCTGGAAATCTTTTACCGACGCGACCCGGCGGGATACGTCGACGTGCACTCACTCGACGGCGTCTCGACGGGGCAGGTGGCGCTGGTCGTGCAGCCCACTTTCCTCTACGAGTTGCTGTGGAACCTGCTGGTTTTCGGCATCCTGCTGGCCCTGGACCGGCGTTTCATTCTTGGCCACGGGCGACTGTTCGCGTCGTATGTCGCGCTGTACTGCGTCGGGCGATTCGGCGTGGAACTGCTGCGCGATGACACCGCGACACACATCGCCGGCATTCGGATCAACACGTTCACATCGACGTTCGTCTTCATCGGTGCGGTCGTCTACATCATCCTGGCGCCGAAGGGACGTGAGGATCCGGCACTGCTGCGCGGTCGTGGGGCCGACGATGCCGACGAAGTCTTGGAGCCGGAGCCGGAGCCGGAGCCGGACAAAGAGCTGGCCGGTGTCGGCGCCGCCGCGGCGACCGCAGCGGCTCCGATGGCGGTCGCTGGCGGCGAAGCAGTCGATGACGGCGATGAAGCCGATGAAGCCGATGAAGCCGATGAAGCCGACGCTGATCACGATCCCGTTTCTGCTGTTGACGGTGAGTCGGAGACGGCGGAGGTTTCAGCTGCCGACTCCGATGTGGAGTCCGAGCCGGAGGTGACGGAGGCCCAAGCCGCGGTGGCCGAGGTGGTCGAAGGGGACACCGCCGAAGTTGGCGAGACCGAACACGGCGAATCCGAAGTTGCCGCCGAAGTTGCCGCCGAAGTTGCCGCCGAAGGCGGTGAAGTTGCTGCCGAAGAAGACGGCGAACTGGCTGAAGTGTCTGAAGAAGCTGAAGAAGCCGACGAAGCCGATGTCGAAGCCGTAGATCTTGAACCCGAGGTTGCCGACGAGCCTGTCGCGGCGGATCTTGCCGAGGCCGACGAGCACCAGGGCGCAGAGGCCGAAGTGGAGTCGGAGCCCACCGCGGCTGAGCCGGTGACGGCCGAGGTCGAGGAAGCCGAGCCGGAAGAGGCAGGGGTTGAGGTAGAAGCACCGGTGGAGCCTCAAGGGATCGACGCGATCGAAACGGCGGTCGAGGACGCCGAGCCCGAGGCCGCAGAGACGGTGCAATCCGAGCCTACTGATGAACCCGCAGAGGCAGCAGACGTCGAACCGGCGGGTGAGGTCCCGTCGACCGCCGCCAAGCCTGGTGGTCACCCGTTGCTAGGTGCCGCCCCGGCAGTGAGCGAGGACGCCGACGAAGCCGAGGAAGCGGCCGCAGCGCCGGAGGCTGAACAGCCTGACGTTAGATCCCAGGAAGCCGCCGAGACCGTCGAAGCCGACGAGACCGCAGAAGCCGACGTGGCCGACGAAGTCGCGGAAGTCGACGAGGTCGACGGAGCTGCTGACGAGACCAACGAGGCTGACGAAGCCGAAGAGAACGACGCCGCCGAGACCGACGAGGCCGGCGCCGCCGCCGACGGGACCGGCGAGACCGGCGAAGCTGCCGCCGAGATCGACGAGGCCGCCGCCGACAGCGCCGACAAGGCCGACGAAGCCGACGAAGCCGAGAAAGCCGGCGGGGCTGCCGCCGAGAACGAGGCCGACGAACCCGAATTGAGCGAGACCGTCACAGAGACCGAGACCGTCGGCACCGCACCCGAGGCCGTCGAGCCGGAGAACGACGATGACGACACCCCCGCGCCTCCGAGCCCGACCCCGGACATTGCGGCGGCGACCGCCGGCGCAGCACGTCAACGATGGCGGCTCCGGCTCCGCAGACAGCGCTCGTAACCTCGTCGCAAGCCTGAATTCGATTGCGCTACAACGCTACTGATGCCACCGCTGAGATCCTGTCCCAGGACGTGTCACCGGGTCAGGACCGGTGCCAGAGCGGCCGATGTGACGACAGGGCGGCGACACGCGGTATCTGGCATGCTGAACCCGTGACTGACCAGCCGTGGCCCGGCGCCAGCGAGTCGGGCTCCCCGCCGGACGCGGGGTATCCGCCGCCGCCTTTTCCGCCCCCCTATCCGTCGTACCCGCAATACCCGCAGTATGGAGCTGGCTACGACCCGTCAGCGCCGTTCGGCCGGCATCCCGTGACCGGGCAACCGTATTCGGACAAGTCGAAGACCGTCGCCGGTCTGCTGCAACTGGTGGGGCTCTTCGGTTTTGTCGGCATCGGGCGCATTTACGCGGGTTATGTGGGCCTGGGTATCGCACAATTGGTGGTTGGCTGGGTGACCTGCGGGATCGGAGCCTGGGTATGGGGCGTCATCGACGCGGTGCTGATCCTGACCGACAAGGTCACCGACCCGCAGGGGCGTCCATTGCGCGATGGAACCTGACTCGCCCGCCCCGGCAACGCCCAAGGTAGTCACGGCAGGATCGGCTGTCCTGCTGACTGGTGCGCTGACGTACATCGGGGTCTGTGATCCACACAAACCGGATTCGGTTTACCCGCTGTGTCCGTTCAAATTTCTCACCGGCTGGAACTGTCCGGCCTGCGGTGGCCTTCGGATGACTCACGACCTACTACATGGTGACCTGTTGGCCGCCGCCACCGACAATGTGTTCGCGCTGGTTGTGATCCCGCTGCTGGCCGTCTGGATCCTGGTGCGCCGGTTCGGCGGACGTTCCTGGTTGCCGACACCCACGACGATCACCTTGTTGGTCGCGGCGGCAGCGTGGACGGTGGTGCGCAACCTGCCCGGCTTCCCGTTGGTGCCGACCCTCCTGACCGGCTGATCGGGCCCCGCTGGGCCCGCTGGCTCGCGCCGCGAGCGGCACTTTCGGCGTCGCACATGAAGCCGGGAGCCCACTTGAGCAACGCGGCATCGACGTGTCTCGGGCCTTCCAGTCACCCTGATGCAATCGGGCGCGACTATGCTTTGTCGTCGTGACTAGACGCGGAAAGATCGTCTGCACCCTCGGGCCGGCCACCCCCACCGACGAGTTAGTCCGTGACCTGGTAGAAGCCGGAATGGACGTCGCCCGAATGAACTTCAGTCATGGCGACTACGCGGATCACGAAGCCGCCTATAACCGCGTCCGACGTGCTTCCAACGACACCGGCCGCGCCGTTGGCGTGCTGTGCGATCTACAGGGACCCAAACTCAGGCTCGGGCGTTTCGCCAGCGGCCCCACCTACTGGGCCGACGGCGAAACCATCCGCATCACCGTCGCCGAGTGCGGTGGCTCCCACGACCGGGTTTCCACCACGTACAAGCGGCTGGCCGAAGATGCCACGCCCGGTGACCGGGTGCTCGTCGACGACGGCAAGGTCGGACTCGTCGTCGATCGCGTCGAGGGCGACGACGTGTTGTGCAAGGTGGTCGAGGGCGGTCCGGTCAGCAACAACAAGGGAATCTCGCTGCCGGGGATGAATGTGTCCGCCCCTGCGCTGTCCGAAAAGGACATCCAGGATCTGACCTTCGCGCTCAAGCTGGGTGTCGACATGGTGGCGCTGTCCTTCGTGCGGTCACCCTCCGACGTCGAGTTGGTTCACGAGGTGATGGACCGGGTCGGGCGGCGGGTCCCGGTGATCGCGAAGCTCGAAAAACCCGAAGCCATCGACAACCTCGAGGCCATCGTGCTGGCGTTCGACGCGGTGATGGTGGCGCGCGGTGACCTCGGAGTCGAGCTACCACTGGAGGAAGTGCCGCTGGTGCAGAAGCGGGCCATCCAGATGGCCCGCGAGAACGCCAAGCCGGTTATCGTCGCGACCCAGATGCTGGATTCGATGATCGAGAATTCCAGGCCCACCAGGGCCGAGGCGTCCGACGTCGCCAACGCCGTGCTCGACGGCGCCGACGCGCTCATGCTGTCCGGCGAAACCTCCGTCGGCAAGTACCCGCTCCAGGCGGTCAAGACGATGTCGCGCATCGTGTGTGCGGTCGAAGAGAATTCCACTGCCGCGCCGCCGCTGACACACGTGCCGCGCACCAAGCGGGGAGTGATCTCCTACGCCGCGCGTGACATCGGCGAGCGACTGGACGCGAAGGCCCTGGTGGCGTTCACCCAGTCCGGCGACACCGTCCGGCGATTGGCCCGCCTGCACACCCCGTTGCCTTTGCTGGCGTTCACCGACTTGCCGGAGGTACGCAGTCAGCTGGCCATGACCTGGGGGACCGAGACATTCATCGTCCCGCACATGAAGTCCACCGACGGCATGATCAGAGAGGTGGACAAGTCGCTGCTCGAACTCGGGCGCTATAAGCGCGGTGATCTGGTGGTCATCGTGGCCGGGGCACCTCCGGGAACGGTGGGCTCGACCAACCTGATCCACGTGCACCGCATCGGCGAGGACGACGTTTAGCCTGGTGACGATGCGGGCCGCGGTGCCGACGGGGAGGAGCCGGGCAATTAGGGTGAAGCGTGTCTGACTTCGACGAGTTGCTGGCGGTGCTGGATCTCAACCGTGTCGCCGACCACCAATTCGTCGGATCGCACCCCAGCAAGAACCCGATGCGCACGTTCGGTGGCCAGCTGGTGGCGCAGTCGTTCGTCGCGAGCACCCGGACGCTGGTCCGCGGAAATCTGCCGCCGAGCGCGCTGTCGGTGCATTTCGTCAACGGCGGCGACACCCACAAGGACATCGAATTCCACGTCGTGCGGCTGCGCGACGAGCGCCGCTTCGCCAACCGCCGCGTCGACGCCGTGCAAGACGGGAGGTTGCTGTGCACGGCGATGATCGCCTACATGTCCGGCGGGCGGGGTCTCGAGCACGGTGTCGAGCCGCCGGCAGTCGCCGAACCGGAATCCGTCCCGCCCCTGGCCGAATTGCTGCGCGGATACGAGCAGATGCTTCCGCACTTCGTCAACGCGCTGCAGCCGGTCGACTGGCGCTACACCAACGACCCGTCCTGGGTGATGCGCGACAAGGACGAAAGCCTTGTTCATAACCGGGTTTGGCTCAAGGCATCGGGCGCGCTGCCCAACGATCCGGTGCTGCACACCGCGACGATGCTGTACTCCTCGGACACCACCGTGCTGGACTCGGTGATCACCACTCACGGATTGTCATGGGGATACGACCGAATCTTCGCCGCGTCGGCCAATCACTCGGTCTGGTTTCATCGCCAGGTCGACTTCGACGATTGGGTGCTGTACTCCACCTCATCGCCGGTCGCTGCCGACTCGCGCGGATTGGGCACCGGGCATTTCTTCGATCGCTCCGGACAGGTCGTCGCGACCGTCGTACAGGAGGGCGTGCTCAAGTACTTCCCCGCACCGAGCAGATAGCCCGTGCCGCCAACTTCGGCTCCGGTGACACGCGCGCGCGACTACGACGCGTTTCTGTCGTACACGCGCCATGACCGCCGGGCGGCCGCCGGGATCCAGCAGGGTATGCACCACATCGGACGCCGGCTGGGTCAGCTTCGGGCACTGCGGGTGTTTCGTGACGACACGGATCTGACGGTCAGCCCGGATCTGTGGGGCAAGATCACCGACGCCCTGGATCGGTCCCGCTTTCTGGTCGCTGTGCTGTCGGACAAAGCGGCCGAGTCGTATTGGGTGAACCGCGAAGTCAGCTACTGGCTCGAGCACGAAGGCCGCGACCGGCTGCTGCTGGTACTTGCCGGCGGCCGGCTGCACTGGGATGCCGAACACCAGCGCTTCGATCCGGAATCGTCGAACGCCGCGCTGCCGGTGCTGACCGAACCGGGCGTGCTGCCGGCGGAGCCGTTCTTCATCGACGTCAGCGACAACGCTCCCTGGAATCCGCACGCGGCGATACTGCGGGAGAAGATCACCGCGCTGGCGGCGCCGATCCACGGCGTACCCAAAGACCAATTGGCCAGTGACGACCTGCGCGAGCGGCAACGGTTTCGCCGCTTGCGCGCCGCCGCGATCGCCGGGATGGCGGTGCTGACGGTTCTCGCCGTGGTCGCCGCGGTCTTCGCCGTCATCCAGCAACGCGAAGCGGTTCATCAGCGCCAGCAGGCCCTGCATCAGCGTGACCAGGCGGTGGCGCTGAAGTTGACCTCGCAGGCGCAGACGATGCTGGCCGGGATCGCGCCCGGCGGCGACGTGCGGGCGATTCAGCAGATCCTCGCCGCCCCGGTGGTCGCGCCCGCCACCGAACTCGGCTCGGTACTCGACACGCTGGCAGCGCGGCGCAGCACCCTGAAGATCTTCCCGCTGGCTCCGTCCTCCGGGGTGATGGCGCTCAGCCCAGACGGTCGGCGCATCGTGTCCGCGAGCGACAACACATTGCGGTTGTGGGACGCCGCGAACGGGGCGCCGGTCGGCGGACCCCTGATCGGCCACACCGAAGCCGTGTCGAGCGTGGCGTTCACTCCGGATGGAAACCGGATCGTCTCCGGCGGACGCGACGACACGGTGCGGATCTGGGACGCCGTGACCGGCGCGCCGATCGGGCCGCCCCTGACCGGGCACACCGACGCCGTCTCCGGCGTCGCCGTCAGCCCGGACGGTCGTCGCATCGTGTCCGGCAGCTGGGACAAGACCGTGCGGTTGTGGGATGCCGGCACCGGCGCACCGATCGGCGTGCCGATGATCGGCCACACCGACCAGGTCACGTCGGTGGCGTTCAGCCCGGATGGGCGCCGAGTCGCTTCCGGTAGTGCAGACAACACGGCCCGGCTGTGGAACCCGGCGACCGGGGCCGCTGCCGCACCGCCGCTGACCGGCCACACCGACGACGTGGTCGACGTGGCGTTCGGCGCCGGCGGCCGCCGCATCGCGACCGCGAGCTGGGACGGCACGGTGCGGTTGTGGGACGCCGTCACCGGCACACCGGTCGGTGCACCGCTGACCGGCCACACCGATCAAGTGCTCAGTGTGTCCTTCAGCCCGGACGGACAGCGCATCGTTTCCGGCAGCGCCGACAACACGCTGCGCTTGTGGGATGCCGCCACCGGTGCCGTGATCGGCGCGCCACTTGCCGGGCACAGCGATCCCGTCTTCGACGTCGAATTCAGTCCCGACGGGCGCCGGATCGTCTCCGGCAGCACCGACGACACGGTGCGCTGGTGGGAGGCCGTGCCCGATGCGCCGCTCGGCCTGGAAGTCACCGGCCATACCAACGGCGTGGAAAGTGTGGCGTTCAGTCCGGACGGGCGACGTATCGCCTCCGGCAGCATCGACGGGACGCTGCGGTTGTGGGATGCCGGCAGCGGGGCCCCGATCGGTGGCCCGCTGCTCGGACACACCAACAAGGTGAGCAGTGTGGCGTTCAGCCCGGACGGCACACGCATCGTTTCCGGCGGTGATGACAGCACGCTTCGCCAGTGGGACGCCGCCAGCGGCGCTCCGATCGGAGCGCCACTGACCGGCCACACCAGCGCCGTTACTACCGTCGCGTTCAGCCCCGACGGGCGGCACATCGCCTCCGGCAGCACCGACAAGACGCTGCGGCTGTGGGATGTCGCTACCGGCTCCCCGGTTGGCAACCCGCTGACCGGTCACACCGGTTTTGTCGAGGCCCTCGCGTTCAGTCCGGATGGTCGGCGCATCGTCTCAGCCGGCTGGGACAAGACGCTGCGCCTGTGGGATGCGCAGACCGGTGCGCCCGTCGGAGGACCGCTGACCGGACATACCGCGCCGGTGCGCGGGGTGGCCTTCAGCCCGGACGGGACTCGCATCGTCAGCGCCAGCTGGGACAAGACGCTGCGGCTGTGGAACGCGGTCACGGGCGCCCCGATCGGTGCGCCGTTGACGGGTCACACCGCGGTGGTGCGCGCGGTGGCCTACAGCCGCGACGGGCGTCACATCGTCTCCGGCAGCGCCGATCACACCGTTCGGTTATGGGACTCCGGCACCGGTGCGGCGGTGGGTGCACCGCTGACCGGTCACACCGCGGTGGTTACCAGCGTTGCGTTCAGCTCCGACGGACGCCGGGTGGCGTCGGGCAGCCAGGATCAGACGCTGCGGGTGTGGCCGGGGCCCACCGCGTGGTCAGAACTGTTGTGCGACAAGATCACTGCGAATATGAGCCACCGTCAGTGGCGAGAGTGGGTATCTCCGGATATCGACTACCGCGTCGTGTGCCCGAATCTCCCGGTGGCGCCCGATTAGCTTCTGGCCGCGCCGGTCTCCTCCAGCAGCGTCACCGCTGAAGCGCGAGATATTTTCCAGCCGCCCTGGTTGACGAACGTCAGGTTCTGGGTCACCGGGTTCAGCTTGGGACCGGAGATCGTGACATCAGCCGAAACCGTATTCGCACCGGTAGAAAGGATATTGGTCACGGTGGCCTTTAGCGGTAATTCGCCATGCGCCACAGCCTGTTTGAGGCGGGCGTCGGCCAGGTGGGCCTCCATCGGGCTGATGCCGCCCTCGACGAGATGACTCTTGTCGGAGAACGGGACGTTGACGTCCTGCAACGCGTTGAGCAGGTCGAATAGCTGTCCGGCAGTGGGCAAGTCGGCTGCCGGATCCAGCGGCAGGGGGGCCGCGAACACGACCGGGTCGACTTCGGAGGCTGGGCAGGAGGGCGTGCGGCCGACCACTCCGGTGGCCGCCGCGACCGCGGCGATCGCAACGACGCCTACCGCAAAACGTTTTGCTGGCACGTTCCGATACTAAACCCGGCGTGATCAGGCGTAACGGCATCTTCACCTGGATCGTCGCCGAGCACTCGATCCCGATCGCCGAACTGGCGGCGATGCTGCCGGTCTCGGCGAAAGTCGCACACACCGACCGGGGTTGTGCATGAATCTCGGCGGGGTGCTGGAGCGTTGTTGTCGCTGGAGTTCATGCCGCGCCGGCGACACCTGTGACGGCGCAATCGATGTCAGCCGGAAGGTGATGTGTTGCCACCACGACAGTTCTGGTGGCAGGCATCAATTCGCTGTCTCCTGAAAGCAACTCGCGCAATACTCGGTCGGCGTCGACCGCATCGAGGTGTTCGGTGGGCTCGTCGAGCAACACGATCGACGCGGGGGAGAGCAGCACCCGCGCCAACAACAGCCGCCTGCGCTGCCCGGCCGAGACCGCCTGTGCCCCAGCGGTCAGCACAGTGGACAGACCGTCGGGCAGGCCGGACAGCCAGGTGCCCAGCCCGACCCTCATCAGGGCTGCGGTGAGTTGGTCATCGTCGCAGTCGCCACGCGCCACCAGCAGATTGTCCCGAACCGTGGTGGCGAAGATGTGCGCGTCCTCGGCGAAGAAGCCGACCGTGCGCCGCAGTTCGTCTTCCCGGATCCGTTGCAGGTCGATCCCGTCCAGCGTCACCCGTCCCCGCACGGGCGGTAGCAGCCCGGCCATGGTCATCAGCAGTGTCGTCTTGCCCGAGCCACTGGGACCTATCACCGCCAGTCGGGCGCCCGGCGGCAGGTCGATCCCGGCGCTTACAGTGCGCCCGCCGGGGTGGCCGACGGTTACCTGTGCCGACAACCGGCCCGATTGCCCGGCCGGAGAAACCTTTTCGGCGCCGGATGTGGCGACCGGCGGAGCCAGTTCCAGTAGACGACGTGCGGATACGCGAGACCTGGTCAACTGAACCGCTGCGGCCGGCAGAGCGCCCGTTGCCTCAAAGGCAGACAGCGGCAACAACATCAGCACGGCCAGCGTTGTTGGGGCCGCCGCGGGCGCCATTGCCAGGGCGGCCACCACCGCGCCGATCACGCTGATGCCGATCGCCGCGGTCGGTACCGCCTCGGCGACGGCGGCCGGCCGGGCGGCGGCGTCCAACGCGGTACCCCAGACCCGGTGCTGTCGTTGCGATTCGGCGATGACGTCCGGCAGTACACCCGCGACCTTTAGTTCCGGCGCATGCTCGAGTGCCAGCATGGCCGCACTGTCG